>CAZVKE010000003.1:0-556607 GCA_964627815.1 uncultured Leptospiraceae bacterium
CTGGCCACCTCTTTTTTTAGGTGACTGTCAGGTGATTACTATATCTGTACACATAGAACTTACCATACGGTCCATTTCTAACGACGAGATTTCTTTTGCATTTGGGACAAACTAATTTATGCTGTTTTTCCCTTCAACGAACACTTGAAAGCCGAATACTATATTTCAATATTATTAGCATCTAAAAAAATTCTTACATCATTAAACGCTGTAAAGAATAACGGTGTTCCTGCGAATGATAATGGAGATACAGGTCCTATTGTCATAAAAGAGTATTGTCTTGATTTCAAATCAAACGAACTATGTGGATCACGAAAAGATTGATATAGTTTAAGGGCATTTTGATCACCTCCGGCAAGCTCTTTTAATGCCATAAACTCCATTCCCATTGCGAGTCCGAAGCCAAAGAAATTGATCCTTAATTGAGATATGATTTCTCTATGCAAGCTTGATAATGTTTGACTAATAAATAACCAGCCGAGGCCATATTTTCTTGTTGTTCTTGCTGCATCAACTAGAACACTTCTGATTCTTTTTTCAGTTTCGTCTTGTGGAGCTTCTCTTGGTGCCAAACGGTGAGCTTCATCAATTACAACAAGTGTATTAAGATTTTTTCCTCCTTTGAAAAACTGCTCAGCAGTATAATTCAAGCCATCTAGAATTCTTTTTATTACAAGAGCTTGTATTTTTTCTGTCCAGTAAAGACCCTCGGCTTGTTCTTTAGACAAATCAATAATAAGCATTGGTCTTGTATTTTTTTCCTTACCTTGCTTATCAACATTAGAAAGTAGCCATTTCAGAGCAACATCTACAGTTCTGGCATCCTTTCTATCTGTTCTAAATAATTTTGTTACTGGAGTCCAATAATTATTATAAAATTCATCAGGTTCAGAATTTAGAAGTTTATTATTGAATCTCGCTCTTGAGGCTTCTGTACGATAAAATTCTACTTGAACATTGGGATCAGATAAAATAGCCCACGCAGCATCAAAAGTACTTCTATCATGAAGGTTGATTAGTTTAAAATTTTGTCGTACTAAACGTTCTTTTACAACATTACATGCAAGCTCCCTGTTGTCGCCATATGGAATGGATAACCTTTCAAAAAAAGGTGATTCATAAAGTATTTCCTCGAATAATTCCCATCTATCAAGTACCAAATTTTTTACTGAAATAACAAATGTTTGTTTATTGAATGAGTCAGCGAGTTTTTTTAAAGGAAGTTTAAATTGTCCCGTATGTGCTGTTTCACGAAAATCCTGAGAGAATTCACCTTGTGGATCAATTACTAAAATTGCCATTTGTGGATAGCGCATATATGAAGTTAAAGCCATTTTTGCTAATACAGACTTACCAGAGCCAGTCTTACCGAAAATACCTAAATGATAAGCTTCTCCAGCACCATTTTTGCCACTATCAAAATGTTTAAACCATAAAGGGAGTTGTGGTTTAGAGCCGTACACATATCCTAAATAGAATATCTCCTGTTGGTACTCTTGAAGTAAGGTTTTAATTAACTCATCATTAGCCATTTGAATAAATGTACCAGTTTGTGGGACTGTACCTAAAATGCTCGGCTCATAACCTTTTCCATTATCTGAAAATACTGCACTTAAAGTCATTATTCCCAAATGAGTATCTTGCTGGCCACTGATTGGATTTACCTGCCCACGTTGTCTAGCCAATGAGCGCATTGTGGGGTCTTCCAACCAAATATTTCTAAGCTCAACATCAGTAATTTGACCAAGTGCATAATGATCTTTGTTGTCTTGCAAGTAATTGAAAAATGCCAATTCCCCAACAAGCTTTTTACCTACTGCATGGCCTAAAATATCTAAAGATAATTCTTTTGTTGATGATGGAGAACCTATGGTTGCTATCTTTTCGGTGGTATCAATAATTTTATTAATGTCTAATATTTCTGACATGCTATTTCCCCTTTTCAGTTCGATAACTGGTCATATTAAAAAATATTTCCGACAAATCATCATCATATTGTTCAGCAATTTGTCTTGTGGTTGTTTGTCTAAAAGCAGGTATTGCTCGGCTCAAATTTTTTACCATTCGGTCTGACATGAAAAGTGGGTATGGTTCCATAATACCAGGCGTGCCACATTGATAGTTAATTGCTTGTAACAATGTTGCCAACTGATAATTGTTGGAACAAACTGATTGGGGAACTTCAATTCTTAGTGCTGGAGTGTATGGGTGGGGTTTATAATAACAAACATGTAAATTATTGATAGTGCGTATAATTTGATCTAACTTCCCATTAAATTCCTCTTTGTTATATTCTTTCAAGCCTTCCAACCCAATATGCCATTCCTCGTTAGGTTGCTCATATTTTACCGGAATAATATACTCACCTGCTTTTAGTAATGAAGTTAGCATTGCTCTGTCATCAAAATTTACTGGCCATCTTAATTTTTTACCGATTTCTCTTTTTGATGTATACTTTGGAAGACCTACCCAAAGTTTGTCAGAGCGATTTGAACAAACAATTTTCGAATAGCCTTCTAAAAATTCTTCAAAACTGGATGATAGCTCATATCCTATCTCGGTGTCCTTAAAATCTTTTAGTTTACTTATGGCAGCATTTAGATTAAGAAAAGGATTCGTGATAGAACCGTCAATAAAAACAATATCGTGTGTTGCCTGTGAAGCAAGAATTATTTCCATCTCCCACATAATTCCACGAACAAGGACTGTTGTATCAGGATTATGGCTCACGGGATTAATGAAAATTTTATGATGAGGTTTTTCCCATTTTCTTTTTTCGGATGGAGGTGTTAATCCTTCAATAGCTACTGCAGCTGCTGCAACTAAATCAGTCGCCATTAAACGTTCGACCACATAAGATCCATCAACCCCACAAGTTGTTGGAGTATAAACATGAGGTAAATCAGCATCTCGTTTTAAAAAGCCCATGTCTATTAGTTCATTACGATAGGACTCTTTCTTTCTACTAACTTCGCTAAGCGAATTCAATAGAAAGTCGCCTACCTTGTGACTTTTTGAAAGCATTTCTTCTACTAATGCTTCAGGTAACTGATAAAAAGGATGTTCAAAACTTTCCATATTAGCTTAACCCATGTTTTTTTAGTTGCTGATTAAAGAAACTTTCCGAATTAAATTGTTTCCATTCTGCAGTCCGTTCAGCTCTAGAAAAACACCACCTTTCTTTCCAATACTCCAAAAGATTATCAAGTGGTCGATGGTAATATTTTGGTTTTACTCCTTTCTGAATAACTTTGTGAAGATTAGAGGCAAATGGGAATAAGAAAATTTCACGTTTTAAATTATGGTAAGAATAATCTGGCATTTCAAGAAGTCGGAAGGCAGTATAAAGTAGTTTGATCTTTCTAGATGGCCCACCACCAAAAGAAGTGTTTACATCAATATTATTATTTTTCAGAAACTCCAATATTTCTTTATACAATACTTCTGGAATATGAAAAGAACCAGAACCTTTTGTATATCCCAAGTTCACTGCAACAGGTTCGTTATTAAATTTTATTCTATTATATATACTACTTCTACCAAAAGCGCTTGTTGTTGTTATGAAGAGCAAGTCTGGTTCAATTAGTCTGCCCTTCATTTCTGTTTTTTGATCTTTGTATTTTTCTTTATAAAATCCTCTTAACTCATTAGAGGTCATTGCCATTGCAACCATTTTACCTCCAATAAGATAATTATATGGTGGCAAGGCGCCAAGCCGTTGAGCTTGCATGGATTTATTTACCCAAAGATCCAACTCATCTCTTGGTATATTTAAATATTTATCTCTAGCAGATATTTTTAAAATTGGGCTTTGAAGACCAATTAATCCAAAAGGAGCATTATGCCCTTTGTCCCATAATAAAAAACGCATCTGACGGCCATATGCTCTTTGATAAGGAACACTCCACCAAATGAGATTCCACCATTTATAAATATCTTCCTCTAGGGTGTCTTTTTTAATTTGACGCAATTCCAATTTAATCTTTCGAGGATCAAGTTCTTTTCCATTCAATAGATGGTTTTTAATTTTTAAAGCTTTATTGGTTAAAAAATTTTTATGAATATCAATCTGCTCACTTCTGGACAGTTGCTGCAAATCCCTATAAGCTGATTTAGTATTTGTAGATGGGCGAACATGGGGATTAATCTTAAAGCCCTGATCTTTAAGAACCTCAATAATTCTACTTTTTAACTTTTCACTATTCACATTATGAAAATCGTATGAATTTATCATGTAGATTAATTATTATTTATAATAAATACTATCTAAAATAATAAGTTTATAAGTTTATACCATGGGCGTTCTGATAAATATTTCTTGCCGTCGCATCAGTCATTCCTGAAATATAATCTATAATTAAATGCGCTCGTAGCTTCCATTCATCTATGTCGCTCGTATTATTGGTAGTACTATATTTATATGCTTGTATCATCCTTTTTGAAAGTTGTTTAAACACACGCCAATGAAAATCCAGTCCGGATTTCTTAATCAGTTCGTCATTTTCAACAAAATGGTTGAATTGTTCCCTGGACATTTCCAATAGGATGGAGAAGTGATCTATTAAACCAGTAACAATTTTATAACCCGCAATTTCAATTCTTTGAGCTTCGCGATCAACATATATATGTTTTTTTGCATAAGTCTTAAAACAATCCAAGAATTTACCATATTCTAATTTCTTCGACAATTCATCTTTTTCCTCTCCAGATAAATACAAATCAAAATTATCGCTAAAATATTCTGAGGCTTCCTCAATAATATTTCTCGAAAAAGTGACTGCAATTTCTCTGCTAAAATTTTTGATTTTAGTATGTGGAATGATTTTACCTTGATCTAATCCGTTTGTTTTACATATAGTTTTAAAGTCATCTTTGAAATTTCTTGAATTGATAATTCCCTTTTCAAAACCATCAGCGATATCGCTCAAACAATAGCAAATATCATCTGCAAGCTCGACTAAGTATACCAGGAAATATCTTGTATTAGTCTTTCTTAATGTATCTTTACAGATTTGTTCATAAAGATCTTTTTCTGTATCAAAGATACCTATTTTTTTATCAAAAATCTTTTCAGGTATCGCCAAAAAGTTTGGATATTTGATCGAAGCTAAGATGCTTGAATATGTTAAATTTAAGCTATGTTTATCAGTTTCAGTATGCAGTCTTAATACAATTCGTAAGCCTTGCGGATTTCCATCAAAATTTATAAAATCCGAGAAATCCGTTCCTGATTGACAATATTCAGGTAGTGATCTTTTTAATATCTCTTCTCCCTTATTCTTGAACCACAGTTTTATCGCTTCTTCCCCAAAGTGACCAAAAGGTGGATTGCCAATATCATGAATTAGACATGCGTTTTCGACTATTATCTGAAATACTTCTTGGTCGATCTTTTGAATCTTTCCTGTTTTTTGCAATTTTTGTGCAACATTTCGGGCAAGAGTTCTTCCGATGTCTGCGACTTCAAGAGAATGAGTAAGCCTATTTCTAACGGAAGGGTTTGTTTCTAAAGAGAATACTTGTGCTTTCTGCATGAGTCTCCGGAAAGAAGACGAAAACAATATTCTTGATTTGTCACTATAGAACTCTTCAAGTATACCATTACGATCAATAGTGCTTTTCCTTAGACGATTCGTGTAAAACAAATTAGAGATTTCCATTTATTGAAGCCATTAAAATATATTATTTTAGTAATAGATGAATAATATTCATTAATTATCGTATTATGAGATGACACTATTTCAATAGTCATATTGTTCAACCGTGTATAGCAAAAATAAATTCTGTCAATTTAATTTTTATATTGAAATACTTTATATTTAGAGTCAGAAAATCATTCTTCAACAAAGAAAAGATTATTGTGTCGCTCCCATCCTTCGAAATGACAAATAATTCACTTGTTATTAACAAGACTTCCATATTTGCATCGCCAACACGACGTTGGCGGTGAGGCGTCACGCTGGAAGCGTGTTACGCCGAACGAAAGCCCCGCGCAGCGGCGGCTTTTTCTTTGCGCTCCTTTCTTTTTCGCCGGTGAAAAAGAAAGGGGCATACCGCCAGTTCTACACAGAACCCCTTTGATACTTTTCCAAAGTATCCCAACGCATTCTGCAAGAACCCATCTATTCAAAAACCCGATAATTAAATTTATATTATAAGTTCTTGACACTATGATCCTTAAAAAGCCTTTGTTAATTAATATTTATATAAGGCTCCTCGATTGAAAGACTCAACAAAAGCAATGCTCCGTAAACATGGATGGCGACTAGACAGGTTCATCCATAATTATATCTATTTCGTGTTTTATCAGCCGTATATCCGCGCGGCGCTTTTCTGCATTAACCTGATGGGAAAGGTCCCGTGGTTCAAGCCGCTCAATCCCCTGATCGACGCGCTGTACCAGCGCTTTCACGCCAAGGTGCTCCTCCCTGAAAATACTGTAAAGATCCTTGCGCTCAATGAAGACATCGTCGCCGTTTCGAACCGCAATAAAAGGATAGTCCCGTTCACTTACGCGTATAAGATCGTATTCCAGGGGCCTGAGCATATCGCGGTGATGGACTGCCCGTGCAGAAGGGTCCTCTCCCCGAATGAGGAAGTGAGCAGCTGTATCGCCGTGGGGAAAGAGCTTTCCGCTTTCTGGCTCGAACACTGTGAGAAATACCATGCGCGGAAAATATCACAGGCCGAGGCGCTCGGGATAATTGAGGGCGAGCGGAAGAAGGGTTGCGTAACCCAGGCGTTTTTCAAAGTTGCCACGGGTGGAGTGACAGGAGTTATCTGCAGCTGCCATCCCGATACCTGCATCAGCCTCAGGGCCACCGCGGCCACAAGGAAATTCAATAAGGACCTTTCCATGAGCGCGTCGTCGGGATACTCTGTTTCAATTGATACGGGAAAATGCAGCGCGTGCGGCAAATGCCTTGAGTTCTGTCACACGGGGGCGCTGGCGATCAAAGACGGACAGCTTGTGTATCACCCCGGTCCTTGTTTCGGGTGCGGGCTCTGCGCGGAGCGCTGCGACAGGGGCGCCCTTTCGCTGTACCGCGATGCCGCCAGGCCGCTTCCCCTTGATGTCGATATGGTGAAAAAGGATTTCGTTAACTGAAACGAATGGTAATACTATCTTCAGGGTTGGATACAGATGGACCTCGGTAAGATTTTCAGCGCCCTGCGCCAGGGAATAATTCCGCCGCCCGGTGAAGTGCCGCGGCCTGTATTGAAAGCCGCCGCCTCGGCCATCCACCTGAGGGGGAAAATATCAGGCCTCTCGTCGGTTGAGCGCACCTTTTCAGCGCTCTTCCACCGCGAGCCTGACCATGTGCCGGTCACGCCCCTCCTCTGCTCCGCGGCGCGGCAGATACGGGGCATATCCTTTCCTGACCTCTCGCTTGACGGAGAAAAAGCCGCCGATGTATTTTATTCCGGGTGGGATTTCGTGGGCGGCGATCTCATCGTGCTCATGCTTGACCTCTCGGTCGAGGCGGCTGATTTCGGGCAGGCAATGGAGTATCCCGATATGACCACCGCGCGGCCCGATTACTCGCGTCCCCTGATAAAGAACAGTGACGATTATAGAAAGCTGAAACCGATCGCGCTTTCGGAAGCGCGGCGTATGCAGGAATTTCTGAAGCTCTGCAGGATCATGGTGACGCGTGTCGGGATGCGGGGCCTTGTGGGAGGGTTCGTTTTCGGCCCGGCCGGGGTGCTGAGCATGCTCCGCGGCGCTGAGAACTTTTTCAAGGACTGCATTCGCTATCCGGAAGAGGTCCGGAAGGCGTGCGAAACCGTCACGGGCGTGCTCATTGAATACGCGAAAGCCCAGTGCGATACCGGAATTCCGGCGATCGCCATAGATACGCTCTACGCCAGCGGAAGCGGGCTTCCTAAAAACGTCTGGGAGGATATCGAAGGGCCTTTCGTCCGCGAGATAAGCAATGCCATAAAGGCGAAAGGCTGCATGGTGGGGATACATAACTGCGGCCACAGCCCCTACGCCGATGTCCAGCTCAAATGGGCGCAACCCGATGTGCTGAGCATCGCCCACCTGCCCGATGACTGCGAGGATATATCCGCGTTGAAGAACAATTACGGCAGGGATGTCGCGATTATCGGCTATATCCCCACGCCGCTCCTGGTTCACGGCACTCCCGCCGAGGTGATGGACGAATGCAGGCGTCAGATTGATGTCCTGGCGAAGGGTGGCGGATACATTATGGCGCCCGGGTGCGAGTATCCTCCCAACATCCCGCTGACAAACGCGTTCGCGATGATGGAAGCCGCAAAGCGTTTTGGATAGAATACCCGTTGCCCGGAAGGAATAGAACGACCGCCATGATAAAAAAAGAGTACGCACCCGCAATTGAAAAAGCAATCCTTGATGGGAATATACAGGATATTGAAACTATACTCAAGGAAAGGAATGCTCCCGTACGGAACACGAAAGATATGCTCGACGCGTTGTACGGCGGGATACAGGCCGCGAGGGCAAGGCTCACCGGCGGTGAACTTTCGATCCCTGAATTCCTTCTCTGCATCGATGCCTTTAAGGCAGGGGCCTCGCTTCTGAAAGCGGGCAGGAAACCGAACAGGGGAATCCCCGTGTATATCGGCGTGGTTGAGGGCGATGTCCATGACCTCGGCAAGAATATTGTGGCATCGGTGCTGGACGCGTGCGGCTACGCCGTTGTTGATATGGGCAAAGACGTTACCCGCGAAAAGATACGCGCCTGTATCTCCGGCAGAAAGAAGGCCGTAATCGCCCTTTCCTCGATGATGTCAACGTCGTTGTCTCCCATGAAGGATATAATCGCCTGGCTCGCCGAAACGTCCCCGGGAATGAAAACCCTTGTGGGAGGGGCCTGCCTCGACGCAAAGCTCGCGCAGACGATCGGCGCGAGCGGGTATGCTGAAAACGCCGCTACCGCACCCGGCGAACTGCAAAGGATCCTCGGCATTCTCAAGTGAAACGACCCCGCCGCTTCGCTATGATCGGCAGAAGTACCCGCTCCCATCATTCGTGACCGCTTCATACGTAACCTTCCGCCCGTAACATCCTGTAATTTAAAATATAAAATGAGCCGCAGGCTCTCCCATGTATTGTCTCGTCGCTGCGATCCTTCGAAATGACAAGGAATACACTCGTTATGAGCAACACTTCTCTGCCCGCAACGCCAACACGACGTTGGCGGTGAGGCGTCACGCAGGAGGCGTGTTACGCCTCACAAAGCCCGTCGCGGCGTTTGAGCGACCGCGTAGAGGGTGAAGGGAGACTCGCGCGCACGAGTCTCCCTTCGAAATACCAGTTCATGTCATGAACCCCTTTGAATACTTTTCCAAAGTTTTAATAAAAAAAAGTGTCATCCGCGTCGCGTAACCCGCACTACTCTCTATCAAACACCCCAGGAGGAAAGAAATGGCACAAGTCGAATTAAAACCCGCACTAACCGCATGTCACGGCCGCATGGACGGGCTTGTATTCGTGAACCGTCTCGGGAAACAGCACGTGCGGATGTACACGAAACCATCGAATCCAAATACACCCGCCCAGCGTGAGCGAAGGGGCACCTTCCGCGACGCGGTCCATGCATGGCAGGCCCTGCCCGATACGGAGAAAGAGCGATGGAAGGCAAAGGCGGCCTCGCGCAAGCGCACCGGCTACAACCTCTTCGTCTCGCGGTTTCTGCGCGGCGGGGCGGATATATCTGGCCAGTCGGGAGTTGAGGAATCAGGGCGGGGATACAGCAGTAGCGCGGATGGTATCAGGCAGGTATGCAGAGATAGGTCAACGCCCTTATCTCCTCATTCCAACTCCGTTATTCCTCCGTTGCCTGTCCGGGATATCCGGATGATTGCCGGATATACTCCGGAAATACAGAAGGAGTAGCCTGAAAGAGCGCTTAATACCTGAAATAACATAGCAGAACGGCGGAAAGGGCGTCAACATAAAAAAGGGCCGTCCCTTGCGGGACGACCCCCTGTACGACTTTGCTTCTTCTCCTCGAATTATACCAGTTCGAAAAGCGCAGCCGCTCCCATACCGCCGCCGATACACATCGACTCGATACCGTACTTCTTGCCCATGCGCAGCATGTTCTGAACGAGCGTCGCGAAAATCTTCGCGCCTGAACATCCGAGCGGGTGGCCGAGTGCGATCGCGCCGCCGGTTACGTTGATCATGAGATCGGGGCTGTCGACTTCGAAATATTTCGGGTCGCCCATGCCGAGCTCACGGCAGCAGTAGATCGACTGCGCCGCGAACGCTTCGTTGAGCTCGAAGATACCGTCTTTCTTCATGATGTCCATGTTGATGCCGGTTTTCTGGAAGAGCTTGGGGATGGCGTATGCCGGGCCAACGCCCATTTCGTCGGCCTTGCAGCCGGCTACAACGTATCCAACCAGTCTCACCTTCGGCTTTACGCCGTACTTCTCGCACGCTTCCTTGCTCATGATGAGCGCGGCGGCGGCGCCGTCGGTCGTCTGCGAAGAGTTGGCTGCCGTTACCGATCCGGAGTTCGGTATGGTCGGGTTCGGCATCGCGAACGCGCCTTTGAGCTTTGCCATTCCTTCCAGGGTCGAATCGGCCTTGACGCCGTCATCGTAATCGACCGTGAACATTACCCTCTTGTACGAACCGTCGGGCTGCTGAACGAATTTATACGCGTCAACGGGGACTATTTCCTTGAAGAGGCCTTCCTTCTGGGCCTTCGCGGCCTTGAGGTGTGAATGGAGGCCGAGGTAATCCTGCTCCTGTCGTGTCACGTTATATCTTCTTGCCACGTTTTCTGCGGTGATACCCATCGACATGTATACGTCCGGGTGGATCTTCGACCATTCCGGGTGGGGTCTGGGAAGGTTTCCGCCCATGGGCACGATGCTCATCGATTCGACGCCGGCGCCGATAGTGGCGTCAGCCATCCCCGCCATAACGCGGAAGGATGAGATCGCGATCGACTCGAGGCCGGATGAACAGAAACGGTTTACCGTCGCGCCGCACGCGGTGTCCGGGAAACCGGCCATCAGTGCTCCGATACGGCCGATATTGATGCCCTGCTCCGCTTCCGGGAACGCGCAGCCGCACATGACGTCCTCAACCGCGCTTGTGGGAACCTTGGACCTTTCCATGACGCCTTTGAGGGCGGTCTTCAGAAGGTCTTCCGGCCTTACCTGCGCGAGCAGGCCCTTGCTTCTTTTGCAACCCGGGGTCCTGACTGCTTCAACAATATATGCTTCTCTCATATATCAATTCCTCCTGGATTAACTTATTGAGTAAAATTTACAGCATCAACGGCTTGCCTTTGGTTGCCATGTGTTCGGCCATCTTCTGCGTGTTCTCCGTCTTCCACAGGTCAACAAACGCTTCTCTTTCGAGCTTGAACATGTAGTCTTCGGAAACTTCGCTGTTCGGCATCGCGTCGCCGCCGGAAAGTACATACGCGATCGTCCGTGCGATATGGGCCATGTGAGGCGTGATCTGGCCTGCTACCAGCATGTCCGGAATGTTCGCGTCCACGGCGCCCATTGCATAGTAACCCATGACTTTGATCGGGGTCTTTGCCGGGGCGACGTATCCGTCTTCAACCATGCGGACGACTTCCTTCTTGGCTTCGCCGATGAGATAATCCTTGTTGAACACGATCCTGTCCTGCGGCCTGATAAATCCGGCTTTGCGGGCATCCATTGCCGATCCGCCGACTTTCGCCGTCGCGATCTGCTGGAATCCCATCAGGAACACCGCCAGCATGTCGGTAACCGGAGCGAGAGGAGCTTCGGAGAGCCTTCTCCAGAGGTTGACGCAACCGCCGCCCGCGGGAAGAAGACCGGCGCCTATCTCAACGAGACCCATGTAGAGCTCGCAGTGCGCGACTATCTTGTCCGCCCAGAGACAGCATTCGCATCCGCCGCCCAGCGCCATTCCGAAAGGAGCGGCCACAACAGGGAAGCCCGCGTACTTCATCGCCGCCATGTTGGTGTGCACGTTGCCGATGAATTTTTCGATCTCATTGAACTTGCCCGCTTTCGCGAGATCGCCCATGAACTTGAGGTCTCCGCCCGCGCTGAACGCTCCGGGCATTCCGCCGGCCTGGTTTCCTATAACGAGTCCCTGCCCGTTCTTCTGAACGAAATCAAGAACTCCGGGCACCATCTCAACGATTTCCGCGTTGAGGGCGTTCATCTTCGTGTGGTACTCGAAGCAGAATACGCCGTCGCCTATGTCGATAAGCGATGCGCTCTTGGTTTTGATGACTTCCTTCTTCGCGTCTGACTTGACGTTGTCGAGGAATATCATCGAGGCGCTGTACTGGACGTCCTTGTAGCTTTCGGAAGCGAAGTCCCAGTATTGCTTCTTGCCGTTCTGCATTCTGTAGAATGTCGCGCCGCCCTTCTCCACCATCTTCTTTACATTGGCGGGAACTTTGAATCCTGCCGATTCGATGTTGGCGAACGATTCCTTGACGCCGATGTTGTCCCACATTTCGAAGGGACCGAATTCCCACGCATAGCCCCATTTCATACCGTTGTCGATATCAACCAGGGTGTTCGCGATTTCGGGGATACGGTTCGCCGAGTAGACGCACATGCTGGAAAGCAGGGTCTTCGCGAATTCGTTGTTGTTGAAGAGATATTTCATCTTTTCCGCGGTAGTGGCCAGCCCTTTGGTGGCTTCTACGCTCGGATATACCGCCTTTCTGTCGTAGTCGACATGCTGCATCGTCTTGATGTCGAGGACTTTCTTGAATTTCTTTCCGTCTGGGCCTTTGCCTGACAGGTAGAAACCGCCGGTGTCCTTCGTTTTGTTTCCGAACATCTTCATCTCGACCATCTTCTTGAAGAACGACGGTACCTTGTAGATCTCGCGGTATTCGTCGTTGACGAGAAGCTCGTATGAGTTCTCGGCGATATGGTTCATCGTGTCGATACCGACGAAGTCGCCAAGGCCGAAGATCGCCGTGCCCGGCATACCCATCGGCTTCGAGAAGATCGCGTCGGCTTCGGGTATGGATATCATCCCCTTCTCGATGAGCTTCAGAGATTCGCAGCTGAGCTCAACACCGATACGGTTTCCGATGAAGTTTGGAGTGTCTTTCCCCCATACAATGCCTTTTCCGAGGGTCTGCTCGCCCCATTTGGCCGTGAAATCGCATACTTCTTTTGTGGTTTCAGGGCCGGCGACCATTTCAAGGATTTTCATGTAACGTACGGGGTTGAAGAAGTGAGTGATGAGGAAGTGTTCTTTGAAGTCTTTGCTTCTGCCTTCGGCCATCTTCGCGATCGGAAGGCCCGAGGTGTTGGAAGCGATAATCGATCCGGGTTTCCGTACTTTTTCGATCCTCGCGAAGAGGTCCTGCTTGATCTTCAGGTCCTCGACGACCACTTCGAAGATGATGTCGCAGTCGGCGAGCTTGTCGAAATCGTCAGTAAGATTACCGGTTTCAATGAGGGCGAGATCGTGCTTCTTGTCCATGAAAGCGGCGGGCTTGGCCTTGATCTGGGCCTGCATTCCCGCGTCGACTATCCTGTTTTTCGCGGCACGGTCTTTTTTCTCCTCGTCGGTGAGATTGAAAGGCGCGATGTCCAGCAATAATGTTTTGACACCGGCGCTGGCGCACAGAGCGGCAATTCCACCGCCCATGATACCGGAGCCTATTACGGCTGCTTTTTCAATCCGTCTAGTCATAAAAACCTCCTGTTGAAAGTCTTTAAATTAAAGTAACTGCCTGAATCCGATGGAACGATAAAGCTATATAACGTAACTAATAGTTACCCCTGACAGTGTGACCTCAACATGATGCGACTTCGACTTAATGGAACATTTATGAACATTAACTAATTGAACATTCGTTTAATTAGACACTCGTTTCGGAGTCGTCTTTTGTCAATCTTTTTTCCCGGGCGCCGGTTTCCGCAATAAACAGTCACCTGCTGACCGTTTTTTCTGCGTTTTTCCGCGTCATGCGGGCCCGCGGTACTCACAACCTTATCGTGTAAAATATTTTTTTCAAGAAAAAGTATTGACACAATGCTAATTGAATATTCAGTGAATACATCCAGTGAGGTGCCCCGGAAGGGGGCGCCGTCAGTGACAGCGCTTGTTGAGGAGGCGGCGATATGGCGGAAAAATTCTTCAGTGAAACAAATTTGAAATTCACCCTCTACGATGTTCACGGCATAGGATCGCTGCCGGATCATGAGAGGTTTTCGGATTACAGCAGGGAAAGCTTCGATATGATTCTTGATACCGCGAAATCGATAGCGACCGATTTCATGTTCCCGCTCTACACTGAAATGGACAGGAACCAGCCGGAGTATACAGGCAAAACCATAAAAGTGCACCCGGCCGTAAGGCAGTACATGCTGACCTCCGGGGAAGGCGGCTGGATCAACGCGATATTTTCCCCGGAACACGGCGGACAGCAGATGCCGCTTTCACTGTTTAACGCGTGCATGTTCATATTCGCATCGGCGAATTACTCTCTGAGCGTGTATCCCGGCCTGACGTCGGGCGCCGCAAACCTTATCTACAGTTACGGTACTGACGAACTGAAGAAGGTGTTCGCTGACAGAATGGTGACCGGGGTCTGGCAGGGCACCATGGCGCTCACCGAACCGGAAGCCGGAAGCTCTCTCAGCGATGTGAAAACTTCCGCCGAACCGGGGCCGGGCGGATATTATCTCATCAAGGGGCAGAAGACGTTCATATCGGCCGGCGACCACGATAACGCGGATAATATCGTACACCTGATGCTCGCACGCGTCAAAGGCGCTCCCGCCGGCGTCAAGGGCCTATCGCTTTTTGTCGTGCCGAAATTCAGGGTAGCCGGAGATAACGCGCTCGTATTCAACGACGTCAACTGCGCCGGCTGCTATCACAAGATGGGATACCGCGGCGCGCCGATAGCGCAGCTCAGCATGGGGGAGATTGACGACTGCCACGGCTACCTTGTCGGCGAACAGAATATGGGCCTTGCCTACATGTTCAGGATGATGAACGAGGCGAGGATCAATGTAGGGCTCGGCGCGACGGCGATTGCTTCAGCGGCCTACTACGCCTCGCTCGAATACACGAAAGAGCGCCTCCAGGGACGTAAAAATGACGAGAAAGACCCTTCCAGGCCGCAGATTCCGATCATAGAGCACGCGGATATCAGGCGGATGCTCCTCCAGCAGCGCGCGATATTCGAAGGCTCGCTCTCCCTCATGGTATACGCGGGGAAACTTGTTGACCTTACCAGCGTCGCTTCAGGCGGTGAGAAGGAGCGCTATGATCTGCTGCTCGACCTTCTCACCCCGATCGTTAAGACCTACCCTTCCGAAATGGGCATCATATCCACCAGCCAGGCCATACAGTGTCTGGGCGGATACGGATACAGCTCCGAGTTTCCGGTGGAGCAGTATATGCGCGACGCGCGGATACATCCGATCCACGAAGGCACCACCGGCATCCAGGGGATGGACCTGCTCGGCAGGAAAGTAACCATGAAAAAAGGCGCGGCCGTGAAGATATACCTTGAGGAGATACAGAAGGCGATTGCCGATGCGCGCCGCTTTGCCGATCTGGCCGAATTCGCCGATAAGCTCGAAAGCGCCGTCGCGCTCTGGCAGGAGGTTACCGGGGGACTGCTCGCCATCGCCGCAAAGGGCAGTATCGACCTTTTCCTCGCGGATGCGAGCCTGTATCTCGAGTTTTCGGGCATTATCTGTATCGCCTGGCAGTGGCTGCTCCAGGGCATCGCTCTGCGGCGGAAGAATGAAACCGGTTCTGTTGATTTCACGGAAAATTTCATCAATGGCAAAATGTTCACGCTTCGCTACTTCTACGGGTATGAGCTTCCAAAGATATATTCGCTCTCGAGCAGGCTCAAAACGGCTGACGGGCTTACGGTGGATATGAGGCCGGAGTACTTTGAAGATTAATAAGGCAGGCTATAGAGCGGTGTTGTAAGCGGGCAACTGAATATGCTATACTTCCTGTAAACGCTTGTCCCGGAGAATTTATTCGTCCGGGACGTTTTTTCATTTGATTTTTTACCGGTACCTGCAGGAAATCGATTAATCGGACATCGGCCCGTTCCCGGCGCCAATATGACCGTTAACATAAAAAAGATGATCCGGTTCACAACAAATTACACTATGGTTAAAAGGAGTTATCATTATGGTAAAACATTCTGTTGAAGACAATATTCTCATAGCGAAATTCGACAATCCCCCCTCGAATTCGATGACCTTTGAAACCCTCAAGAACATCAGGGAGGCGGTCAAAAAGGTAACTGAGGACGATTCGCTGAAAGGTCTTATCTTCACCGGCGAAGGCAAGTTTTTCTGTTCGGGATTCGACCTCCCCACGTTTTTAAGCTTCAACGGCAGGGATGACGTCCTCGAGTTCTTTAACGTCGAAGAAGAGATGCTGTATGAGATTTTCACCTGCAAGAAACCCGTCATTGCCGCGATAAACGGCCACTGCACTGCCGGCGGATTCATCGTTTCCATGGGATGCGACTCGCGCATTGCCGTTGACCACCCGAAACCGAAGATGGGCATGACCGAAATAAAGATCGGCCTGGGCCTTACGATCGCCGAAATGGAGCTCGTGCGGTTCGGCCTGAACAGCGACCGCGACCTCCGCGATGTGATGTACGACGGCAATCGCTACAGCCTGCAGGAAGCGAAAGAGAAAGGCTACATCGACGAGCTAGTAGAAGCCGATAAGCTTATCGCCAGGGCCAAGGAGAAGATCTGCTTCTGGATCGACCAGCCAGGCAGGGCGTTCATGAACATCAAGGAAGGGATCAGGGCGCCGTACGCCAGGGAACTCCGCAGGCGGCTTGACAACGAAGACTGGCAGACTCCTCTCTGCACCTGCATTACCAATCCGCAGGTACGCGGCGTACTCGAGATGGTGCAGAAGGCGATGTCCGGCGGCAAGTAACAGCGCATACCGGCAGACGAGCGCGGCAGATGAACTCTGTTTTCTGCCGCGTTTTTCGTTTAAAAAGAACTTGACCCGGCGTCATGCCGGTGTCGCGATATTAAGCGGTATAGTTCCGACCATTTCTTTAAATCATATTCCACCATAAGAGCGCCATGAAAAAAAGACAGAATGCCGAACTCCGCAGGCCCGATATCCTGAAAAACTACTACCAGGTGATTTTAAAGGAAGGTGTAGAAGGCGCTTCGATCGCCAAAGTCGCCAAGCGGATGAAGATACATCCGAGCCTGATCATCCATTATTTCGGGAACAAGGACAATATGACGGTCGGGCTGGTGGATAATATCAGCAGGATATACAACAGGCTTTTCATTCAGCTCAACACCGATACGTTACCCCCGAAGAAAAGGCTCGAGCGATTCATTGATATCTTCTGCGGCACCGAGTGGTACAACAATACGGATATATCCGGAAGCTTCTCAATCCTTTCACTGAGTTTCAGGAACAGGAAGGTGCTGGAGCGGATACAGGAGTTGTATGATGAGTTCATTAAGCTTACGGTCAGGGAGCTTGATGCGCTCAAGGCAGCGGGAATGATCAAGGTGAAAGACCCGAAGAGGGCCGCGGAACTGATGATCTCTTTTATTGAGGGATACCGTCACTTCAAGCATTTCTACATTGACGAGGAGTCCGCCGAGAGCTACCGGCAGGATATTATCAGCACGCTGAAAGCCCTCATTCAGGCCAAATAGCCTCCCCGCTTCGCGCTGGATAATAAAAAAAGCCCGGACTTTTTAAAAGCCGGGCTTTCTGATTTCATGAATTAGCGAAGACTATATAACGGTTACCTTGGTTGCCCTCAGTCCTTTTTCTCCTTTTTCAATCTCGAACTGTACCGTGGCGCCTTCCGCGAGAGTCTTGAAACCTTCGGCGATAATGCCTGTGTGGTGAACGAACACTTCACGTCCGTCGCTTGCGGTTATGAAACCGAAACCTTTTTGGTCGTTGAACCATTTTACTGTACCCTGTACCATGCTGCATACTCCTGAAGTTGTTTTACTGGATTTCTCCTGGGATCCGCACATAAAAGCTACTACAACGTCTGCCCGGAAGGATACTGGGAGAGGAAGATAGAAGATTTAATAATGCGTACCGATTAATGACCATAATACATCTGTATTGATTTATGTCAATATGTTTTTGTGATTATTATGGCGATCCCGGCAATGCGCGAAAAACCTTTCACGCATTCCCGGGAGGCTAATTTTACAGTGAAAGCCTCTGGTGCCCGTGATACATCTCGTCGCGCAGGCGCTGTATGTCGGGACTGGCGATATACTCATCGAACGTGGTGACGCGGTCGATGGTTCCGGAAGGGGTTATCTCAATGATCCGGTTCGCGATCGAGTCGATGAACTGGTGGTCATGCGAGGCGAAGAGCACCACTTCCGGGTAGTTGATAAGGCCGGTGTTGAGCGAGGTGATCGATTCCAGGTCGAGGTGGTTTGTCGGCTCGTCGAGCACCAGCACGTTCGCTCCTGACAGCATCATCCGCGAGAGCATGCAGCGCACCCTCTCCCCGCCGGAGAGCACGTTCACCTTCTTGAGCGACTCCTCACCGGTGAAGAGCATCCTTCCCAGGAACCCCCTCACGTACGTTTCGTCCTTTTCAGCGGAGTACTGACGCAGCCAGTCGAGGAGCGTCAGGTCGTTGTCGAAGTATTCAGCGTTTTCCTTCGGGAAATAGGAGGTGGTGATCGTTTCCCCCCACTTGAAATCACCCGAGTCCGGCTTCATCGCATCCATTATAATCTCGAAGAGAACCGATTTTACAAGGTTGTTCTGGCCCACGAAGGCGATCTTGTCACCCTTGTTGACAGTGAACGAGAAGTTATCAAGGACCTTCGTGCCGTCGATGGTCTTGCTGATATTTTCGACGGTGAGCACCATCTTTCCGCACTCCCTGTCCGGCTTGAAAGCGACGTACGGGAACCGCCTGGAGGTGGTCGGTATCTCGTCGAGCGTAAGCTTTTCGAGGAGTTTTTTGCGCGAGGTCGCCTGACGGGCCTTCGACGCGTTCGAGCTGAACCGTTCGATGAACGCCTGGAGCTCCTTCGCTTTATCCTCCTTTTTCCTGTTCTCCTCTTTCTTCTGTTTGAGCGCGAGCTGGCTCGCCTGCGCCCAGAAGTCGTAGTTGCCGGCGTAGAGCTGTATCCGTCCGAAGTCGATGTCGGCGATATGGGTGCAGACCTTGTTCATGAAATGGCGGTCGTGGGACACCACGATCACGGTGTTGTTGAAATTATAGAGGAAGTTCTCAAGCCAGGTGATCGATTCCAGGTCGAGGTTGTTCGTCGGCTCGTCGAGGAGCAGTATGTCCGGGTTCCCGAAAAGCGCCTGGGCGAGAAGCACCCTCACCTTCTGGCCGCCCTCAAGCTCTTTCATCTTTTTGCTGTGCAGGTCCTCGGTGATGCCGAGTCCGCTTAAAAGCGTGGCCGCGTCCGATTCGGCGTCGTAGCCGTTCATCTCGTCGACCATTTCCTCGAGCTCGGCCGCTCGGTGGCCGTCCTTTTCGGAGAAGTTCTCCCTGGAGTAGATCTCATCACGCTCCTTCAGGACCCGGTAGAGCCTTTCGTGGCCCATTATGACGGTGGCGATCACCTCATGCTCGTCGAAGGCGAACTGGTCCTGGCGCAGGACCGCGATCCGTTCGTTCGGGTTACGCGAGACCGTTCCTTCGTTCGGCTCGATCTCGCCGGCGAGTATTTTCAGGAAGGTCGACTTTCCCGAGCCGTTCGCGCCTATGAGGCCGTAGCAGTTGCCCGGCGTGAATTTGATCGTGGCGTTCTTGAAGAGCACCCTCTTCCCGTAGGCAAGCGTTATATCAGACGCTGTGAGCATGGCAATCCATCCGTTGAAATAAATAATGTAACCGTATACGGAATATTCGTACCGGCAGTGCGCGATCTATCCGCCTGTCAACCGGCCATGCGGACAATTACCTGTTATATCGGAATACGCTTTCTGTGAAAGGATATTACTGCGCGGAAGATCCGGTTCTTATATCCAGATTGTAGCACGCGCGGGAACGATGTCCATATAAAAAACGGATACTGTCCTGTCAAAACATAATTTATTCTTATTTGTCCATACTTCCGGCGGCGGATAAAAAATAGTTATTGATGGATATAACCGGTTTTATGATAATGAATATCGCCTGACTCCGAACAGGGAGCGGCTACCCGCGCACTGCCCCGGGAGGGAACACGGATGAAACTGAGCACCGCATTTACCGGAACACGGCTGAAGGAGTACCGCGCTTCCGTCGGCTGGCGCGAATGCATGAACTATGCGGCCGCGGTCGGTGATACCAATTCCGCCTTTTTTGACGACGAGCGCGCCGGCGGCATCATCGCCCACCCGATGTTCTGCGTCGCGCTCACCTGGCCGGTCGTCGGAAACCTGAAAGACTTTATCGATGCCGATTCGTTCCCAGGAGATATCATCGCGCGGCAGGTGCATTTTACCGAGCACCTTGAAGTCCACCGCCCGCTGCGCCCGGGGATGGACCTTTCGATAACCGGGTCGATCGCGGCGATACTTCCCCACAGGGCCGGCACCCACGCGATCGTCCGCCTCCGGGCGACGGACGCTGACGGAAATCCGGTCTTCACGGAGCATATCGGCGGCCTGATGCGCGGGGTCACCTGCGAGGGTGAAACTCATGGCGCGGATGATATCCCCGACAGCAGACGTCCTGACGGCGATGCCGCGTCCTCGTGGAACGCCTCAAAGCCGGTTGACCCGCTCATGCCGTTCCTCTACGACGGATGCACCGGGATATATTTCCCTATCCACACGTCGAAGAAGTTCGCTCACCTGGTCGGCCTTCCCGACATCATCCTGCAGGGGACCGCGACGCTGGCACTCGCGGTGAGCGAGATCATCGCGCGCGAGGCATCGGGAGAGCCGGAAAAAGTGTCAGTCATCGCGTGCAAATTCACCGACATGGTCATACCGGGAGGCGCTGTGTCGATCGAGGCCGAACGGCGTGACGGGAACAACGGACAGCGCCACGTTTCGTTCAGGGTCATCAACGGCGCCGGGAGAAGAGCGATAAGCGAAGGGTACGTAAAAATCATATGAATATCCCGGTATGGTGGAATAATGACATGAGTACGATTGAATGGACTTTTATAATCGCGGGCGGAATTGTTCTTTTTGTTATATGGTGGTGCATGGTTGTCTACCTGCTGTCTTTTCTTGCCGGATGGCGCGGGCTGGCGGTCATGTACGGACAGGCATCGCCGGCGGGAGGAAAGATTTTTTCTTTTCAGGCGGGAAAGGTCGGGATAGTGAGTTATAACGGAGCGCTTCGCCTCGCTGTTTCTCCTCCGGGAATCGGATTTTCCGTGATCCGCGTCTTCCGCCCGGGACACGCGCCTTTTTTCATACCGTGGGCCGAGATTGAGATAACGGGCAAAAGTTTCTGGGGAATGGTGAAATTCAGGACGTACCGTTCCGGCAGCACCATCCAGCTGACAAAGCAATTTTTTGTTCAGGCGTGGGACAGCCTTCCATCGGGGATAAAGGAAGCGCTTCAGGAAAAGTGCGGCATCACACGGAACTAAACGCAGACAGGAGAGGAACAACATGCATACTATTACTTTATTCGCTGTTCTTATAGCCGGGTATCTCGGAAGGCTGGCGGGCACGCTTTTGATGCTGGCGCTCCCTTCGATGGCCGCCGCCGACGGTGTTGCGACACGGGTCGGCGCCTCTCAGATGATCGTGTGGATAATCTACATCTCGCTGCCGTATTTTGTCATCGCCACGGGCCTCATCATATCCATGCTGAAAAACCGACTTAAACCCGCGCGGGCATACGGTTCGGTCCTTACGGTTGTGCTCCTTCCCCCGTTCGCGCTGCTCCTGAACTGGATTTTCGGGAACTCCATTCAGAGCGCGGGGATCTTCTGGGCGTTTTTCCCCCTCGTTCACCTCGGCATCGCGGTCCTGTTGTACCATTTTGTGATCGGAAAGATCGGATCGTCAGACTGAGGGTCCGTTTCACACGCCTTCCCGCACGATCCGGGAAAGCTTCTCCGCTTTGAGGTCCTCCATCGAGTAGTATTTCGCTTTCATGGCGTCGGCGATACGGCGGGGAAGCCCGAGCTTCACGAAGCCGCTTTCGGTATCGATAACGATCGCCTGTATCCCCGAATCCGCGATACGCGAGGCGACCTCGATCGATTCTTTGACCGGATCGGCCTTCTCCTCCATCGCCCGGTTTGCTCTGCCGTCGGATATAAGCACGAGGAGCGTCTTCGCTTTGCGGTTCGTCATCTCCCTTCCAAGGAGCGCGTGCGCGACCGCGAGGCCTTTTGAGAGCGGCGTCTTTCCTCCGGTGGGGAGCTCCTCAAGGCGCTGCCTGGCAAGCTCCACGCTCGATGTCGGTTCGAGCAGCACCTCGGCGTCGCTGCCTTTGAAGGCGACGAGCCCTACCCTGTCGCGCTTCTCATACGCGTCGATGAGGAGTGAAAGCACCGCGCCTTTAGCTTCAGACATGCGCCGGTCCGCCCCCATCGAGCCGGATGAATCCACGACAAACAGCACCGTGTTGCCGGTACGGCGCTCTCTTACCTTGGCGCGTATGTCTCCCGACTCGATCGTGATCGCCTTTCCGTCGTGCTTTCTCGATTTCTGGTGGGCCGCGGCGGCGCGGACCGTGGCGTCTAAGGCTATGTCGTTGGTCTTCTGTGTCGGGATACGGCTGCTGATGTAGCGGCCCCGCTCGTCGGCGCTGCGAGCGACGCTGCGCCTGCCGCTGTGGCGGACGGAATCGGTGTCTTTCTTCGGAAGGATTTTCTTTACTTTATACGGAGCGTCGGCCTCGAAGATCTCCTCTGATGATTCAGGCTGTCCTTCGTCGGGGCTGTTCTGATTATCTTCGTTCTGCCCTGAGGACTCCTGGGGGCGGTCCTGTTTCAGGTCGTTACTGTTTTTTTTTTATGCTTCTCGACGGTCTCGGCGAGCTTCTCCTTATCGACCTTCTGCTCCTGGAACGGCCGGCGGCGCATCCGGTGCGAGAGCACCATTTCGGCGGCCTCGCGCACGTCCTCTTCGGTGACCGTTTCTCTTCCGTGATAGGCCGCGATCGTCTGCGCGACTTTGAGCATAAAGATATCGGCGCGGTGGCCGTCGACGCCCATGTCGATCGAGATCGCGGCGATCAGTTCCAGTATCCCCGCGTCGTACGTCACTTTCGGAAGCAGTTTCTGGGCGGATACTATCGTTTCCCGGAGCGATTCCTCCTCATCGTCCCACGAATGCTCGAAGGCATGGGGGTCCTTTTCGTACATGAGCTGCCGCTCCATGATCTTCACGCGCTCCGCCGGATCGGGAATTCCCTCCACGTCAACGCACATGCCGAACCGGTCGAGGAACTGCGGCCGCAGGTCGCCTTCCTCCGGATTCATCGTCCCGATCAGGATGAAGCGCGCGGGGTGCGCAAAGGACACGCCCTCGCGCTCGACGTAATTCATTCCCATCGCGGCGGCGTCGAGCAGGATGTCGACAAGGTGGTCGTCGAGGAGGTTGACTTCATCGACGTAGAGGATGCCCCGGTTCACGGAAGCGAGAATTCCCGGCTCGAAGATCTTCTCGCCCTTCTTGATCGCGTGCTCGATATCGAGCGTGCCGATCACACGGTCCTCGGTCGCGCCGAGCGGCAGGTCGATGACGCGCATCTTGCGCGTGAGCGAGGGCATATCCGCTCCACGATCGTGCCGGTCGACGCAATCCCTGCACATCTCGCCGGGATTGGAAGGGCTGCAGGCGAACGGGCAGTCCTTCACCGTATCGATCTCGGGAAGGAGGTTGGCGAGCGCGCGCACCGCCGTTGATTTTGCTGTACCTTTTTCGCCGCGAATGAGCACCCCGCCGAGGTTCGGATTGATCGCGTTGAGTATCAGCGCTTTCTTCATCCGCTCCTGGCCCACTATTGAGGTGAACGGCATCGTTCCTTTTCTGCAGCTCATATCATTTCACCTGTAAACAGTTAATTCTTCGTTACACTTTGGTTGTTTTCCCGAGCATCATATCCATCCGCCCCTTCCATGCGGCAACGTCGTCAGCCGAACGGACTTCAATTTTCCCGCCCTGGAAATCGCCGGACGCGTCGCCGCGGTCGTCCTCAAGCCAGCCTTCGATCTGGAGATAGGCAGAGCGCAGTCCTTCGAGCGCTTCCGGATCGGCGTTCCAGAGCCCCCGCTCGTTTGCTTCGAGCAGCCTGCGTCCTATTTCCTCGAGGGCCCACGGGTTGTTCTCCTCGAAGAAGCGGCGGTTCTCCTCGTTCATAACGAAGGTGCGGGTGAAGTCGTCGAAGATCGAGTCATCCACGTCGCGCGTGGTCGCCTCCCATCCGTAGATGCGGCCTATCCGCTTTGAAATTTCCGCCGCTCCCCGGTAGCCGTGCTCCTTCTGGGCCTCGATCCATTTCGGGTTCAGTATCTTCGCCCGCGCGATGCGGCGTATCTCTTCCGTCAGTGTCCTTACCGTGACGCGGCCGGCTTCCCGTGTGTCACCGTAATAATTCTGTATTTCCTTTCCGGATTCCACGCGCGCCGCGTTAATCATGCCGCCGTGCGCTCCGAAATAGGCGCAGCAGCCGGAAAGGTCGTATTCGTCAGTAACCGCCTTGTTGAAGGTGGCGTCAACCGTTTTCAGGTTGCTGCGGAGGCTTTCGTGCTCGGTTTTCCCGAACGTGCCGCTGCCGTACGCGTAGCCGTTCCAGTAGAGAAAGACGTTGGCAAGGTCCTCCTCTGTTTTCCACGCGGAGGCGTAGACAGCAAGCTGCGTTCCCGCCTGGTAGGTGCCGGGCATGCTCGCGAAAACGCGATAGGTCGCGCCGCGCATGTCTTCCGGTGAAGCTGCGCTTCCGCCCGTTTCCGCGAGGCGCGCGAGTACGTGCTTGCGGACGAAATTGACTTCCTCCGGTTCGTCAAGCGACGCGACCGCCTGCACCGCCTCGTCGAGAAGCTCGATACGCGACGGGAAGTTGTCGCGCGATATCCCAGATACCCTGACGGTGATGTCGATGCGCGGCCTGCCGAGCTCAGTCACGGGGATGATGTCGAACCCCTGGCATCTGCCGTTCGCTTTCCATACGGGCCGTACGCCCATCAGGTAGAGCATCTGTGCCATGCCTTCGCCGTCCGCCCACATAATGTCGTTGCACATCCAGTAGAAGGCGATGTTTTCGGGATAGCGCCCTTCGTCGGAGAGGAACCGGTCGATCGTTTTGTCCGCGAGCGTCCTGCCGATCTCCCACGCCGCGCGCGTCGGTACGCGGTCGGGGTCGAGCGAATAGAAGTTCCTTCCGGTGGGAAGGATGTCGGGCCTTCCCCTCGTGATGATGCCTGAAGGCCCCGGCGCGATGAATCCTCCGTTCATGCCGTTCATGAGCGAGCCCATCTCGTCGGAGTCGAGCACTCCCTGGCGTACGTGATCGATTTCGTGCTGAATGGCGTCGGCGGCTGATGCGGAAAGCGCACGCTCGCCGAAGAGTTCAGCCAGGCTCTCGCGGATAGATTTCCCTTCAAGAAGATAGTCGCGGCATACCGTGCGGGACATATCGTCGATGTCATCGTAGTCTTTATCATCGCCGCGGATGTCTTTGCCGGAGAGGCGCGCGATCTCCCCGCGCAGGGAGCCGGGCTCGTTACCGTAACGCACGATCGCGTACACAAAATCGGCAAGCTTTTCGCCTTCGGGTATCCTTCCGAAGCGATGCATCCCTTTCGGGATCTGCGTATTCTTCAGGAGTGAAAGCTTCTCGTGGAATTCTCGCACTTTGTCGGAGAAGTTATCGTGTCCGAGGGCCTGACCGTCGAGGATATTGAGTCCCTTCGCCTTCTCCATGATCATGTGCGCGATGGTGTGTGCCTTGCCCGGCTCCACCGAGGCGTAACGCTCATGTTCATCGAGCAAACGCTCGAGATCATCAAGATCGCCGTAGAGTTCGCCCTTGACCATGACCGTCTGCATATGGTCGACAAGCGTCGCGAGAGCCCGGCGCTTGGCGATTGTCCCTTCGGGCGGATTGTCGGCGTTGTAAATGTAAAGGTTCGGCATCGTGTCGATGGCGATGTCGGGCATGCAGCCGCCTGAAAGGCCGGTCGCCTTGCCGGGCAGGAACTCCAGGTTGCCGTGCGTGCCGACATGGATGATCGCGTGCGCGCCGAACACGCGCGAGAACCAGCGGTAGGTCGCGATATACTGGTGTGGCGGCGGCACGTCGGGATCATGAAGGATCTTACAGACCTGGCCGTCGCAGCGCGCGCCGGCGCACCCCCGTTTCGGCTGGACGCAGACAAGGGCATTGCCGTAGCGCACGCCTGTCACGACGATCTTTCCTTTATGAACCATGGCGGCGGGGATACCATCCTTCTCTTCGCCGGGAGGGTTTCCCCAGGCCTCGCTCATCCGCGCGCGTGTCGATTCCGGAAGCTCGTCAAACCATTTATTATACTGATCGCCGTCTACCATCGCAAGCGATCCGCCCTTTGCGATGATTTCCTCCACGGTGGTCCAGCGGAATTCGGAGATCGCCTTCCGTTTCATGATGGTCCCGATGAGTTCCTTGCCGCTTTCAGGCGCCTCGACGCGGTAGCCTTCATCTTTGAGCCGTTTCAGGATATCGGCAACGCTGTCGAGCGTATCGAGGTGCGCGCCGCTTCCCACTGTCGCCTCCACAGAGCCGCACGGGTTGTTATGAAGGATTATCACCACTTTTTTTTCTTCGTTCGGCGTGCGCGCGAGCCTGATCCAGCTTTCGACGCGGCCGGCGATCTTCTCTATCCGGTCGGGGATTGCTTCGTATCGTTCTTCGGCGGGAAGCGAGGCGTTGCTTGTCGTGGCGATGATGGCAGGCTCGATCACCCCCTCGAACTCGGGCATTGCGATGCTCCATGCAACCTGCGCGCCAAGCCCCTGCGGGTCAGCGAGCCATTCGTCATGATTTTTGTAATACGAGATCACCGGGTTGAAGATCGGAATGTTCAGCTTTTGCAGAAGCCGCGCGCCGGTGGAAGATTCCGACGCGTCTGTTGTTCCGCGCGATTTGCCGAGGTAGAAGCTGGTCAGGCGCACGATCCCCCCGACGAGCGGTTTTCCGTCACGGCAGAGAAATTCTTCGACCGCTTCCGCGCCGCTCATGTTGCCGAGGTTTTCGTCCTTGAGCGAGTAGTAGAAGACCGGCAGTACGCCAATACCCCTGCGCTCGAATGCCGCGGTCAGCTTCGTTTCAACATCAAGGTTGCCGGAAATCCAGTTTGTCCGCGAATAGAGGATGCCGACGAATATATCCGGCAGCTTTCCGAGACAGGTCTCGTAGGCGGAAAGATATTCACCGGTTGAGAAGAAGGCGTTCCCCATTGCGGGGTGATATAATCCCTGCCACGGCACATCGGCAGGCTCATCATACGCGACGCGACCCCCGGAGAAACGGTCGAGCAGATAGAGCTGGAGGTTCACGAAATTGTCCCTGCCGTTGTTGAGTAGATAACGGTACACGGTGGCCGCGATACCCGGCTCGACGTTTGACTTCGCCCAGTACGAGGGATCGCCGCCGGTGACGATGACCTTGACCGTATCCGCCAGCTTCGCGCACGCCGCGTCGATGTCCTCCCAGAAGGAGTCACTGGTGCGGTAGAGAACGATAACGTCAGCCCGCGAAAGCTCCGCGCACACCTGTTCGATCAGCGATGTGTCGGTGTTGAGCTGTTTCACGGACCAGGCGGACAGGTCGATGCCGGTTTCCGCTGCCGCTGTTTTCAGAAGAGGGATATATGATGACCACATTACGGTTGCGATTTTCATTTCCTGTACCGTATCACTCAGAGTAGTTTTTAATGAGCCGTGAGCCCGCGATGAAGAAGCAGGCGGCGTATACTACGAGTACGGCAAGCGAAATGACGCCGTCCGTATCGAAAAACTGTTTGCGGATGAGAATGTTCGTATGGGTGAGCGGCAGCACGTTGATGAGCCAGCGAAGCGGCCACGGCATCGTGTCGACGGGGAAAAAGGTGCCGCTGAAAAACGCCATCGGCATGATGAAGAAGTTCGAGTAGGTCGCGGTGTCCTCGTGCGACGTGGTGATCATGCCGGTGATGACGCCGAGGCAGGCGAACAGGAAGCAGTTCACGAAGAGCGCGATGAGGAACGGAAGCGACAGGAACGATATGCCCGCCGAAATGACACCGACGGAGATGATGAGCAGAGAAGCGAAAAGTCCCTTCACCATTCCCGCGAGGATTTCCCCGGTCAGGATGGCCGAGGGGCTGATCGGCGCCTGCACGAATATCTGGAAGTTTTTGAAATAGAGCCTGTTTAGATTGAGCGCGCTCGCAACCCAGCTGTACGAGTTGTTCATAGAGCTCATCGCCACGAGGCCGGGTATGAGAAAGGTCAGGTAGTCGGTACCCTGTATGCGCACGCTCGATCCCAGTCCAAAGCCGAATGCGATCAGGTAGACGATCGGCATCACCATCGCCGAGAAGAGATAGCCGAGCTTCAGGAGCTTTCGCCTGAACAGCAGCATCTCGCGCAGAAAGATCGGGTACCAGCCGTAGCGCATCATTCTATCCGCTCCCCCGTCAGCTTGATGAATACGTCTTCGAGGTTCGATTTTCGCACCGTCACGCCGTTCTCCATGCCGTGCGCGCATTCGTGCGCCGCCTCGCGGTCATGGCACATCTGCTGGACGAGCCTCCCGTCACCGGCGATCTGTTCGACGACATACTCGCCGACCGTCTGCTTCAGGTTATCGGCGGTGTCGAGCGCGATCAGTTTTCCTTTTGAAAGAATGCCTATCCTGTCGCAGAGAATTTCAGCTTCCTCGATGTAGTGCGTTGTGATGATGACGGTACGCCCCTCTTTTTTGGTTTTGCGGATAACGTCCCACATCTGTCTGCGGATCTGCGGATCGAGTCCGAGGGACGGCTCGTCGAGGAAGAGTACCTCAGGCTCGGGAAGGAGCGCTCGGGCCAGGAGTAGCCGCCGCTGCATTCCG
Organism: uncultured Leptospiraceae bacterium; assembly: GCA_964627815.1. Classification (GTDB taxonomy): domain Bacteria; phylum Spirochaetota; class UBA4802; order UBA4802; family JAGODF01; genus CAZPZJ01. The sequence continues at coordinate 29,001 of CAZVKE010000003.1, forward strand.
CCGGAAAATCCGATGACCTGGGAGTCCCTGCGATCCCAGAGGTCGACCATTTCAAGCGAAGCGCGGATTTTCTTTCTGAGGCCGGAGACACGGTGCAGCATGCCGTAGATGAGGAGGTTTTCGTACGCGGTGAGTTCGCGGTCGAGGTTGTTGAGCTGCGGCACCACGCCGATAAGGCTCTTGATGCGGTGCGGCTCGTTGATCACGTCGAACCCGTTGATCGCGCACGTTCCCGCGTCAGGCTTGCAGAGCGCGGTGAATATTTTGATCGTGGTGGTCTTGCCCGCGCCGTTCGGGCCGAGCAGGCCGAACACTTCCCCTTTCGGGATCGAGAGGGAAACGTTATCGACCGCGCGCACGCTGCCGTAGTTTTTAATCAGTCCTTCCGCTTTGAGCACGACTTCGCCTCCGGATGAATGATCCGCTTTCCGTTCCATTTTATGATCGATACGTCGATGCCGTACGTGTGAAAAAGGTTTGCCTTCGTGAGCACTTTTGCCGGTTCGCCCGAAGCCGCGACTCGCCCGCCGTGAATGAGCACCGTCGAGTCGCCGTAGGTCATGGCAAGGTTCGGGTCGTGCAGGGTCATGAGGACGGTAAGCCCGCGATTCCTTGCCAGTCCGCGGACGATATCGAGCACCATGATCTGGTTCCTATAGTCAAGATGAGATGTCGGCTCGTCAAGTAAAAGCACCGGTGTTTCCTGAACGAGCGCGCGGGCAATGAGCACGAGCTGCCGCTCACCGCCGCTGATCTTCGTGTACGGACGCGTGCGGAGGTGTGTTATCCCCACCGTGGCGATCGACTCGTCTGCGCGCTCATAATCTTCCTTAGATGGAGCGGACATCATCGAAAGGTGCGACGCCCTTCCCATGAGCACCGCGTCGATCACCGTGTAGGGGAACGGCGGCTCATGGTCCTGCGGCACAACGCCGATGACGCGCGCTCTCTTTCGCGGCGAGAGGTCAGTCAGGTCAGCGCCTTCAAAGGTGACGCGTCCTTTCTTCGGCTTCCATATCCCCGACACGCAGTTAAACAGTGTCGTCTTGCCGGAGCCGTTCGGGCCAAGGATCACCGTCATCGTCCCGCGTCCGGCTTCGAAACTGACATCGGTGAGTATCCGCGCGCCGGAACGCTCATGCTGAAAGGATATATCGTGTATCCGCATCACGCCCCCCACTCGCTGCCGTTTGATTTCATCAGGTAGATGAAAAACGGCGCTCCGAGGATCGCGGTGATGATGCCGACCGGCACATCGTATCCGGTGAGGTTGCGCGCAATTGTGTCCGAAAGAATCATGAACGCAGCGCCTGCCGCTGCTGAAAGCGGAACGAGCCTTCGGTGGTCCGGTCCCGCGATCATCCGGACCAGGTGCGGCACCATGAGTCCTATCCATCCGATGATGCCGCTCACCGATACGACGATGCTTGCCATGAGCGTCGAGGCCGCGAGGAATATCATCCGCTCGCGCTTCACGTTCACTCCGAGCGTGCGCGCTTCTTTATCCCCCATGCTCAGGACGTTGAGCCTCCACCGCATGAGAAACATCGGCACGATACCGATCGCGACGCCGATCGCAGCGATCTTCACTGTCTCCCAGTCGGCCAGCGAAAAGCTCCCCATGAGCCAGAAGACGATGTTCTGCAGGCGGTGGGGATCGACAAGAAATTTTATGATGGATACAAGGGCCGTGAAAAAGGCGGACACGATCACTCCCGAGAGAATGAGCGGCAGCCTTGAAATCTCACCCTGCGTCCGCGCCGTAATGTAGGCGAGCGCGACCGCGAGAACGCCTCCGGCGAACGCCATCACCTGTACGGGAAGCCACGGAAAGAAGCCGATTGAGAGCGCGCAGCCGCACGCCGCTCCCGCGGATATGCCGAGAATGAACGGGTCGACCAGAGGATTCCTGAAAAGTCCCTGCAGTGAGACGCCTGAAACCGAAAGCGCCGCCCCCGCGATCGCGGCAAGAATTACGCGCGGCAGCCTGATGTCGAGCAGGATCGATTTTTCGGGAATATCAGGAGCGTGGTACAGCGGGGCGATCCATCCGCCGATAATCTTGAGCACCATCAGCGGCGATATATTGTACGCCCCGATAAAGAGAGCTGCCCATCCGGCCAGGATGGGCGAAATATATATCAAAAGAAGCATTATGGGCGATTTAGTTTTCAATCCGTTTCACCTTCCGGTACGGAATGTTAAATGTTTTCCGATAGAATTCATCGATTGAAGCGTCGAGCCGAACATCCCTGAAGTACTCGGGATAGGTTCTGCACGCCATCCAGAGAGTCACCGGGGCGATGCGCGGCGACCATGTCGACCATTCGGGCGTCTTGTATACTTTTCTGTTCTTCACCGCGTTCACGTACCGCCACTGCGGGTTTTTGAGAATATCGTCCGCGCCGTATTTAGCGCCGCCCCAGATGAAGATCACGTCCGGGTTCCATTCGATTATTTTTTCGACCGATACATCGACGTTACGCTGCTTGATATTAGCCGCGGGATTGACAGCACCGATCATTTCAAGCGTTTCGCCTGACAATCCTGTGCCGCCGCTGACATTGGTCATCCTCGTCCCGAGCCAGAGCGCTTTCCTCCTGCCGGATACAGGGACCTTTTCAACCCTGCGTTTGATCATTGTGAACATGGATTCCATCCGGGCTATCGAGGCGTTCATGGATTTCTCTTTTCCAAAGAGCTTTCCGTGCATCCGCAGAACATCATACATTTCGGCAATGCTGTCGGGATACACCGCGATCACCTTCAGTCCCCGTTTCTCCATGAAGCTCACCTGCTCCGGCCTGAACGTCCAGGTGATGACAACGTCAGGATTCAGGCGGAAGAGCGCCTCCATGTTGATGTCAGTCCCGGTGCCAACAGAAGGTATGGATCGCACATCCGTTTTTGTCGCTTTTATCAGGTCATTATCGTACGCCCAGCGCCCCACGCCGGCGACGCTGTTCCACGCGTCAAGCATCGGTATTATCTCATAAGTTGAAAGAATGACCGCCCTTTTCACGGGGGCGGTCACGGTTGTCACTCTGCCAAGCTTATCCCTGTAGCTGACGGTCCCGGCGACCGATACGCTTTGTATTGCGAGCACAAGCGTTATGGAGATAACCGGAACACGCCGCAGTTGATTATAGCCGCATCTCAACTTCAACATTGAATGTCCTTCCTTGAGCCTTGTAACTGACATAGTATTCACGGTCAAGAATATTATTGCACGAGAGGCTGATCGTACACCACTCATAGGGATACACGTTGATCCTCGCGTCAAGCAGGCGCACCGGGTCGTATGCCCCATACACACCCTCAACCGTATCGCTATTAGAAGCGTTGCTGTACACTTTTCCAACGGACCGCCAGCTTATGCTACCCGCGACGTACCTTGAACGCGCGAAAAGACCTACGTTGTACATGTTAAGCGGAATGAACTGGAAATGATTTCCCACGGTTGTAGGGTCAGAATCGTTTTGAGTGATCTCGGTGTCCTGGCGGGTGTAATTCCCGAACAACTCGAACATGAAGAACCTGAACCGCAACTCGACCTCAGCACCTTTCACCTTTCCCTGTCCCGCGTTTTGATACTGCTTGGTTGTTGAGTTGACAGTCATATAATAGACAAGATTATCAATTGTGCTCCTGAAATAAGTAGCGGCCAGCCGAATGTGATTTGCCGCGAACATCTGCTCAATTCCAACCTCCCAAGAATCACATCGTTCAGGATCGAGGTCGGCATTGCCCACATACGTGGTCGAGCTATACTTCCATGTTCTGTACAGCCGGTAAATGCTTGGCGCGTTGAATCCACGGCCGTACGAAGCCCATATGCTCCTGAACATCCAGACGTCCCCGATTGCGAGTTCAGGCGTTAATACGATACTTGCCCGTGGCGAAACCTGTGAGGCGGTCGTGTTGTCATATTCCGTCTCACCGGTGGTGCTGTAGTAACTCGACGCGTCGTAATTTCTCCAGTAATCATAACGCACGCCGCCGAAGATTTTAAGCGTTCTGAGGAGACCAAGTTCCACCTGAGTATAGACAGCCTCGAAACGCTGCCTGCCGCTTATGGCGCTAATCTGCGAGGTTTTGGAACTGTCCTCATCGCTTGTGTTGGTCACATACCATTCCTCCGCTTCAGCATGATCCTGACGGTGTGAGGCGCCAACCGTGAGCCAGCTCCTGGCGAGCATCGGGATCGTGAAGGGAATATCGAGCTGGGTATCGAGGTAGAGTGTTTCTTTCGGATTCGTTTCGCTCTTTGACCCCGTACCACCGTTTAAAGTTCCTCCCAAAGACGGCGTCATATACCAGCTATTTCCCCTGTTGTAGCCAATACTTGCCATGAAAAGTGCATCACTGAACTTGGTTGAAAACTTCGCGTAGCTCATGTGACGGGTGTTTTCGCCGGGTCCTGCGGTAAAGGAATATTCAGAAATTGATTTATTATAAGAAGTCCCTCCATCATCGATCTGTACTTTCCCGTTGGTGACGGGATTGCCTGAAGCATCGCGAAGGTAGCTACGGGCGTCATTATAATCATAAGCGTAACGGGAGAAAGAGTACGCAAGAAAAAGGTTCGTGTCGTTTGAAAAATTGAGGTACAATTTTCCACCGGCACGGCTCTGAGACCACGTATTCTCGCCCATGTCGCCGAGGATATATTGTGTCGACCCGGTGCTGCTTGTGGTACGTTCCCATCCGGTTACCGGCGTTGTTCCCGCCCCGGCAGTAGCCGAGGATACGTAATACTGGTTGCGATAGCCGTCCGATTTCTTCAAATCCCCGCTGACTGAGATACCTATCGATTCGAGCCATGAGGCATTGATTCTGTACAAGTCGTCATAGTGCGCATGCGCCGCCATTGTGTTGTAACTGCCATAACTGACCTTTCCCCCAATCTCCCGTTCCTTTGGCGCGCTGGTAATAATATTTACCACGCCGCCCATCGCGTTCTGGCCATACAGGCTTGAGAATGGGCCACGCACGACCTCAATGCGCTCGATAGTATCCTTGGATATATGCGGCCATTGAATATCGTTATCGTATCCGTCATTGAGCGGCTGACCGTCTACCATGACCATGGAATATATCCCGCCCGAGAGCCCGCGCATTCCTATCCTCGTGGTTGTGTCCTGCATTTTCGAACGTCTTGTGTAGACTCCTGTCGTTGTACTGAGTATTTCGTCAGTATACTGGGCCGGCATCAGTTTAATATCCTCCTTGCCGATAACGCTGACGCTGGCGGGAACGGTGCCGAGCTTTCTCGGTGTCCGTGTCGCCGTGATAACGACATCGTCACCGAAGGTTGAGGTCTTCGACTGATCACGATTGATCTTTTGAGCCGATTTTTTTTCATCACTTGCATTCGAACTATCATTAACGATCGGTGATACAATCTCCTCAGCTGTAAGAATTCCATAAAAAGCTAATGGGAGGATTAATGCAATAAAGAAATGTGATATTTTTCGATTCATGAAACACCACCTTTAAGATATAATAACAATTGCTTATTCTTTTTGTGTTACAATATTATAAAACAGTAACACAATTGACTACCAATCCTTCTCTCGTGTGATATTGTCAAGAAAAAAATTTATATATACATTTTATTTTTATGAGTTAATGTTTTTCCTGTAACCTGAATCTGTAAGAATAATCTCTCATTCATGCTTGATATATGCTTCTCTTTCAAAAATTTTGTCACTCCGACCCTCCGGCCGTCACTTTATTAGCATAATCCTCAATTAGTTTTTCTGATACAGTGGCGGCTGAACATGAAACACGGTTATAAGGAATTTGTCGCTTCCAGAAAGGATACGATCCGGCCGTATGAGGAAGCTATCGAAAAGATTGTCTATAAAAGGATATCAAAGGAATTTTTCTCAGAAGAAAACGATTTGCTTTCAATTCGCGATCTGACCTCGATGGCGTCACGTGATCTTCAGTCACATGGACTCGCGTGTTTTAATCTCAATGAACTTGTGAGAGAGATCTTTGAGTATCTCGCGCCGATTGCCGGATTCGAGCAGGCAGAGCCTTTCAGCTTTTATCATGATGTTCACCGGCTGATATGGCCGACGCTTGCGCGATACGGCACATACACCGTCGAAGAACACGACTGGATCACCGGATACCTGATTGCGTTTTTAATACCACCCGATGAAGAGGGTATCCGCCTGGAGGAGGTTGTTGATGTCTTGTGCTCACTTGATATTGCCGGCGGCCTGCCATATGATCTGTGTGAAGAGATTACCTGTAAGGCATACGATTTTTATCTCGAAAAAGGCATTATCAGAAATCAGAAAGAGAAGTGAGGAGCGCCATCACGAACGGAAATGGCGCTCCTCCAGAATTTATTGAAGAATGAAGACAGCGTGCCCGTCAGGCGATCTCTTCGATTGCGAGCGGATATTTTGACATGTATTCACAGTCGTTTTTATTGATGAGGATAGGATTCTCGTAACGGAAGCCGATCCCTTCCGACGGCGAAGCGTACTGCATCGCGCAGATAACCATCTCATTTTCCTGATAGACGTGATCGGGATCGGTCCAGTACGGAACCGGGCCGTCGTTCTTCGCGCCGATGCGCCACTCGTCGCCGAAAAGGCCAATACCGTGTTCGCAGCCGGGCACGATAAAGTCTGCGCATCCCCTCTCCTCAGCGCAGTCCATCATGACCTGGGCGAGGCTTGCCGGAGAGGCCCCCGCCTTGTAATTATCGAGCACGAGCTGTACGAGCGCGACGAAGTTGTCGGCGTGCCAGCGCTGGCGGGGCGTGGCCGGTCCGATGAGATAGTTGTGCGAGTGGTCGCCGAGCGCGAGTTTGAACATCGAGTGGAAGTCGAGCATCAGCGGCTCGCCCGCCTGTATCACCCTGTTCGTTGGCGGCGTGCAGGCGCCAAGGCCGGTGCGGTACCCGCTCGATATCTCGTTCAATCCGGCGAAGTTCCATTCAGAAACGCTGCCGGCCTTCCGCATCGCGAGCGCCGCGATACCGGCTATCACCGCCTCGGTCATTCCCTTGTATCCCCCGTTTTCAAGCGCGGCTCTCGCAACTTTGTGACCTTCGTCTACAATGCGGGACGCCTCGCGGAACCGGTTGATGGTACCTTTGTCCTTGATTATTGAAAGAGAATCGATGATCTCATGAGAATTCACGAACTCGAAGCCATCAAGCGCCTGATTAAGTTGTGTGAATTCGTAGTGACTGAGGTTTCCTTCCGCGGTATAGGTGGACATCCCGTCTTCGTATCCGATCCGTCCTTTTTTAAGACCGAGCTCTTCCGTTATGAAATCGGTGAGCGCGGATATCTGGTCCATCCCTCCCATCGGGGCATAGGCGCGCACATGGTCCTCATCAAACCATGTCTCATCGCCGACCCTCAGCGCGTCTATGATGAACGTGAATATTGTCGGCAGCCCCTCGGCCGGAATGATGAGATAGCTCCTCCACGGGCAGAACGCATCGGTGATCCATGACAGCGTGCGTATGCGCGAGCCGAGATAAACGTCTATCCCCTGTTTCGCCATCTCTTTCTGCACGGCTTTTACGCGCGCCGGGTTGTCGATATAATACGGGTCTTTCGGGTCAAGTATTCGTGGCATGGTCGGCCTCCTCTCAGTATTTTGACGGTATCTGCGACAGGACCTTGTTGAGCCTGTCGGCGACAGCCGCGAGCTTGAGCGCCTTCGCCATGTTTCCGCGTATTTTAAGCTTTCCGGTCATGAGCGCCCTCTGCGATCCCATCTCCGCGCGGGAGATCTTCGCGAATGTCTCGTAATCCCCGGTGATCATGAATTCCGCTTTCGGCGCTTCTCCTTCCCCGACCTCGACTTTCGTGACAACGCCCTTCTCGGCGTTGATAAAAAGATAGCGGTCCTTTTTATCGGGGCAGTTCCGGTAAATGTTTGACATCGAAGTGGTGATGTTATTCATCTTCTCCGGGGAGAGCTCCGCGGTGAGGCGCTTCTGCGCTTCAGCGGCCCATTCCGGGCTCAGATAGATATACTGTTCTGACATCGGGTTCCTCCTTTATTGTTTTCAGGGAGGGGTGGCAGGCCAGTGCCATCCCTCCTTCTTCATGCGCATTTACTGGAACGACAATCCCCGTAGCACAAAGTCTATTCCCGCCTCGAACATTCTCCTGTCGAAAGCTGCTTCAGGGAACATGTATATTTTCTGTACGAGCATCACGTAAAACGAAAATATGAGCGGCGCGACGGTGTTCACGTCGACATCACGAAAGCGTTTTTCGGCGATCCCCTGCGTGATGATCCCTTTCAGCATCTCGAGCGAGTCCCTGTTGATGTCGGTGTACGGGTCCTGCGAGGGATGGAGCGGAAAGAGCGCCGGGTCGCGCATGAGAATATTGCGCAGGTTTCTGTCTTCGGAGAGATACTCGAGCGCCTTATGGGCCATCACCTCGAATTTACGGCCTGGATCGGTTTCCGAGGCGACGGATTCGCGGACTTTATCCTGCCAGAGCCTGAGGCCGAAGGCGACAGCGTTATTGTAGAGTTCCTTCTTATCCGCCACGTAAAAATAGAGCGCGCTTTTTACGATGCCAAGCTCGTTCGCTATATCGCCGATTGTCGCTTTTTTGTATCCGTATTCCGCGAATACTTTAAGCGATGCCCGGTAAATCGATTCGTACTTGATATCTCTCTTTGTGACTTTCTTCATAATATGAATACTTGAATTTTTTATTCTAATATTCAATTTATTTTCAAACACATAAAATGTCAACCTAATATTTAAAACAGTCGTTCTTTCACTTTATATAAATTTATATTTGCATCTGTTAAAATATTTTGATTGTTTATCAACTTTCAATATTATTGAATTCAGCATCTTGATTCATTTCGCGGATACAAGACTTTTGAATAAGGATATTCTTTTCATCGGGTGCGGGCATGCCCATCTGTACTCAATCAAGCGAATGGACACCTTTATCCGTAAAGGTTGGAGCGTAACCGTGATCAATCCTTCGCCGTTTCTCTACTATTCGGGGATGGGACCGGGAATGTTGTCGGGGCTCTACTCACCGGAACAGATTCGTTTCAATGTCCGTGAAATGGTTGAAACGCGCGGAGGTACCTTTATTGCTGATAGAGCCGTAAGGATTGTTCCGCAATCAAAAACGGTTCTCCTTGGAGGCGGCGGCAGATGCGGGTATGACATCGCTTCCTGCAACGTAGGAAGTGTGATGCGTCAGACATTCAGCGGCAGCGGAATGGAAGTCTTCAATGTCAAGCCGATCGAAAACCTTCTGCAGGTAAAAAACCGCATCATGAGGTTTAATCACGCGAGACAGATAACTATCGTTGTTGCCGGCGGAGGATCCGCAGGCGTTGAAATCGCGGGCAACCTATGGAAACTCACAAACGAAACCGGAAGGCCCGCTTCTGTCACCCTGATAACCGACTGCGGAATTCTTGATCAGCACCACCGTAAAGCGCGCGCGCTGGCGCTTCGGTCATTAGATGAAAGGGGGATACGAAGCATCGAAAACATGAAAATTCACGGAACTTCAGCCGGAATGCTGCGGCTTTCCAACGGAGAGTCCCTGCCGTGCGACATTTTCATCAACGCGACCGGTATTCGGCCGCCTGCCCTCTTTCGTGACTCAGGACTTCCAACCGGAGATAACGACGGACTCATCGTCGATGATTATCTCAGATCAGTTGCGCATCCAGATATCCTCGGGGGCGGCGACTGCATTTCGTTCAGGCCGCGCGCGCTGCCGGCGGTCGGTGTGTATGCCGTCCGTCAGGGCATGACACTATTCAGGAACATCCATGCCCGCATTGACGGCGCTGATCCATCCCCCTTTAAACCGCGGAAACGTTTTCTTTCGATACTTAACCTCGGCGACGGTACGGGGATTTATATCCGCGGCCGCATGATCTTTCGCGGCAGGCTTGCGTTCATCCTTAAAAATCATATCGATACATCATTCATGAAAAAATACCGGACATCCGGCAATGCCGGACGGACGGAAACCATTTCACAAAACGGAGGAAGCGGATGAACTACTACGAAGAGAAGGACCTTGCTGATTTCCCGAACATCGTCGAGGACGCTCCGGAACACGGAAGGAAGTTTTTCGACTATTATGCTGCGGCAACATCGGCCGGAACGCTCACTGAGCGCGAAAAAGCGCTTATCGCCTTCACAGTCGCGATAACGCAGAAATGCCCCTACTGTATAGACGCCTATACCAACAGGTGCCTTTCTCTCGGCATTACCGGCGAGGAGATGATGGAAGCTGCACATACCGGCGCGGCTATGATGGCGGGAATAACACTTGCGCAAACGACGCAGATGCGAAAGATTATCAGGAAGAAGGAGATGTGATGGAACCGGAAAAACAGCTCAAGACGCTGGAAAATATCGGAGCGAACCTTCCTTTCGGAGATAAAATCAGCCAGACGCTCGGCGCTCCATTGCATGCTAGCGCTATCGAGACGCTCCAGGTCAACGTGGGAAGGCTCTGTAATCTCAACTGCCGTCACTGTCATCTTGAAGCGGGCCCGCAGCGCGATGAACGCATGGGCCGTGCGGTCATGGAGAAGTGCGTTGACGCGGTCACGCGGTCCGATATCGCCGCGATCGACATAACCGGCGGCGCGCCCGAATTGAACCCGGAGATCCGCTGGTTTATCCGGTCTGCGGCGGGAACAGGGCGCCGCGTCATTTTCAGGTCGAACCTCGTGCTTCTTGCGGATGAGCGGTATCGCGACATAATTGACGTGCTGGCGGAAAACAGGATCAAAATCGCGGCGTCGCTCCCCGGATATTCCGAATCAGCTTCTGACCGCCAGCGCGGAAAAGGGAATTTCCAACGCGCGATCCACGGGATGACGCTTTTAAACAGCGCGGGGTATGGACAGCCCGAAACGGGCCTCCACCTCGACATCGTGCATAATCCCGCCGGCGCGTTTCTTCCCGGAACGCAGGAAGCGCTCGAGCGAGAATACCGCGAACGGCTGCTGCGCGATCACGGCATCGTGTTCAACAATCTCTTCTGCATCACCAACATGCCGGTCGGCCGTTTTCTCGAGAACCTGATCAGGACCGGCAACTACGACGACTATTTCACCGCGCTCTGTTCGGCGTATAATCCCGCCGCGGCGGGAAATGTGATGTGCAGGTCGATACTGTCTGTCGGATGGGACGGATCGCTCTACGACTGTGACTTCAATCAGGCGCTCGGACTGCCGGTCGCGAATGGGCAGCCTTCCACTATCGACGGGTTCGATTACGGCCAGCTATCAAACCGCAGGATCGCAATCCACAATCACTGCTACGGGTGCTGTGCCGGAGCGGGTTCATCCTGTCAGGGAACTACCGCGAGTTGATGCCATGAAAAAGCTTCACAAACGAAAGCCTGAAATCTCGGTGATCATTCCCGTATTTGGAGAGGGGGTTACGATCAGCGCCCTCATCGATCATCTCGTGTCGATTGCATCGGGAGCGGACATCGAGATCATCGTCGCGGACGGTGACGCACGCGGTTCAACCATCCGCATGATCTCACAAAAAGGCGTGACCTCGATCACCGCGCCGAAAGGCCGCGCCGCGCAGATGAACGCGGCCGCGAAAATCGCGCGGGGGGATACGCTCCTCTTTCTTCACGCAGACACCCTGCTTCCCGCTTCAGCTCTTGAGGAGATACGGGCGGTCATGGCATCCGAACGCTACGCGGGCGGAGCGTTCGATCTCGGGTTCGCCGACAGGCGGTTTATTTTCCGACTCACCGCCCTTCTCGCTTCGTTCAAGCACCGGTTGACGCGGGTGCCGTACGGCGATCAGGCGATCTTTATCCGGCGATCAGTGTTTGAGTCGCTCGGAGGATACGCCGATATCCCCCTCATGGAGGACATCGACCTGATGAAGCGGCTGAAACGCGCCCGCATGAAAATCAGGATCAGCCGTTCCCGCGTGAAGACATCCACGCGAAGCTGGGATACGAACGGGATCACCTATACGATCCTTCGCAACTGGGCGCTGCAGGTTCTCTTCCTGTGCGGCGTATCCCCCCATCGCCTCGCCCGACATTATTACCCGGAGGCAGCCTGCCATGAAGAAGCATGATTTTGATCTTATCGCGATCGGAGGCGGCTCCGCCGGCATTACCGCGGTCACGCTCGCGCGCGGGCTCGGCAAAAAAACGTCGCTGATCGATCGGAAGAAGTTCGGCGGCGAGTGCACCTGGTCGGGCTGCGTGCCGAGCAAGACACTGATCCACGAAGCGGGCATTCTCCGGTCAGCGGCTATGTCCGGCAACACCGTTCCGGACACGTCGGGCGTCCTGCGCACGGTCAGGGAAACCGTCGAGCGTGTGTACGAAAGCGAGCATCCCGAACAGTTCGAAAAAACCGGGATCACCGCGATCGAAAACGCGTCGGTAGTTTTTCGCGACAGGCACACGATCGAGGTCAACGAGACCGCCCTGCGTTCAAAATATTTCATTATCACCACGGGCTCAAGTCCGATAGTTCCCCCGATCCCGGGGCTCGACCGCGTAAACTATTATACTAATGAAACCATTTTTTCGCTGACCGCGCCTCCTCTGTCGATGGCGGTCCTCGGCGGCGGCCCGATCGGCATCGAGCTTGCCCAGGCGTTCAACAGGCTCGGCACTCATGTCACGGTGATAGAGATGGCGGATACGATCCTGCCGAGAGAGGATATCGAGATCGCAAAGCTCCTTGTGGAGAAGCTCGCCGCGGAAGGTATAACCATTCTTACCGGTGCCACGGTGACAGCGGTCGAACCGGGCGACGAGGCAATCATCACCTGCCGGATACACGGGATCGACCACCGGATATCCGCCGCGACGGTGCTTGTCGCCGCCGGCCGCAAGCCCAATACCGACGGGCTTTCGCTTGAAAACGCCGGTGTGGCGTATGACCGCAAATCTATTACGGTGGACAGGTACATGCGAACAACCGCTAAGAACATCTTCGCCGCGGGAGATGTGGCCGGCCCGTACCAGTTCAGCCATGTCGCCAACTACCAGGCGATACTCGCGGCATCGAACGCGCTTTTGCCGTTCAGGAGGAAAGCCGATTACCGGCATGTGCCCTGGTGTGTCTTTACCGACCCGGAGCTCGCCAGAAGCGGCATGACCGAAGATGAGGCGCGCGATGCATTCGGCGGCCGCATAAAGGTCTACCGTGCCGAATACGGGAGGATCGACCGTGCTATAACCGACCGCACCGGGGCGGGATTTGCAAAATGTATCTGCGACCGCAAGGGCGGGATACTCGGCGTTCACATTCTCGGCGAACGCGCGGGCGAGGTCCTGCATGAAGCGCACGCGGCGAAAACGTTCGATATTCCGCTTCACCGGCTGAACGATGTTATACACGTTTACCCAACCTATTCGGAGATCATCAAAGTGATCGCGCGCGACGCCTATATCGAACACATCAGAAATAATCCGTTCGTAAAACTCGCGGGTGCGTTCAGACGAAAGCGATGAAACCGGTCCATAAAAAGATACTCGTCGGGCTTGTCTTCATCGGGTTCATCATCCTCGCCCGCGCGCTTGGCGTGGGCCGCTATCTCAGCATGGAAAACCTGCGATTGTATCATTCCGCGATCAGCGGATTCATATCCGCTCATTACCTCGCGTCTGTCGCGGTGTATATCGGCTCCTACGTTATCGTGACCGCGCTTTCGATCCCCGGGGCGACGGTGATGACGCTTGCCGGCGGTTTTTTCTTCGGCATGATCGGCGTAGTGTATGTCAACATCGGCGCGACGACAGGGGCAACGGCGGCCTTTCTCGCGGCGCGGTACGTGCTGGGCAGTGGAATACAGCAACGCTACGGCGAAAAACTTTCTGATTTCAACAGGGAGATAGAAGCACACGGATCGAATTACCTGCTCACGCTGCGGTTCATCCCTCTCTTCCCGTTCTTTCTTATCAATCTATTCGCAGGCCTCACCGCCGTGAAGCTGCGCACGTTTGCCTGGACGACCGCAGTCGGAATCATTCCGGGTTCGCTCGCCTATATCTACGCGGGGACCAGGCTCGGCGATGTCCGGACGGCTTCTGATTTTCTCTCGTGGCAGATCCTTTCCGCGTTTCTCGCGCTCGGCGCGATTGCCCTTCTGCCGGTGATCGTATCCGTCTTCAAAAAAAAATAACACCATTTGCCTCCCTGCCCCCTCGCACCAAAAAAATTTTTTTAATTCCGACCGGTAAAAAAAGTATATAGAGCAGAGGCCCTTCATGAGCCTCAAGTTCACAAACCGGAGTGGGATATGGATACTCACCGTTCGCGCGTATTCGCGCCGATCATCTGCGCGCTTATCATCACGGCCGCATGCTCCTGCCGTGACGCCGAAAAATCAGGGCGGCTGTATGACAAGGGTGTCGAGGCATACCATCGCAAAAATCTCGATGAGGCCGCGGACTTTTTTCAGAGATCGCTTCGCGAAGACAGCGGACGCGCGGAAGCAAAGTTGATGCTTGCGAAGATCGGCTATTACCGGCGCGATTTCACGCGGGCCCGCTCGCACCTCTCTGATATACTTGAAGACTCTCCCGATCATGTTTCGGCGCTCTACTGGCTCGCCCGAACGCTGATCATGGATACCGGAAACGACACCGGCGCTGCCCCGCGATCGGAAAACCAGGCGGTCGCCCTTCTACAGAATGTTATTTCCGTTGATGAAAGCCATATCGGCGCGCGCTCCCTGCTCGCCCTTATTTTTGAAAAACGACGAATGTACCGTGAGGCGATAGTCCAGTACCGCCGCATTCTCGGCGAGGAAGAGACGCTTGTTTCGGCGCGGGCCAACCTCGCGCTCCTCTTCCGCCGGATGGGACTTCATGACCGTTCTAAAGCTGAGCTCGACATCGCCGGCTCGATCGCTGATTCCGCAGGACTGAAAAAAGATATTATCAGACTCATCCGTGAGGAGGCGGAATAAATGAATACCCGAACTATGAAGCTATCACTGATTGGAATGTCCCTCGCGCTCTCGTGTCACAGCATGGAAGTCATTGTTCCGGCGAAAGATACTGTCCGCAGGTTCGGGAAGATAACGGTAGGGAGAATTGAACACCGCAGCACAGGATACAATCCGCATACAGCAGACATCCTCCGTGACGCGCTGCGGTTTGAGTTCTTCAGGCTCGGATACGCGGTTGAGAACACGCCCGCGGAGAAGAAGGCCGAACCGCCTGCGCAACAGGCTGGAACCGCTGGAACGGGGAGCCGCGAAATCAATCAGAGCGGGATCATCCTCACGGGAACCGTTTTCGAAATATCGTACGGTGACGCGCTGCAGTCATACTCGAGCTCACACGTGCGGATATCGATCAGCGACGATAACGGCGTTGTTATCGGCGAAGCGCGATACACCACTCCTGACACGCTTTCAGACACTGACGTCATATCAGGAATTGCGCACCGCCTTGCCGATGATATCCACGCGAAAATTTCGATACGTTGATAGTCATGGCATACAGGACCGCGGCAAAATTTGGAAGGATGGTACTCGTTATGATCTTCATACAGTGCGTTGCAACCCGTGTGTTTTCTGATCCGGATAAGGCGATGAACGCAACGGAAAACACGACAAACCTTCTCCAGCTTGATCTTGAGCGCTCGTTTGTCGCCGCTATCTCCTCAAGCTTCGACCTGAAGGCGATCAAGGCACAGGAGACCGTACACCGGCTGACGATATATGAGCGCCTTCGCGATTACTTCCCGACCCTGGGTCTTTCCTACACGCAAACTGAGGAACAGCGACAGGGAGATGCGGATTCCCGCAGCCACAGAATTTCCACGGAATCGAAAATCGTTGTGTTTGACGGAGGGGCCCGTTCGCTTGCGAGCGACATCGCCCGCCTCCAGGCAGTTCAGTCCCGCAACGATTACCGGATAGCGATGAACGCCATCATCACTGATGTATCCGCGGCCTACTTTGACGCCCTGAATAACCGTGACGCCGTTGCGATCCATAAAAACACACTTGCCCGAAGCCGCATGCAGCTCGAATTCATCTCAAAAGAACTCGCGCTTGGCGACGCGACAAAGCTCGATGCGCTCGCGATTGAAGCGCAGGTCAGGGAGGTCGAGCTCAATCTCTGCCGCGCCGAGGAGAATTATTCCAGGTCGCTCAACAGGCTTAAACAGCTTCTGAGGATAGACTGGCGACAGCCGGTCGGGATCATCGGCGATATCGATACGGATTTCCGGTGTTATCCGCTCGGCGCTGAATTCTCTCCCGAGCGCCTGATAGCAATCGGCGTGAAAAACCGTAAAGAGATTGCGAGCGCGGATATAGAATTCTCAATCCAGCGCCAGAAGCACCTTCTGAGCACCCGATACTATTATCCGAAATTGTCGCTCGGGCTTAACTATTCGCTGTCGGGTGAGGACCGCATCCCGCATGAGCGCGGATGGGGAATTTCGATGCAGGTCTCCTCAGCGCTTTTCGGAAACTCCGCATCCGCAACGACCGGATACACGAGCGACAGGAACGGAAATTCACATGCGTTCTCCGACAGCGGCTCAGTGGCCGTACTCGACTCGCTTTCATACCGGAGGACAATCGCTGAAAGCGAGATCGCCATGAAGTCATCGTTCGACAGAAAAACGAAAGTCCGCCAGCAGGTTGCGATCGAGATCGATTCAGCACTCAAATCGCTCGATGAAGCATGGAAGATGATTTCGCTGGCACAGGAGAGGCTAAACCTCTACGATTCGTTTCTTTCCATCGAACGCCTCAAGGCCGACATGGGCGAATCCCGCCGGTATGATCTGGTCAAAAAGGAGATAGAACGCGGGGAAGCGGCGCTCTCGCGCCTCAGCGCCATCACCGGTTACATGCTTGCGGCGGCGGCTGTCGAAACGGCCGTGGGACTCGATATCGGATCTCTGAATCTTGTTCACATGAGGAAGAAAGAGAATGAAAACTGAAACTCCGCTCATAATATCGCTTCTTGCCGCTGGAATGCTGCACCTTGCATCATGTTCTACCGGGGGAGCGGAAAATCCTTCCGGCCCTGAAAACGCGACAACTCCGGCCGAAATTGCCCTTCAAACAATCGAACAGAAAGATGTAACGCGCGAGATTGAAGCGCTCGGCCAGGTCGTTTTTCATGAGAAAGTCAACATTTCCTCCAGAATCAACGGCAGGCTCGCGCGCGTGTACGTTTCGGAAGGATGCAAAGTCTCGAAAGGGATGCTGCTCGCAGAAATTGAGCGGCTTCAGCTCGAACTGACGCTGAAGGAGCAGTCAGCCGAACTGGAGATCGCCGGGCGTGCGCTTGATCTCGCGCAGGCGAAACTTGATAACGCCATACGATCCGTCGAGGTCCGTTTCAAATCGGTTGAGAAAGCGTGCGCAGAACTCCACGACCGCGAAACGGCGTTCCGCAACATGGAGCGTGTGCTTGCCAACAAAATCGCGCTTCATGGCGCGGGCGGCATCAGCACGAACGATCTCGAAGCGGTTAAGACTGAACAGACCTCGTCGCGTTCCCGATTTCTTCAGGCGAAAAGCGACCTTGAGATACAGGAAGTCGGTCTTCGCGACAGCGATATAACGGGCGCGGGCCACCCTCTTCCTCAAAACAGGGGGGATAAGATCCGCCTCATTCAGATCATCAACACACGGATAGAAAAGGCCGATCTGGAGGCAGCACGGGCAAAAGTCGTTCAGGTCGAGAAATCGATTGAAGGGACAAAGACCCTGATCGCCGAGACCTATATCCGTTCTCCTCTGGACGGGCTCGTCGCCGCGAAACAGATGGAGACGGGAGAAATGGTAAAGCAGGATTCAATCATTATGACGCTGATTACCGTTTCAAAGGTCTTTGTATCCCTGAATGTAAATGAGAGCATGGCGCAATCGATACGGACCGGGCAGAAAGTGACGTTTACCGCCGACGCGCTGGGCGCAACACCGTTCAGCGGGACCGTTGACCGCATTATCCCCGTACTCGATTCAAAAACCCGGACGCTCGAAATCAAGGCACTCGTGCATAATTCGGGAATGAAACTTCTGCCAGGCATGTTCGTCCGCGCGAAAATTATTACCGGTATTTTAAAAAACTCGATCACGGTGCCTCTGGCTTCGATTCTCAAACGTGAAGGCGATTCCGGAGAACTGTATCTAGTCAGGGAGAATATCGCGTTCAGGCAGCCTGTAACCTTAGGCGAAGAATTCTCCGGTATGATCGAAATCAAAAAGGGATTATCTCCCGGAGACCGGATAATATCAAAAGGCGTTGCGCTCGTATATCCTGAAATGCAGGTCATTACGCGGAATCAGGTTCCAGGCGGCAGGTAACACCCATGATTTATTTTTTTATAAAAAGGAAAGTCACCACCTCGATGCTCTTTCTCGGAATCTGCCTCATGGGGTGTATCGCGTTCTCGCGATTAAAGGTGGAGCTTTTCCCATTCATCGAATTTCCGACCCTTCTGATCGTCACGCCGTACGAGAACGCGGCTCCGGTCGAGGTAGAGCAGCTTGTGACCCGTCATATCGAAGAAGCGGTGAGCGGTGTCAATGGCGTGCAGCAGGTCTATTCGGAGTCAATAGAGGGGATGAGCATTGTGACCGCGCGCTTTGAATGGGAGACGCCGATGGATTTCACGCTTGTCGAGGCCAGGGAAAAGATCGACAGTATCCGCGGGCATCTGCCTCAGGAATCGGGCAGATCGATTGTTTTAAGGCATGATCCGAATTCCGAGCCGGTCATGCTCTACGCCGTCACCTGTGCAAAGGGAGATTTCCGGAAATTACGGACGAGAATCGAAAATGAAATTGTTCCTGTTCTGGAAAGATGCGAAGGCGTTTCTTCCGTATCGGTCAGCGGAGGGCATTCTCGTCAGATTAATGTCGATCTGGATGGCGGGAAACTCTATTCACGCAATATTTCAATCGGGGACGTTGTTCGCGGAATAGAAGCATCAAACTGCAGTTTTCCGGCCGGCACCATGGTTCGCGGAAACCGTGAATTCACTGTCCGAACGATGGGCGAATTCAGCGGAACCGGCGATATCCTGATAACTCCGGTGGGACGCAATCAAACCGGGGTTCCCGTATATCTTAAGGACATTGGCACCGTACAAGACGGATACGCCGACAGGAAATGCATGGTCATGCTGAACGGCCAGGAAGCTGTCGGATTGAGCATCTACCGTGAACAGGGAAAAAACTGCATCAACACCTGTCGCGCCATTGAGGCGCTGATGGGCCGGTTGGAAAAAGAATACAGGAACGAATTCCGTTTCAACAAAATCACCGATCAGTCAGGACTCATAAGAAGCGCGATACGCGGCGTTTTCGACGCGGCGATTGTCGGCGGCATCATCGCCGTGCTCGTGATCTGGTTTTTCATGAAGGACGTCGGCTTTTCACTCATACTGGCCGTTTCGATTCCCGTTTCCATCCTTTTCACATACTCACTCATGTATTTCTTCAACATCACGCTCAATGTTATTTCACTCGGAGGCCTGGCTATCGGCATCGGGATGATGGTCGATTCCGGAATCGTGGTGCTCGACTCGATCAGAGAGAAGCTTGATGAATGCGGAAATGACCGGGGGAATGCAACACTCGCGATAATCGAAGGCGTTGAACAGGTAAAAAATCCGGTCATCGTGTCTGTTGCCGCATCGCTTGTAGTATTCCTTCCTGTGCTGTTCCTCTCAGGAATTCCCGGGGCAGTCTTCGGGGATATGGCGCTGACCATTTCATTTTCCAACATAGGAACGCTCATCGCTTCGCTCGCGTTGATCCCCCTGCTGTCCGAACTTCGCATCAAAGGAATCCTTCCTCGCTTCCTGTATTCTTCGGAACGGTTGAAATTCACTGATGCCTTCTACGCGATATCTGACAGTTTCTTCGAATGGCTTTCCGGACAGTATATTCATGCTCTCAGTCTCGCATTATCGAACAGGCGGATAACGATTATCGCTTCACTGGTGCTTGTGCTGCTCGGAATACTCTTTTCCTTTTCTCTCGAAAGGGAACTGATGCCCGGAGTGGACAGCGACCGGTTCACAATAGCCATCACGACGCCGCCGGGAACTCCGCTCGATGACAGCGCTTCATTCGCCAGGTTGATAGAGAGCAGGATACAGGGGAATAGTGAGATCAGATCACTGTTTACAAAGGTGGGTTCCGAGCCGAAAGAGGCGATATACGACCGTCTATCCGGCATGCAAGCGAACCAGGCGAACATCACCGTGCTTCTTGGAGACAGCCGCAGGTCATCGGCGAGGGATATAATTTCCGGAATAAAGAAGAACCTCTCCGTTCCCGACGGGGTTGAAATCGATTTCAGCGTAAAAAAAGAGATTATATCCGCGCTATTATCAGGACAGCAGAAGCCGTTCGTCATCGAACTTTACGGTAAGGACCTCTCGATCCTGAAATCACGGGGAGATGACCTGAAGCGCAGGCTTGTATCCGTAAAGGGATTGGGCCGTGTCTCATCCACTCTCGATGCGGCGACTCCAGAATGCAGGATAGATATGGACCGGACCGCCATGGCCTCCCTCAATATAGCGGCCGCTTCAGCGTCATCCGCTCTGCACGCCGCCATCCGCGGAGATGTCGCCTGCGCTTACCACGAGGGTGATAATGATATCGATGTACGGGTACGGCTGAAGGAAACCGACAGGAGCGGATTTGATACGATCGGAAACATCGCGGTGAAAACGAACGGAGGAGATGTTGTTTCCGCCGGAAAGTTCCTAACGGTCAGAACAGATACGGGCGCTGATAAAATAATCAGAAGCGACAGGAGCCGCGTTAACATTCTTTCCGCCGACATCATCGGCAGCCACGCGGAGGTGTTTTCACGGGCCAGGAAGCTCCTCTGCCCGGCTGTCGCTGGCAGGGAGTGTGAGGCGAGACTTCTCGGCGAATATGACGAGATCAGAAAGTCCGCTCCCGATCTCATATTCGTGACGCTGCTCTCGGTGCTTCTTATCTACATGGTGCTCTCGTCACAGTTCCAGTCATTCTCAAGTCCGCTGATCGTCATGCTGTCAATACCGTTGATGCTGCCCGGTGTTTCAGGCGCTCTGCTGCTGACCGGCATGACCCTCAACATCAATTCGGTGCTGGGAATAGTCCTCCTGGCGGGAACGGTCGTCAACAACTCGATCGTGCTGTTCGATTTCATTAAAATTGAATCCGGCCGCGGGCTTGACCTCAGAACGGCGATCCTCGAGGCGGGAAGAAAGCGGCTCAAAGCGATACTCATGACGACCGCCACTACTGTATTCGGCATGCTGCCGGTTGCAATCGGAATCGGCGAAGGATCGGAGATACAACGGTCCCTTGCTGTCGCGACGATCGGCGGCCTCACCGTATCAACCATGCTCACGCTTATTATCATGCCATCAATATACTATTCCGTTTACCGCCATTATGAAAAAAACGAATCGCCGGCAGGAACACGGAGATAATGAGATACTTCATTGAAAACCGTATCTCGGCATGGATGCTCTTCTCGGGGCTTTGTCTTTTCGGCGTGATCGGAATGACGCGCCTGCCGGTTTCACTCATGCCTTCTGAGGTTTTTCCCGCCGTCACAGTGCTTATCGAGTATCCGGGGATTTCTCCTGACAGGATCGATGCGCTCGTCACAAGGCCGGTCGAACGGATGCTGCGGTCGGTTCCCGGCATTCAGGAAATCAATTCGGTATCGGAAGAAGGTAAATCGAGGATACAGCTCGCCTTCGCCATGGAAACCGATGAACGTATCGACGCACTCAGGGTGCGCGATAAAATCGACCTCATACGCGAAGAACTCCCACGGGCAATCCAGGAACCGGTCGTCATGCGCGATGATCCGGGGGACCGGCCCGCGCTCATACTGTCCGTCGAAAAAACCCCGCTGGATGGAGATTCGATCGATTCAATCCGCGAATTCGCGGAAAGGAGTATCCGTCCGGCCCTTCAGAAAATCAACGGTGTTGCGCGCGTTGAGATCGCGGGAGGCTCGCAGCGCGAAATTCAGATCCGCGTCGACAGAAGCAGGTTCGACGCGCGAGCGGTCACATTTGACGATATTTTTTCCTGTATCAATGGCGGAAATGTGTTCCGTCCGGCAGGTGGTATCCGACATGCCGGAAAAGAACACAGGGTCGTGGCGTCCTGGAAATTTTCGAGCATTGAAGAAATTAATGACGCACGGGTATACGAGGCACCGGGCGCTTCGATGATCAGGTTGTCAGATATCGCTTCAGTGGGAGCCCGGGCAAGGGAGCGCGACGAATTCAGCCGGCTCAACGGGAATGAGCGCGTCATGCTCTACCTCTTCGCCTCAGGGAACACAAACATACTCAACGTTTCGGACAATGTTAAAAAAGCGCTCGCTGGAATGAAAAACGTACTAACCTCAACAGTCTACGATCAGGGCGATTCCGTCCGCGCGTCGATACGAAACGTGGTGACTTCGGGGATTTACGGAATGATTATCATTATCCTGCTCGTATACCTGTTTTACCGGTCGATACTGCCAGTCGCCGTTATCAGCCTGTCGATACCCGTTTCACTCATAATCGTTTTTGCCTTCATGTATTTTGCGGGCTTCCCCGTCGACATCATGAGCGGAACCGGCCTGGCGCTCGCTGCCGGCATGGTTGTGGATAACAGCGTTCTTGTCACAGAGACAATTTTCGGAGGGAAGCGCTTCGATCCCCGTATCATCCCGAAAGCGGTTCGATCATTACTCCCCGCGATGTTCGGCTCGACAGCGACCACCTGCGTTGTCTTTCTTCCGATCGTTTTCAGCGATATCATGATGCGAAGAATGTACGGGGGCATGGCGTTCACCATTACGACCGCGCTTGGTGCTTCATTGCTTATTGCCGTAGTTCTCGTTCCCTCGTTATATGCGGAAGCATATGATCGCGGCCTTATAGGCATGGAAATGCGCGCACCGAAAACCGGACGCTCACAGACGTTCATACAGAGCCTCTCAAAATTAATGCTTTCGATAGAAAGAAAAGCAGGGAAATGGTATGAGCGGACGCTTGTCAGATCCCTCGAAAACAGCCGCACGGCAATCTACTTCATTATCTTATTTGCGCTTCTGTCGGCCCTATCGTTTGCAATGCTGAAGAGCGACCTGATCGATCCGACGGGTTCCAGCGCATTATACGCGTATATAGAATTCCCGACAGGTACATCGATCCAGGCGGCGAACGGGCCGGTAATGGAGGCCGAAAGGTATCTCTACGATGCCGGCATTGCTGATAAAATATCCTCGAAAGTTGAGAAGTCGCGGGGCACCCTTGCGATACACCTTAAAAATCCCGGCCTCTCTTTCGAACAGAGGCTTGCGCTGAAAAAAAGGATCCGTGACGATCTCAACAGGATACTCCGCCCTCATGACGGGTTCGCCTTTATCGTTGAGGCCGAAGACGATTCTTCACGCGAACTCGACATCTATTTTCTCGGCGATGATGATATCAGGCTTCGGACGATTGCCCGCTCCTCCGCGCGCGCGATCCAGTCGATCCCGGGGATTGATGAATGCATCCTTCGATTTCGTGAAGGCACTCCATCCTGTCATCTCTACATCGACCGTAATAAATCGGCACACCACGGCGTCACGCAAAAGGATATCGCATACCTGCTCCACAATGCCCTTCACGGGCCGGTCGCGGCAAAGTTTTTCACGGGAGACCGGGAAATGGATATACGGTGCCGCTTCGAAGAAAGTGACCGAGATTCTATCGATGATATCCTGAACGCCGTCACCCCCGCCGCTTCAGGCCGCCCCATCGCGATACGTGAGCTTGTCAGAGTTGAAGAGCGCGAAGACCCCGTAAAACTCTGGCGCTCCGGCGGCCGGAAGAGTGTCAGCATCACCGCAAGGATCGGCAGCATAGGATTTGATGAGGCAATCGATAAAATCAATACCGCGATAAAAGGTATTAATATGCCGCAGGGATATACTCACCGGTTCAGCAGTGACCATGAGCGCGGCAGACAGAACCGGAGAAACCTTGTTTTTCTCGCGATTCTCTCCGCCGCGATGGTTTTCCTTCTTGTCTCGGGAATATTCGAATCGCTCGGAGTCTCGCTGATCATTATGGCGTCGGTTCCGTTCGCATTCATGGGCGTATTCATCATGCTTTTTATCACCTCCACGAGGCTCAGCATGCCGGTCTATCTCGGGCTTATCTTCCTGGCTGGGATAGTCGTCAACAACGCGATCGTCATCATCACCACAATCAGGCATGAGGTAAAAAAAGGAAAGAGTAGTGACACATCACATGCGATTATATCACGCGCATGCCTTTCAGACTTCAGGCCGATCATGATCACCACGATTTCGACGATCGCCGGATTCATCCCTTCACTCATACAGGGAGGCGAAGGGAGCGCTCTCTGGCGCCCGCTTGCGATTACGGTGATCAGCGGTCTTCTTTCGTCAACATTTCTCACGATGTTTGTCATTCCGGTTGTCTGTGACCGCTTCCTTGTATCCCCCGCACTA
This sequence comes from uncultured Leptospiraceae bacterium, assembly GCA_964627815.1. Taxonomy (GTDB): domain Bacteria; phylum Spirochaetota; class UBA4802; order UBA4802; family JAGODF01; genus CAZPZJ01. The sequence goes on from CAZVKE010000003.1 coordinate 53,513, forward strand.
TCAAAACTTCATGAGGCAACGCAACCATGATAAAGACACGGCTGATCTTCCTCTTTGCGCTTCTGGCGGCATCCTGCTCGGATTTTGAAACGCTGATGGTGGTCGGAAGCAATCCCGCAAATCATGAACGCGGTGTGGATACCGGGTTCGTTGCGCGGATAGAATTCAACAACGACGTACAAAAGGATGAAATCGAAAAGGGCTTCCGCCTGCGATGCGAATCGGGAAGCATATCCGGCGGGTTTCAGTGGATATCGGACAGGCAGTTCCTTTTCACGCCCCGCGGCGGAATAAAAACCGGCCAGCGGTGCACGATGGAAATACCCCGTGCGGTCCATGACATCAACGGCAATACGATGGAGGAGGATTTTCTTTCCGAGTTTTACACCGGCGCCGATACCGTAAGGCCGATAGTATCAGGTTCACATCCCGCGAAATCCGTTGACGGTATTTCACTGCTCGATGCGGAGCCTGAACTGATCACCGTTGATTTTTCCGAACCGATGGACCGCCTTGAATCCGAGAAGGCCTTCTTCCTGTCTCCGCATGTCGATGGATATATCTCATGGGAAAACAACGACATGAGAATGGTCTTCCATCCTGCAGGCAGGTTTGAATACGCGCGCCGATACGATATAACTATCCGCGACACAGCGAATGATACGGCAGGAAACAAACTTGCCTCTCAGTTTACGGCCTCTTTCATTATCGGAAACGATTTTTCCCTCCCTGAAGTCATCGGAATTTACGACGCGGCAAGCGCTCCTCCGATCTACTGGTCGCGCGATCTGATCAATGAAAACGTAAGCAGAAAAACCGGTATTTCCGCGGCTTTTACCAGGTCGATGGACAGGAATTCCGCCGAGAACGCCTTTTCGCTCTCCCCCGCTGTAAGGGGAAGCTTCCGCTGGAACGCCGCTTCGACCGCGATGACTTTCATCCCCGAGTCCGACCTCGATTCTGAAACCGTGTATACAATCCGCATTGCGGGCTCATGTTTTGACGCGAACGGCATGCGCCTTCTCGAACCGTACGACCTCTCGATCAAAACAAACGGTATGGGATCACGACACATCAGGGTCGCCTCGATCGACGGATCGTGCAATGACGGAAACGGTGGATACGAATACGCGCATCTCTACAGAGACGGAGTTCCCATGAACTGGCCCCTGTCCCTCAACATGGGTGAAATGCCGCCATCGCAGGCAAACCCGCGTGATTATTTCTTCAGATTCAAATTCATGAACGATTACGGCCCGGTGGCGATGGACCCGATGACGGTGATTGAAAAGATAAGATGCACAGGATTGGGGGAAACCGCACCCCTTTTGAGCGACATCCGCTGGAACTATGAGCGGACTGAATTCACCGTAGCCTTTGACATGCTTGCCAATGATATTGTACCGCCCGGCATGGAGCCCGTTCTTTACCGGATAACAATCGAAGGCGGTGATAACGGGATCAGGGACGCAAACGGGAACACCATGCTTCGCGATTTCGTGTTTGAATGTATCGATTCACAGAGGGACTGATATGAGCAGAGTCATTATTTCATGTGTATCCATTTGCTGGATAGCACTGTTGTTACCGTGCTGCAACGCCATCGAGGAGGCCCTTAACCTTTCTCAGCCGGTTGTTGAAAGCGTCTATCCGGCACACTGTTCTTCGGGAATATCCGGTGATGTGGTCATCACCGTGACATTTTCAAAAAAGATGGACAAGGTCCGCACCGCCAGCGCTTTTACACTTTCTTCCGAAACAGGCATAGTCCACGGCGAATTCCGGTGGGACGACAGCGGCCGGAAGATGTCCTTCTATCCTTCAAAAGCCCTTTCAGGAAGCGCTCCTTACACAATCAGTATAACAGAAGGCGCCGAAGATTCGGAAGGCAACGATCTTAAAGAGGCTTATCAATCAATTTTCGCCCTTTACGGGGATACCACTCCACCCCGGGTTATTTCTTTCTCGCCCCAAAACGCAGTGAACCTCTCCCCGCCAATACCCAGGGATACGAACATTGTTATCACTTTTTCAGAATCGATCGATGTTGCCACGCTCTCAAAAGGATTTTCGATCACTCCCGCCGTAGAAGGGATTTTCACGTGGGACGCGGCAAGAAAACAGATATCCTTCGATCCTGTTTATAATCTGCAGGAGGGAGCGGGATATACGGTAACCGTGGGCCGCGAAATCAGCGATATCAGCGGCAATAACCCGGTCGGGGATACAACATGGTCGTTTCGCGTCGGCAATGACTTCAGGGGCCCGGCTATTACCTCCGTTTCTCAGGATCCCGGGCCTGTCCTGACAGAGAACACCCTGACAGGAGGCGCGGAAAAAAATTCATCCATCGTCATCCGCTTCAGTGAGCCGGTAACGCGGGAGTCATCGAACGACGCTATCAGCATATCGCCGTACTGCCGCTATCATGTAGAAGGTCCTCTCATGACAGAGGAACTCACGCTTGTTTTCGATGATCCCCTGGAGAGTGAAAGCACGTATTCCCTTCAGATCACTCCCCGGATATGCGATGCATCCGGTAATCAGCTCGATCGTGAATACAGATATGATTTCCACACCGACGGGATGCTCTCAAAGCGTCCCGCAGTACTGGCGATAACCGACGCGAACCATGGATTTCCTGATAATGATTTTCTCACAGCAGGAAATCACTGGTCAACCGGCGAAATCGAGTATCTTCCGCTGAGCGAAGCCTATGGCCCGGTGTACATCATATTTTCTGCAGCAATAGATCCTGTCAGTATCGGAATCGATATCGAAAAGATAGCCGGCGGATCGGCCGGATTGATGCGGATACAGAATCCCGACTGGCCCGTTATCGGACCGTTCGAAAGGTTCAGGGTGTACAGGTTCGACATTTCAGGATTTTCCGCAGGCAACATTTACCGTCTGACAATAAAAGGAGGGCCGGAGGGGCTCAGAGATACCCGGGGAAACACCTTGAAGGAGGATTATATTCAGTATATTCGCATATGAGAAGAATATAAACCTAAATTGGCTTATTCGTTTAATCTTTTTGTTGATAGATTGAAGCGAATCAATTACTTTATAATTCAGAACCCTATGCCGCGATTATCGAGCCACGGGACTGGAAATGATGAATGGAATTTATTTACTTCCCATCGGTACGATCGATATGAATATACAGACGTATATTCGCGGCATGCTCGAGGAGATATTCAACAGCCCTGCCGAGATTGGTGTAAGCGTCACTGTTCCCGCTGAAACCTACAACGCATCACGGCGCCAGTACCATTCCACACACATCTTAAGCAAGATTATTTTTCTGAAGCCGGAACGCTTTTCGCACCTTCTCGGGATTATTGACGAGGATATTTTCATTCCGGAGCTGAATTTCGTCTTCGGAGTGGCGGATATGATCGGCGACGCCGCCATCATTTCCCTTTCCCGGCTGCGGCAGGAATTCTACGGCCTCTCCCCCGACAGGGATCTCTTCTTAATGCGTGCGGCAAAAGAAGCGATTCATGAGATCGGCCATACCTGCGGGCTCGTACACTGCACTGACCCGCTGTGCATAATGTATTTTTCCAACAGCCTTGTCGACACCGATAAAAAAGGCCCTGATTTCTGTTCTTATTGCAGAAAAAGACTTTTCCGAACTATCAGATCATTCGAGAAAGAGCCCGGCTGACACTTTCCGGCAGCGTCACACCTCGCTGTCGATCTTTTCGACGAGGTCCTGCAGTTCGGCGGCGCTTCCTTTCAGGTCTTCACCTGTGGCAGTGAGACGGCTGACCGCTTGAAGGTATGCCGTGCTGTTACCCACAAGCGTCCGCATCAGGGTATTGAGCGCCTCGATACCCTCGGATTGCGAAGCCGATTCCGTGGTGATTCCTGCAATCATGGCGCCGACATCAGTGAGCGATTTTGATATCGAAGAGAAAAGCTCCGAAAGTTTCATAACCTGGTCGAGGCCCCTGTCGACATACTCAACGTTTCGGGTGATGATCTCTTTTATTGACCTCGATGATTCCGCTGTTTTCTGTGAGAGATTCCGTACTTCAGTTGCGACGACGGCGAATCCCCGGCCGGCGTCACCAGCGTGGGCTGCCTCAACAGCAGCATTCAACGCCAGAAGGTTTGTCTGGAAGCTTACGTCATTTATCAGGGTTACGATGTTCTCAATCTCCATGCTCTGCCGGTAAATATGGTTGACCGTAGATGCGATTCCTTCCACGTATTCCTTCATCTCTTCCATATTCAGCTGAAGAGATCCGAGCTTCTGATTTGCATCTTCGGACTGGCTCCGGTTCCTCGAAACTCCTTCAGAAAAACGGCCGGTGGTAAGAGAAGCGTCTCTGATTGACAAATCCTGTTCCCCGGTCCGGGCGGATATCTCCCCTGTGCTTGAATATATCTCTTTTGAGTAATCAAGAAATTTTGAAATCGATTGCCGCACCATATCGAGCAGCTTTGACGCGTGCTGGTAACTCATCAGAGACTCGCGGTGCGTCTTTGCGAGCTCATCAACATTCCTGTTTGTGAACCCGGCCATAATGCTGAGAAAATAGGTGTTTCCCGCCATGAACAGGATCTTGGCCAGTTCGGTGGGAAGCCTCAGCGTGTTAGCCGCGAACACAGTACGCGGATCGCGGCTGAACTCCATTCCGCCCTGCGTCACTCCGAGCACGATAAGCGCGACATAGCTCGCAATGGAAAGTGTTCCGAAATAGATGTTGAGCTTTGTATTAAACCGCAGACCGCAGATCACCGCGAGGATCATGTATACGATAAATGTCGACGGTTCTTTTATCGAAAGCCCGTAGCCGTTGTATTGATCAAAATGGAACGAGTATTTAACAAGAAAGACGAGCAGGACTTCGACAGTGACCGAAATGTATACAAGCGATGTAGTCACCTTCCCGATTCTGATGAAAAAGTAATTCGCGAAGGCGAGCAGGAAAAAGCATACCGATATAATGATGATTGATCGATAGACAGCAGGTACCGAACCCGAGGAATACGCGGCAATGCCCGAAAACAGGAAAAACGCGGCGAACAGGACCCTCACACGATTGATGATCCTTTCACTCGCTAGCTGGTCCATATCTCCTCCATTTTAAATAATTGTAAACAGTCGGATATGAATTTCAATCATTATTTATAATGTCAATCAAGCCAATACTGCCTCATCCGCTGAAGGAAGAAGCGGGAGTCGCGTTGCGCGAAAGTGTCTGTATCGCGTCATCTATACTCGAGAACATGGAAACTGACCGGAGCGTTTCGACAGTCGGAAGCACCATCCGCATCTCGCCGGCCTCATAAAGCCTGAGCGCCTCCAAAGGAGAGAGCCATATATGGCGCACCATCTCGTGCCCGTCATGCTCCACCTGCTGATACTCAGGCATGCGGGCAATAAAGAAATGCGCGTCATACCTGATCGGGGAGACCGAAGGGGTGATCCATCTGGTGAAAAATGTCAGAAGGTCGGCGGCCACAAAAAGGTTTTCGCGGTTAAGCATTTCTTCGAATGAGATTTTGCCCCCGAACAGTGTTTTTCTGTAGTCCGAGTATTTTCTCCTTATGTTCTCCTCGTTCAGGCGAAGGAGCCCTCCTGTGCGGTCGCGGGCAAACAGCACGCCTGTCTCCTCGAATGTTTCGCGTACCGCGGCGATGAGAAAGCCTTTCATCCCGCCGGAACCATCTTCGCCGCGTGGCAGTCCTTCATCATTCATCCTCTCAGCTTCACCATAATCAAGGAAAGCGCCCATGTCGGAAGACACGTCGCCATCCTCAACCGCTCCGCCCGGATATACATAATGGCATGGCACGAATTTATTATCCGGGTGACGCAAAAGAAGAAGAACCTCAAACGGAGCACCGGCTCCCTTTGCCCTGTTCCGGAGAACCATCACCGTTGATGCTTTTCGAGGTTGTGTTGACATGCATTTTCGCCATTTCAGGAATCAGCAGTACAAGATTCAAAGCAGCCTGCATGCCCTGTCAATTATTATTAAATACACAGCATAATGAACGATAAGAAATCTGTTTACTCCTTGACTTTCAGGCAGACTTATGCAATTACTTAACAGTTGCGTACCGGTGACAACCATGCGTAAAAAATATTTCTCCAAACTGCTTCCTTTACTGGTAACATTCTCTCTATTTTCCTGTGGATGGCCCATTGCGCATGGACATATCATTTCGGCAGTCAATGGAATTCTCGATCTCCGGCAGTGGGATTTCTCCCGACAGGAGGAAATTCCATTATCGGGAGAATGGGAGATTTACTGGAAGGCACTCTACGATTCGCCCAGTGCCCTTAATGAGGCAAAGGCAGGTCACACCGATTACTTTACCGTACCAGGAAGCTGGATGGGCCACCGCCTGTCTGATGGAACAGTCCTCGGTCCTTCCGGTTTCGCCACGTTTCGATTGCGGGTCCTGCTGCCCGATAATCTGGTCAGAAACGGACAAAAGCTTTCGGTGTTCATACCATACCAGGTCACCAGCTACAGGCTTTTTCTCTGGAACGCCGCCGAAGATCGTTCCATCCTTCTGGCTGAAGGCGGGACCGTAGGTAAAAATCCGTCCGAAGCCCTACCCCTTCACATGCCGGATTACGGATCATTCCGGGCGATTCCCATTGCCGACTTCTATCTGCAGGTCTCGAACTATCATGAAGGATACAAGATGGGCCCGTGGAAGGAGATGCTCATCGGCACCGATGAACAGATTTCCGAGTTTCTTCGCGAAAAACGGGATATCGATTTTTTCCTGATCGGATTGTTCGTAATAATCGGTTTTTATCACCTGATACTGTTTATGCTGCGCACATCGGAGTCATCTACTTTCTGGTTCGGAGTTTTCTGCTTTCTGCTTGCGTTGAGGACTCTTATCAAGGGCCATTATCTCGAAATGGGGTTTCCCGATGTTCACCTCTGGCAGATGTATCACCGGCTTGATTACTTCACTTACTACTTTCCGACGACAGTCTTTATTATTTTTTTCCGCAGCACGTTCGGAAGATCCGTCTCCAGAAATATATATAGATTACTCCTTGCCGCGTCATTGCCTTTTTCTGTCGCTATGCTTATTTTACCGGTATATTACACTTCCAGATCGCTCCCCTATTTTCAGGTTATCACGATTATCACGATCGTCTGGATGTTCTATGAGATGGTCCGCTCAGCGGCAAAAGCTAAAGACGCAATTCCTTTCATTTTTCTTTCCGGCTGTTTCGTGTTGTCCGTTTCGGTGATATTTGACATCCTCTCAGTTCAGCATATTATCATCATGCCATACATTTTTCATTTCGGGCTGACCGGTTTTATAATAGCGCAGATGATTATCATAGCGCTCATCAATTCCCGGGCTCGCGCCAGCGCCGAATTTTTATCCCGCGAAATGCGCACCAACAACGAGAATCTCCTCGATGAAATCCAGCACAGGACCGCGGCTGAGCTTAAAATCAAAGAGCAGTACGACATCATCCAGCGAAAAAATGAAGAGCTTGAAGCCATGAATGAGGAACTCGAGGCGATTAACGAGGAATTCGAATCCGTCAACCGTGAGCTCAAGCAGACCCATTACGACCTGCTGCGTTCGAATGAAAACCTTGAACGCGAAAAGGAGCGCCTTGCGGTAACTCTGCGATCGATCGCTGACGGTGTCATCGCCACCGACACCACCGGCACGATAACCGTTGCCAATGAAACCGCCGAATCTCTTCTCGAAACATCTGATTACGGTTTGATCGGTTCGTCGATTGATGAGATTGTGAAAATTTTACGTGAGGAGGACGGCGCTGAAATCGAAAACCCCTCCATTACCGCCATACGCGAAGGATCCGAAGTCAAAATTGACAGGGGATACCGCCTCGTTGTCGAAGGTGGAGATGGACTGCGGATTTCGGCTGTCGCATCACCGGTTAAGGACCGGAACGGAACTATCATCGGTTCCGTTTTTGTATTCAGAGACATTACCGGAATTGTCCTTGCCGAAGAAGAGAGGATCCAGGCAGGCCGGATAGAATCGCTCGGACTGCTGGCAGGGGGTATCGCGCACGACTTCAACAACATTCTGACCGCAATCATGGGGTGCATTTCACTGGCGCGGCAGCAGATAAATCCAAAAGATCCTGTTCTGACGCTTCTCAACGCGGCGGAGAAAGCTTCTCTCCAGGCCGGCACTCTAACCGGACAGCTTCTCACTTTTTCCCGCGGAGGCGCTCCAATCAAAACCGTTACCACCATTGAAGGCCTTCTTCGAGACACGGTTACTTTCACACTGAGCGGATCGTCAGCGAAGGCGGAATTTGATATTCAGAAAGGTCTTCACAGTACCGCCATCGACCGCGGCCAGATAAGCCAGGTAATTCAAAACATTGTCCTTAACGCCAGGGACGCGATGCCGGAAGGAGGCACTGTGCGGATAACCGCCGAAAACTTCACGGTACATCCGGAAACCGAATCCACCCTCAGGCCCGGTAATTATATCAGAATACGCATATCGGACAGCGGAGATGGGATTTCCCCCGACAACATTTCCCGCATTTTCGATCCCTACTTCACCACCAAAGAGCATGGCACCGGCCTTGGCCTTACGATCGCGAGTTCTATTGTCCGAAAGCATGACGGGCGCCTTGATGTCCGCTCTGAAAACGGATCGGGAACCACATTCGAGATCCTCCTCCCCGCCTCCAGCGATTCTCCTCTCTCTACATCGAATATTAGTCAGGAGCCGTCTTTTCTTAAAGGAAGAGTGCTCGTGATGGATGACGACCTGCTCATTCTGGAAACCTGCAGAAACATGCTTGAACACGCGGGATTTGATATCGTAACCGCAAGAAACGGCAGTGAGGCTTTTTCGTACTATAAGGCCGCATCACATGAGGGGAACCCATTTCATTGCGTCATAATGGATCTCACCATACCCGGAGGCATGGGCGGCAAGGAAGCGATATCACATTTCAAACAGTATGACCCCGGGGCCGTTGTTATCGCGTCAAGCGGTTATTCCAATGATCCGGTAATGGCTGATTACGCAGCATACGGGTTCAGCGCGGTAATTGCCAAGCCGTATCGCTACGAAGAATTGATAAAGGCCGTCTACAAAGTAATTAACAAAAATACATCGGGAAATAATTGATCATCGCCTTTCGCCTCATGCCGGTTCCCTGACCGACGCAAACGGAAAAAGCGCTATCCCGGACAGAATTCCGGTGACAAATCCCACGGCGTGAGCAAGATAGCTGACATCCGGTTCAATCGTCGAAGGAAGCAGCATCACAAGTGCAAAACCTGCCGCCCGGAAGATTCGCACCGGCACCCGTCGTTCCTGATCGAAGCGGATATACAATACGATCCAGAGCGCGGCCATTCCGTAGGTCATTCCGGAAGCTCCGATCAGCATGATATCCGGATCGTACAGGGCAACAGTGATTATATTCGTCACGATACCGATCAGGAGCGAAGCTGTCGGAAAGGCGAGATATCCGAAATATGCTTTCAACACCCATCCGAAGACGAAAAACATGAGAGCGTTCGACAGGAGATGCACTATGTCGCGATGAGTGAAAAGAGCCGTGACCACACGCCAGTACTCATGATGTGAGAATACAGCCGCTCCGCTTACCCAGAAATTATCCCCGATCCGGTGGCCGGAATACAAAACGCTGAAAACATAGAACAGAGCAAACAGAAACGCCGCCGGAATCATATGCCGGGTCGAGGGAAATCGGCTTAAAGGGCCCTCTGAAACATGGCTGCTTTCGTCACCGGCCTCACCTTCTTCCGGTTCTGTTTCCTCTTCATAGAGCTCCAGGGGATACGGTTTACTCCCCGTCAGGAGCCGTGCTTTCTCATCGATTTCACGGCGCGGCTTGAGTTTCATTGAAAAATCTCCTCAGATCAGACTATAAAAACATTTCTCATCTATCAATCATTTAATACCTTTCAGTTTGTATTTTCATTTCATTAATAATTTGGCTTGCATTGTATCAGCCAACCGCCTATTTTGTTGGCGGATTACAGCAATTCAGGTTATGGAAGAACACCTCGTACAACAGAAAGCAGCGCTCCTCAGGAAGGTCGATCTCTTCTCGCGTCTTCAGGAAAGCGAGATCGAGATCGTGTCGCGAAACAGCAATTTTGCCGCGTATCGTCGCGGCACTTCGATCTTCCGGGAAGGCGATTTGAGCACACAGCTCTTCATCGTACTCGAGGGGGAAGTGCTCGTCACGCGTCATCTTCCCGGCGATAACGATGTCCTCCTCGCCCAGTACATTCCGGGCGATTTCTTCGGGGAACTCGACCTGTTTGAGAACACGCCGCGCGATGCCTCCGCGGTCACCATTCAGGACACGGTGCTTCTCACATTCCCCATGGATGGAATGACGCTTGCGGAAGTACTTGAGAAATATCCGAAGATATCCGCGGTTATACTTTATAAGCTTCTCGGGATGATATCCACGCGCCTCCGCAACACTCACCGGCTGATGAAAGAAAAGGCGCCGTGGATCGCCAGCCTTCGCCGGGAGCTTTTCACCGATAAACTGACCGGTCTTTTCAATGAAAAGTTTCTGCTCGAGGAATTCAAGCTGCAACTGCCGCGCTACGGACCGCACACAGCCCTTATTATGATAAAGCCCGACGGATTCAAGACCATTAACGACACGCACGGGCATGAGGCGGGCGACAGGATCCTCATGATCCTCTCGATATTTATCCAATCGGTGATGGGGATATCAGATATCGCTATCCGTTACCGCGGCGATGAGTTCGCCGCGGTGCTGCCCGGCAGGAGCAGGGAAGAAGCTATCGAGATAGCGAAGGAGATAGGTAAATCGATTTACGAGATAGACACGAGCAGCATCACCGGCGACATCTCTTTCCGGCTGCTGGTAAGTATCGGTATCGCGGTGTATCCCGAGCAGGCCGACAGCAGTTCCAATCTTATCAGGCTGGCCCATGATCGAATGTACACCGCCCGGGCACGGGGCGGAAACAGAATTGTCCTGAGTGACGGCGATCATCGGCAATGTGATGCCGGCGAGGAATAGTGTCTCAGTGACGCGTGTGCTCGTCCTTCCATTTTTTTCCGAATTCCGAAAATGGAGAATTTGATCCAGTTCCTTTTTCCGCTTTTATATCCTTGACCGGAGGCTTTTTCTTTTCGGGATTCCTTTTGTTTTCGGAGTGGACACGTGTTTTCTCATCGCCGTGCTTCGGCTTCGCCGCGGAAGCGCCTTCGGGGTTTTCTTTCATCGACAGCGATATCCTGCGGCGTTCCGTATCCACCTCGAGTACCGTCACATTCACCCGCTGGCCGACTTTCACGACCGAGTGGGGATTGCTGACGTACGTATCGGAAAGATGGCTCACGTGCACAAGCCCGTCCTGGTGAACGCCGATGTCGACAAAGGCGCCGAACGCGGTCACGTTTGTGACAACTCCCGTGAGCCTCATGCCGCGTTCCAGATCCGAAATGTCATTAATTCCTTCCGCGAAAGCGAACGATTCAAACTCCCGACGCGGGTCCCTCCCGGGCTTTGCGAGCTCATCCCTGATATCCCTAAGGGTCGGCAAACCGACCATATTCGACACATAGGCTTCAAGCTTGATCGCTTCCCGCAGCTCAGGCTTCGCTATAAGGTCACGCACACCGCAACCGAGATCCGCTGCCATGTGTTCGACGATATGATAGCTTTCAGGATGAACAGCGCTGGCATCGAGCGGATTTTCAGCATCGTGGATACGAAGGAATCCCGCCGCCTGCTCAAAGGTTTTGGGACCCATACCGGGCACGCGTTCAAGCTCCGGCCGCGACCTGAACGGACCGTTTGAGTCGCGGTGCGCCACGATCGCATCCGCGAGCTTTGACGAAAGCCCCGAAACATATCGAAGAAGGTGGCCGCTCGCTGTGTTCACTTCCACACCGACCGAGTTTACGCAGCTCACCACCACGTCATCAAGCGAGCGTTTCAGCTCCTTCTGATCGACGTCGTGCTGATACTGCCCTACCCCGATCGACTTCGGGTCGATCTTTACAAGCTCGGCGAGCGGGTCCATCAGCCGCCTTCCGATCGAAACTGCGCCGCGCACGGTGACGTCCTTCTCGGGAAACTCTGCACGGGCGGCTTCCGACGCTGAATAGACTGACGCGCCGCTTTCGTTGACCATCGCGATGATGACGTTCGGCATGCCGATGCTTTTAAGAAAAGCGAGCGCCTCCCGCCCGCCCGTGCCGTTTCCCACCGCGATTGCCTGAATCGCGAATTTATCGCACAGCTCGTGTATCTTTTTCGCGGACTCATCACGCTTATTATGCGGCTCCAGGGGGAAAATTGTATCATGATGAAGGAGCGTCCCCTGAGCGCTCAGGCATACGATCTTACAGCCGGTACGAAGCCCGGGATCAACTCCGAGTACCCGTTTCTGTCCGAGCGGCGGGGCGAGCAGAAGCTCCCGCACGTTCTCGGCAAAGATTTTGATCGCTTCCTCGTCCGCCCTCTTCTTCAATCTGTTCCAGAGCTCGTTCTCCATGGAAGGTGCCAGTAGGCGCGAATAGCTGTCGGCAGCGGCGATCTTCACCTGCTCCGACGCCATTGTATCCCCTTTCACAAAACGCCGCTCAATGAGGCGTATAGCGGCTTCCTCTTCGGGGAGGATGTGCAATGAGAGCACTCCTTCATCAACACCTCTGAACATGGCGAGGATCCGATGTGAAGGCGCGCGATCGGCAGGCTCGTTATACTCGAAATAATCCCGGTAGTTAGACGCCTCGGATTCTTTTGATTTCACGAGACGCGAGGAGAAGGATGCTTTTTCATTAAAGAGTGCGCGCATCTCCTCGCGCACGTCGGCGTTTTCGCTTATCCGCTCCGCGATGATATCGCGTGCGCCCTGCAGCGCCTCAGATGTATCGGTAACGCCGCGTTCCGCATCGATAAATGCAAGCGCTTCTTTCTCGGGATCAGAACATTCCTGCGCGAAAAGCAGGTCAGCGAGCGGCTCAAGACCTTTTTCGCGGGCAACCGTAGCCCTGGTCCTTCTCTTCGGCCGGTACGGAAGATAGATATCCTCAAGCTTCGCGAGCGTGGCGGCATCCATGATCTCTTTTTCAAGCTCGGGTGTCAGTTTCTCCTGGTCTCGAAGCGACTTGAGTATCGATTCGCGCCTGCGGTCCATTTCACGCAGCTCTTCCATCCGGTCGCGTATCGCGATGATCGCCACCTCGTCAAGCCCGCCTGTCGCCTCTTTCCTGTATCTGGCTATAAACGGCACCGTTGCCTGCGAGTCGAGCAGCTCGCTCACCGCGCGCACCTGAGCCGGTTTCAGGCCAAGCTCTAAACTCACGCACTCAATATTTTTATCCATCTTCACGCTCCGGAGATCATCTGTTCGCAAAATTGCAAGGCACCACGCTCGGCGAAATTACCGGTTGTTGCAACAAAAAATTATTTTAAAAACCAGATCGTATCCCAATATGTCTTGACGCTTTTACAAATAAACGTCATCTATACATCCACACTACAGACAGGAGTGATATGAAACGCTTCGCCATCATCGCGTGTTTTCTGGTTCTCGCCGGCAATCTTCTCTATGCCGAGGAAGCTCCCATTGAGGAAGGCTCTCCTTTCCAGGAACTGAAATCGCTCAAGAGCGATATAGACAAAATAATCGACTACAACGCCGCCAACAACAGCAAACGCGGATTCACCGCACACAGGAGCAACTACCTCATACCCAGGACCATATCGGATTACCACGAGGACCGCGAGAAGTACGAAACGAAATTCCAGATCAGCGTCAAGCAGCGCTTCCTGCGCTTTTACGGCTGGGCATGGTATATCGCCTACTCGCAGAAATCGTTCTGGCAGGCATATAATATTTCCGACTCAAGGCCGTTCCGCGAAAATAACTTCAACCCGGAAACCTTCATCCGTACGAAAATGTGGAACGGATGGCGATTCGATCTGGGTGCCGAGCACGAATCGAACGGCAAGGAGCTTCCGGACTCGCGAAGCTGGAACAGGATCTATTTCACGCCGTACTTCGAGAACCAGTACCTGATCTTCAGCCTCAAGAGCTGGTACCGCATTCCCGAGCGGGAGAAGAGATCTCCGGATGATCCTGAAGGCGATGAGAATCCTGATATCCTCCATTATTACGGATACGGGGAACTCGGCCTTACGCTCAAAATTGCCGACCTTCACCTCGCTACGATGAGCCGCTGGAATTTCGCTCACCGCAAAGGCGCGATCCAGGCTGACCTTTCATATCCGCTGCGCATCAACAGCATGTATCTCCTCGTGCAGTACTGGGAGGGATACGGCGAAAGCCTGATCGACTACAATCTTCGTCAGCGCAAGATCGGCCTGGGATTCATGTTTACCCGATAATCATCCCCAGGTTTTCTCCTTGAATTTTATTACAAGATTGATGATCGTGCACGTGCAGCGATTGAAATTCAGGACTCGGAGCGGCATGGAACTGAACAGCAAAATGGCCATCGGGCCTTCGGGGATATGGAAGGTCCTGTTTCAGGACAGTGCCTGCTGGCGCATGGGAGTGTATCGCCCCGAGCACGACAGCCCGGCCGGCATTACCGTTTTGGAACAGCACACCTGCCCTGAGCTCTTCATCTGCGCGGGCGGAAGGATGGGGCTCCTGGTCCTCGATAACGGGAGCGAGCGCGTCGTCGAGCTCGAAAGCGGCGAAGCGTTCTTCACTGCCGATTTCCACAACGGATTCTCACTGAGTGATGGCGGATATTTCCTCGTTGTCGAGCGCGCCGCCTTCACGACAGTGTACATCGACAGGCATTCCCGCGAAAAAATAAGAACGGTGGAAGTAAAACCGGAATAAACTGAAGGAACCATAGCATATGCATGCGAGCCGCCAATCCGGAAGTCTCCTCGCGAGGAAATACCTTCACATCATCCTTCCGCTTTTTGTGGGATCGATCATCGCCTATCTCGACCGCGTCAACATCGCTTACGCGGCGCTGACGATGAACGCTGACCTTGGTTTTTCCGCGACGGCGTTCGGTATGGGAGCTGGAATCTTCTTTTTTGGCTACGTACTCTTCGAGGTCCCCGGCGCGCTTATCGCCGAACGGTGGAGCCCGCGCATCTGGATCGCGCGCATCATGATCAGCTGGGGAATCGTGTCCTGCTTCATGGCCTTTATCCAAACCGAGTGGCAGTTTTATATCGTGCGGTTCCTTCTCGGCGCGGCGGAAGCCAGCTTTTATCCGGTCGTCTACGCGAGCGTCATTCCCCGCTGGTTCACGCCCGATGAGAGACCTAAGGCGATCGCGCTTCTGCTCACCTCGCTTCAGATCTCGGCCATCATCGGCTCACCGTTTTCGGGTTGGCTGCTTGATATCCGCCTGTTCGGACTCGCCGGCTGGCAGCTTCTCTTTATCATAGAGGCGGTTCCAGCGTTTCTGTTCGGCTTTATCATCCTTAAAATTCTCGCCGACTGGCCCGAAGAAGTCAGCTGGCTATCCGAACATGAAAAGCGTGATTTAATGGAGCAGTTCCGGCAGGAGACAGAGATGAAACAATCGATGCGCCGCTACACGGTGCTCGAAGCGCTTGCTGACCGTGAAGTCCTCAAACTCTGCCTGATCTACTTTCTCTGGATCACCGGTTACTGGGGCTTCAACTACTGGATGCCCACTGTGCTCAAAGAGGCCTCGGGCTGGTCCAACCTCGCCATAGGCTGGCTGGTGGTCTTCCCGATGTTCCTCTCGCTTCTCGCGATGCTCTACACAGGGCATTCATCCTCAAGGACAGGCGAAAAGCGGTGGCACGGGGCGATTCCGATGTTTGTCGGCGCGGCGGGGATGGGGATAGGCACCTTCATGCACGATCCTGTGATTAACTTCATTTTCGTCTGCCTGACGGCTATCGGCGTTTTCAGCTCGTTCGGCGTATGGTGGTCGTATCCCACCACGTTCCTTTCAGGCGCGGCCGCGGCAGGCGCGGTCGGACTTATCAATTCCGCGGGAAATATCGGCGGTTACGTAGGGCCCTATCTTACCGGTTTCATCCGCGATTTCACCGGTTCTTTCAGGACAGCGTATGTCTTTCTCGCCCTGTCCCTGCTCGCGGCAGGCGCGCTAATGCTTACTCTCAGGAAGGATATATCCAGCTCCGCGCCGCGCGTTGATGTGTAAATCGATTCCGCGAACTCTCGCCGCTGATTTTTTTCTCTTGCGCTCAATTGTGAAATACTTTATAAATAGCTGTCCGTTTATCCGTTTCATGATTATTCTTATATCAGGTGATTCTTAATATAACCGAACGAGCGTGGAGGTTACCTGTCTTGCCGGAAGATACTCGAAATTCCGTCCCAAACGGCGCCTCTAACGGTAATGTTTCCCTGGAGTCACTCGAAGACCAGGCAAAAAAAGAATATCGTGAGGCAAAAGCTTTTTATTACCGGTTCATGCTGAGAAAGCAGGATGAGGATGTATTCAGAAAGCTCCAGAAGATCCCCGACGACTGGCAAAAATATGCCGACTCTTCCGTCGAAAAACAGGTTACCATAACAGGGGAACAGCAGAAACGGCTCTCCGACATGAAGATGCGGAAATCCTGGGAGCTCAAATTCGAAAGCCTGAACCTTTACTACCTCATAAATATCGAGGACGTCCTGATGGAATGCCTTTCTTCCAACGATATCGGCGATAACGAACTGGATGAGGGTATCGACTCAGCTAACAGCATACTCACTGAAATCGGAAGCAACATATCGAATTTCAAATTTCTACTGCTGAGTCTTGCCAGACGCGCGGTGAGCGACTTTTACTACCTGATGCTTGCTTACGAAAAATTCAACAAACGCGCTGAATTCATCTTCGAAGCGGGCTTTCAGGAATTTCTCGCCAGCGCTATCTCCATTATGACTGAACACAGAGCGGTGATCAAAAACGTTGACAGCATGAAAAAATACAGCCAGATGATTCAACCTCTTTTCCCCAAAAGCTCGAACCAGGCCGGATGGAAAATGGATGAATTCGCGGTAAAAAAATTCATCGAAGATAAAACCGTTTCAGGAGAGAAGAAGAGTCCTGTAATTGAACTCAGGAGCATAATATCCGCCGGATATCTGTTCAAAAAAAAGCTGAAGACCGACTACGATTTCATTAAATACTACTACAATGACCATGACGGCAAGATGTATCGCTACAACTATATCACCGAGATGCTTTCGCAGAAACTGAAAGAGGGAAAAATATCCGACGAGATGTTTGCGGGATTTGAATTGATCAGGAAAAAATTTATCGAAATAAAGGAGATATTTGACACCAAGGGCCTTCTCGGATTCGGCCCGCGGGGAATGAACTATCTTGAAGTACTCGAATTTGTCTACAAATGCGCAAAGATCATGGAATTCTTTTACCTTCGTTCCATGCGTTATGATGACCTTCAGACACTCAGGGACAAGGTACTGTACTATGTGGAAAATGAATTTATGCGCATCAAGTCGAAAGAAAGTTCGTAAACTCAATCACATGCGCGGTACAGGCCTCTTTCTTCAGATATCCTCCCCTCTTCCATGAGAATATCCAGGTTTTTTCTTATCATCCTCGATTCAAAAATACTCTGAAGCCTTTTCCATGGGAGCCTGTCTCTGTAGAACGGAGAAATGGCAGTAAGTTCGTCAAGCGATACAGGCTGCCGGCAAAGCTCGCACACTTCATCCTTCTGCCGTTCAAACGCGGAGAGGAACTCCTCAAACTCTTTTGTTGCGGGACCGTGAATGGGAGAGCGGTGGGACGAGACTACGATCCGTTTTTCCAAATTCATCACCTCCCGTATCGCGCCTATAAAAACCCTGATATCGCCCTCCGGATTTGCGTACCACGGCCCGAAAGACGTGAAATCGATATCGGTGGATAAAAGCAGTTTATAATTTTCTTCGTAAAAGCAGTAATGATCGTCAAGATGACCGGGCGCATGTATCGCTCGGAGCCGGATGGTTCCGAAATCGAGAATATCTCCATTACTGTAGCGTCCATCGGGCTCTCGAACAGCTTTGAGCCCGAGACCGCCGATAAGGCCGGCCCAGTATCTTCCGTCCTCGATGCTTCCCGTGAATCTGGCGCCGAGACTCAGCAGATTGTGAACTGAATCCGGCGTTTCGGCAGGGAGCACCAGTTCCCTGTGCGACAGGTGGTGCCACCCGAGAATATGATCAGGATGCGAATGGCTGACAAGCAGCACATCGATACCAATGAGGCGGTCGAGCCTTGTGATAAGCTCATCGCCCAGTCCCGCGTCAATAAGCACAGTGCGGCTGCCGGTGATGAGAAAGCCGTTGCAGAAAGGGAATCTGCCGTTCGACGGAGCCTGAACGAAATAAAGCCCCGGCACTATCTCAGTCAGCTCCTGAAGTTCTGTTGTATCGATCACGAAAGAAGACCGCCACGCTGAATGATTGCGATCAGATCGAGGCTCAACGCCACGCAGCAATGCAGAACAACGCCGCCCCAGATCGAGCGGCTCTTCCACGCGAGGTAACCGAGCATAAAACCAGCCACTATCGAAGAAAGAGCTTCGGGCAGAGGCTTGCCGGCATGGATCAGGCAATAGGGTATGATTGAGAAAAGGATTCCCGCGTCGCCAAAACGCTCACAGAACGGGAAGAGGATGAATCCGCGGAAAAAGAATTCCACCGCGATGAATTGCGCACAGTACACGATCTCCCAAATGATTATAAATTTGAGAATCGGAACGCGCATGAATGGATACACGGAGGTAAAGCCGGTAGATCGCGAAATCAGAATAACAACGGGAAGCATAATCATGAGCAACAGAACATACATCGGAATATACTCACGCATTTGCCCTATCCCCAATCCGAAACGCCTGAAATCAGCCTTGAAAGCCAGTAAAACGGCCGTGAAAGGAATTATAAAATAAAACAGCAGGTAGACAAGAAACCAGTTGATGTAGGCATAAAAATTATAATGCGAAGCGGAAAAAGGAGACCAGATAGAATCGATATACCGTTGTGACGCGACAATGTCAGGAAGGAACCAGGCAAGCAGGAGGCACAGCGCCCCGATGGAGGAAACGAGAAGAAGAGTACTTCCGATCTCACGCAAAGACCCGAGAAATTCCTCATAGGCACTGAGGAAATACCGAACAATGGATGAATCCTTCAACATGGTATTCAGAAAGAGCAACGCCGTCGAAGATGTCAAGCGCTATCTGTTTATCTGCTTCGCATAGTTATTCATAATATAGCTGATATTATCAAAATCCTCATTTGTCTCAAGCAGGAATTGGAGGCCATAGGTGCCTTCAAGTTCCCACACGACTCTGGATTTGAAAACCGTCTCCCTGTCGCTCATTATCCTGATATTTACTATATCATTAATATTGAGTTTGGTATCCGAGATTATGCACGCGCCCGTAACCGAGATATTCTTTGTGCTGCACGAAAATTTCCTTTTCCTGTTCTCCGGATAATAACAATAATCCCGGAACAGAGATACCCGTTTCTGTTGTCTTCTCTCATTGTTCATATTCAGATACTATCACAACAATTTTATTCCACCATCAAAATATTCATTTCGCACATGATTTCGAGTGAAATATATCCAGATCGCCTGCTGGCTTCAAGAAAACGTATTCTGATTGACAGGCGGACTTGCCGTTACTACCATAAATATTTCAGTTAACCACGCGATGTTTGGCAATACCGCTGCGCGGCAGAAGGGAAGAGGTGAAATATGGCGGATACCGAATTCATTGAATTACAGAAATCACGCCTCATCCAGAACATCGAACGCTACTTCGCCATGCCGGTACCACCCGAACTGGAGGACGAGATCAGCCGGATACTGCACCAGATCGCATCAAACGAAGCCGCAGCAAAGACCTCGAAGAAGCAGGCGAAATCAAAATAACGAGACTGGCAGCTATTTCCCGGCGCCTGATATTTTCGCGGGAAAGAGGATCATATGCCCGTCCCCTCCGAGAGTGAGATATTTCACGAACCCTGTAACCGAAAGCTTCTGGTTTTCCTGAATACCCTCGATTGCCGAGCGGGGAACAAGTATATCTATGAATGTATTTTCAAGCGCATCGGAGGGCCGAGTCGATATTTCAAAATATTCACCGCTTGCCCCTTTGATCCCTGAATCATATCTGGCAATGCTTCTCACTGTAACATCTAACGTCACCCTGTTCCCCTTTTTACTTTTTTCAAACTGCTCTCTTTCAGTAAAAGATTTGTTTCTGAACGCAATGACAGATTCTTTAACGCTGAAATTTGACACGGGAGCCGATTCGAGAGAAGCTATTTTGGTTTCGAGGTCTTTTCTTGCCTTCTCATCCGGATTCTCACTGCACGAGGTTGAAACAACAAAAGCCGAGACGACAAAAAGAATAGCGAGCACATCTTTTATTTTCATATAAATCCTTCATTTTTTATCAGAGTTTGCGAAATATACAGTATTACTTGAAACCTGTCAAGAAGAAAGAGATTAAAATTCATCTTGACTTTATTGCGGCGCAATCAATAGTTAACGAATTATCATATTATGGTGAGGGATTCATCGATGAGCAAAGTCCGTTATATCGTTCCCAATTTTTTTACCGCGCTGAGCTTCTGCATCGGACTCTTTTCAATAATTGTCATGATCCAGGGAATTATTTATCCACAGAGAACCGTCACCTATCTTACTATGACACGCTCACTGGTAACTTCGGCCGGCTGGCTCATCCTCTGGTGCGTTTTACTCGACAAGCTTGACGGATTCGCCGCCAAAGCGCTCAACGCAACAACTGAATTCGGCGCTCAATTTGACAGTCTTGCTGATCTGATCGCGTTCGGCATGGCTCCGGGGCTTCTCGTTATGACTTTCATTTATCGTGAAAACAATTCATGGTTCGTGGCCCACTGGCCGCTGCTTATCTTTTCAGTTATCACCTATTGTCTTTGCGCGGCGATAAGGCTCGCTAGATTCAATGCTGTTGATGTCGAAGAGTTTAAAACCTGGTTCAAAGGACTTCCGACGACTATCGCCGGCGCGTTCATAACTCTGATAGTTCTTATCTTTTCAAAATACGATCTTCTTGCGGGAAGGCCAGAACTCACGGCTCTCCTGCCCCTTCTCCTTGTCACTGCGGGACTCTTGATGGTAAGCACGCTCTATCTATCAAAACTGGTCCCCAGAAAAAACCGGTTTATCCATTACTTTCAGGTTGTAAATATTGTGGTCGCGTATCTTTTCGGGATAGCGACATTCATGCCTGAATATCTTATGTTCCTGATACTTCTTTATCTCGGCGTCGGATTCGTTTACGGGTTCATCAAGAGGAACATGATTGAGAGCGAATCAGCCGGGGTGTGATTTTTCCCGCGACTTCTTTCACTTAAGTTATTCCCTGAACAGGTTCCTGTATTTCTCAACGGCAAGGGCGGATATTTCATCGATGAAATCCTGAGGATTATTCTCATACTTTTCCATACGCTCCTGGACCATTCTCCGAACTTCTTTTATGTTGATCGCGGATCCTCCGAACTCGACATCAATATCGCGCTCGACCGACATGTAGCTTTCCGCCGAATGCTCGATCCTGAGGCCGATGATATTGTTTTGCAGCCTTCGGTGCGTCAGTTCGAGCTCGATGAGCTCATTCGATTTCGATTTGACGTCGGAATAGACAATCAGGGAAGGAAGATACTCCTCGTTTCGCTCCGCCATAAGAAAGTTTTCGTACTCACCATCGAAGTTGAAAAGCACGAGAAGCGATTCGAGCGAAGACCCGTAAATCGTGATGCGCGACTCCGGGATGATTGCTTCAGAAGGATTAAAGGCGATTGAGTTGACTGTTGCGAAAGTTTTCAAACCTGCTTCGCCCCTGCCGATATAGACAACCTCGTCGTCGCGCAGGTCATGCATTGCCATATATTTTTCTATTTCGAGACTTTTGCGGTCACCGGACAGGAATTTCAAAACTTCGCCAGCGTAAACTCTCCATTTATGTGAATCCGTTGTAATTTTATATTCGGTCGATATCAGGTTTTTTTCCTGGAGGCCCACACGCTTGACAAATTCGATAGCCACCTCAAAAGGGAGCGCACTCATCACGATCGGCTCATAACTTTTTATGAGTTTCACAAACTGCTCGGCGCCTGGGAACAGCCGGGACTTTTTACCCACGATTGAAGCGCAAAAAGTCGGCACCCCTTTCAGCAGAAAATCAGGGAAATACACCGCGAGTTTGAGAAAAGAAAAGGGGATATTTCCCTGCTCGGAAATTTTGCGGTTAGCGTTATCGAGAAGGTTTTCAAACTGTACATCTTCCTTCTCGAAGAAGATTGTATCAAGAAGGTTGTTGTAGTCGCCTATTTCCAGGAAGTCGCCGAGGCCAAGGAAAATGCGCTTAGGTTTTTTCAGGAGCGACGACACCTCCCGTATTAACTCCTTCTTCGGAAGGACGCGCTCCTCATATCCTTCTGCCCGGTTGTAGACCAGTGTATAAGTATTTTCTTCCATTCAGCCTATCTCTTCATTCCTGTCCCTGCTGTATCAATTCATGATCGACCGGGAATTCGCACATGTCAAGATTAATCTTGATATGCGGAAGGACGAACATTCTAAAATTACAATTGACACATATATCCGTCAGGGTATTCTGTTTTATATTATTCCGACGCGGAGTAGACGATGTCACTCTCATTTTTTGAAAAGATCGCCGAACAGAAGATTAGGCAGGCCATGGAGAACGGTGAATTTGACAACAACCCGCTGGCCGGCAAACCGCTTCCCCCCGACAACCTTGACAAGGTGCCCGAAGAGCTTCGCATGGCCTATAAAATACTGAAGAATGCCGATATCCTGCCCGAAGAACTTCAGCTCAGAAAAGACATGGTAAACCTGCGGGAGATGCTGGACGCGTGCGTCGACGAGAAGGAGCGCGAAGAGATCAGAAGAAAAATCTCCGAAAAGCAGCTTCGATACAACATCATAATGGAAAAAAGGCCGAATTTCAGCATGAACATGCAGTATCATGCCAGGATAATGGAAAAACTGAAGTAACCTGTCAGTTGCCTATGAACCTGTCGTTTTCAAATCTGCCGGCAAGAACTTTTCCGTCTGACAGATACGAGATCCCCACACCGTGACGCGAGTTGTCCATCCACTGCCCCACATACCGGTTGCCGCTAGCCCACTGGTAGACGCCTCTCCCTACGCGTTTTCCGTTGTTCCACTGGCCGGTATAGGTGCTGCCGTCCTCCCATTTCATCATGCCCCGGCCGTGCATTTTGCCATCCTTCCACTGACCCGTATACACGCAGCCGTCGGTCCACACCATGATTCCGCGGCCGTGCTGTTTGTATCCGTACATTCGCGAACCCTTATACCATCCCGAATATTTGCCGTCAAAGAAGAAGGTGCCGTACCTCAATTCCCCCTTCACCACTTCGAACGAAACCGGCTGTGAGTTCTCGATAGTGCCGCTTCGAAATGTAACATTCTTTTTCCTTCCATCGGATGTGGTGAAGACGCCCATCCCATCAGGCCTGTCGTCAGCGAAAGGGCCCTTATATCGGGATCCGTCTGAAAGTATATACACTCCGCTGCCATGCCTTCTGTCGTTTTTCCACTGCCCTCGATAATACGATCCGTCAGGATAGCGCATGGTGCCCCGGCCTTCCCTCTTTCCTTCCGCCATTTCGCCCGAATAGTGCGCTCCGTCAGGATAATCCATCCGGCTGACAGGGGAATCAGTTGTTTGCGACAGCGTAATTCCGCTGCTGAAAATGATTCCTGCGAAAAAAGCGGATACTATTATCACCTGCAACCTGTCCACGATCCACATCACTCCCCTGCTAGAGATTTCAGAACAGTGTCGGGCAATACCGGTTATACAGAGCAGAACACCCGTTCACCGGATAATTATCGGACAGGAAGAGTTTTTAACTCGATTGTTTTTTATAAGAACAGCAATGTTGGGAAAAAACAGAAAGCGGGATCGAAGATGACGGATAGCATGACTGGTGCCCGTTTATCCGCGTGTTTTCATCCGGACAATCTCTTCTTTCATCATATTGAAGCGGTCGCGGTAGAAATCGTATATCTCGGAAATCGTGAGGAATTTCGTTTTGCCGTCGATTGTGATTATCTGGCGGGAAGTTTTTCTTTTTTTAAGGATGAGATAGAGCGCTTCAAGAATACCCAGCGTCTGACATGCAACGGAGGCAATTTCAATATAGGTATACCCTTCACGGCCGAACGCGTTCAGCCCCTGTTTTTCAAGCATTTCGCCTTCCGAAAGCGATACGCCTGTTTTCATGTTCCGCTCATAATAGTAATCGAGCAGCACAAAATAAGTGGGCTTCATCCATGACAGGAGCTCGGATATGACCTGATAGAACCGCTCGAGCTTTCGTAACGCGCTCAACTCGGGATCGTTATCGTCTATAAAGTCATCTTTGACAAGATGCACGTTGTTTATCTGCTTCACGAGCACACTATCGTCGGGATAATACTTTTTGAACTGGTTGCGAAATTCTGAAAAAAGCGGGTAAAGGTCCTGATACGACTTATTCCTGCGGATAAAATTTTTCCAGACGCTGCCAAGCCATTTCAGCACATCGGCCGTAAGCTTGAGTTCGCTTTTAGTCTTGAGATTGTAGATGATATTCGAGAGGTAAAAAAGCACGTCATTCCGGGATGAAGACTTGAAGTAGGCCTCACATGTTCTCAGGTGGTCCTGACTCGATAAGATATCATCGATGGATTCGACAACCTCATCGATATCGTTATATGGTATGAACTGGTATGAAATCGCGGTCAGAACGGCTTCTCCGATCTCATCCAGTTTTTTTCCTATTTCAATTTTATCGCTCATTTCTTCGCGTATTTATTATACGGTATAGCACATCGATATCGTGTCAACATTAAATTTTAGAACCGCGGTTATTTGATAAATCGCTCATACTCTTCGATCCTGTTTTTCAGACGCGCGGCCAGGGATTTATCCGCTTTCCGGAGGGTTTCATAAATCATCTTCGCTTCATCGAGATATGCTCTTTTTTTTCCGTCCGTCCAGGAAGATGGAGGGGTACGCATGTTCGATATCCTGTCGGCGAGCTTGACCATCCATACCTCCCCGGGCTGTGACAGTATCCTCTCAAGGCTGTCGGCCATTTGAGTGTTCTTTTCAAGCTGTTTGTTTTTTGTGAGCGCGAGAACGCCGTCGGCGACACGCCTGCCGAATTCCTTTTCAAGGTCGTCGTACGTCACATCGGTATCCTCCATCACGTCGTGCAGCAGCGCGCACTGGAGCGCAAAATCAGCATCGATACCGGCGTTATCGTCAAGACCGGATAGCAGCTCGAACGCGACAAGTCCTATATGATAGATATACGGATATCCGTCCGGGGTCATCTGATTGCCGTGCGCGCGCGCGGCGAAGCCGAATGCCTTCTCCCATGATTCATGCGACCATCGCATTGTATCCCCCTTTACCGGAAAGATCACAAATCATTATACCGGCTTTTCGTCCGTTATGTATAAAAAAATAGGCCTTGACGTACAATAGCAAATATATTTTACTTTCATTTTCCAGGTTTGGACGGATTGCGTGGAAAACGTTTCCATTCCATAATTATTCGCGGGGATACTGTATTACAGATCATGGGAAATAAATCCGTCAATTTCTGGCTTGAAAACCGCAATCAGCTCCACGACACCTACCAGGAGCGGCTTCAGGGATACAGGTCGATACTCGATACCCTCTCCGGCAGCCTTCAGGTCCTTGTTGCCGAGGCGGGCATCAAAGGCATCGTAAAGGGAAGGATAAAGGGATTTGAAGCATTCCACCGCAAACTCCTTGTCAAAACGCAGAAAACGCTGATCAGCGATCCTTTTCATTTCATCAAGGACATGATCGGCCTTCGCATCGTTGTTCCGTTTATTGAGGATATCAGTTTAATCGAATCCCTGATTTCTGACCGTTTTCAGGTGCTTGAAGTGGAAAAAAAGGCCCAGAACAGGTCTATCCACGAATTCGGCTATGATTCCACCCACATGCTCATTCACATCCCCCAGGAGACGATCGAGTCGTCCGGTCTCGGCCATGACATGATCGCCGAAATACAGATTCGAACCATTCTGCAGGACGCATGGGCGGAGGTCGAGCATGAGCTTGTCTACAAGACCACCATCGACAAGGTCGAAGACACCATCCGTAAAAAGCTCATCGCGCTCAACGCGACGCTGTCGCTGGCGGATACAATTTTTCAGGAAATCCGCGATTATCAGCGCAAACGGTATCAGGAGCTTCAGTCGCGGCACAACCAGCTCCTTGAGAAAGTATCCACCATCCCCGAGAAGATGCCCGGCAGGATCGACAATGTCAGCGAGATAAAACAGGAACACAAACAGATATTCAGAAGCGGGCTTGAGCCTATCAACGGCGGCCTCAATGATCTTCTGGTTGAAGCGCTCAACGCTCACCTCGAAAACCGGCTCGAGCAGGCGGTCGAACTCTACACGCAGATACTTGCCGTCTCACCCATTCACTATATTTTCAACCATCGGGGACTTGTTTATTTCGCCCTTTCCGAATACGAAAAAGCGATAGAGGACTTTACTCGCGCGATTGACATGAACACGAAGGATACGAGGGTTTACACAAACCGGGGGCTTGCCCACCGCATGCTGAAACAGTACGACCTCGCGCTCGCCGATTTCAATAAATCGCTCGAGCTCAATCCTCTCTGGCCTGATACTTTTTACGGCAGATCGCTCACCCACTATGATATGGGCAATATCCAGGCCGCGCTCGAAGATTGCGACAAGGCGATAAATTTGAGGCCTAATTTCAAACAGGTGGTCCGCTTCAAGCAGTTCCTGATGAACCAGATGCAGGGGTGACACGCTTCCCTGTCAGGCGCTCACCAGCAGTGCGGCCGCAACCGCCGCGGCAATCAGGAAGGCCGCGGCAGTACGGAAGATGGCCTTCCGTTTCCTCGCCTTCTCTTCAATTACCATGAACCGCTCGCCCGCCTGCGTGAGCGGGTAGTTCCCGTTATAGAGCACACGCTGCATTTCGCCGAACCGCGAAACCACTACCATCGCCGAGTTGTCAATATATCCCACATCAATCAGCTCGGCGTAACGGGCCATCGTTGCCGCATCAGTGATCTCCATGACCCCGTCACGATACATCGAGGCGTCATGCCAGGACAGGAGCTTTTTTAATGACGGATAATACCCGCGGTGATGGCGTTTCATCCTCCGCATCTCAAGCCAGTAGGAAAACCTTCCTGTCATTTTCCACTCCGCGCGCCGGCCTCAAGCGTTTTCACGACGATCTCGTAAGTGTTTCTGGAAATTCCGGCATAAGCGAGAATCCGCTCAAGCTCTCTTCCCATCATGGACTTTCTTTTCTCATCGAGCTTCGGGAAAAGCTTGAAGGATTTTGCCAGCATCGATGAGATCGAAGGATTGAACGAGTCGATCCGTATGATTTTGTCGGCAAGATAGATGTATCCGCGGCCGTCCGCTTCGTGAAAACGCGCCTGGTTCTGCGCGAAACTTCCAACGAGCGACCTGACAAGATTCGGAATTTTCTCATCATATGCGGGATTTGACTCGAGCTCCATGACGCGATTCAGCGTCGACGCCAGCCGTGAAGAGGCCTGCACCGAAAACCACTTCATCATCACGAGAACAACATCCTTCCACTTCCGGTAAAAGATGTCGAGCGCCCGCTCCCGTTCATCAGTCCCCGCTTCCGCGAGTATTGCAAGAGACCCGATCTCATCTGTCATGTTTTTCGATTCAAGGAAGTGACCGAACGCAAGCGCAGCGTCATCACGCTCTCCCGACGCAGCGAGAAAATCAAGACAGAGCAAACGCAGGTCACGCATGCCGATCGATTCCATATCGACACGATATTCGCCGTTCTTGCGCAAAACCGCATAGAGGTCGCGCAGCTGCGAATGACACACCGTGCCGATCGTCCGCTTGAGGAAAGTCCTGGCCGCGTGGATGGCGTCGAAATCGATAGGATCGTACTCCTGCGCGAGAATCTGTTCTGAAGGCAGGCGCAGCAGCTGGGATTTATAATAATAATCTATTTCGCCGTTAGACAGGACTGACATCCACGCTTCAACATATTCCCGCGAAAAGTGAGTTTCCTTTCCCGCATGAAAATCATCCGCGATATTCCTGAGCTGGGCCAGCGCGGCTTCCTGACCGGCGTCCCAGCGGTTGAAAGCGTCACTGTCGTGAGTGAACAGGAACAGAAGCTCATCAAAACTCCGCTTCAGCCGAACCCTGACCGGCGCTGAAAAATTCCTGTTCAGCGACAGTACCGGCCTTTCAGGTATGTTCCTGAAAACGAACACATGTTTCTCATCCGAAAGCTGAACCATTTTCGTCCTGGTTACTTCGCCGTCGATCGCTATCTCGCGACCGTCGCGGCCGAGAAGCGATACGAGGAATGGCATGTGCAGCGGCTTTTTTACCGGCTGGCCTGTCGTCGGCGGTGTTTCCTGCGTCAGTGCCAGACGAAGCTCCCTGGCGCTTTCATCATACTCATGACTGACGGTAATTACCGGAGTTCCCGCCTGTTCATACCATCGACGGAACTGCGTCAGTTCGATGCCGTTCGCGGACTCAAACGCGGCGATAAAATCGTCACAGGTGATCGCCTTTCCGTCATGAAGTTTGAAATAGTTCCTCATTCCTTTCATGAACGCTTCTTCGCCGAGAAGCGTATGGATCATCCTGATGACTTCCGATCCTTTCTCATAGACTGTAACAGTGTAGAAGTTATTGATTTCGATGTAGCTGTCGGGGCGGATAGGATGCGATGTGGGGCCCGAATCCTCCGGGAACTGGAACACGCGCAGCTTGTTGACATCCTCTATCCGTTTCACAGGCCGCGACTGTATGTCCGATGAGAATTCCTGATCGCGGAAAACAGTAAGTCCTTCCTTGAGCGTAAGCTGGAACCAGTCCCTGCAGGTCACCCTGTTGCCGCTCCAGTTATGGAAATACTCGTGCGCCACGACCCTTTCGATGTTGAGAAAATTCATATCGGTGGCTGTCGCCACGTCGGCGAGTATGTATTGGGAATTGAAGATATTGAGCCCTTTGTTCTCCATCGCGCCCATGTTGAACGCGTCGACCGCGACGATCATATAAATATCAAGATCGTACTCGAGTCCGAAACGCTGCTCATCCCAGCGCATCGCCTTTTTGAGCGCCTCCATGGCGTACCCGCATTTCGATTCATTCCCCTGATCGCAGTAGATACGAAGATCTATCTTCCTGCCGTTTCGGGTAACGAACTCATCACGAAGCAGCCCGAGATTGCCGGCGACCAGCGCGTAGAGATAGCAAGGCTTGGGGAAAGGGTCGCTCCACACCGCGAAATGCCTTCCGTCCGGAAGATCGCCCGCATCAGTCAGATTGCCGTTTGAAAGAAGCACCGGATATTTATCGCGGTCCGCCGTAATGCGTGTGGTAATGCGCGTCATCACATCAGGCCTGTCGATGAACCAGGTAATGCGCCTGAAGCCCTCAGGCTCGTTCTGAGTACAGAAGACGTTGCCGGAGCGGTACAGCCCTTCAAGGGCTTTATTTTCTTCGGGATGGATCTCACTTTCCGTTTCGAGAACGAACTCAACGGGAACATCGTGAATGGTGAGCAGCGTTTCGGATAGAGAATACCTGTCCGCTTTGAGAGGAACTCCATCCATCGTGATTGACAGCAGCTTCAGATTGTTCCCGTTCAGCGCGCATTCCCCTTTGGGAAGCGGTGAATCATCGTTGGGAATGACCCTCATCCAGGAACGAACTCGCGTCGATGCCTCGCCGAGATCGACCTCCAGGCGTATCTCGGGAATGAGATACGCCGGCGGTATGTAATCTTTTCTATGGATGACCTTTCTCTCGTCGCCGCCCATCGTAACTCCTAAAACTTGATTTTTCCGCTCTGGATCTCGTTGTAGAGCAGCTTAGTAAGTTTCACATACTGGCACTTCTTCGGATCGAGAAAATAAAGGGGATCTTTTATCACGTCGGGATCGAAGCCTTCCTTCTGCAACGCAGTTTTTAGCTGCTTGAAACTGGTCGTGGCATCTTTTTCCTTCCGTATCCTGACAAAATACGGTCTTGCATATACGGCAAGATTTTCAGCCACGAATTTCGAAAAAGCCTTCCAGTCGATCGATGCTTTCGGCAACAGAGTGAGCGCAACCATGCCGCACCGGCCTTCGGTATTCTTCACGGTAACACCGTATACGTTGCTGTCTTCGATACATCCGAAACGATTGAGGATATCGGCGACCTCGTTGGTCGCTACGACTTCCCCTTTCCATTTAAAGGTGTCTCCGAGACGGTCCACGAACGACACGTAATCCTTTTCATGGAGCCTGAAGAGATCGCCGCTGACGAAATATCTGTCTCCGGGCTTGAACGCGTTCTCAATTATCTTATCGCCTGTCGCCTTTTTGTTGTTCTTGTATCCGGCAAAGGGATTGGTGGTGCTGATGGCCGCAAGGAACATACCGTTTTCGCCGGGTTTGCATTTCTGGATAAATCCCTTTTCGTCACGGATAAAATCCTCCGTCTCGGGATCGTATCGGGCGACCTCGCCCATCCTTACTCCCGCCGTTTTCAGCTTTCCTATCATGCCGGGAACGCCCTTCAGGTTGCTGAGGGCGCCCACACCTTCTGTCGCGCCGTAGACTTCGATTATCCGCTTTATGTTAAACCGGTTCTTGAACTCCATCCAGTAATCACCGCGCATGCCGTTGCCGAGGATATACATCAGAGGGTTGTCGGCATCATCGGGTTTCGGAGGCTGATTATTGAGATACCTGCACAGCTCGCCGATATAGATGAAAATCGTGGCATTATATTTGCGTACATCATCCCAGAACGCGCTTGCGGAGAATTTTCGTCTCATTGCCAGCGTCCCTCCGTGCATGAGCGTTGTCGGCCAGGCAATATTAATACCGCTGTTATGATACAGCGGAAGGCAGAGATACTGCACATCCTCCGGAATGGACCAGAGGCTGTATCCGCCGGCACCGTATCCGAGCTGTAACCATTTCTGGTGCTTCAGGACTGTTGCCTTGGGCATTCCCGTCGTACCCGATGTATAGATGTACTCAAGAGTGTCCCGTGAGGTAATAGGCGTTTTTACCGTCGGATTTTCCGCGGAAGAAGCATTCAGCAGCGGAGTAAGATCCTGAATTCCTTTGGGTATTTTGATATCTTTGCCTTCTCTTTCGACAAATACATCACCCGGTTTTAAAAGTTTCACCTCTTTTGCAACGGCCTGATATTCTTTCAAAAACTCATGTCCGACAATAATCGCACGCGCTTCGGCAATATTGAGCGCATGCGCAAGCACTTTTCCGCGTATGTTGTTGTTGACAAGCGCCGGAACTACCCCGATTTTCGCAAGTCCGGCGTGTATGATGAGGTATTCCGGCCTGTTGTCCATGAGAAGGGCAACGGTATCCCCCTTGATAAAACCGCGTTTTTGAAAGAAATTTGCGTACCTGTTTGCTGTCTCATTGAATTCCCGGTAGGTTACGCTCCTTCCTTCGAAGAGTATCAGCGGCTTTTCCGGCCTCTTCCGGGCCTGGTTCTCGAGAACGCTCCCGACCGACATTGGTTTTTCATTTTTCAATGAAATAAACCCTATGAGACCCTCAAATCTGGAGTAGAATCTTTTAATTCCTGTAAACATAATTACACTCCTCGATCATTTTTATATGTATTATCAGATAAATAATTCATGTAAGTCCTATATTCACTTTAAATTTCAAGGGAATTAGGTCAATTACTATTTAAAAGAGTAATAATTGACGGATTATTGAGGGGAAAGGATATTAAAATAAAAACCCCTGAAATTCAGGGGTTTTTACTCCTTAATAAATTGGGGGAATTTAAAAGGAGGAACATGAAAAATTAACTCATCTTTGTTTTTATATGTATTACAGTTTCAAAATAAGTTACAATCTTGTAAAGAATTTTTTGTCTCATTATTTCTATTTCATTTCATAAATTATGCATATTTTTATATAAAATCCAAAATTTTCAATCCGATTACGGGGTCATTTTTTAAGAGAAGACCGATACATATAGCAGTCTGATGCTTGATTTTATCGATTCCGGACACCTGTCCGACCACGGAGAAACCTATGCTCGTAAAAGAAATCACACAAATACTTAACACGCTCTTTCCTCTTTCACTTCAGGAAGATTACGACAACACCGGAAGCCAGATCGTGTTTCCTGATTCAACCGTAACAGGAATACTCCTTGCGCTTGATATCGATCACCTCGTGGTACGTGAAGCGATCGACAGGCGCTGCGAGATGATAATTACCCATCATCCGCTTTTCTTCAGTCCTTTAAAAAGAATAGATTCGACTGATCCGGGATCTGCCCTCATTCTTTCAATAATCGAAAGACGTATCAGCCTCTTTTCACTTCACACAAATCTTGACAGGGTTTATTTCGACCGCCTCGGAAGAACGCTCGGTTTCCCTGAAGGCCGCGTACTGCTCGAATCGCGGCAGGGAGCGGATCCGGGCGCTCCCGGATTCGGCACGCTTTCAAAGCTTGATT
Organism: uncultured Leptospiraceae bacterium; assembly: GCA_964627815.1. Classification (GTDB taxonomy): domain Bacteria; phylum Spirochaetota; class UBA4802; order UBA4802; family JAGODF01; genus CAZPZJ01. Next base: position 86,138 of record CAZVKE010000003.1, read on the forward strand.
TACCGGTAAGGCTTCGCGATCTGTTGACGCTGATAAAAGACAGATTACATCTTGAATTCATCGTGTATTCCGGCGACCCCGATATGGAAATCTCAACAGTCGCACTCCTCAACGGGTCCGGTGGCAGCGCGATTGACAGGATCATTCGAACTACCAGCGCCGATTGCATCATTACCGGCGATGTGGGATATCATCACTGCAGGGCGGCAGCGGCCAGACATGCCGCAGTAATCGACGCCGGCCATTTCGGAACAGAGCGGATCCTTCTTCCCTATCTCCGCGAACAACTGGACAACGCCTTAAAATCAGCCTTCCGATCAGAAGAAGCGTCACTCTGCATCAGCGAAGCGGAACGAAATCCTTTTTCGGTCTTTCTTTAGAAAGGCTATTCCTTCCCCGCTTCGGTGGGAACCGGTTCAAGTCTGACTCCCTCGAGGTTTTTCATATATTTCGCGGGGTCCTTTCTGAACTCTTCGGGACATCCGGCGCAGCAGAAATATATCCGCTTACCCTGATAATCAACGAAAATACTCCTGCTGATCGGACTTGCCATCACAGGGCACAGAAGCTGTCCTTGGGCGTCCCCATATCGGTTTCCGCTTTTTTTGCACGACATGGCCGTGAAAGCAAGGCCCGCGCACAAAAGCACAACACCTGCAAGAAGCAGAATTCTTCTCATTCTATTCCTCCACACAACTTTTCTGCATCATACAGTCAGGTTTAGGGAAATGCAATCAATTTTCGGGAGTGGGGTCAGTCTTTCCAGACTGCCCGCAGGGCGACGGCGATATCTTCCGGACGCATGGTCGACATCGATTCGCCATGAAGCATTTTCATGTAATTAATCTCGCAGGTGTCAAGCGGGGGGATACTTACCCGCGGACAGAGGCGAACATGCGGGTAAAAACCGTCAAATTCAAGCATGAAGTAAAGCGACATATTGAAGCTTGCGATGTTCATCGAGTCAATGAATGACGTAAAATTCAATATGCCTTTCACGAAATTTACAAGCGCCTCGCCTGATATGTCAGCGGGTTTCCTGACGTTTTTAAAAACACCGATAAGATCGAAAGCCCCCATCGGCGCAAAGGAGGTGAACCAGGCAAGATCGTCGTTCTCCGCGACAAACCGCTCTCCCCGCTTCCGCTCTTCACTTATAAGGTCGGTGAAGAGAACCTCCCCGTATTTTTCCTCATATTGCTTGAGCGACTCGACAACATCTTCGTAATAGTTGGTCGGGCTGGTCGACGCGGTGATCTGAAGATGCGGATGAATTATTGAACTCCCGGCCAGAGGGAGGTAGTTCCAGTTTATCGACTGATATATCGCAATCGGCTGCCGTTTGATGAGATCCTCGAGGAAGTCGACGCAGCACCCGATGGCATCAGAAAGCAAATCAGCCGTGAAGCCGTCGAGAGGGATATAGTGAAGGTCCGATATAACCGTGACCGCGCCGTTTTCATCGTACGGGAAAGCATTGGGAAAGCAGATCGCGCGTCCTTTCTGATACCGCTCTTTTTCCAGAAGCTCCGGATGGAATTTCGGCGTGATCTTTTCAACCATGTCGGGGCAGAAGGGACAGAAGCCTTTTGATCTTTCAACGATCGAATCGATATCCTGACGCACCATCTCTTTGATGGGAAAAAAGAGTATGCGCGACCTCCTTCCGGTCAACGGATCAAGCCGTATCTCACATTCACGCATTCCTTCATTGAACTGATTGAATGGATCGAGAAAGCGCGCCGTCTTTTTTACCATCAGGAATTCCATAATTGAAGGCAAACATCACCTGTTTAAATGTCAATATTTTTTTCACTGCCAGTCGAAATTAAATGGAACCGGTTAAAAATAATTGGACAGGATGACCGTCGTGCTGTAGACAGCAACGACTACTCAACTGGCATGGAGAGAATGGACAAGGTGGAAGGAAAAGGCCGCGTACACCTCTACACCGGCGACGGAAAAGGCAAAACTACCGCCGCGCTCGGACTGGCGCTTCGCGCGGCAGGGGCCGGTATGCGTACAATCATTATCCAATTCATGAAAGGACAACATTACAGCGAGCTTGATGCCGCGAAGATGCTTCAGGGGTTGCTGATAATCGAACAGTACGGGAATGACGATTTCTATGTTCAAGGAAGCGGTTCTGCGGAGAAACATCGCCTGCTCGCTGCCGGAGCTGTCGAGCGGGCGTATCGCGCCATCATTGATCCCGCCTGCGATATACTCGTACTTGATGAGATAATTACCGCGCTCAGCTTCGGGCTTGTCGATAGCACAGTCGTTATCGATCTCATAAAGTCAAAACCCGACAACAAAGAGCTCGTCCTGACCGGGAGAGGCGCTCCTGAGTCCCTCTATGAATACTGCGATCTTGTTACAGAGATGAAAGAGATCAAACACTACTACGCAAACGGTGTAAGTGCGCGAAGAGGAATTGAATGCTGACAGGTAAGGCATGAAAACGCTGCTCCTTTTACCAGCGCATATCCAGAGTGAATCCCTTATCGATGAAGAGCAGTATACACGCGTCGACAATTTCCGGATCGTAGAGCACTCCCCGGTTCAGCTTTATTTCATCAAGCGCGGCCTCAATGCCGACCGCCGGGCGGTAAGGACGGTGTGACGCCATTGACTCGACGACATCGGCGACGCTTACTATCCTCGATTCGAGAAGTATATCCCCGCAGCGCAATCCTTCCGGGTAACCGGCCCCGTTGATGCGCTCATGGTGCTGATGAACGATATCGGCAATGGGCCACGGAAAGTCGATCGATTTGAGAATTTCGTAGCCGACAACAGGGTGTGACTTGATGAGTTCAAATTCTATCCGGCTCAGTCTTCCCGGCTTATTCAGTATCTCGTACGGTATATGTATCTTGCCCAGATCGTGAATCAGCGCGGCCATTTCAAGCCCCTTGATCCGGTCTTCGGACAGATTTATGGCTTTGCCGATTGCGATTGAAATGTCAGCCACCCGTTTCTGATGTCCCGCGGTATACGGATCCCGCTTTTCGACCGTGTTCGATATCGCCTTGATTATGCCGCTCATCGCGCCGTTAATCCGGTCGATTGACAATTGCAGATCGGTAATATCCCTTATGATCCCCTGAAATCCGTTAAACCGCCCCTGTGAATCCTTGAGCACGCTTGTCGAAGCGATACAGACTATCACGCTTCCATCTTTTTTACGCATTCTGAGATTGAGGTCCTTTACATAGCCGCTTGCTTTGATTGTCCGGAGATATTTTCGAAGATTTTCCCTGTCAGGGAAGAAATCTCTCAACTTTATTTTCCTCATCTCATCAGCGGTATATCCGAAAAGATCGATCATCGACTGATTGAATTCGAGATAACCGCTGTCCTTTTTCCAGATATATATCGCGTCTTTAGAGTCTTCAAACAAATTGCGGAATTTCGCCTCACTCTCCTCGAGCTGCATTTCGAATTCGCTGCGCGCGAATGCCATTTCTATCGTGATAATCAATTCCTTCTCGTCGATCGGTTTCACGAGATAACCGTAAGGGGTGGTCGCCTTGGCCTTATCAACGGTATCGCGGTCAGACGATGCGGTAATGTAAATAACCGGCGCGTCATGGAGTTTATGTATCTCGGCAACAGCCTCTATGCCGCTCATATTCCCTTTAAGCATAATATCCATCAGGATGAGGTCCGGCCTTTCCGAAATGCATTTTTCAACGGCTTCATCCGCGTTTATGGCAATCCCGGCGATCTCGTATCCATACCGCATCAACTGATCCTTCAGCTCGAGCGAAACGATCAGATTGTCCTCGACGATGAAAATCCTTTTCTTTGTTTTATGGTTGTACATTGACGACTCACACAAACAGCATCTCCGGCCTGATCAGACCGCGCAGAAATATCCCGCGCTGATCATAATAAGGGCCTGTCCCGAATAGTAAAATGCGAGGCTTATCCTGTGATATCGGAAATGAAGCCTGTATGCAGCCGCCGCAAGTATTACATCGGACACGTAGAAAAGCCCGGCCCCCGTGGTCATCATAAAAGCCTGCAGGGGGGTAAAATAGTGCCCGAAAAAAGCTGAGGCGGCCCTGTTTACCATAAAGCTTATGACGATCACATATATCAGCACAGGCACCTTCATGTTCCTGATCCCGGGAAGGAGGTAGCCGTAAACCGCCACACCGAGCACCACAAGTACAATCCCGCTGATCCAGTCAAGCGGCCATACCCCGTTGAAGCGGGTGAAGACAATAGCATATGCGAGGTGCGCCAGGACGAACAACGAAAGTCCGGTCCTGAACGCGGTCTTCGATTTGAACATCAGCGCGACATCCCCGCAGAAAGAAAGAAATATTCCCGACATCAACGCGAGGGTGTATTCAGACCTGTAACATCCCTGCCGCATCATGGAAAGGAAAAGAATTGCGACCAGTATCGCTGATGAAACCGGTTTGAAGAGGTAGATGAGTTTTCTTTTTTCCGCGAATTCAGCCCTTATCAGGAGAAAAACAAATACGGCAAGAACAACGACAGCTATACCATACTGCATCGCAGGCGCCTCCCTCATCGTGATGTGCTACGATATGGTACCATGTAAACTCCGGTTCCTGCAATTATTTTTTTAAATTTAAAATACACGCGCGGGATAATAAAATCATCCGGTTGAAAAACAATAAGCCCCTTAAAGGGGCCCGCGAATAACGCAGAAATAATAATGGAGGAGGTTCTATGAAAAAGATTCTTCTTAACTGATTGTATAAGATATGTGAGGAATCACAGGATTTTGTTACATTTAATTTTTACTTTTACAATGAAACAGGATTTTAAAAACACGCTATTATGTTATTGACTTTATTTTAGAAACTGCTATCCTCACCTTCGTGAGAATGCACGTCGCCCTGAATCGTGCGACAAACGCACACTACGGTTTAAATGAACAAATCAAAAATTTTAATAGTTGAAGATGATGCAATCATTTCTCTCGATATAAAAGAGAAATTGAAATACTGGGGGTATTCGATCGTCGGTGTCCTAAAGTCGGGAGAGGAGGCCATAAGTCAGTTTGAAACATACAAACCTGACCTTGTTATTATGGATATAACCCTCGCCGGACAGATGGACGGCATCGAAGCCGCCACCGTCATCCGAAACCGCCACTCCACTCCGGTAGTATATCTGACCGCATACTCCGACGGACAGACGCTTTCCAGGATACTCCAGACCGATTCCTACGGGTACATACACAAGCCCATAGATGATAACATTCTTCGCTTCACCGTGGAGATGGCCCTTTACAAATACAGCATGGATGTAAAAGTAAAGGAGAGCGAAGAAAAATTCCGGATGTTTGCCGACAGTATGATCGACAACCTCTGGCTGATAGACATCAAAACACGTAAATATATTTATTCAAGCCCCTCGGTGTACAATATTATAGGGTACACCGACAAGGAACTCCAGACACTGCGGATGGGGCAGACATTCACTTCGGAAGCACGCGACCTGATTACCAGGGAGCTTGAAAAGGAGCTTGTCCGGGACAACCTGGAGGGAGTCGACCCGAGCCGATCACGTAGATTCGAGATACAGCAGATTCACAAGGAAGGCCATCTCGTCTGGACCGAAGTTCGGGCCAAGTTTATGCGTGATAAATCCGGCACCATTACCGGAATTCTGGGCGTTACCAGGGACATCACCGAGCGAAAGCAGGCCGAACTCCTGCTCCAGTACCGTGAAGACTTTGAGAAACTCATATCCACGACATCAGCTGAATTTATCAATCTCTCTCTTGATAAAATCGATGAAGGCATAAACAACGCTCTCGCAAAAGTGGCCCGGTTTATAGACGTGCCGTCAGGCATCGTCTACCTGTACGACCGCGAGAGAGAGCAACTCGTCAAATCCCACAATTATCACCACGAATCGCATGAGGACCGGACGGGTTCCGGGGAAGTCGGTGAAATATCGCCTGAAAGCTTCAGCTACTATTGGAAAGTCCTCCAACGACTCGAAAGTATCGTAATCAGTAGAATAGAAGACCTCCCTCCGGCCGCGCATGCGGAACATGAATTGATCACCAGATACGGATTCAGTCCGCTGATATTTGTGCCTATGATCCACCAGGGAGAGCTGTACGGCACACTCGGCTTTTATGCTAACCGGGAAGACGCAAGGGACTGGTCGGCGGAACTTATAATGCTGCTCAAGTTTGTGGCTGATATATTTGTCAGCGCCCTTGAACGGAAGAGAACGGAAGAGAAGCTCATTGAGCGCGAGGAGCGGTATCGCACGCTTATCGAACAATCCCCGATTGCCATTGAAATATACAGTCCCGACGGCACCCTGCTCCAGGTCAACAGGGCATGGGAAAAATTATGGATATCGCGCCCCGAAGAGGCGGTGAACTCGTTTAACATCCTTAATGATTCTCAGTTGCGGGAATTGAATATCGTTCCATACTTTGAGCGTGCCGCAAAGGGAGAAAGCCTCTCACTTCCTGAATACGAATTCGACCCCGTCAAGTCGGGATTTCAGGGCCGGCGAAGACTTCTGCATTCAAAGATGTATCCCATCAAATCAAAAGACGGAAGGATACTTAACATCATTCTTTCTCACGAGGACGTCACTGAAAAAAAACTGGCAGAGGAACAGGCGATTTATTACTCGATGTACGATCACCTTACCGGATTGCCCAATAAAGAGATGTTTATTAACCGCATCAAGATGGAGATCGTCAAATCGAACAGGAAGGGAGTAGACCGGATATTCTCAGTTCTGTGCCTCGGCATTGACAAATTCAAGAACATAAACGACGTGTACGGCCCAAGCATCGGCGATGCGCTTCTGAAGAGGATCGCCATCAAACTTCAGGAATCTTTCAGGCATGATGATCTTGTGTCCCGCTTCGATTCTGATAAATTCATGGTCCTCTTTTCTGACCTCTCCTCTTCAGACGAGGTAATGAACATAGTACACAAAACAGTGAACGTCTTTCTTGATCCCTTCATTCACAACGGCACAAAGTTCAAACTCACTTCAAGCATCGGGGTCAGCATCTTCCCGAATGACGGCGCGGACGCGGACACACTCATCAAAAACAGTGAAAGCGCGATGTACATGGCGAAGAAGCAGGGAAGCGGCACCTACAAACTTTTCGACCACCAGATGCACGCGGAAATAATCAACGCCATCAAGCTTGAAACCGAGCTCCTTTCGGCTCTTTATTACGATCAGTTCATCGCGTTTTATCAGCCCAAAGTGAACAAGAACGGATCGCTTACAGGAATGGAAACACTCATACGATGGAACTCGCCGGACCGGGGAATTGTCGGCCCTTATCAGTTTATCCCCGTTGCCGAGAGAAACGGACTTATTGTTGACATAGGTTACTCAATACTCGAAATCGCGTGCACTCAGAACAGATTGTGGCATGATGCCGGATACCATCCGCTCCGTGTTGCGGTTAATCTTTCGCCATACCAGTTTTCCCAGGCCGATCTTATCCAGAATATCGAAAAGATCCTTGAGCGGACAGGCCTTGATCCGCAATGGCTCGAATTTGAAATAACCGAAAGCGGCATTATGAAAAACGAAAAGGAAAGCATTGAGCGGCTTACAAGCCTTGGAAAGATGGGCGTGAGCATCTCAATCGATGATTTCGGTACCGGCTACTCCTCCCTCAGCAAACTGAAATCATATCCTATCAATTCGCTTAAAATCGATAAATCCTTTATAGATGACATTCCCGGCGACCCCACTTCTGAAAGCATTGTGCGCTCAATTATCGACCTTGCGCACAACCTCGGCTACAAAGTGATCGCTGAAGGCGTTGAAACCGAACAGCAGCTTTCATTCCTTATCGAACACGACTGCGATGAGTATCAGGGTTACTATTTCGGGAAGCCGATGCCTTCAGATGATTTCGAGAAAAAGCTCTCCAGGAAGCACTGAAATCCTCCGGCACGGTGACCGTTAGATGTTTATTGCAGGACGCCTTTTAACGTATCAACGAGTATTTTCTCATCGAACGGTTTTGCGATATATGCCTCGGGATTGAGCGACATCGCTTCATCGTAGGTGGCCCTGTTGGTATTTGCGGTTACGAACACGATAGGTATGTTATAGCGGGTTTTGATGTAATTTCCAGCTTCGATCCCGTTCATATCTCCGATGAGACCGATATCAAGCAGGATAACGTCCGGTCTTTTGACAGAAGCTTCGAGGATAGCGTCTCCGCCCGTAAGCACCGTACCGACCACATTATAACCGTTACGCAGGAGGATGCTTTTCAACTCGAGCGAAGTAATGACTTCATCCTCAACGATAAGTACTTTTTTCTTTTCATCCATGTTGAAAGCGGCTTAGAGTCCAAAGTGATGCACAGACTATTGCACCCTTTATCCCACTGTCAATAACATTTTCGTGTGATGCCGCTAATCCCGAATCGGAAGGGAAAGCATACTGAGCGGGTCGACATAAACCCCTCGAATATAAAGACTGATGTGAAGATGTGGTCCCGTCACCATTCCCGTTTCTCCGCAATAACCGATCACCTGCCCGCCTCTCACATACTGTCCGTTATGAACGATTATTTTATTCTGATGCATGTATCGCGTAAACACGCCCTGCCCGTGATCAATAACGGTATGGTTTCCCTCATAATACATCTCTTCGGCTATCACGACAATTCCGCTTGCAACTGCATAAACCGGCGCGTTCATGAGGCCCTTCAGATCTACACCCCGATGATAATTTACTGAAGGTTCCTTTGAAATCTTTTTTCCATCTTTCAGAATATAATTCTCAGTTATCCTCTTGGCATAAAACGTTGACGTGATCTTGTGCTCATTCCTCGGATGAGAGAGCGGCCCTGATATGAAATCCTGGTTAATCTGGGACATCACAAGTTCTTTCTTCTTCGAATTCCGCTCGATCTGCTCAACAAGATCGGGGCGGTCTTTTAGATAATCGGCGTTTGAATATTTTCCGAGGTCCATGCTCGAACGATAGACTTCGAAAGAACGCTCCGATATCGGACATTCATAGCGATAGGTTTTCCCGCGATTGCTTCCGGTCGATATCTCAAATCTCTTTCTCCCGGCGGACATGTCAGGAGGAATAGGAAACAATCCACGGTATCCCCAATCCGTTTCCAAGAGGGGAATTTCTTTTTCATCAAATTTTGCGCTGACTCTGAACTCCTCCCGGCATCGCCCTCCCTTCTCAGGCAACACCTCCAGGTAGGCACAGTCCCCCTGCGAGAAGCTCCGCGAAAACAGGCGCGCGACAAACCCTGTTCCCTTATATTCCCTCATTTCAGCTTTTTTGACATGGTAGCCTGAAGGTATTGAAACCTTCGCGTCACCGCCGATCTTCACAAATCTATTTGCCGGGGATAAGGCATTTCTTTTTTCCGGCGACGGTCTTTTATGCGACCTGCTTTTTTTAGCGTTCCCGTGTTCAACACTTCCCGCTGCGGCAGCGGCCGCGTATCCGATTAAAAGGGCCGTGATGCACAGCGATCGTCCAAATCTCATTTTCACATCCATATTATACCGCATACCACGATAGTGAAGTCTGGATTAATGATTACGGCATTTCGAATATGTATCGGTTCAGCAGGGAGTCAATGAAAATTTCTATAGACTCCCCACCTTATTTTGTCAAAAGAAGCTCCAAATATCTCCCGGCTTCCTGCATCAAATAAGCGTATAAACCGCTTGTTGTCTTCACTCTATCGGGAATGCAAAGCTTCGCTTTCCAGCTCACTCGTTCGCTTGAGAATAAAGTGGTTGAAATATTTTTTCATGGCGGATACGATGCCTTCGTTGAGTTGATCACAACCGCGAACCGAGACGACCGGAGGAATAAAATGAAAAAGATAGCATTCGTCCTGATATTTTCCGTGCTTGCCGCCTGCGCAACAACAAGCCATATCTCCCGTGTGGATACACCGTCACTCGATCAGAAGAATTTCAAGAGCGTGGACAGCACCGGCCGGATAGTGGGGATATATATCTATCACAGCGCCTTCCCGACCGACAATGGCGATATGACGATGAAAGCGATCATGAACGCGCTCAATGGAAAAGCTTCCTTCTACAAACTCAACGTGAAGGACCTGAGCACTGACGACCAGCGCTACGTTTCTACAAATATCGTAGACGGGCTCGTTCTCCCGTCGTATGTATTCTATGCCAACGGCAAAAAAGTTAATCTCGTAAAAGGCGCTCGCAGCACCCGCGAAGACGCAGATAAACTCGGCCGCGAACTCTTCCAGGGATTTGAGGACAGGAACTGGTATCAGGAAAGGAAAGCTCCCCGGAAGAAATAAACGGGTTCACTCTTTTCCGTCAAAAAAATCGCGGATGATTGACTCAACTTCCCCGGGGCGCTCCATCGGAATAAGGTGCCCTGCCCCTTCCATCAGTCGATAATGCCCGTTGCGAAGGAGTGATGCGGCTTTCTTCAGGTCAATGAAGGGTCTGTTCTCGCTTTCGCCACCTTCGACTACCAGCACCGGGCAAATAATTGTTTCGAGAATCGGCCATGGGTCGTAGTGCTGCCCTCCCATAAACAGAGATGCCTCCCTCCTCGGCGAACATGAAAGAGTATATCCCCCCGAATCGCTCGAAACAAATCCATATCTAAGGTAAAGATCGAGCACTTCACCGTCCCATTTCTCGAAAAGTTTTCGTGACTTCAGGTAATCCGCCGCCTCATCTCTTGTATGCCAGAAATCGCGGCGCCTGATCGACTTCGAAGCCAAAGGGTGCTGCTCCACGGAGAGTTTTACCCTGTAAAGATCCTCGGGAAGGAATATCGGCTCGATAAGCACCATTCGTTCCACCGGCAGGTCATGGAGCGCGTGTGCCAGCGTTATTACCGTGGCCCCCATCGAATGTCCGACCATGAATGGTTTTTTAATACCGAGGACCTTGCAGAGCGCACAGAGGTCGTTCGCGAGGACCATCCACCCCAGTCCGCCTTCCTCGGGCTCGGCCGTCCTGTGGTCGCAGAAATACGGCGCGATTATCCGGTAAGACGATGAAAGTCCGCGCGCAATGGGATGCCAGAGCCAGGGCAGGAACCCGGTCGCATGCATCATTATGATCGTCGGACCATCGGCGTCATACAGGAGATAGTGAAGATCGGTATCCCCGATATTCACACTCCTCAGTTCAGGCGATCCTTCAGGCATGGCTCACGCTCTTCACGAACTACATTTTTCTTGCTTCGAAATAAATGTCCCGGGGTATGATAGAATATCGTAATGTGCAATTAAGTTAAAACTGAAAACAGTTAGTAATTTAGGAAAATACACGAATTCGATTTAAAATCAAGCGATTATTGTCATAAACCACGTCAATCATTGACGAAAGAAAAACGGCCGCGATTTAAATGTCGGAATGTAGTAGTCGAAGCCGGGGGATTTACATATCGATAATTATCTTATAGATTTAACGTCATTGCTCCACTCTTCATCATGCTTGATTGATTTTGGTTCTGTACTCTATGACGTAATTTGACACCCTGCCGATGTGCCTTGCATGCCAAGTTGTAGATATCATCCTCGATGATCCGGTCAACAACTGTGGGATGGTGATAGAATGAACAGGGACGCATATCGTGAAAGAGTAGATCCTGATTGGGGGTAAGGATAATAACTGGCTTCCCGAGGCCGAGCGCACAACCGAATTCAATATGTGTGCCGCGGCCGCCAGGGAGAAGAACAAACATTACGTCGGTGGAACAAACTCCGTTGAGTTCATGCTTTGAAACTTGAATGAGATCATCGTTGTTTTCAACCGGGCCATGAGACATCCATTCATACGTACACTCCCATCCCTTCCATATCAGATAGTTAGCGACTTTCCTTGCGTTGAAGATGTTGTCCAGGCTTGAGGCGAGATAAAATTTCATTACATGATCCTCCCGGAAAGAAGGTTTTTCCAGTTTTCGCGGATTGAATTATCATGTGAATGGAACTTCCTGTACATGTAGATGAACCGGCCGATCAGTATTGCGATAATAACGCATCCCACGAGTAGAGTAATTATTTTCATATCATCCCTCCAAGAGATCGATCACTTCATCGGCATCAAGTATCTGCCGTATCGCCTGCCGGGTGCCCTGCGATAGCGGTCTGTCGCTCGCCAAGCTAACCGGCGACTTCCGCATTTTTTCAACTGCCTCCCTCGCATTCGCGAGACAGTTGTTCTGATTTGTCTGTTTCAGCAACGCTTCCATCGTTCCCTCCCTGACTTCTTTGTAGAATTGACTTGAGTGCTTCAATAAGACTTTGCACTTGGTGACCTGTGAGCTTTGTATATTCCCTCCGGAAGGTCCTTTTGCAAATTGCCTGCAGATATGCCTCGGGATCGTTGATTCGCAAAATCGGGGTAATCCTGTTCATTAGATCATCCACGAGATCGCGCTGCTGGATTGTGGGCAGAGAGACCACTCCATGATTTTTTCTACTCTCCCTACGCCTGATGCGTTGTTGCTGATCGAGCCTGGCCTCAAGTGTTCTGATCACGTTTTCAAGTTCCCGCATGGAAAGCTTCGAGATAGAATCTTTACCCGTAATGCTTTCCACGGAGACATAGAGGATCTCACGATCAAGCCCGAGATCACGGGCCAGGCACCAGACGCGAGCGATCTTCGCGTTCCGCGTCGGTACCTTTGAGCCCGTTCTTTTCACAGGGACTTTGTGATCAGTCGATCGCATGATCATCCGGCCTGTAGTAACCGTTTATTGACTTCATCACGATTTACTTCATATCCGAAGACATCATCCTCGACCTTTGCCGCGTCCACCTGTGCCAGTTCCTCATCAGCGAATTCAGCCAGTGCATCTTTGTCGACTTCCTCCTTGGTTCGGATGCCCTTGCCAGGAAACAGTTTTTTGAGAAGATCAAGGGTGGTCTTCTTAATGCTGACCTTGGTGCTCTTGCGAAAACCGATGGTTCCGTATGAAAGCTCGATGGTCTTCTTTTCGGAAAATAACTCGAGCTTGTTGTATTCAGCATACAGGGCAAGCGCTGCCTCAAGCTCCTTGATCCTGTGTCGTGCTCGTTCTCCCGCCTTTGCGGCCTTTTCTTTGATCTTTCCTATTGCCTGGGACGCCTCTCCATCAATTCCTTCAAGATGGAGCTCCAGTGTCCCGATCTCTGAGAGCGCCAGATTGGCGTCGTCAAGGGTTTTAATCTGCTGCGGACTTGCGATTCGTTTACGTGCCATATGTTCCTCCCGATTGTTATTCTTCGCCGCTGATCCGTCGGCGTTTCGCCGCGAGGCGGCGGTTTATCATATCCTCTGTCACGAGGGTGAGTTCGTCGGCGAGCTTGTCGTCATCGAGTTTCCCGCTGAACAGTTCATTTACTCTTTGAATCCCTATTTTCCTGTGAGGGATCGCCGAGTTGGCAACCTTCGCAATCTCAGACTGTGTGATGCCTGCCTGGCGAGCCCTGATCTTGAGAGAGAGCATGGGGATGCGGGTGGCCAGATCTGAAGTGACGAGCGCCGTCTCATCCTCTTCGATCCCGAGCTCTTTCCTGAGCGCCCTTGAAAAGAACTCTACCCCGAGGGGCGTTTTAAACTTGAGCGCCGCGGTAAACCGTTCCCTCACCTTGTTGTTTTCGAACTTGAGGTTGAACCGCTCTTCGGCAATCTTCGAAAGCTCCTCGGCATTGAGCTTTTCGAGAAGAACCGCCTCCATGCGATAGCCGAGTTCTGGCGTCGAGAAAAGTTTGTCCCATTTCCGATGAGGCTTGCCGAAGAGCACCACCGAAATCAAGTGGTCCCGGCCATGCCCGTCGATCTCCTGAATCTTTTTAATGTCCCTGAAGGTCTGAAGATTCAAATCTTGTGCCTCGTCGACCATGAGGATGACCCGGTTGTTTTGATTTTTACAGAACAGTTTGAGCTCGTCGGAAAGGACCTGGTATATCCTTTCAATCTGCTTCGGGATATGCGCATCGGGATTGATCGCCTCGATCATCAGTTTCATGATGCTGGTTATCCTGGAGAACTGCATCTCGAATCCCTTGATGGACACTACCCGAAAACGGTGGGGGTACTGGTTCCAGTATTCCGAAAGGTGATTGAATAGTGTGGTCTTGCCAGAGCCGAGCTCGGCGATTACCGCCACCATCTTATTACCGCTTACCGCACTCCTGACCGCGTTCTTCACCGCCCTGACGTTTTGCGTTTCAATGGGCTGACGTAATATGGTTTCAGTTTTCACTGATTACCTCCTGTCGCTTGTTTTTGTTGATGAGGTTGGCAAGCATCACCGCCAAATCTCCGGGGATGCTGCCGTGTTCCTCGAGTGATAACGATATGATTTTATCGAGCGCATTACGGTTCTCTTCGGATATCTCCTCAGCGAAAAGACCCGTCTGATTAAGTATCCACCGCCATGCGCTCTTTGCGGAATCGAATCGCTCCGGGACAACTGGTGAATGTGTCTCAACTGATACCGCCGGAGAGGGAAGCCGCACGATCTTGCCATCGCTTTCCGGTGGCAGGGTATCTTCGAAGCTCATCATTCCCCCGATCTGCTTTGACAGAATGCGCACTTCTTCTCTGTTCTTCTCGCCTCTGCTCTTCGGGTGGGATTTGATCTCCTCGAAATCGTGCTCGGGTCGGCCGTTCGTACATTCGATGATGGTGCCGTCATAGAGTTCAGCGATATAACGTACTTCACCATCGTATGAAGGCGGCCGATACACAGTGGCCCGTGTTCCGCGATATTGCTCGTCCCAGGTGACGAACCAGTGCTCCCGATCGATAGAGACACATCCATATCCATCGATGACGCGATTGATGTGAGATACATTCGCATCACGCAGGTTCTGCTCGTCTGCCCGGCGTATCGGATGTAGCATTACACCCCGCTGCCAGGTATCATAGTATCCCCGCTCGCGGTTCCAGTGATCCGCCCATATCTGATAAAAATAGATGAGTTGATTGATGTCTTTGATTGTTTTGGGAATGAGCTGTGACTCGAAACTCCTTTTGAAAGCGGATATTCGTCCTTCTACCATGCCTTTCGCTGATGGATTACCCGGCTTATGCGTCACTACCTGGATTCCAAGACGAAGGCAGAAACGATTGACCCGTGTCGATCTTCCGATGCCGGAACCTTTATCGCTGTAGAGTATTTCAGGGACGCCTTCGATCGGGCATCCCGCCAGCGGAGCTCTGCGGTCATCAAGGGGGGATGGCATATTACGCTTTGGAAGAAAGCAGAATTTAAGAAAGGAGAGCCAGTCTTCAGCATTCTCTCCTGAGTTCCGCACATCCTCCCCGATGGGAAGTGACGCGAACGGCATGGGAAGAAACGCCTTTGAGTACATATCCACCAGGTAATATACCCATATTTTTGAAAGCCGTTCCCGCGCCAGGATATCGTCAAGGTGCTTATCACCCTCTGGAGCATCATAGCGTACTACCCGGCCGTCCAGACTCAGGTAATACTGATCCATGGGAGTGGCATCAACGACGAATACCCTGGTGGGATATTTCGCAGTTAGCTCATGAGCGATCTTTTGTTTCTGCGCTGACCTGCGATTCAGACGATATGCCGCCAGCAGGCGATCCATGGTACTGCGGGTATATATCCCCTCCGGCAAGAGACCCATGTGGCCGGCGATCCTTAGCGCGTGCTCAGTGGGAATCCACTTCGAACGATCTTCCCCTGGGATCTGCTTGATAGCAGCGATAACTTTCGCATGTCGAAGCTCCTTTGCGCGGTCGATATCGCTCTTCCTCGACTTGCGCGTCTGACGAGCTGCCGCGACATCGGTATATGGTATTCCGCTTTCGATCTTTTGAAGCACCCGGTAAGCGGTACCGTAGGAAGCGCCTGTCTGGTCCATGAACCAGCGGACGGTGTCTCCTCTTTCCCTGTCGTTATGTGCCGCTGAATGCCGCCTTGCGTATTCAACTAGCAGGTGCTCATCATACTTTATTCCCCTCGCCATAACCGTTCTCCCCAACGCTATTCTGGCACCAGCCCGCCAGGGCGCTCGTGCTCGCCCGGTATCCAGACCGCCGCGCCGTACTGCTCGCGGATTCTCTGGACCCCTGCCTCAAGCGAAGCGATGAGGCGGGCGAGCCTTGCGGTCAGCTCGGGATCAAGTAATTCATGAGGAATGCCGCCGAGGGAGCCGAAGACCTGAAGGATTCGTCCTTCCGATTCTTCGAGAAGATCTACGGCTTCTCGCTTCTGAGTGATAAACACCAGTTTCTCGGGATCAATGTCTTTGCGGGTTGCCAGATCCTGAATGGTTTTATTAAGATCATCGATCTTCTTCTTGCCCGCGCCGATTTTCGCTTGGTAATCTTCGATCAATCGGTCTTTAGCGCTGAGTTTGTCAGCCGCGTCTTCGAGCTTTTTACGCACTTTCTTCTGCTCCCCCGCGCGAGCCCGTTCGAGTGCGTCTGTGAGAGATTCAGAAGTGCCGTCGGCGTACACCACTCTGTCACCATCGATTTCACCTGTGTTGATCGCCTCGGTGATCTCGCTGTCCTGCGCGATCTTCAACAGAGCGGTCATCGGCATGTGTGAAAGTTTCTTCAGCACCTTCTCGTTAAACGAGTCAGCGATTTTAAGGTGTCGATATAACTGTGCGGGCATTATATTCAGCCTGTCCAGGCCATAGCTCTGCATGCTGTCATATCCACATACCAGATAGAGCTTTTCATCCCTGATCGTTTTAATCGCGATCGACATCTGTATATACCCGAACGCGATCTGTTGTTCCAGCACCAGGAGCCTCGCCTCGGGATTCTGTGGCGTGATTATTTCACTGTTTTCAGGATTACCGCTCTCGCTGCCGGCAAGTAGTATATCGTTCTTCTTCTTTGTCATTTACCACGTCCCTCCTTTATGGTTTTCAGTAACAAGTCTTTGTCGATGGTCTGGCGCACATACCACTGAGCGCCATATATCTGATTGATGTATTTCGGATTGAGTGTGTATGAAGTATTCCGCTTTTCGAGAAGGCCGGAATCCACCATGTCGTGGAGCGCCCGCTCGACGGTGCGCTGATTCGCCCCGGTCGCCAGGGCGAGTTCCTGCGCCTTCCATCTGACCGGATACTTCCCCAGCACCAGATTGGTGATATCTATAACAAGCCGTGATCGTGACCGTGCGTTTTCCATCAATGCACCTCCGATGCCGCAGGCGTTTCTTCACGCTCGCGTTTCTCGGCATAGTATTTTTCACGGACGAGCCTTGCCGCCGCGTCGATATAGCCGGGCGGGATATACCCGATGCTTTCGAGAAAACTCGCACAGGTTCCCCTGAAGTAGTATTCTTCCGAAAGCAGCCTAGGGACACCCACGGCGCGCGTGAAATGCGCTACAGCGTCGCTTATCTTGAAGCGCATCTCAACGCGCGATAGAACCCGTCTGATGTAAGAAAAATGTGATTGACGTGATCGCTTCATTCTTCTATCCTCCCGTATAGATTGATCGTCCGAGATGGACGATTATGACGCAGAAAGGACGGGGTACTCTTGGCAGGGTTCCGTCCTTTCGCGTTTTTCATGCTCCGCTTTCGCATAACCAAACACCCGCACCAGGCTTTCGATATGCTGTTGATGCACCTCGCCGTGTGCCTGTATGGTAACAACGAAGTTTTTCATGATGATCCGCTTGAGGTCCTTTGATGCCGTATAGCCCGATTTTTCCTCGATATAGCGGATGATGCTCTTTGCGTGTTTTCGTGCTTTTCTTCCGGTCATGGTAGTCCTCCTTTTAACTGACCATTCTTGATTCCCGCGGCCAGGTGCGAAGCAGCGGCCACAATCCCAGCACCTGAACATCGCTGAGTTCCAGATCATGTTGAATTGCGGTGACAATATCGATGATATGTCGACGCCCCCCAATTACATCGCTAAGAGTCTGGTAATTAACCTCGAGATTCTCGGCAGCTTTGGTGAGACTGCCGTGCTTCTTGACGAGAGCCCGGCGGAGCGCGTCGCGGGCGGTTATATCAATATCCCGCCAACTCACGCCGCGCCCCGCATCGGCAAGTACCTGTGCCATTGCTGATCGTGAAGTGCGCATCTTGTGAAACCTCCTTTATGCTTAATTAATCTTGACACTCTGATGGTCAATGATTACCATCGGTTCTAAACTGTCGCGCAGAGCGACAAAAAGAGACATAATCCAGAAAAATGCTTTTTATGCTTTCTATCATGTGTGATAGAAGTTTACTAAAACTACTACAACATAATTAAGTATACTTAATCGGTCAAGTCAAATAATTTAGATTACTTAATTTTTATGGTGAAAATGCGGATTCGTTTAAAAAACTTAATTACCGCCCTTGAGATCAATCAGAAGGAATTTTCTGACCGTATAGGGGTTACTTCTTCTGCTATTACGCAATTTATGAAAGGACAATCGAAGGGCCTTAATTCAGACACGCTGCAAGCAATCGTCAAAAAATTCCATGTCAATCCCACTTGGCTTCTTACCGGCGAGGGAGAGATGTTCCTCCCAAAAAGAGGATTAAGTGTAGGAGATAGAGAACCAGAATCTAAACCGCGTACAGATCCGCAGAATAAGGAGATTCGTCAGAAACTCGATATCATCAAAGAAGAGCTGGGCGCTCTTACCGAGCTTTTCTTTGATGAAAAGACGACTTCTAAACGCTCTGTACGTCCCAAGAACTGGCGGGATGATGATTTTGTTGAAGTTCCGCTCGTGGGAGAGATCGCGGCGGGAAGCCCTATTGTGGCGAAACAAAATTTTGAACGCATGCTCTGTTTCCCCAGCTATATTTTAAAGCATCGCGGCCCATACTTTGCGCTCAGAGTCCGGGGCGATTCTATGATTGGTGCCCATATATTCTCGGGCGACATCGCGATACTCAGCCAGGTGACAAATCCCGAAGATCAGGTAAAGAACGGCGATGTGGTGGCGGCTCTCATCGAAGGTGAGGCTACTCTCAAGCGAATCTATTTCCGCAATGATCATGTCGAGCTATGCGCGGAAAATCCGAACTTCCCGCCTATCAATCTTGAACCGGCAAAGCTATCAGCCATACAGGGGTGTTTGATTGGAACATGGCGGTATTGGAACGATGGAGATGAAGTATAGTTTCGATGAAGTATATGATTCCATTTATAACAACCCTATTCATGATATCATGCACCAACAACAGGATACCCCAATATTGTCATAATGAATTCAAACTATGTACTTCAGAGGTGAAAGACCTTAATGCATGCGTGACGCGATTGGATCAGTGTTTAAAGTATGTTGAACGGTTTAAATAGGGAACTGCGATGGTATTTAAAATGAATTTTGTTAATTCATTTAGGTGTGCATTTAATAATTCAATTTTGCGAGGATGTAGAATTCTCTGGTGAAGACTTATATGCTTAAATGATTATTTCTTTCATGAATCTATTATTTCCACCTATCCATAAATTCTATCTCAAATATTTTTTCAATTGCCATTAACAACTCATAAAACTTACCATTTTTAAGACGAATACCATTCATCTCTCTTACCCTTTCTGGTCCAATCATTTTCTCTAAGACCCCTTTCAGCCAATGACAATCCCTACATAAAGGCTGTTTCTCTCCGCTATCGATCCCTCCTAGATGAAAAGGGAGGATGTGATCTATTTCAAGTTTGTCAATTTCTTCATATTCTTTCCTGCCGCACCACGCACATGCTTTATTGTATTTAGTTTTGATATCATAAATTGCATCAAAATCAAGTGGATTTCTTTTTTTTTCGTGATCTAAAATATATTTTTGATATAACAGTTTTGGATTTCTTTTTGAAAGACAAATATATTTATCTATAAGGTCTTTCATCTGGTTGAATGATTCTAAATCAATTTGTTTTAATTCTGAAGCTGCAACATTAATTAATTTAAATTTAGGAATGAGAAACATTCTATACTCATCAAATAATTTGACCTTTCTTTTTGTAGCTCGATAATCAATAATTTTTGGATATGGCACGATGGCGTTCTGCTCTAAGCCCACTCCTCTTAGTTTGCAATACTTGAGATTTAATGATATTTCTGTTTTCCGATTATATCGTTTTATATCATACCTGTAAAAAATCCTTTTACAGTTAATATCGTAATTAAATATTAGACATCGAGGTGAAAAGCTAAATCCCGCTATTTTCTCTGGATAATAAATATTCCATGCTATTAATCCTTCCTCGGTAATATCTCCGAAGGTGTATTCGCTTATAGATTTCATTAAATTGAATTTGTTGAGAAGTTAAAAGATAAACACGAGTTTAGCTTTATGAAAACTAATTTCTATGATTGAATTTTTTTTCTAATGCCATTCTCATGCCATTGAATAACGGTTTCAAAATCATCTGTCCAATCTTCATTTGGCCTTTGAGGGACTGGTTGAAATTTTAATAATTGATCTGGGCTATCTTGTCTTGGCAATAACCAATCTGAAACTGTATAGAAGAATTTACTCCAATCATTAGTTGATGGATGCATTGACACAGCCAGAATATCAAATTCGCCAAAACGATAAGGCCTAGTATTTTCATTTGTCCTTGTGTCCAATCCGCCTCGCGTTTTCTGAGTTTCGACTACATATTTATCAGATGATAGAATACGATATCCTTCATTAGCCATCATCGGCCTATGTGTTTTTAGACGCTGCATCTTAACCTGAATCTTTATTTCGTGTTCAGAAGATCTTATAAGGAAGTCAAATGGCAAATCACCAGATGGTGTAATGTCTTCGAAATTTTGTAAATTATCAATAACTATATATTTGAATGATGCTTCAGCAATGATCCCGCGAATCCCACGCTTTGTTAAATCGTTTGAACGATGAATTGCCTCAAGAATTATTTCAGCTTGTGCATTCCATTCATTTTCTATTGGATGAATAGATATCTCAGAACGTAACAACTTAAAAATAGTCCTCTTATCATTTAAATCGGCTTCCTTCAAAAAACTAAGTATTTTATCAATTGATTCCATTAAGCACCACCATAACTAGCTTAGAAATTTTTAGTTGACATAATATATTGGTAATCTTTACCAATGTTGAGTATATTCAAAGGGGATTTTATGGATCATCAGAGAGCATCAACTTTAAATTATCCCGCGCATGATAATTTAATAACTACCTATAATCCTTACTATGTTACCGATTATGGTTTTGCTTATTTAAATGATGCACTAGATATATTATCGGCAATGCCTGACAATTCAGTGAATCTAGTTATTACATCTCCTCCTTACGCTTTACATTTTAAAAAAGAATATGGCAATGCGGACAAAGAGGAGTATATTGATTGGTTCTTGCCTTTTGCAGAACAGGTTTACCGAATCTTAAAAGAAGATGGTAGTTTTGTTTTGAATATTGGGGGAAGTTATAATAAAGGAACGCCAACAAAATCGATTTATCATTTTAAATTATTAATCGAGTTAATTGAAAAAGTAAAATTCTATTTAGCGCAGGAGGCATTTTGGTTTAATCCAGCAAAAATGCCTGTTCCAGCAGAATGGGTGACCGTTCGCAGAATAAGATTAAAAGAATCAGTTGAATATGTCTGGTGGTTTTCAAAAACGCCATGGCCTAAAGCAGATAATAGAAAAGTGCTCAAAGAGTATAGTAGCGATATGATAAGATTAAACAATAAAAATTTAAAGGAAACAGTACGACCTTCCGGTCATAGTATCAAAAAAAGTTTTAAAAATATAGATTCTGGTGGATCAATAAGCTCAAATGTTATTGAAGATGTGGATCAACCGAATGAAATGTTAAAATTTGGAAACAATTCCTCAAACGATTTATATACTAAGAGATGCAAAGAAGCTGGAATTAAAATTCATCCTGCACGGTTTCCAGCGGCCTTGCCAGCGTTTTTCATTAAAATGCTTACAGAAGTTAATGATATTGTAATTGATATATTTGCAGGGTCAAATACTACTGGGTATGTTGCAGAGAACTTACAGCGTCGTTGGATAGCTATCGAGAAAGAAAAAGGATATCTTGATGCGAGTAAATTCAGATTTGATTCAATAAGACAAAGTTAGAGAGGGGCAACACTTTTCTTACTTCAAAACCTATGGCTACCCCAAAGTATTGAGTGCCTGAAGTAGTTGAGCAGTATCAATTCCAATTACTCATTAATCCGCGATGATGGTTTCTTGCTTGTCCTTAATTGCGATAACTTAAACTTAACTGCGCATTTTAGATCAATTTCTTGAAAACAAACATGAATAAGGGCTTTCTTTTCGCATGATGTTATTTTTGGATTCTCCGAGAAATAATCTCTTTGAATATATCGCCGGCAGGTTTCGGCGAATAAATTATTGCTACGTTATATTCGTCTCCTTCGCCATGTTTCACTGAAATAAGAGTAATGTGAGTACTACCATCGCGCCATGTATCATATTTCTTACCATTCACCAAAGTCTGAGATGCTTTTCCGTGTGTTGATGTTAGATGATCTTTGAATGCTTTATGAACTGAATTTAAGGATTCTGCATTCACAAGCGTTTCATATGAACTATAGGAGAGCTTATTATCAAAAAAACCATAGGTTAACCCGGTGTTCGCATTAACGAAAATAGTCTCATATGAAATTTCCTTTCCGCCGCGAATTTCATTACTGTTATCTTTCTCTTCGACCAGCCCACACCATGCTTCAGCATATTTCACCTGTTCCGGATTCATACCCCACTTTACGCCTCTAAAATTGTAAGGTGATTTTTCATTCCCATCAATCCGAATCGTCACAGTACCGAAGGATGCCGATGTTTCTGTCATCTTTACGAGTTTATCATCCTTAAATACTCCGACTACCAAGTCACCTCCGTTGTTTTTACTTGATACCGCAACAACAGCCCGCTTCGAATTTATCGAGTATTCTGAAAACACCTCACCGTCGATCGACCGTGTTATACCCGCGTCGATTTCATTCAGCAATCCGCTAAAATATAAGCCCCGCTGTCCTCCGATTTTGATTTGAAGTTCCGCAATTGCGTTTGTGAAAACAAACGGAATGAGTAGAACGAAAAGTAGTATAGAAAATAATGACTTCTTCATCGGGATTTGTCCTCCGGCAATTCATTATAATTGGTGAAATATAAAAAGGACATGTTGTATAGTCAATTATTTATCACACAAGACGTGAGGGAGATGTGGTCATTTGGTGAAATCATTAATAGATTGACATATTTCATAAGTGATGCACATTAGCCGTGTATATGGTGAGTCTTTCATATGGGCGGCAGAGTTTATTTGATTTTACGAACAAATTTCTTCGAGTGTGGATTTGTTATCGGAAAAGCATATTCCGGCGCTCTAACAGGAGGGTTCTATGAAATACATTGCCACATTACTGATAATAATATTTTTCTACTTCGCGGGGTCCCTCCTGTCGCAGGAATCCGCGACACAAAAAACCAAAGAAAAAGGTGAAGCTCTTAAACAGCTTGAGACAATGGCAGGTAAGAAAATCGAGGACGTCCAAGTCCCGGCCGTACCCAAGCCAACACCTGTAAATAGTTACGATGTCAAAACATCCACGTCCTCATCCTCAAATAGTAATTACAATGTGAATACATCTACATCCTCATCACAGGGCAGCAGTAAAAATAGTAAAGGTAAATAGTTAATCATGTACATAGAGCTTTTTTATAACCGTATACGGATTCATTCCACATTGAGGTATCTAAGTCCAGTGCAGTTTGAAAATAAAAAAAGTGCTTAACTCGTACTGTATAAAAATGGGTAAAGCTCATACCGACAGCATGGCCAGTGTTGCGTGAGAATTTTAAGGATAACGATTTAATAATGGGAAAGCATGGAGGCTGCAATGAGTACAGCAAATAGGAAAATTGGATTTTACTCCCTATATTTAAAGGATCGCAAAAATGAGGATGTGAGGCATCCAGCGTCAATAATCAGAGAAGTTCTTGATTACATATTATCATTTGAAAAAGTAGGAAGGATTCAAGACCTTAAAAACAGCAATAAATTTCATATTCTTGCGAGTAGAGGCACTAATGGAGAAATAGAAAATTTGATTTTCGAATCAGCAAAATATTTCCACAGACCACCACTGATAAAAAAAGATACCGCCGAGGAAAGAGATAATCCGAAAGAGCTGGATGAGGGGGAAGCCGAGAAGACCCATGTCTCAATGAAATTCCTCGAAGACGAGATATTGACTATAATAGAAGAACGGAAACCTGGTATTTCCATAAGTCAATTGGTTTCATATCTGAGTAAATTTCTTAGAACCTATTATCACACGAATGGGAAAAAGCTGGACTTTAGAATTTCTCTTCTGATTATCCCCAAGGACAATTTTTTATCTGAATTAAGAAAACTCGTGCGGGTTAATCTTGCACATTTACATGTTGATAAAAAGCTTATCGGGTCTGAGTTTTTAAACTTCTCCGATAGACTTGGCGATCTTAATGATGATGTTGATATTTCGATTAAAGCGATTAAATATAAGTCGATAAAGGAGCTGGTAAGAATCATATTTAATAGTTTCAGAACCCAGAATACAATAATAAAAAAAATACGAGTCTATGGATACAACGATGAAGGAAATCAAATATTACTTGACACTGATCTCATAAAAAAAGTTGAGTATATCGAGGTTGATATTGACATTCCTACTGGCATTGTAAATAGCAGGGATATTTTTATTAAATTCAATGAAATAATTGGTACGATTTGGGATGATCGGTAAAGTGTTATACTTGGAGTTTTTATTTCCCATCTCAGATTACTTCTCCACCCTGAAATTCAGGGAGTTGGCATTTGATATTATTTTACCTCTCATCCTATCGACATGCGCATATTCCTTTTTTCTGAAGGATTCCAATATTAATGGCCTCAAGGATACCATTGGTTATATAGTAAGCCTTCTTGCGATTTTAATCGGTTTTTCAATAACCTGTATTACAATTCTCTCGACGAATACCAGCAAAAATGTTGAAGAAATGCGTGAGACAATTACTGGGCGGAAAATAGCGGGAAAGGGTGTAAGTCTGTTTCAATTGATAATCACTACTTTTGTTTTTGCTCTTCTGATTGAGTTCTTCGCATTAATGCTTAATCTTGGATATGCTTTATTGTATAAAACATCATGTGCAGATAAGTACATTGAAATTTATTATGCGATTGATGTCTTTCTTTTTTCACATATATTTTTCCTCAATATCCGCAACGTAACCAATTTTTATTTCATATTTTGGTCCAAGCGAAAATAGATTTTATCTGCCACAGCCTCCTTGTCGGACTTACCTGACAGTTCGACCTTGCCGCCGAAACAAGATATCTTGTATTTTCTCCCTATGAAAACAATAATCACATACTTCTTTATTCTGTTTGTCGGTATCACGATTGGCGCTGTCGGAATGTACATGCTCATGGGGGATAATGATGCACGGGATGTTACCGGCGAAGTTGCCGTGCGCCAGGTGTCGGGAGCAAAGATCGAGCAACGAGATGTCAGGGCGGATAATCGCAGCATCACCATGCGGACCATCGCCGAAGGCAAAGGTGAAGCGGTAACGGAGATCCCAGCAAATGTGGTCCCGGCGGCGAGGGAATGGCTTGAGTCCAATAACGTTGTACAACCGCTCATCGGGTATGAGTATGGTTCTGGTGGCAGTCACTCGTTCTTCGGCGCGATGTATCTGCGGAGAAAAGGGCGATTCGCGGCAGGCGGAGGAATTCTTGGATCGAGTGAGAAGATAGGAATTCTCGCATCGTTTCAGTACACCTTTTAATTTTTTTCTTGACAGGTCTTATTTCCATCAGCCAAAGCTCTAATTATGCTGACGAGAGGAACTGACGATGAGATGCTCACTCCGGGCGAAGCGGCAGCCCTGCTTCGCATTTCGCCTCGCACTCTCGCACGGTATCGCGAGGACAATATTATTCCCGTTCAAAAATATTCACCTCGCCTCTACCGCTTCCGCAAAAGCGATATAGATAGCTTCCTCAATCGCACCCGCATTGAAGTGTGCGATTACCTCGAATAAAAAATTGCCGACTCTCGCGCCTTATCGGACATAACCGCCTTATCGACCTTGCTCTAATTCATCCTGTCGCGCTACGTTAATCCCGGTTATCACATTCAACGGAGAACGCGCGATGGATCTTCGGCTTATATCTGAATTTGTCGCTCTCATGCTTGCCGTGTCTGCGCTGTACTGGAAGATGCATTATGGCCAGAAAGAAGTGAGAAAAACGACGCAGGCTCATGCCGTGGCCATAGAGGAATGCGGCGACCGAATCTGCGAAAACGAAAAAGCCCTTGCGGATTTCAAACTCGAAGTCGAGCGGCGTTTTCATGCGTCAGAGGCAAAGATCGAACGGCGACTCATGCGCATTGAGAAGATACTTATTAAAATTGATGAACGGTTGGGAGCGCAAGCAGCTGGTGAACTCATCGATGATTAGCAGCATAAAAAAGAATTCGACCATGGAGGCCGGTGTTGGCTCACAGTGAGGAGATAAAATTGCGTGGCTTGGCGTTATTCCTCCAGTTTAAGAACTTCGAGGAAATCGCACGGCTGCTGAAAGATGAATATTCCATGCCGAAATTAAGCGCGAATACGGTGCGCCGCTGGGCTGAAGCGGCAGACAGTGCCGGCATGACCTGGGAAGACATTCGCAAGCGGGTCGTTTCGGTCATGCGCCGCAATGTGGAAGAAAAGACAGCCGACATGCTTGCGGAGATAAAGGAGAAGTCGAAGACGATCGAGCAACGCCTGTATGACCAGCTCGTTAAAAAGAGCGCTCCGAAAATCAAATCGTTCGAAGGCGCGGTCTATGCGTTCAAGACCCTTGCTGAATTCAATATCAAGCTCGAGGCACACCAGAACGCATCCGTGAGCCCCTTTGTAATCGTACAGACGCTCCTGGAGATATTCAACGAGATCCCGCGCGTGCGAAAGGCAATCGAGGCGAACTGGGACACGATCACCGAACAGGTCCGTATGCGGATTACGGCTGATGGCGAACCCGCGCTCATTGAGATCAAGCCGGAAAACGTGGAATAATGGCAGATTTCAACGACATCTATGAGGCCCTACTCGAGGAAGGCACCAGGAAATTCTCGAAAGCAAAGCCAGAAGATCGGAAGCTCTATGGTAAGATTAATGGGCGAGAGGAACTCCTGGCGTTTACCCGCTATCTCGATGTGGACTACATCACCCCTCTCCACATCAGATTGATGGCCGAAAAACTTGAGGCCGTTGAACGCGGCGAGATCACCAGGCTTATGATCACCGTTCCCCCGCGATTCGGAAAAACCGAGCTGTGTACAAGAAAGTTCTCTTCCTGGTATCTGGGACGTCATCCGAAACGAGAGATCATGATTGCCAGTTACAACGCCGACAAGGCGGAGTCGTTTTCAAAGTGTGCGCGGGATATTGTCGAAAGCGACCGCTTCCATCACATTTTTAAGGATGTGGACGTGAGCCCGGCAAAAAGGGCGGTTGAAGAATGGCATACAATCGACGGAGGCATCGTGATCGCGGCCGGTGTTGGTGGCGCGCTTACCGGCGGAGGTGCTCACCTGGCAATCATTGATGACCCGGTTAAAAACTGGGAAGAGGCTGTTTCCGAAGCCATCCAGGAAAAACGATACGAGTGGTATAAGTCAGTGCTTCGAACGCGCCTCTATCCGGGCTCGGCGATTATCCTTGTCATGACCAGGTGGGTCACCTATGACCTTGCCGGCCGCATCCTTGAACACGAGAAGACCGTTGACGAAGGGGGCAAATGGGTGCATCTCAACCTTCCACTTCTTGACGCTCACGGGAAATCGCTGTGGCCCGAAATGTATGATGACGCTGAAATCGCAGATATCAGGGACACGGTTGGAGAAAAGATTTTTCAGGCGCTTTACCAGCAGAACCCGATCGATACGATCGATCGCATCCTTACTGATCCGCAGTTTGAAGAGCCGACATCATCGCTTCGCCTGATTGCCTATCTCGATCCGGCGTTCGGTGGAGAGGATTACAGCGCCTTCACGGCCGGAGGGCGCCAGGACAAAGAAGGGCAATCCCTTATCAATATCGTGCGGGGAAGCATCTGGAAAGGTTCACTCGATCGAACCTATGCGCGCGTGGAGCGTTATTGCAATGACCTCGGAGTTCATACGCTTTATGTCGAATCGAATCAGGCGCAAGTGGCGGTAGCGCACGAGTTCAGAAAACGAGGAATCAACGTAAAGAATATCAACTCAACGCAAAACAAGCACGTGCGCATCATGAATAACGTCAAGATGCACTGGAAGGATATACGCTTTTCCCGCGCGGTCGACCAGGATTACCTTAAACAGATCATCACCTATTCTGAGATCGCGCGACATGATGACGCGCCGGACTCGCTCGCCGGGCTTATAGCAGCGCTTCGACCGGGGAGACAGTCGCTCGTCGATCGATATGATTGTTTTGGCGGAATATTCGGTTTATTCGGGAGATAAGCAATGGCACGGCAACAAGAAAAGTCTTCTCTTGAGAAACGGTTCGACAGTATGAGTCATGCCGGCACCGGGAGGGGCACATCAAAAGATAAACTTTCGAGTTTGCGTCCAAATCCACCGCGAATCTCATTTGTCGATGCTCGCAACTGGTATTACTCCAATGGATTTATCCAGAATGTGGTTGATGCCCCCGCCGAGGACGCCACGCGCGAATGGATAACCATACGAACCAATCGTGACAACGATGATCCAACAGCCGGGAGTAAAGGGCTGAACATTTCCCGCATGATCGAGAACCGTTTCGCCGAGCTCGGCTTCCAGGAGAAACTGAAGAAGCTCATTCAGTATTCTCGGATGTACAATGAGGGTGGGTATATGTTCTTCGGTGTCACCACGGAAAAACCTCAAGAGAAGGAGCTTTTGAGAGAACCCATGCCCGCGACCATCCGCAAGCTCGACTACATCAATGTCTTCGGTCCCGACCAGGCGAACTTTCGCACGGCACGGACCAACCCTCTTTCGAAGTGGTTCCACTCGAAGAAGTATTCCATCGCCGGGTATGATGTACATGAGAGCCGCATTCATCATATGATCCGAAGTTACATCGAGGAAGAGCAGCGCGGCGTGTCAGTCATCGAAACCATTCTCGATGCGGTCTTTGCCCAGGACACATCCCTGTGGAGCGTGACCTCCATCATTTTTGAAATGGCGGTCTGGGTGTTCAAGTCTCCCCTGGTTGACGATATGAAAGGAGCACAGCTTGCAGACTTCCTCGCGAAGATGCAGGCGGTCATTTCATCGCAGAGCGCGGTGGCAGTGGGAGAGAATGAAGACATCACGCGGATTTTCGAAGGGACTCCCAATGGACTCAAAGACCTCTTCGATTTTGTCTTTGAAAATCTCGCAGGCCTTGCGAGAACTCCCAAGAGCCGTCTCATGGGGCAAAGCCAGGGTGTTATCACCGCAGGGCAGTTTGACCTGATTTCATATTATGACAGCATCGCAAAGTTCCAGGAGCTCGAAGGCCGGCCTGTTGTCGAGAAGGCAATTGACATGGTGGTGAGAGAAACCGATGGCGAGATATATAAGACGCTTGGCGAGGGTGGAGTCAACGCGCTCGATTGGGATTTTGATTTCAACCCCCTCTATCGCATCGGTCCGGTCGAACAGGCGGATATTGAGCTTAAGCAGGCACAACGTGATCAGATATACATTGCAAACACCGTGCTTGGGCCAGCAGAAGTACGCAAAGAACGCTTCGGGGATCTTCTTGAACCCTTTGCAAAATGGGAGAATCAGCCGCTCAATATGGAAACACCTGCCATCGTCGAGAAGTCAAAAGAGGCGGAGGGTTCGTCGGTAAAGGGGCCTTTGTCGGTGGGAAATCAGGATAAATCTGATTCCGGCAAAAAAGGCTTTTTTAAAGGCTTTTTCGGCTAAGAGACATAACGGGCCGCTCAAGAGGTTTGGAAAGATTTGGAAGCCCTTCCCGCGCGAATGGGGGGCTGAAAATAAAGGATTAGTGACATAATATTCCGGATAAATATATGTACCCCATCCACCTCGAACATCAATACGAATCCTACTGGCGCATGCGCTTCAATGAATTTTCCGAAAAGGTGAATAAGGCGATTTTTGCCAGGCTGGACCAAGAAGAAAAAAAGGTATCCGCCGATGTCGCTGATACTCGTTTCGATGCGGCCGGAGACCTGTTGTCATTTCTGGATGATCTGATATCGCGATTTGGAAACGTCGTAGCAACGAAGAAAATAACCTCCGAAATAGCGGCGCATTTTAACTTGGTCGACGAGTGGAGCCGCGCAAGGACCACCGAGGCGCTTGGAAAGCTTTATGGCCGCCTGAATGCGCCGCAATCTCCCGCGGTAACGGGAAGGCCGTCGCCCACCGGATCCCCGGGAGAGCTCTGGCTTACCACGGTGAACCTTGGCAGATCCCTCACCGTTGGAATGATTGACCGCACGATTCAGTCAAATGTAAACCTCATACGAACCCTGCAGCAGGAATACCTCTCCGATGTGGGTGACGTTGTCCGTCAGGGGGTAAAAAGCGGCATGGGATTTCAATCCATGCGAGACGAGATCATCGAACGTACGGGAGTCAACCAGTCAAAAGCGAAATTCTGGGCACGCGACCAGGTGTCGAAGTTTTTTGGAGACGTGACGCGGGAACGTCAGACGGCAGCGGGTATCCCGGGATATATCTGGCGCACCCTCCCGGGAGCACGTGATAGTCATGCGGCCCTTGAGGGAACCTATCACGCCTGGAATAATCCTCCGAAGATATACCGTCATGCGAAAGGCGGCCTTGCGCTGGCGCGTCTTCACCCCGGACAGGATTACAACTGCCGGTGCTGGGCGGAACCCGCCCTTGGTCCAGAAATGGCCGAGCGGGAATATGCGGGTCCGGGAGAATTCTCCGAGCAGCTTTCCGCGGAACACTATCAGGCAACCGCCGGCCTTACGCCTGCCCGGTGGAGCGGTACCGGGGAATTGCAGAAACGGATGGTGATAGATATTAAAAACAGTACGCTTCGATCATCCCTTGATGATGCGCTCTCGGCGGTGGATCGCGTGATGTCGATCCCCGCGGGAAACGCGCGGGCGTTGACAATTGGCGAGATGAGCAGCGCCGATCCATTCTTCGCCCCTGATATGCATGGGTATTATTATCGCCAGAGCGGTCATCTTGCGATAAACCCGTCCGCGAGTTATCCGAGATCAACCTCAATCCATGAAATTTTCCACTGGGTGCATGAAAAGATCATCCCCAGAAGCGCCGGATCAAACTTCCAAAGAGTTCTCAGCGCCATGCAGGATAGTTCATATTTCCGCGGGCTTGCATATCTCAAAAAAAGCATTCGAGATAGAGCGATACGCAGTCAGTTGAGTTATTTAATGAGTCCCCACGAACTCTTCGCCAGGGCGATGGAGCAATATATGGCGACAAAAGGAGCAGATGTCGCGTTGTCGAATGAATTTGCCTTGAAAAAAGCCGCCATGGAGTTTTATTATTGGGTTGACGATGATTTTGCTCCGATATATCTTGAAATAGAATCGTTGTTTACTTCTCTCGGATGGTTGCGATGAAAGTGAAAGGACTCAAGCTGACGCCACAGAAGGAAGCATATCTTGATGTGTGGACGGGGCTTGCGAAAAATACAATGACCGACCAGGAATCAATTGCGCTCCTGGTGAAAAGCGGCCTCTCTCAAAACGCCGAGCACGCCAAACAGGTCATTTCCAATTTGAGGGGCGAAATCTTTAAATCGAAACACCCGGAAATAGCGTGAACCAATTTTAAATTTTAAAATAACGGATTACGGTTTCCGCACGCGGATGCCGCACAAGAAAGGGGAGCTACAAGCTCCCCTTTCTTATTGAGTCATAAAAATTTTTTCAAAATGTTCTACTTTTTTCATCTCCTGTTGCCATAGCGGACTTACCTGCCAGGTCGACCTTGCTACATTTTCCCACCGGTTCTATTTTTCACCCATGGCTATACGACTGGACAGAGGAACCATTCACAAAACCGGCAGCGGGGGCGGATTCCTTCGCGCGCGGGTGACGATTGCCCGCGACGGAGTGTTTCCGTACCTCATGCCGAACGGCCAAGTACGCCTTGAGGCGAAACTTCCAGAAGATATCTTTTCCGATCTTACTATCGAAAGCGCTAAAGGAGCGCCAATCACTCAGTTGCATGTGCCTATTGAGGAGGGCGGTCTTGTTACGAGCGCCAACTATCAGAAGCATATAAAGGGTGCTTTGGGTGATAGCGTAACAGTCGTCAAGGGGCATCTTAGTGCAAATGAAACAGTTTTCGATCAAGGACTCATCGAAAAGATTGATAGCGGAGAACTGGTAGAGATATCGATTGGCTTCGAGACCGAAATCGATCCGACTCCGGGAGATTACCAAGGACAGCGTTATGATGCCCGTCAGAGAAACATACGGATAAATCATGTGGCGCATGTGCCTGAAGGACGTGCAGGCGAAACCGTGCGAGTGCATCTTGACGCGGCAATCGGGAAATCTGTCGATGTCGCGGTGATGATGAAGGATCAGCAAAAAAAGGACTCAAAGAATACCACACAACGAGGTGACCAAATGGACGAAAACGCCTTTGTAGAATTTTTTAAAAACCTTTTCGCGTTCTTATCGGGCAAGAAGAAAGAGGAAGGCGCTGCAGGCGGCGATACCGGCGGCGAAGGAGGTAGCGCCGGTAATGATGGAGGTTCTGGCGAAGGCGGAGATCCTCAAAACACTCCCCCCAAGGGAGACGCAAAGGACAATAAATTGTCACAGGAGATCCAGAAAAACAAGGCGCTCCAGGCGCGCGTCGATGCTCTTGAAGCGGCGCTGAAAAAAATAACCGGCGATCAGAAGGAAAAGGATGAGGCAAAGCGCCTTGATGCGGCAGTGAACGCGCGGATCTCGCTCATCGAGACGGCAAAAGCAGTCTGCAAGGATCTGAAGCATGATGGCATGACCAACCGGGAAATCAAGCTCAAGGTTATCGGGGCGACTCTCCCCTTCGAGGAGGGAGTTAAGACCGATTCGCTCGAAGATGTTGTCATCGATGCCCGTTATGACGCGGCAATGGCGCTTGCCAGGGAGAAAGCCGCGATCATGGATGACGTTCCTCCCGGATCGGTGCGGATAGACGAAAAGGAGATCGCGAAGAAACGCGACGGCCGGCTCAACATGATGAGCCAGAAACAGTAAGCCAGAATGAACCAAGGAGGATATTATGAGCCCTATTTCTGAAGGAGTATTATATAACGAAACCGGTCGCAACGCGGGCGAAATCGCGGAGCACCATCCGTCGGAATACATCACCAGCCGCATTGCCGAAGGAGCAATTGCGTTTGGTCAGGCGCTTGTTCCTGGAACAGCGGGAAGCCAGGTGAAGATCCCCGCCGCCAGCACAGACAAATTCTGCGGCGCTGCCGCGCTCTCGTTTGAGGCAACCGACCTCGATGATGAAGCATACGCCGACGGCGATCCGCTCGGGTTGGTCGAGATCGGTGTGGTTATGGTGCATGTTGAGGAAGCGGTTGATCCGGGTGATCCTGTCAGGATCAGACATACCGCCGCCACCGGCAAACCCGCTGGCGTGTTCTGCACGACCGCGGAATCCGGAAAAACAGCGCTCTTAACCGGTGCTGAATTCAAGGGAAGCACGACCGGCGCGGGCATTGTGCCGCTGCTTCTGAAGGGGATTTTCACCACCACCCCTGACGCCGCGTAACGCGGACGAATCACAACACGAATAAGGAGAAAAATAATGGGCATACGTCAGGATGATGGACTGTTTCGCAAAGAAGATCTTCTCTCGATCGAAAGCGTGCTGTATGAGCCCAAGGTCGAAGAACTTGTAGCGCGATCATTTCTCAGCGTCAACACCAACTTCGACCCGTTCGCGGCTGAAATCGGTTACGACTGGTACGATCGAACCGGCTCGGCGAAAATCCTCGCCGCCGGGGCCTCAGCAAAGGACATACCTTTTGTCGGGGAGAAAGGCGGTCGCGAAACAATGAAGGTCTATACTATCGCTACCGGTATCCGTTATACCAAGCAGGAACGGATGGCTTCTCAGGCCCGCGCGCGGCTTGGCAAAGGCCCCTCGGTGAGTCTGGATACCATACGTGTATCAAACGCCAGACGTTTTGTGGCAGAGACCGAGAACCGTCTTGCCTTCAAGGGCGATACCGATCATAAAATCAAAGGGCTTTTAAATATGTCCGGAATTACCGCTGAAGATGTTGCGGCATCCGGAACCGGATCGACCAATGCTGACAAGCGGTTGTGGGCAAACAAGACTCCCAAGTTAAAGCTCGCAGATCTCCTTGCCGGGAAAAAGGCTGTTGAGAAAGGTAATCTCTTCAAAGCCCGAGTGCTCCTCATCGACTCCGATCATTACAATTCGCTCCTCGAGCCGTACAGCGATTCCTCGCCCATGACGGTGCTCAAGTGGCTGCAAAGCGAAGGCGCGTACTTCGAGAAAATCATTGTCACCAGCCAGATGTCAAAAACCTACAACGGTTTCTCGGGAAGCGTGGATGGCTTCTGCATCCTGGATAACAGTCCCGAGATCATCGAGCTTGCGGTGCCTGAAGATCTCACCCTGGGCGAACCGGTTTACGACATCATCGGCACCTCGGAGCAGGCGGTAACCGAACGCGCCGCGGGATGCATTATTCGTCACCCGAGCGCCATTTACATCGGCAAGGGGATCTGATGTCCCGCTCATCTGTAGAAAACTTAAGGAACCTGCACGGCGGCCTGTTCGGCACGGAGGATGCAACCCTCCAGTCGATGCTGGATAAGGCCGCACGGCAGGTGATTGATGACGGCATCAACGAAGCGCATGCGCGTTTTGCCGATTGTCAGGAGGCGTATGCCTCACATCTCCTTTCCGTCGCCGGAATAATCGGCGGGCCGCTTGCCTCCCGCTCGGTAGGTGATGTGTCGGTGTCATTTGCACAGCCTGCGCAGGGAGCCAGGACATGGCTGGGGGAATACCGGATACTCAAAGCCGGGATTCGCGGCATTGTGAGGGTTGTATAATGGGTGGGAAATATACCGAAACAGTATTTCTCCCCCACGTCGAAGAGGAGCTGTTGAAGATCTTCGGAAAAAAGATCATCGTGGGGCCGGCAGCCGCCGAAGGATCGGAGCTTGCGATATATGCCGCCTCGAATGAATTCGGCGCGGAGATAAAACCGAAAAAAGGACGGTTCCTCGCCGTTCCACTCCGGAAAGAGGTCAAAGGCATATCGCCGCGAAGCGTTGACGGTCTTGAATTTATACCTCCCCGGGGAAGCCGAAAGAACCCGGTACTCGCGCGGCGTGAAGCGAACCGGCTTGTGACGTATTACCTGTTGCTTCCGAGAGTAATCATCCCGGAGCGGTCATATCTCCGATCCACCATTGATTCGCAGGACGCGATTGATAAGGCGATGAACCTCGCATCCGCGGCAATCGGGAGGATCATCGCCGGTTCTGGCCGTGCTGATGACGTACTTCACGCAATCGGGAATTCCCTGGTC
Organism: uncultured Leptospiraceae bacterium; assembly: GCA_964627815.1. GTDB lineage: Bacteria > Spirochaetota > UBA4802 > UBA4802 > JAGODF01 > CAZPZJ01. The sequence continues at coordinate 121,684 of CAZVKE010000003.1, forward strand.
TCATCGGTAAAGATGAGAATCCGATCGAGCATTGATCCACCGAACTCAGGGATCACGCTGGCTGTGAAGAAAGGCAGCGTCACGCTGGTCGACGAAACGCGCCTTATAGGTTCGCTCAGCTACGAGGTGCTCTGATGCTCGAGCATTTTGCCAACGAAACGAGGAAGGTAGCGATCACCATATACGCGGAAGGTCAATACGTTGAAGGTGAATGGCGTGACGGAGCGGCTGGCGAGCCGCTGACGCGATCGATGATCGAGATACCGATCACTCCGGCGCAATCGAAACAGTTGCCCGAGGGTTCATATACCGCCCAGGACAAGAAGTTCTATCATCACAGTAAAGAGCTTTATCCGTCCGGATCGCTATTCGAATGCGATGGGGTCTTTTACCAGGTGGGAGATATTGCCGACAGGCGGCGCGAAGGTGGCTTCGTGCTCTATTACGGGAAACGGGAAGTGAAAGAGAATGCTTGAGTCGGCAAAAATAAAAACCGTGATGGCAGCACTGGCGACTTTCCTGGAAATCACTTTTGTGAGGGCTGATCAGAATGGCGATCGACCGAAGATGAATTTCTTCTCATACAAGATCATCGCCAACGGGCAGCAGCCGGCATACAGGAATTCGGTAATGCGCAAACCTGTTGATGGTGATGACACGAAGGTACTGGTCAAGGAAGAGACCCTCTCAAAAGGCACGGTAAGCCTGACATTTTTCGGCGATCCTTCAAAGTATGAAGCCATCATGACGATCGCACAGGCCGCAGCTGATTGGTTCGATTCCGAAGAGGGGAAATCAGCATGCAGATCGGCAGGCGTGTTTCCGATCGCTGATGAGCGAGAAATTCAAGACCGAACGGCGATCCTCGAGACCGGATATGAGTCGCGACTGGGATTTGACGTGCGTTTTAACGGAAGGCGCGTCACCAGCGGAACCGAGGACGCGGTAGATATAAGTGAAACAATCAAATCTCTTGAGGAGGTAACAGTCTGATGGCGTATATAAACGATCTCGACATACAGATTAGCCTGGCGACGCTGGCAATCACGCAGCAGTCGTTCTCACTGCCGCTTATTCTCGGCAGTCGGGCGTCATCGAGCCCTCTCTGTAAGAAATATGGGGAATACGCAGAGCTCACGGAAATGGTGACCGCTGGATTTGCTTCAACCGACCCCGAATACATCATGGCCGGCCTCCTGTTCGGTCAGTCGCCGCGCGTACCGACGGTAGCGGTCTACGTTCGTGATACGGCGGACACCATTGGTGAAGCGCTGGATGAGCTGCTCCAGACGAATAACGGCTGGTATGTACTCATGATCGCCGAGCGCGACAAGACATCGGTACAGGCCGCCGGCACCTGGGCGCTTGCCAACGAGCGGATCTTCATCGGCTGTACAGCGGACATTACCGCACTGACGGGAAGAAATAACCTCCGCGAAGCATATCTCATCCATGATGGCGCTGCCGAATTCCCGGAAGCTGCCTGGGTGGGAGAAGCGCTTCCCTATTCAATCGGCGAGATTACCTGGAAATGGCGCACCCCGACCGGCGTGGTTGCAAGCAGTTTTACCCTGACTGAGCTTAACCAAATTCGCTCGAACAAGGGACAGACGTTTTCAAAGCGTTCGGGCGTAGTCTATTCCGATGAGGGTGTCACCACAGGCGGCGAGTTTATTGATACCGTCATGGCCCGCGACTTCGTCAAGGCGCGGCTTGGGGAAGCACTCTTCTCGTTATATATCAAATCCAATAAGGTTCCCTTTGACGGGTCCGGCGCGGCAATGCAGGATTCTGCTCTTCGTGAAGTTTTCCAATTGTGCGGACGTCAAGGGATCATTGGAAAGGTGGAGGATGAAGCCGACCAGGAATATTCAGATGAGGGAGAATATATGTATACCTTGTCGGTTCCGTCGCGAAGCGAGGTGCCGAGCGCCGATCGCGCCGAGCGAAAGTGGAGCGGTATTAAGTTTTCCTTCAAAATAGCTGGAGCGGTTCATAAAAACGCGATCAGCGGAACTATCACGGCGTGAGGTGAGTTATGGGAATGAATGACGGCAGTTTCTACGATCCGAAAGAAGTCAGGGTTATCGTCAATATGCTGGATATAACCGGATTTGCCGATGGTGAATCCATCGCTGTCGAGCCAGTGACCAAGGAGTTGTTTAAACATTCCGCCGGACTCATGGGTGATGTGTCGCTTGCGAAGGTGCATGATGATCGTCATGTCATCACCTTGACGCTCAAAGCTTCAAGCCCTTCAAACGCGATGCTTGACGCGTTATCCAAAGTCCCCACATCCTTCGCGACCGCGATCAGAAACACCTCGGTCGGAAAATACCTGGGAGGTGGAAGCGGGTGTCGCGTCATTGAACGGCCCGCAGACAAGTTTGGAGCGGAAGAGCGAAAAGTTGAGTGGAAAATACTGGTGCCGAAATATTCATCGGTTCGGCCGCCTGAAGACTGAGAGGAGGAAGTATGGGTAAAATGACAAATCCCGTAGTGACCAAAATGGCACCTGACGGAAAGGTTGTCCATATCCGGTTCATCGACGGAAAGAATTACAAGCTGCAACACCCAGGAAACAGAACGTACCTGCAATGGCAGGAGGAATACATCACGCTGACCGGCATATCCCAGGAGAAATTTCTCGATCTGGCGTTTGAACACTGTGTGATCCCCGAGGGGCATGCGGGAAAACCCACCATCGATTCGGTAAATCCATCTGAGCTGGGGGTGTGGGGCAAGCTGCTCCGTCGGTTTCTTGAAGGGGACCTTAACTCCCTGGTGGCAGGACCTGAAGAAGGAACCGCCAAAAAAGGAGATACTGGGTCTTCTGGAAAAGAAGGTGAGAAGTGACTGGGATTATTGGGGTCCCATTGCCTACGGATTGGTGAAATTCACCCTCGAGGAATGGGACCAGGTTACACCGCTGTTTGTAGCACAGCTCAAAGCAGCCCAGGTAATACGGGCCGAGCTGGATGAAAAAGCCCGCAAGGCAGTTGAAAAGAAGAACAAAACCAAAACATGAGCACGGTACTTCGAAAACTTGGCGTTGAGGTCGACCTTTCCGGCGACGGAAACGAGGAGCTGCGCGCCTGGATTAAGAACCTGGCCGAAGCACGTGGCCAGGGCGTATCCATGGCCGGTGGCCTCAATGCCATGGAACGGGAAATGGTCGAAGCGGCGCAGAAGATCGGGCTCACCCGCAATCAATTGAAAGAGCTTACCGCGTATGCATCGAAGAGCCGTGATATAAAAGAATTTGCTGATCGATACGGCCTCAGCATGAGCCAGGTCGAACAGCAGACCAGGCAAACCCGTGAAACAATCAGCGGCCTCGGTTCCGCGGTGCAAGCGATAGCGGCTGCTGGAATCGGAGCGAGGCTCCTCGGAGCGGGTCGTGAGATGGTGAGCCTCGCGGCGCAATACGAGAGCACCTCGGTATCGTTCGAAGTAATGCTTGGGAGCGCTGATCGTGCGCGCCAGGTGCTGCAGAGCCTTACGGAATTTTCAAATGTCACTCCGTATGAGCCGACCGAAGTAATGGCCGCCGGAAGATCACTTCTTGCGTTCGGGTTTCAACAGCAGGAACTTATCGGGATCATGAGGACCGTTGGGGACGTCGCCTCCGGCGTAGGCATGAACTTCAACGAGCTTGCCCAGATCGTCGGTAAGAACAAAACCCAGGGGAAAGTCCAGACGGAAGACCTCATGCAGTTTGCTGGCCGCGGGATCCCGATTTATGAGGAGCTTGCGAAGGTATTCAATACCACATCCAGCCACGTCAGGGATCTCGCTTCATCGGGCTCCATCAATTTCAGCCACCTACAGAGAGCGTTCCAGAACATGACGTCGCAAGGTGGAAAATATTTCGGCATGATGGACCGCCAGTCACGCACGGCGATCGGGCTCTGGTCAACACTTTCCGGCAATATCGATGAAGTGAAACGAAGTTTCGGGCAGACGCTCCTCGATGGCCTCAAGCCGTTACTGGATCTCATGGTGAAAGGTACGGGATGGGTGCTTGAGCACAAGGGTGCAATGATAACGCTCAAGGTGATTCTGCTTCTTTTGATACCGATTATCGGAACGCTTCTTGTGGGTGCAATGTATAGTGCGGCAGTTGCGGCATGGACCATGGCAGCGGGCGTCATCGCCGCGACCTGGCCGTTCATTCTCATCGCCGCTGCCATCATGGCCATTATCCTCGTAATTCAGGACCTCTATGTCTGGTTCACCGGTGGGCAGTCCCTGATTGGTTCGTGGTTGGGGCCGTGGAGAGATAATATCAACAAGATCAAGGGCTATTTCTCTGCGTTCTGGAATGGTATCAGGTCAATGTTTCTTGGTATTTATGGCTTTTTCCGGGAGTATGGACGCTACATCATAATGGCAATCTTCCCGGTGAGCATCCTGTACTTTTATTGGGATCAGATTTCTGGATTCCTTCGCTCGATCCCAGGACGCATCGTGGAGTTTTTCCAGAGTATTCCTGATAGAATCCTGTCGGCCCTCTCTGGACTCAAAGAAAGGATGAAGAGTTACCTTTCAGAATTGCTTCCCGCCTGGGCGGTTAAACTCGTAGCCCGTGTTTCCGGTAATGGCGAGCAGCAGGGTGCCGTTGAGGCACGCGCATCGGGTGGCCCGGTTCGTGTTGGGCGAGAGTATTGGGTTGGAGAACACGGACCAGAGAGATTCACTCCTGATACCAATGGCACCATCATCCCGAATGGAGCCGGCACACCAGAAGCCTCAACCGGACCCAGAATAACCTTTGCGCCAGTCATTACCATAACCGGCGCGTCAGAAAACGACGGCCGGTCGATTGCCGAGTCGGTGGAGCGGGTGCTCCGGGACATGATTCCGTCGTTCCTTGCCAGCCTCGGCCTGGAGGTGTCATAAATGGGACTCGCGGAACTCCTCTTCGGCACCCCCGCCAACCTGAAGGATGAATATGGATACGAAGTGATACTATCTCCCGTGCTTGGCCAGTCAAAGACCGGATCTGCCGATGTCTCGGATAACGCGATCGAGGACGGCAGCACGATATCTGACCATGTGCATGATAAGCCGGACACTTTTTCGGTTGAGACCTTTCTGGCGGATCAGAATGACCTGGCGGCCGCGGCGCTTGCAACCATTTTCCCTACGGACAAAAGCGTCAGCGAGAAAATCGCCTACCTGGAAGCATGGAAATCCATGGGGGCGCTGCTCACCTACAGCGGACCGGTGTTCTCCACATTCTTCATGAAGGGCTATGACATGTACGTCAGCAATGTGGTGATCACTAATCTCAGCCTTTCGCAAAAATCCGATTCCGGTGCGGGCGTGTCGCTGACGATCGCGCTGAAGAAGCTGGTTATCGCGACGGCAATATTGCGGGACATTAATCTTCCCCAGGCGGCCCGGGCGCAAGCCGCACGCGGGGCAACGCCCACACAGGGCACATCGGCATCAGCCGGGAGTAGATCAATTTTGTTTGGGATCGCACATTGAATATGGATATCACCTATCTTCCGGTAACGCATGATGAGATGCCTGTTCGAAAAACCTTCGAGATCGACGGCGTGCAGTATGACGTCGATTTCAATTATAACCAGCGGGGAGATTTTTACACGATGATGCTGTGCGATGCGACCACCGGCGAGGTGCTGTATTCGGGGAAGCTCACCTATCTTTCGAGCTTCCTCAACGGCCCGGTTGATGGCGTCGCGATTACCAGCAAGGTCATTCCTCTCTGTATCGAGGATGTGCTGCGTGAGATCTCGGCGATCGAGCGGATCTCGAAAGACAATTTTGATACGATGATGGTATGCCTGATATGAGTAAGCTATTTCGACGAGTCTGTGAAATCAACATCAACGGCCGTGTCCTGGCGTACCCGCCTTTCAGCATTGAGTTCGAAAAGACTTTCAGCGAATCCGGGCCCGCCCAGACAACCGCGAAGGTGTTCAATCCATCTCCAGAAACCTACGCCGCGGCGCAAAAGCGCGGGAATGTGTTTCCCAAAGTTATTATCTCAGCGGGGTACGAGGCAGATTACGGCACTTGCGTTGTCGGTGAAATCATCAAAAATGAAATGAAGATTGGCCTCGATCGAGTGCTGACATTAAACATATCAGACAAAAGCCCTCTCTGGTTAAATGCCAGAATCAACAAGTCATGGAGTGGCATGATTTCTGCACGTGAAGTGGTGCAACAGGTATTCAATGAACTGGGGCTCACTTCGTCCGAGATCGTTTTCAAAAACGAAAAAGCCTATGAGCGAGGGCTGTCGTTTTCAGGAGTTCCGTTTTACAGCGCGATGGATAGAATCGCACGGGATACCGGTTCGAAATTCTTTTTTAGAAACGGCCGGGCAACCTTTCTTCCGGAAAGCAGATCCACCGGCACCGCACATGTTTTAAACTATAACTCGGGACTCATTGATGCTGTGAAGATCGATGGGGGATACAAAGTGAAATCACTTTTCCGTTATGCAATAGATACCGGAAGTCTCGTTCAAGTGGAAAGGAATAATGAGATAATCCCCATGAGAGTCAAGAAAGGCAAATCGCAATTCTCGACATCCGGGAATGCATACACCGAATTCGAGGCAAGGACGTTATGAGCATCGGGCCTGAACTCGCTCAAGCAATCAGTAAATATGTCGACGCCAGGCTTCGTGAGGTGTTGATCGGCTGCATAGCCTCTATTGAGCGCCATGATCCGGCGACGATGCGAGCAGATGTGAAGCCGTTACTGGCTTTCTCCGCCACAGGGCAAACCACCCAGACGCCCCTGGCCATTATCCCGAATATCCCGGTGCAGTTTCTTCACGCCGGCGGGTATTTTATTCGTCCGCGGTATAAACGCGGTGACCTGGTCTGGGTGACTTTTGCCACTCATGATATAACCCAGGGGCTCTCCGGCCGTGTTGATTCTTCCGAGGTGTCGCTTTTTTCACGGGAAAACGCATCAGTGGTGCATGGTATCGCGAAGAGCAGCTGGACACCTCCAGATGTGTTTTCAGAGGACGGTCTTGTGATTGGATCTGATGATGGTACCATCTCCCTGCAGATCGCCGACGGGAAGGTGTCAGGGAAGGCAAACGCATTCACGCTTGAAGGCGCTACAACCATAAAGGGAGCGCTGACGGTTGATGGTTCGATCGCAGCCAAACAGGAAATTGAAGCAATGACGGCCACTCCCGGGGCGAGCATCAAGCTTTCAACCCATACCCATACCAGCGCCGCTCCGGGTATTCAGACGGCAGCGCCAACTCCGGGGACGTGATTATGAAGACAGTCAAATTATCTGATGGAGATCTGGAAATTACGAGCGGCAAGTCCGAATGGCTTGAAGAGGCCGAATGTACCAGGCAACGCCTCATAAATAAACTGCGCTTAGATAAGGCTTCGTGGTTCCTCGGGCCTGACGGGGGGATCCCATGGCTTACAATATATCAGCAGAAGTCGGTATCGGAGCGCCTTATCCGATCAAGCGTGCAGGAAGTGCTTGAGGGGGATGATGAAGTATCTTCAGTCGATTCCATTACCGTGGATTTCAACCGTTCAACAAGAAAGATTTCAGTAGCGTTTACGGCAACGACCATCTGGGGAGAGGTGAGCGGAACGATATGACAACATATGGAGTAACAGCACAAGGTTTCGTTCGCAAACCCTATACAGTAATCCTTCAGGAGCTGCAGGATCAGGCGAGATCCGGAGAATATTTCGGTTCGGATGTCGATCTTTCTGATGCCAATTATGTCGGCCCCGAAATCAAGCTGAAAGCCTGGGCGATCGCCAAACAATGGGAGCTTGCCGAGAAAGTCTATTATTCATTCGACATGGATAATGCTGAAGGTGCAGCCCTCAACAGATTATTGAAGCTCGGGCTGACGGAGCGTAAGGATAAGGAATATGCAACGGTTGATCTTTTGTTCGCCGGAGAGGCTGGTTCTCCTATCGCAATGGGATCGCAAGCGGAAACGGAACTCGGTATACTATTTGAGACATTAGCTCTTGTGGAAATCGGTGAGTCAGGCCAGGTAACGGCCCAGGCGCAGTGTATGATATCCGGAACGGAGGGCAATGTCAGTGCGGGAAGCATATCAAAAATAAAAACCCCGATACCAGGTGTCGATTCGGTCATCAACCCGTCAGCCGCGGAGGGCGGGCGCGGGATCGAGACCGATGCGGCCGCGAGAACGCGATATTACGAGTCCCCCGCGTCTTCCGGATCAGCACTTGACTCCATTATCGCGGATATCGCTGAACTTGATGCCGTTGAGGATGTTATCGGGAACGAGAACACCGGAACCGAGGTGGACGAGAATGGACTCCCCCCGAATTCATTCGAGATAATCGTCTACGGGGGAACTGATGCAGACATTGCACAGCTCATCTACAAAAAAAAGGGAGCCGGCGTCAGCACCTATGGCAATGCCTCGTACACAATAACGGACAGCAAAGGAAAGACGCACAAAATACTCTACTCCCGCCCTGTTGCTACAGCGATCTGGGTGAAATTCATTCTGGAGACGAATTCAGATTGGAGCACCAACCAGGAAGGCACCATAAAACAATATGCAGTTGATTTTATCAACGCCCTGCGGACCGGGAATGACGTATATGCCTGGAAGATCGCGGCATTACTGGCCGGCGTGTCGGGACTTGAGAAAGCAACTGCTCTTCTCGGAACTGTCTCAGGTGCGATAACACAGGAAAAGATCGATCTTACGATTCGCCAGAAGCCGTCGACGACACTTACGAGTATATCAATTGAGTATGAGTAATATCGAATACATAAACCTGCTGCCGGATTCGATTTATAAAACCGATCCAGGCAGTACTAATTATAAGCTGTGGAAGCTCTTCGCCGACCAGATGGATGAGCTCGATGCGGTATTCACGGATCTATCGCTACTGGCGGATTATTCATCCCGGAGCGGTGCCGCGCTGGATCTGGTCGGAAAGATACTCAGGGAATCGCGGCAGGGCCGTGCTGATTCTGATTATATCAAGTATCTCTATATCGCGATTAAAAAATATCTGAGTAACGGATCAATTCCGGATCTCACGGAAATCTGTAATCTGCTGCTCGGCGATGAGTTTATCTATATCCGCGATATGAACCATGAAGCAAACGATGACAACGGTGAAGAATCATTTTTAGACGGATCATGGTATCTCACCGGTGACAAATATATGAGCCTTGACAGTAGCAATCCCGATCTCACCTGGCTTGATGGATCGTGGCTCCTCGACGGAAGCAACTACCTTTCTGGTGACGTATATCAATATGCATTATTTGAGGTGGTGGTCGCATCATCAACATCTGACACAGTATATTCTATCCTGGCCGAGATGATACGAACATGCAGGATGCCCGGGATAGCAGCACGAATTCGAAAATCGGAGGAATGAGATGGCTTTCAATGGAAACAAAATAACGGAATATAAGGATGGACGCACTGCCGAGACTGGAACTCGAGCGCTTGGAACAACATTCGATAATGAATTCAATCGCCTTTATGGTAACGATAATGCTCTGAAGGAGCAGGCCGACAGCCTTCAACAGCAGATCACCGACCTCATCGGAGGAGCCCCATCTGCCCTCAACACCTTGAAGGAATTGGCAACGGCATTGAATGATGATGCAAGCTTCGCTACCACTGTCACCAATAGGCTGGATGCGGCATATCAGCGCAATCTCGTCTATAATGGCGACTTCATGCTGTATTCAAATAAGACCGGGACCGCGAACTGGTACGAATACAAGCATCCTGACGGCTGGATATTCTCTGACAATGGTTCCGATGAAAAGATCGGTTATGATTCCTCTTCGGAGTGCTGTAAGATAATATCAAGTTCCGATGGGAGTTCCATGTCGCTCAAACAGGCCCTCCACGAGTTCCCACGCTGGCAGAATAAATTGCGGACGAAGAAAGTCACCGCAAAGATCCGAATAAAGGGATCTGCGAATATAACTGTAAAACTTTCTGATGGAGTAAATACCGTACAGCAGGTATGCTCTGGAAGCGGATCGATCGAGATTATACAGCTTCAGTTGACGTTAAACGCGGCCGCAACAGGGCTTTGGCTTGAAATTGCCACAACGTCAGTTACTCAAACCATCGAGATTTATGAAGCGTATTGCAATCTCGGGGAGATCGCGCTTTCGGGTCTTGCATGTCAAATTGAGCGAATTGGATTGTGGCAAGGTCTCGACGAGAAGTATCCCGAGACAGTCATGGAGGGAGATACCACTGAGATTCCTGCAGGATATACCAGGTTGGAATCCTGGCTTAATGGACGGTTCGGAACAGGTAGTAATGGCAGATCAAAATTGCCCAAGCTCCGAGGACGATTCTTGCGGGTATGGGCAGACGGAAGTACAGATGATCCTGATAGATCAACACGCACTGACCGTGGAAATGGTACTACAGGTGATTATCCGGGAACGCTTCAGGACGATCAAAATAAACTGCACTCGCACAGTATTCCTTATCAATTTGGAACAGCTTCAAATGCTGGATATTACAATGTTGGTCCATCTTCAGGGTATACCGGTGTTTATCTTTCAACCGATGGGAACGGTGGAAACCAAGCAAATCCAAGAAACATCAATCACCTTGCCGGTATTCGGTGGGCATAATGGAGGGAAGCATGATAGTCTATGCATGGGACGTCGTTACAAATCTTCTGATCGATACTAACGGCCGCGAGTTGCGTGAGGACGTGATGAATGGTGGCTTCTTGCCGCATGCGGATAACGAGACGCCTGATGCACCGCATGAACAGGGTACAAATCAGGTAAACCGCCGCGTTGGTGGACAGGGAGGATCGTGGGAACTTATCGCTGATTATCGTGGACACGTCTTTTATGACAAGAACAGCAAAGCGCCATACGTCATTACTGAGGCGGGCATTGAACCCGATGCGAACTGGACTGAAAATGCGCCGCGGTATGAATCATATTATGTATTCAGCTACACGGAAAACAACTGGGTTCTTGATCTCCCGCTTTATAAAGCGTATCAGGTTAATCTGATTTCAGAACAGTCATTCAGTGTTGCAGAGCGACTGTTCCCGGAGTACAAGATCAGGAACATCGAACGGAACATCTGTACCTACGAAGATCCGTTTACCGCCGAGAACCACCGGGAAACAGGCCAGGCATGTCGCACCGAGTTCTATCGGGTTAAAGCACTCATCGAATTGGCGATCGATAAGGATGGTGTCGATTCAGCTGTCGCAGAGGCAAACTGGCCCACGGCGATTGTGGTAGCGGCATAACGCCTGCCGGACTGCAGCAGCAGTATCAATTGATGATCTTGAATCTATATCATGCTGAGGAGGTAATTAATGAGCATTGAAATAATCCAAGACTTAATACCTGCAGGCTCTCTCGGATCGGCATCGCCTCTTATTCGCATGGATGGGGTAACGATACATGATAGTGGCAGCAGGCAACCTGGTACAAATGCCAGATGGCTTGCCCGTTATTTAAAGTCCGCAGACGCGCGAAAACGTGAGGCAAGTTGGCATTTTGCTGTCGACGACAATGAAATCGTTCAATCGATTCCGATAGAAAGAGAAGCCTGGCATTGCGGAAATTCTCGCGGGAATCAGACCACGCTATCTATTGAAATATGCGTTAATTCTGACGGCGATATTGTCACCGCTACAAGCAAGGCAGCTGAATTGTGCGCATATCTCCTGAAGGACGCAGGGCTCCCGGTTGAAGGCCATGTTTTCCAGCATCACGATTGGAGTCGGAAAAATTGTCCCGAACAATTACGCGCAGGTAATCCCTATCCATGGGATGAATTTCTCTCGCTGGTGAATGATTATTACAACATGGAGGAATGAATATGAAGGAAGAAGGCAAACAGGGTATGTTTCAAGCTGTATTCGCTGCGGCGAGATCGTTTATGCGCAGTGACAAGTTATTCCACAGAACGATGATCCTGCTTTTATTTTTATTAATCGCGGCATGGTTGCTCGCTCCAAAAAATATTCCGACTCCGTGGGGACTCTATCAGCAGGGGCCTATCTGGTCTCCGAGTGGCAATTATCAGTCGCCGGTGAGGCCAGAAAGTCGTCCTTATACTCCTCGCCCTTCGATGGGACGGCCCATTGAGAATAGAGCATATCCTCAATAGAGTATAAATAATCAAGTTTGGCACTTTAATGGAAAACGAGTAGTGAGCAGCCGAGGGTGTTCCCGCACCCTCGGCGATCCACGTAGCCGCACGTGAACCACAGCGAACTGCTGCTCACCTTTATTATCGATAGAAATTTTATGATGATTGAGGTTAAAAACATGAAAAGTCCCCTGGTTTACGTGGGTGGTAAAAGCATTTTGTCAAAGCAAATCGTAAAAATGATTCCTGATCATGATACGTATTGCGAGGTTTTCTGTGGCGCGGGATGGGTGTTCTTTGCAAAGCCACAGTCCCGTTATGAGGTTATAAATGATCTTGATAGCGATTTAATCGACTTTTACCGGGTGATCCAGAATCATCTCGAGGAATTCCTGAAACAATTCAAATGGCTTTTAACGTCGCGGGAGTGGTTTGATGACTGGAACAACCAATTACAGGGTCGCGGTCTTACTGATATCCAGAGAGCGGCAAGGTATTATTATGTTCAAAGGCTTGCGTTTGGTGGCCGTGTTCATGGACGTACTTATGGGGTAACTCATGAGCGACCACCTCGGATAAATCTTCTGCGACTCGAGGAAGAATTGTCTGATATCCATTTGCGACTTGCCAGAGTAAGTATTGAAAATCTTTCCTGGGATAAGTTCGTTATAAGATATGATCGGCCGGGAACATTCTTTTATCTCGACCCGCCATATTACCAGTCACCATGTTATAAACACAATTTCTATACCATTGAGGATTATATCAAAATCAGGGACGTGATGGGATCAATCAAGAGCTCGTTCATGCTCAGCATCAATGATCATCCCGAGATTAGAGAGGTGTTCAAAGGCTTGTTTATTCGGCCAGTAACTCTGAATTATTCGATAAGCAAGGAGAAATCTACCGAGGGAAAGGAGTTGATTATAACCAATTATCAGATTGAATAGGGGTGAAATCGGTTTGACATCTGAAGAAAACAGCAATAGTTTCAACTTAACTGCGCATTTGAGTTTTTAATATCGCGCGCAGACAAATAAAGAATGACCGTTGGAATGAGTACGCTCAACGGCAGAAGGGAATAAAACGTCTGAAGCCACGGGAAAAGATCAAAAGGAGCAAAAAAAGCGCTAAGCCCGCCGAGGATGAGAAGGAAAGACCATATGATAAAAATCCTGGCACCCATTTCATTGATCTCGTACCAGTTTTCTTCGGACTCGAAAGATTTCTTTATCCTGAATCCATACCACCGATTCATTTTTATCCTGCGCATGAGAAGCGGTATGCACACAGCGACGATGAGGACCCCGACAAAAGTGTTAATTATACCGAGAAAGGCGCCAACGCTGATCATTACACTCCCCCCTTTGTTTTATTCACTGTCTGATGAACACTACGTCTGTAATTTTCAGATTCTTCCGGTTCTCTGCGTACCTGCTTCAGTGATTATTTTCTTAACGAGCCGATGAACGCGGCTATATCCGCGTTAACGCGATCAGCGATTTCAAGGTACGGCATATGCCCGCCGGTTTCGTAGGCCACCATTCTTGATTGCGGTACCATCGCGGCAAATTCCCTTACCAGCTTTTCCGGGACCATTTTGTCAACCGCCGTCGCCATAAAAAGGCAGGGAAGACGCAGTTCTGCAGCAAGACTGGTATAATTGAAATTTTTACAGATCATGAAATCGTTCCTTACGACCGCAGGACCGACACGCTTGAATTCATCGACCGCGAAATTAATAAAGTTCTGATCGATGCCGGGACTGTACAGGAGCTTGGCCGCTATTGCGCAGAAAGAATCGAAGTCCTTGTCGATAAATTCGAATATCATATCATTGACAGGAAGGACCGGCGCGGTGCACATGAAAACGAGGCCGGCTATCTTATCGGGTATCGCTTTGACCATCTCAAAAAGAATTCCACCTCCCATCGAGTGCCCGACCGCCACGATAGTCGAAACAGAAAGCGATTCCACAAGCGCCAGGACCGCGTCACGATAACAATCGATGTCGGTAACACCCTCATACTTCGAACGCCCGTGAGAGGGGAGATCAATCGCGACGACGGCACGCCCGTTTCCCGGCAGATTCATCTGTGCGTTAAAATGACGGGAGTCCGCGCCTGCGCCATGCACGAAAAGAATCGCATGTTCAGCGCTTCCCGGAGTTTTCCTGTAAAACAGCTCTCCTCCCCTGAACGGTATCGATCCAACCTCAATTTTCATGATTGTAACTCCACATTTCAGAAATCGTATCTGAACTTCATCAGAAGCCCGGGATTGTTATCAAGAAAGCGCACGACATTATCCCGCCTCATCGCGAACAGGGACACCGGCCCCGTGTGTGAAAACGTAAATCGTGAGGGTTCGGATGAGTGCACCTGGCTCATTGATCCGATGAAATCGCCCCTTGTGAGCCTTCCAAGCTCCGTACCGTTTGTTGAAACATCGACTGCGCCATCACGAAGGATGTAAACATAATCGATCTCATCCCCCTCCCTTATCAGCACTCCGCCACCGGAGCGCTCCATCGGGATGAAAATCGACTCGAGCCATGTTTTCTGTGATGAGGTGCAGTACTGGAAAAATTTGCTCGACGACAGGAGATTCCATGTTTCGCTCGTCCGTATGCGCGCCAGACGGAGCAGTGTCTTCTCGAATTCAGTGCCGGCTATAAAGTTCAAAAACTTGTCGCGCCGTATCGTGTAGGCGACGACGTCGGTTTCGGCATACACGTCGGCGAGCCGGTCCTGCTCAGTGATGAGCGCCACCTCACCGAAATATTCATACGTGCCGTAGATCTTATCCCCCTGAAGGCCGCCGCTCTCAACGCGTATGTTGCCGGAATAGATGATGAAGAATTTATCCCCTCGCTCGCCCTTGCGGATAATGAGGTCGCCTTTTGCGTATCGCTCCTCCTCGACGATATTCAGAAACTCCTGGGCCTTGTCGATCGGCAGTCCTTCGAGAAAATCGAGGTGCTTGAGTATCCCCAGTATCTGGTCAGCCTTTTCAAACGGAGGCGGTGTCGTTTCAAAAACCAGCGTGTTTTCTATCCCGAACGTCGCGAGCTTGAGATCCGTTTCGGCCGGAAAATCTTTTTTCGCGATATGGTATACCACGATGCGTTTTTTCAGTTCGGAGGGAAGCGAGTTGAGATACGAAATCGGCGTGTGCAGGGGCGGAATACCCGACTCATGGTAAATAACCTTTGAGTCCCATGGAAAAGCTTTCAGCTCATCATACCGCTCCTGTGAAATGAGATCGAGCTCAAAAAGCTTGCTGTGGACCTCAGGATCGTTGTTGTGATCGGAGGAATAGACGAACGTCTGGTCCTGGAACTCCATCGAAAAACCGATCGTCGGGATCGAATGCAGCGTATAAAAGAAATTGAATTTGCCGTTGTGGATATAGGCCGGCATGCCGATCTTTATCGGGCGGAAGGTGAACAGCTTCATCAGGTAATCCACCGGCATGTCTGAAAGAGCGGAGTATTTCCTGAGAAAACTCATCATCACCGTTTCGGTGGAGTACACCATGATTTTCCCTTCCTCGAGTATTTTCTGAAACGTCCCGGCGTCGTGGTCGGCATGGCAGTGCGTGAGAATGATGCTGTCAATGAGTTTCGGATTGACGTTCGAATCCTCCAGCCATTCAGTCGAGTTAACCGGCGGGTCGACCATAATCCCCTGATGGTTAAGCCACACGATATAGCCCGACGTGTTCTCGTCAGGGTCGAAACCGTGGCTCGGGCCGAGGCAGGTCACGCTGAACAGCGGCGGCCTGTACGGCTCCGGCAGGCGCTCTCCTATCTTGTAGGTGGCCTTGTATTCGATTTTCCCGGGGATAGAGGCAAGCTCTTTGCCTTCAAAGGATATGGTGAAATCGCCTTTCTCGTCATAGCTGACGGTAATTCCCTGAAAGGTAAAATGATTTCCCTTGAATATACCGAACGAAACGAGGTCGGAGAACTTAAGGTTGTTTCTGAAATAATTCATCTCGTTGCGGATATTGGGGATATTACAGGTGGTGCAGACCGAATCGAAATCGGTCGATATATCGAGTTCCTTCGGACCGAATAGTGATTCCTGTAGGACGCGTTTTATCCTTTCGAACTGCTCCTGGCGGCAGAGAATGAAGGTTTTTTTCTTTTTGATAAAAAAGTTGTAATAGAGAGGGAACTCTATCTCACCGACGCTTATGCCTTTTATCCAGTTGAAGAGCTCCTGCGGCAGGACGAAATATTGCGGCACGCCCTTCGGCAACCGCATCGTGTCTTTAATAGTCTCCGGCGGTGAGCCGAACTGAATATATCCGACGGGCGTATCCACAAGATATCCCCCTCTCGGCAGTTCCGTTACAACTCCCGTCAATTCCGTTAATGATTCCATACCTTCCGATATCACGCATTGATGTGCAACCCATACGGAATCGTACAAAAGCGTATCAAAATGTCAACCTATATAATTCAAGAGAAAACGAGGCGACACGTGACAGATACGGACTGGAAGATGAGAAAGATGGCGTACTATTTTAAGCAGAAATAGATAATCGCCGAACAGTTGCATGGTGGTTCTCCGCACTGTGGGCAGGAATATTTCTTATTTATGCTGTCTTCTTTCCAGTAGTCATCAACTTCAATATACTTTTGTAAACCTATGGAAGAAAACACCCCGTCAACATTTATGTTGTTTCCGTTTTTCCAGGCAACGGAGCACACAGCATCTATTTTTTTCTTCACTACGACATCTTCATTGATTGACTCAACCAGCTTAAATCCAATCCCCTGACGTTGATATCGCCCGGATACTGATATTGTTTTGATTAAACAAACATTTTCCACCGAAGAAATATATTCCGGCAACTTATCTTCGTCTATTCTCAGACAACCTGACAATTGATCTTTAATTATTATTTTACACAGAACAAATCCGGCCACATTTCCATTGATCAATCCCACCTTACAGCAATCAGAGATTGAAGTTTTAAAGAAATCAGATAAAACACTTTCGCTTAAATAATCTTTTCCAAGCTCAGTATCGGCTAATGCAATGATTTGAGAAAAATATTCTTTCCTGAGTGTATCAATCGCAAATGTTTCGTTTTCCGGAGCAAATACATATTTCTCTGAATTTATTAAAGCAGTCGCAGTATCATATTCAGATGATATTCTTCTTGATTTTTTGTTGAAATCTGAATACATAAACAAACAGGAAATCAACCCGCATCTTAGCGCTTCTGCCCCACATGGAGTATTCTTAATCGGCGGTGATTTTCCCTGACCCCTTTCCCTTATTATTAAAAAAAGGCCCTTTCATGGAGCCTTTAATTCTAACTCGCCATTCAAAAACAGGAATCTTTTTACGAATATTATAACCATTTCAAAATAAAAAAATTGAAATAAATAGTATAAACAAAACTGTCAAGTCTTTTTCTGAATCCCTTCTTGCCGCATAAGCAACTCCCCTGGGGAACACTCATGGTTTTTTTACATTATGTTATTAAACAGAAGCTAGCGTGATTGATAATGGTAAAATGATTTGAATTCGCAATCAGGAAAAGCCATGAAGGTTAAAAATGGTGCAACTCAACCCGAATTCCATGGGATACTTCCCCGCCCCGCCGGAAAACAGAGATGTGTGTTCTCGTTTTCAATCAAAGGGCTGAACGCTATGTCCGCATTTCCAGAGTGTTGAATAAAAACCCTCCCGTTCAAGCAGTTCCATGTGAGTGCCCTGATCATCGATGACCCCATCCGAACGAAGAACAATAATATGGTTGGCCGCATTCGAAAAACTCATCCTGTGGCTGACTGCGATTATGGTGATGTCGGTATCGCGTGAAATATGCCGTAATGTTTCCAGGAGGGCGGCTTCTGATGAGTTATCCAGGGCAGAAGTCGCCTCGTCGAGAAGGAGTACAGAAGGCCTGCGAACCAGCGCCCTTGCCAGGGAAAGCCTCTGCCTCTGACCGCCTGACAGAAAGGAGCCGCGTTCTCCCACCAGGGTGTCGAGACCGTCAGGAAGAGACATCACCATGTCAGCGATTTCCGCCTGGGTCAGCGCGTCCCATATTTCCTGATCCGTTGCTTCTAGTTTTCCGAGACGAATGTTGTCCCGTATGGTTCCATCGAAGAGGACTGCCTCCTGACCGACGAAACCATACATCGTACGAAGCGATCTGGAGTCGTACATCGGAAGATCGTATCCGTCAAAGGTGATTTTCCCCGAAACAGGATCGTAAAGGCGAAGCATGAGCATGAGAATGGAGGTTTTACCGGAGCCGCTGGCACCCGCAATAAGCACAAAATCACCCTTTTGAATCGCAAAACTCAGTTCATTGAGCACGGTGCGCGGGTTTTCATTGGCGCGGGGAGCGTAACCGAATGAGACATCGCTGAAACGAATTTCCCGCATCAGCGGCCTTGCGGGCACCGGGCTCTCTGGATCCTTGAGGTCCGGAAGTTCTCTGAGCACTTCCTCGATGCGCTCCATGCTCGCGAGGCCGTCAATGGCCAGTGGTGCGATCCAGGTCATGTTCGTTATTGCGCTGTTGAGCCCCAGCAGCAGCACCTGGAACGATATGACGTCTCCCAGCGTTAAAATACCCTTCATGGTCATGCCGGCGCTTACGGAGAGTATAATGAGCGAGAGGATGAAGAACAGGAGTGTTGGAATGCGTTGCGAGAGATATACGAGAAAATTTGCCCTGGTGGCAGCGCGAAGCAGTTGTCCCGATTCATCCAGAAACCTGTTTTCGAATTCCTTTTCGAGGCTGAAAGCCTTGATAATGCTCTGCGACTGGGTGATTTCCTGCAGACGGCTGGAGACACGCCCCTGCACTTCCCGCATCCGAATGGACGCCCTGGTTGCCTTTCGCGACAGGAGACGGGGGGCGAAAACGGCGGGTAGTGCCCCCAGTATGGCACTCAGGGCGAGAATGGGGTGAATCGAGATCATGAACAAAAAAGAAAAAAGCGCGTTGGCCAGATTAACGATCAGGTACGGGACCACGGAGACGAAACTCGTTTCGATGGCACATGCGTCGGAGATAAATCTGGAGAGGAGATCACCGGACGGTGTCGCCGAAAAATAACCGATCGAAAGCGTTTGAAGATTTGAAAGCATCTGCTGGCGGATTACATTGAGCAACAGCGCACCAAGCCTGGCCCAGAGGTAATCACCGACGAAACACAGGCCCATCAGCAGGGCCGCCGCCAGCGACATCAGCATGATGAGCACAAAAAGGCGGTATTCATTCCGTGTCGCGATGATATTGTCGATCAGATACCCGAAGCTGAAGCGTGTTGCGCTTTCAATCCACCCTTCGAAAACCATGGCAAGCAGCAGCACCATCCCTATCCAGTAGTAGTGACGGACATATCCCGAAGCTTTTATAATGAATCGTATCATATACAACAGTATCTAAGTAATCAGGAGTGGTGGATTTGAGCCAGTATTCGAATATGTTCATTCAGTTCATACTGGCGCAATATGTTTTGCGGGAGGAATGCGGCTCCCTGTATCTGCTTGAGACATCTTTCCGCGCCGCACCAGCACTCAAAGGGCTGGTCCATTTCCCACTCGGTTGACGGATAGAAGAAAGTGATTTCCTCCCCCTCGGATATATCCTTCAATGCCCGGAGCGTGCTGGAATTAACGTCAAAAAAAACGTTCGGATCGCAGCTGTGGTTGATATACTGGAGGATTTCCGGAAAGAGCGATATATGGGAAGAGGTGCTTACCTGCACGGTAAGGTAGTTCGGGGTATCCGTTTTCGCTGCAGCACCGAAAGGACACAGTATCTCTCCCCGGGAAAACGCTTTTTTTGCGAACAGCGCCAAATGGTCCTTGTCGCCAATCCTGCACTGATTAAACAGGTCATTGATCTTCTCTTCAATGTCGCATGTAATCATTTCGTTTTTCAGATCATAAACAGTTATCATTATAAACCTCTTCTATTTTTTAGTATTCATCCCGTGGATCAGAATTTGATCCAGCGGTTTAATGTTTCAACATTTACGTAAGTTCCATTGAACTGATACCCTTATTTTCCGCCTGACTGGCATGTTAACAGCATCCGTTTTTTTCGAATGATTGCTCTGCTCAGTGATTGACAAGACACTTCTCCCCGGTCTCCATCTCCTGCCGCCGGCGGTTTTTCCCGGGGGAAACAATTCCCCTCCGGCAGTTACTCCATATCGCAAAAAGCAGGAAAGGTGATGAGCGCACCGGGGATCGATAACTGAACAAGCGGTAGAATGTCAAGGTCTGTTCCGTTGCCGCAATGCCGATGGAGAATTGATGTTACTGCAGCATGGAATTGATGCTGCTTTCGCAACCGATGGTTGCTTACAGTGACATCTAATG
The DNA here is from genome assembly GCA_964627815.1 of uncultured Leptospiraceae bacterium. Classification (GTDB taxonomy): domain Bacteria; phylum Spirochaetota; class UBA4802; order UBA4802; family JAGODF01; genus CAZPZJ01. Next base: position 142,186 of record CAZVKE010000003.1, read on the forward strand.
ATCCTATCTTTCAATAAACGCTACCATACTGCACCCTCACTCCGGAGCAGCGGCCGTGAGATTTACCGATCGTTTATTATGCCGCTGAACGGCACAAAACATAATGTGATCAGTGAACGCTCGATGATTTGTTTTTTTACTGTTTACAATAATCAGGTCCGCGCTCCCGTACTGGTCCGGAGGATAATAGAGCCCGCAATACGGATTGACATCACACACGTACAGGTTGTTATTTATGTCCATTCGCAGGTCAAACCGCACATAGCCGTCGATATCCATTTCCAAAAACAGATTCCGCACGAAATCCATTATTCTCCTTTCAAGTTCCGGATCTTCTATAGGATTATATGCAATGGTACGCCAGTCGATCCATTTTAGGTTATAATGCTTGAATGTCTCCGATCCGCTGAAAACGCATTCCATCGGCTCCAGAACAAGCGGATCATTCAGGTCGGAAGGATTTTCGCAGACAAGTGCGGTAAACTCCCGTCCGGCGATGAATTCTTCGGCAATGGCAGATGGAAATTTCTCCAGTGTTTCAGCAAGCTGCTTCTTCATATCCTCCAGGTTGTCAACCCGTGATTTTTCCGTGATTCCCATACTGCCGCCGTTGTAGTCCGGCTTTACGATAACCGGATACCGCATGTGACTGACGTCTTGTTCTGAAAGCCCGGCAGGATCGCACCCGCGTTCAATGATCAGATACGCCGGCGTCGAAACATTGTATTTTTTAATGTCGGATTTCTTCCATTGATAATTCCGGGGCGAACAACCGGTGTATATCCTGTTTTGTTCGTGAAGGTAGTTCACCACGCATTCGCCGGCCTGCCCTTCCGAATCAATACCATCACACAGATTGATTATATACGACTCCCTGTCGATACTGTCAATGATTTGCCGGTGGTTGTCAATGGTGAGGTATTCAAAGCGTACTTCGTAATCGTTGTTCAGGAATGAGAAGTCCACGCTGACGGAATTGTATTCACGATTTGCGACCAGCAACACCGTGACTGTTTTTTTCAAGTCTGACATTTTTACAAACCATGTTCTATCTGAGTCTCTTTCTGGCCGGAGTCAGTATTCGCCGGGGCAGAAGCCCATCATTGTTTTTTCTGTTTTAACCAGCGATGCGAGGATCTCACAGGGTGGTTTATAGCCTGGAATGTCCGGTACTGTGGTTGATGAGTTCGCCAGTCACGAAAATGCCACTTCTATCTTGTGGCCGAAGGTGAAAGCATAATCACAGATGATGAACATCACCGGGTTCAGCGCATGGAAAGGATCACTAACCGGTTGCCCTTCACTTGTCAATCAAGAAATATCTTTTTTTCTTTTCAATCATTTCCTCTGCGTATTCCGTATCACCCCCTGCAAGTTCGTTCATACTATGATTTAGGCAATACAGCGCGCGATCCGGATCATGACAAGCCAACTATGTATTCGGGATATCCGGATTAAAAAAGTGATGGCGGGGAAAAACATAATGATGGCCCGATGATCCAGTTCTGTACAGGAGAGAGGCCCGGCAACAATCAGTCCAGGAACAGATCCCCGATCTCCTCATAGTTCACTTCAGGAAGAGGCGGATACATCATCAGGGCAGGCCTATCGCGATGGGATATTTGTCGTGCCGGACTGAAACCGGTTTCAGAAACCGATGAACTCAGAAAATTCATATCCTACAAGACGGCGATAAACATGGCAAGAAATATCCAGACGGCAAGATAACTGTCGAGGAACGAAAGCCGTTATGATATTCCTTTATTCATCTGTTCATCTCTACCGGACACCCTTCTCTCTGAGAAGTCTTACGATCTCCTCCTCGGATAAAAAACCTTCATGACGGAAAAACTCATTGCCCTGAGCGTCAAGGAAAACCTGTGTCGGGATGGCGCGGATGCCGAAATTATAGGCCTGAGGCCTGCCTTCAGCCGTCCATACATCGTAGTACACGACTCTCACCTGCCCGGCGAAACGCGACTGTATTTTTTCCATAATCGGCTTCATCATGCGGCACGGGATGCATCCCTCGGAACTGAGCTCAACGAAGGTGACCCGAATCATATTCTGCGCACCGGAAGGCGGGACCGTGGCGGCCTGGGCATTGGAATCCAGCACAGATGTCGAAGCCGTATTGTTGTGTTCGTTTTTATCATGGCCGCCGCATCCGCACATGCCGATGAAAGCGCTGGTTCCGCCCGCCGCGGCGATCATAACCGCGAAAAGAAGAGGCAATATCTTTCTGACATAATGATTATTCATATAAAATCCCCGATAAAAACTGCGATGATCGTCATTTTTCATACAATTGAGCACTACCTGTCAAGGTTAATATTCAATTCCCGGCAGGCTTTTGCCTTTATAATCAACTATTGAGAAGTATAGCCAACCAGCAGGTAGTTGTCAGGCTTTTTATCAATCGCGGACAGTAAAACAGGATAAGAGATCAGAACTGAATCACGAGCACCGATAAAAACATCATCGCCCCCGAGACCTGGGCAACCGTGCAATGGTGAGAATATTCGTCCGATTCCAGAATCACGCTTCCTTCGGCTTCTGGTGCGCTCGCAAGCGAGACAAGAAAACCTATTGTCGAGAGCGTCGCAAGCAATATATGAGTGTTGTATGTGTTTATGCCGTTTTCAAAACTCAATAAATCATGGTACGCGATAAAACCGGTGGTACAGGCCGCGACAGCCAGGCCGGCCGCTGCGAATGAAGATCCCGAATGAAGTCCCCTCAATGATTGAGAAGGCGTCCGGTCGTTCTGGTAATCGTTCTTTATCCCGATGCCGGTACCCATTGCCACAAGTCCTGCCGCGATGGCGGAGTAGCCGAACAGCTTGTGTGCCGTTCCGAGATTAAAGAAAGATTGAATCGAAGCCCCGGAATCGGATTCCTCCGCATTATAATATCCGCCTGTATCACCCTCTTTTGGATCAAATACCGAGGAAGCCGGCTGGAAAGAGGAATTTTGTAGTAAGAACGCTTGGGAAGTTCCCGCGGAAAACTGAAACACCAGTATCGCTGCCAGAAAAATGATGCCTGCTCTAATAGAGTTTTTCATATTCTCCATCCCTGCTGAAATACATCTGTTCTTTACTGCTTTCTTTAGCCTGAAATGCAATATTTGCATTAACTTTTTTTTTCAATCTCAAATTGCCTGATCATAATAAATTTATTTCGGACTTTTTTTAAATTCCGCGGTGAGCATACAAAATCTCCGGCGGTGTGATATGCGGCAAACGGGATATCTTCCCCCACCCTGTATGAGCCGGACTCAGCTTCGGGATTACTGGTAGCCATTCTGTACGCCTCATCGCTCCCACGGCATAGACGAATTATTCCTGCCTGGACTTAATTCACGTAATAATATAGGGAGCCGCGATGGGTTTTTTTGCACCTTCGCTCCACGCGAATGCCCTTCCACTTGGTGTACACGACATCGCCGAACTTCTTGCGCGCATCTTCGATCAGTCTTATTTTACATTATCTTTATAATATTTCATTCATTATCTGCTATCATGAAATTTAAGAACGGTTTGAATTAACCCATATTTGAATTGACTGTGTAATTCTTTACCGTATGCTGACATCGGTATTTTGAAAATATTATTTTTGGAGGGCGGATATGAATCGCAGTGCGGCGCTGTATCTGCTTCTTTTTTCCATCATACTTGTTCTGTTCCCTTCATGCGGCAAACACGGCGCCGGAACGGCCCGTGAAAAAGTGATCATTTTCCACGCGGGGAGCCTCTCCCTTCCCTTCGAGGCGATGGAAAAGGAATTCGAGGCGGCGCATCCCGAAATCGATATCGAGCGCGAATCCGCGGGCAGCGTTAAATGCGCGCGCAAGATCGCCGATCTCGGAAAACCGTGCGATATCATGGCTTCGTCCGACTACGCGGTCATCGATAAGATACTTATCCCCCGCTACACCCGATGGAACGTCCGCTTCGCGACGAACCGGATTGTTCTCGTGTACACCGACAAAAGCCGGTACGCCGGCACGATCAACCCGAATAACTGGTACGAGATACTTCAGAAAAAAGACGTTGTGTGGGGATACTCCGACCCCGATCTCGACCCGTGCGGATACAGGTCCCTGATGGTCATGCAGCTTGCCGAACATCATTACGGGAAGCCCGGGCTCTTCGGAAGGCTCATGGCAAACTGCCCGAAAGAAAATGTCCGCCCGAAGGAAGTCGAGCTCGTCTCGCTCCTCCAGAGCGGCAATATGGATTACGCGTGGGAGTACCTCTCGCTCGCGAAACAGCACCATCTCCGCCATCTCGATCTTCCTGAAGAGATCAACCTGGGCAATTACCGGTTCGATCAGTTCTACGGGAAAGCAAAGGTCATGACCGCGGCCGAAAAGCCAGGGACAAAATCAGCGGTCAAAGGCAGCTCGATCACCTACGGGGTTACGCTTCTGGCAAACGCGCCGAACATGAAAGGCGCCATCGCCTTCATGAAATACCTTCTCGATCCGAAAGGCGGGCTCAAGATCCTCGCCGACATGGGACAGCCGCCGTTCATTCCCGCCCGCGTGCCGTCGGCTGAAATGAAAAACATGATGCCAGAAGAACTCGCGGGCCTTGTCGAAGTAAAGGATTAAAGGCCTCCTGAAGCATGCGCAAGAAAGACCCTCTCTTCTGGATCTCGGTTTCATGCGGCGGCGTGGTTATCGCCCTTATCCTGCTCCCGCTCATTCACATGATGAACGCGCCGTCGCTGTCGATGATGAAACAATCCATCCTCGACAGGGAGGTGCGCAATTCGATCGGATTGAGCGTTGTAACGGCGCTTGCCGCAGCGCTCATTTCGTTCCTTGTCGGCACACCGCTCGCCTATCTCCTTGCTCGCACCGACTTTCCCGGCAAGCGCCTCGTCGAGGGGATTATCGATCTTCCGATTATCATCCCCCATCCCGTCGTAGGTATCGCGATCCTTGGTGTCGTGGGAAGGAACCACTGGCTCGGCGATCTGCTGCATCAGCTCGGCGTCAGGATGATGGGAAGCGTCACCGGCATCATTGCCGTACTCACATTCGTCGGCATGCCGCTCTACATCAACGCGGTCAAGAACGGATTCGAATCGGTCCCGCCACGGCTCGAGCATGTGTCGAGGAGCCTCGGAGCGCCGATGCTTTCGACTTTTTTCCGGATAACCTTCCCCCTCGCACGGCGCAGCGTCCTTATCGGGATCATCATGTGCGCGGCCCGCGCCATCAGCGAGTTCGGCGCGGTCGTGGTTGTCGCCTATCACCCCATGATAGCGCCGGTGCTGATCTTCGAGCGTTTCGAGGCCTACGGGCTCAGCTACTCGCAACCTGTCGCTGTCTGGCTTGTATCCATCTGTCTTTTACTTTTCCTCACGCTGCGCGCGCTGACCCTGCGCTCCAGGAATTCGTCATGATAAGCGTTACCGGACTTTCATTGCGCGCGGGAAATTTCGCGCTTCGTGACATATCCATCGAAATTGAGGACCGCGGTTTCTTCGTGCTGCTCGGACCTACCGGCGCAGGGAAAACAGTTCTGCTCGAGGCGATAGCCGGACTTCTGCCGATTGAAAGCGGCTCCGTTCGCATTGACGGGCTCGACCTCACCTTCTCCCCGCCCGAAGCGCGCAGCATCGGGATCGTCTACCAGGACTGCGCGCTCTTTCCGCACATGAGCGTCCGCGACAATATCCTGTACGGAACAAAGTTCAGGAAGAAAAGAGGATCGAATCGCGAAGAGCTTTTATCAAGGCTTGCCGGCGATCTGGATATTTCTCATCTTCTCGACCGCCACCCCGGCACGCTTTCCGGCGGCGAGCTTCAGCGCGTCGCGCTCGCGCGGGCGCTCATGATCGAACCGGGCGTGCTCCTCCTTGACGAGCCTTTATCCGCACTCGATCCGCGTTTTCGCGAAGAAATCCGTGTCATGCTCAGAAATCTCCACCGCTCAACCGGCTGCACCTTTCTCATGGTAACGCACGATTTCGCGGAAGCGCTTTCGCTTGCCGGACGCGCGGCGGTCATCAACAACGGGCGCATCGAGCAGCAGGGCACCATACAGGAGATCTTTCAGAGGCCCGCCTCCGCCTTCGTCGCGGACTTTGTCGGGATGAAAAACATTTTCCCCGTCAGTGTCTCCGGTGACTCGGTTATGATCGGCCCGCTTCATGTTCACGCAGACCGGGCGCCGCTCGACGATCACGGGTTTATCGCCATCCGCCCCGAGGACATCGTCATCAGCAACGAACCGCTCGTTTCAAGCATACGGAATTCCTTCGGCGGGACCGTCAGCGCGGTCATCGACCACGGTTTTTCATGCGAGGTCCACGTCGATGTCGCAGGCGTGACATTCAAATCCCTCGTCACCAAAAGCGCGCTTTTTGATCTCGGGATCCGCGAGGGAGCGCATGTCTACTGCTCGTTCAAGGCGACCGCGATCCACACTTTCTGATAATGGCACGCGAGATCATCACATTTTCCCGCCGCACCGATCCTGCGTTTTTCATGGACTGGCTGATGGAGCGGATCGACCGCGGGGAGTGCTTCGTGCCCAATCCCTTCTCCGGCAGGCCGTACCGCGTGGGCCTTCGGCCTGAAGAGGTGCTTCTTTTCAATTTCTGGACGAAAGCCCCTCACGCCACGATCGATGGGGCGAAACGGCTTCTCGAGCGGGGATACAATCTCGCCTATTTCATAACCGTCACCAGCTACCCGCAATGGCTTGAAAACAGAGTACCTCCGCTACCGCGCACCGAATCCGCAATCGACACGCTTCACTCGATGCTCGGCCCGCACCGTCTCTGGTGGCGATACGACCCGATCATCCTAACTGAAAACCTTACTGCCGGATGGCACATGGAAAACTTCTCCACGCTCTGCGGGCGCGTATGGGAGGGACGCACTGAGCGGGTCATCATCTCCCTCGCCCACATCGACGGCCCCTACCGCCCGGCCCGCAATGCGCTCGAGAACGCATGCCGCGGCAATGGCGACACGCTCGCCATGCCGTCGTATGACGCGTTTATCGATCTTGCCGAATCGCTTGCCCGCATCGCCCGCCGCCACGGAATCAGGCTTTGCGTGTGCTGTTCTCCGCGGATAAAGGAAGCTGACCTGGACCGCGTGCCGCAGGAGGCGTGCCTTTCCTCCGAATATCTGGAGAAGATTATCCCCGATATTCCGAGGCTGAAGATCGCCGGAACCCGCAGGGGATCGCACGATCTCGGATACGCACCGTGCCGCTGCGTCGAATCGCGGGACATCGGGACGCGTGGCACATGCCCGCATGGATGCGTCTATTGTTACGCGAATATCCGCAGGAATAAGGGAGGGCTGTCGTAAAATACTACGAAGCGAGTCGGTCGATTTACTACTTTACACACATATTGCGGACACGAAAATCATATATCCACACACACCATGCATATATCATCGTCGAAAAGTTCACTTCCCCTGAATTCAACAAGGCTTGAGACAATCGCTTCAATAAATTCGGGGGCCGCCAGATCGCGGCTCGCGCGCATGACATCGGCAAGCCGCATCATCTCGAAATCGGGAATTCTGTAATCAGGCTTTCTCGGCAGCTCGGTTCGATTCATGCTCTCCCTGTATTCATTCACGTTCCGTGCTTCTATCATGCCGTCGGTGAACATGAACAGCTTCCTGTATCCGCCAAGATCGACCGTCTCATTGGAATAGGTGCTTTTAATCTCAATCGACCTGCTTTTTGCCATGAGCGCGAGCGGAAGCGATTTACGCGGATGCTTCAGGAGATCGATTCCGTCGGTGGAAACAAGGTAGGGAGGATTGTGTCCCGCGTTGGAGAACGAGAGCATGTTCGTTCTGCGGTTAAGTATCCCGTAAAAAGCCGTTACGAAATGCCCCCCCATTGTCGCGGTAAGTATGCTATCAAGATAAGTAAGCAGGGCCGCCGGATCCTCGCGGAGTGGCCCAGCCTGGAGCATCAGCGTTTTAATCATTGAAGTGATGAAAGCGGCCGGCACGCCGTGGCCCGACACATCGCTGATAAAGAAACCAATGCTGTCGGAATCCCTGAACTGGATGAAATCGAAGAAATCACCGCCGAGCTTGTCCATCGGCTTGTAATAGAACGCGACACCCCGATACGGGCTATCCGCTGGAATAAGTTTCAGCTGAATGGTCCGCGCGACTTCAAGGTCTTTCTCGATAATCTCATTTCTGTCCTTCAGCGCGTTCCTTTCAGTCTGGAGCTCGTTTGTCCGCTCGATGACTTTGTTTTCCAGTTCAACGGTAAGCAGCTCGGCGGTGTGGAACGCGCCTGCCGACTGTATTGACATCATTATCGACTGAGAAATAATGAAGATACAGAGCCCGAAGGGGAATATCGGATAGGCGTAGATCACCTGGTTTATCAGCAGAATATCATACGCCACGGTGGAAAGAAGCACGATAAAACCCGCGATGAAGGCTATTGTCTCACGCTTTCGTGTTCTGTAGGCCCGCGCGGCAACGTACAGGACATACAATGCAATCAGCACGACGAGAATTATGTTCAAATTGAAAAAAGGATAACTTGTCTTATACGGCAGGAATATTTCGATCAGCGCAAACGGCACAACGCTGATAAGGAACGCGCGGTTTATCTTTTTGATGAAAAATTCACGATAAAACCTTGAAATATAGGTGGAAAACAGGGGTGGCGGCAGGAAAAAGGTGAGCATCTCCATTTTAACTTTCAGCACCCATGGCATTTCGGGGAAAAGCGCCATGAGGAGATTTTCTCCCATCAGGCCGGCCCTCAGCGCTATCACCATACAAAAAATACCGAAAAAGAACGTATAGCTGTTCTGGGGACGGAGCGCGAAAAGCACAAAATGATATAACCCCATTGCCATGAGAATGCCGACGATGAACATCTCAACAGCGACCCTGCCGTCGCGTGCCCTCTGTATCGCGTCGGCTTTCCCGAACCAGGCACTGTACCAGAATCCTCCTTTAAAATGTTCAAAATTCGCGACCTGGCAGATCAACTCTACAGTGACAACTCCATTTCCGTCAACGGGACTGCTGTTCCTGAAAAACACAACCATCGGAAGATGCTGCCCGGCAGTGGAACCTCGATCAACGCCCACACGTCCCGCACCGCCTTCGTATTCACCATTTACATACAGGCGGAACGCGCTGGAAAATGTCATCAGCTTGATCCCGAGCTGCCCGTTTACCGGTCTCATTTTTACAAGCAGGCGATACGTCCCGAACCCATCCCCTCCGAGCTTTTCGCCGTTCATCACAGTGCCGTTCCATATGGAGGGGACCTTGATGTATCCTGACATCGCGGGTTTCTGTGTGCCACTGAAATCCTGCGGTCCGAGGAGCCTGCGCCAGTAGAATTCCCACTGCCCGTCAAGCATGACCATTCCTGATTTGTTCAGATCATATGCGGTGAGATCAAGCACGCCCTGAACCGCTTTTGGCGCGGCCTTTCGATCGCTTGAATAGAATGAACATCCCGTAATCATGAAAAAGATTACGGCAAACAAAAGGCTCCTGGCGACCCTGGGGGGGATTCGTTTTGATGTTGCTGCGCGTATTATCATAAGCACCGGCACCTATACTGACAGTACGGGCCTTTCAGTCAATTACAATCTCAGTCTGCAATGATCGGAAATTTGATTTGCGAGATTCTCCCATTCTGTCCGCGACCAGCATCAGCAAATGGCGGATAGGGGGATTCCTAAAAGGAATATCTGTCGAGGCCGGATTGTATTGCCTGCCGCACGGAATCCATCAGCTCGCCGATAGACTCGTCGGTATATCCGGATACATCTTTTTTTTCATGAATTACAAGCCTTGCCCTGCCCGGCAAAAGGTTAAGACTGTGCGGGGGAAGGATCTTTCCGGTATTGATGATCGTTACCGGAAGTATAGGAAGACCCAGATCCATCGCGAACTTGAACGCGCCTTTTTTGAACTCCTTCATGACACCCGACTTACCTCTCGTGCCCTCAGGGAAAAAGATAACCGACGTTCCGTTTCTGATTTTTTCGCGAGCCGCATTGATGGATTGTATCGCCCGGTCGCTGTTCGATCTGTCAATAAAGATATGGCCGACCTTCTCACAGCCGATCCCCAGCCCCGGAATTTTCCTGAGCTCCTGCTTTAAAACCCATTTGAAATCAATGCCAAGCCAGCCGTAGAGAACGAAAACGTCATAGTGGCTCTGATGGTTCGACACGATAACATACGACTGGTTTTTATCTATATGTTCTTTTCCGATTACCTTAACGAATATCGGCGTCATGTATCCGTTCAGACGGGACCACACCGCTCCGCCGATAAAGCTTCCCACCTTCTGATTGATCACGGTAGAAAGGACCGTCGCAAGGGCGCCGAATAAAAGCGTTGAACTGACGAGAAACGGCAGAAAGACGCACCATTTATATGGCTGATACAGTCCTACAAGAATTTTTCTCAACGCACCCTCCACCCGATAGTTCATATAGGATATATACACACATCGAAAATCATTCTCTGACGGTATTTATTATTTTGAATTAGAAAGAAACTTTCTCAGGAAAAGAAGAACAATTCCGGCCACTACTGCTGTTACGCCAATCGCGGAACGGAAGATATAATTCGGCTTCACGGCCGCTCCTCCCATAATCTCAGAAGTTGCGGGACGGCTCATCAGATATCTCACCTGTACAGTTGCCGATTCCGGATGACCCCGCCAGAATTCCTCTGTTACCCGCTCATCGAGCTCATATGTGCCCCCATCATCGGTCCGGTATGACGCTCTGAGATTATATTGAGGATTCGACCTTCTGTCCGGGCGGGAAGTATACTGCTTCACTACTACCGCCTGCGTGATTTTTCCTTCTTTCGCGAAGCGGCTATCCAGTCGCATGGTGTGCAGATTGACAGAGAGGAAGAGTAATCCCGCTATGGTAAACAGAAGCCCGGCAACTGTAAAATTCACCTTTCGCATTGGCCGCTCCAAACATTCGCAATAATGATATCAGCACTTCTGCTTTGCCGCTATTACAGCGCGGCATAAATTCTATACATTACTTTAATTATTTCAAGGTTTTTTTATTACATTGATAAAAAAGATCATATCAGTCCGAAACATCTGATTTCAACAATTACTTTCCCGGTAATTTCCCTTGACACTGAAACTTGCAACGTGGTAATAAAGCATCGTCTTTAACATCAGCATCCAGGAATTCTCTATCATGCGATACCGCCTCGGGACAAGCCGAATAACCATAAAGGGAGAAAACTTTTTTATCGCCGATACCGCGCTGGTGATCGGCGATGTTACCCTGATGAATAATGCCAGTATATGGTTCGGGGCCGTCCTGCGCGCCGATTCAAACACGATTATAGTAGGCGAAAATTCAAACATTCAGGATTGCTGCGTCTGTCATGTCGAAAAGAACAATGCCCTGATCATCGGCAGCAATGTGACGGTCGGCCACAAGGCGATGCTTCACGGCTGCACGGTCGGCGATAACTGCATCATCGGCATTAACGCGGTCGTGCTTAATGGCGCGACGATCGGCAGCAATTGCATCATCGGCGCGAATGCCCTTATTACCGAAGGAAAGCATATCCCTGACGGATCCCTCGTCCTCGGATCGCCGGGCAGAGTTGCGAGAGCTGTTACAGATGACGAAATCATCACGATACGCGATTCGGCCGACCATTATGTCAGTAACTTCAAGCGTTACAGGCTTGAGCTCTCCCTGGAGTAGCCATCATCATCCCCTCTCCGCACATCAGCCGTGGTTTCAATCTTTCATGTGTGGTTAAAATTTAAATTGACACTTCATTTTTCCCGTCGTAGTATTTGAGCAACCTTTCCCCGGAGGAACGCGATGACGACGCAATTCGATGTGTTTATATATGGACTTGTATATCTGCTTGTTTCGGTAATTTTCGGAACAATAACTCTTTTCATCGTTCTGAAATTTTTCACTATACTGACACGCGACATCGATGACATGGAGGAACTGCGGAACAACAATATCGCCGTTTCTCTGATAAACTCGGCAATAGTTTTCTCAACGGCTCTTTTCATATCTGAGTCAATCGGTGTTTCGATGGAGGCATTCAAAAACAATATCTTCGATTATGCGGGGCCGGCATCGGCTTCCTTCAAACTTAAGATATACGGCATAATGCTATCCCACTTCATCCTTTCGGTGGTTCTTGCTTTTCTCGTTCTCTGGCTGTCGATACAGATTTTCATCCACCTCACACGATCGCTTGATGAATTTGCTGAAATAAAGAAGAACAACCACGCGGTCGGAATATTTCTCGCCGTCTTTATCCTTTCGATGGCGCTCATACTCAAACCGGGAATCGGGAAGCTCCTGAAAGGCATTGTCCCCTTCCCCGAAGTTTCAAGCTCACCGCGCGCGTCAACAAAGCTGACTCCCCGGACAGAGGCACTGCGCCTTTCCGGACTGCGGGGATGAGAATGCACCGCGGTCAGCCACATCATGGAAAAGGTCATATCCGCCATCATTCTCCGTTAAGGATTAAGGAATGAGGCCGGTTCCATCCTGCAGAAGCAGCATTATCATGATCATGATAGCGCAGCTTGTTTTTGCCTGCGCGGCAGGATGCGGCAGGATAAGCTTCGACACCGGCAGTAAAAAACCTGACCAACCCGCGCCTGACCGGATCGTGACCATGCACGAGCAGGGAGAGGGCGAAACGCGCTATTATACGTTCACGGCGGCTGGCAGTTACCGGATCAGTTTCAGCATTCCACGCTCTGACGTTGAAGCGGCTGAGGCGATTTTAAAGGAGCTGGATCGTGAGGAGAACTCCGGTTCGCCCGGCGCACGATACGGGCTCTCACGGAGAGAAAAACAGTTTCTTGTGCTCTACTGGCAGCGCATCTACCATGAAATGTACGCTGCCAACCGTCCGCTTATCCGGCGCCTTGCCTCCGTTTTCAGAAGGATACAACAGGAGCAACGCCTGAACGATATCCAGCTCGCTACGATCATCGTACGTTTCGTCCAGTACCTGCAATATGAACTGCCGCCGGGGATCGGCATTTATTCGCCGGCGAGGACGCTGTTTGAAAAAGGAAAAGGCGGCGATGGCGAGCCACCGGCCGGATCGAATGAGGGCTGGAACGGTTCGGGAGACTGCGACACCAAATCGCTCCTGCTCGTACTGATCCTGAAGGAGTGCGGGTTCAAGGCGTGCGTATTCGATTCATACCGCTACCATCACGCGATGGCGGGGATACAGCTTCCCGGTATTGAAGGCACTTCACTTGAATTCCGCGGCGACAGTTATCTTTTCGTTGAGACGACCTATCCTCGATGGAACCTCGGACAGATGCCAACGCATTATAACGACCTGTCTTATTTCCATCCAATAGATCCTTCGGAAGGAGCGGACACCGGCATTCCACTCAGCAACGCAGCACAATCCGGCACAAGCGCCTCTCAGGGAGCCTCCGAGCGTGAGCCGAACAATGACCGTTCGGCAGCCGACCTTACGCCGGTGCTTCTCATCAGGGGATCGCTCGAAGAAAATGATCCGGTCGACTGGTACAGGCTCAACGGCCAGGAAGGCACCATGGCGAATTTCACGCTTATACACGACCCCGGCAGCGATTTTGTTCTCGAGGTATACAACGGGCAGGATCGGGCCGCCCGAACGGACGGCAATGCTCAGGCCCACAGCGTCAACGCGTCAATTCCAGGCGCCTGCTATCTCGCCGTTATCAGGCGATCGGGGGCCGGCAATTACTCTGTCTACATAACTCCAGGCGGGACCGCCGAAAAAGAGCCGGACGACAGCATTGATCAATCCATCCAGATACAGGGGATGTCCTTAGTCGGCGATCTGTCTTCAGAAAGCGATGTCGACTGGTATGCGCTCTCCGGACAGGAGGGCACCAGCTCGACATTCACGATTTATCATGATCCGGGAACGCGTTTCACAATTGAGGTATATAATAACGGCCGGTCTGTGGCCCGCTCCACTGACACCGGCAGCCCCGGCAGCGTCACCGCAGAGATACCCGGAAGGTGCAATCTTCGGATCTCAAGCAGCGGCGGAAGGGGATGGTATCTCGTCGCGATCACCAGAAACCGGTAGACGGACGCTCATTCTTCCTCAGGATGGGCAATCCGATTATTAACCGCGGCGAGAAGGCCGAAATATTCCCGCTCTGAGTTTATGAACTCCTTCACGAGAGAATTGTCACGAAGAGCAAGCTCCAGTTCCATGTTCTCCTCTGATTGTCGTGCCCTTATCTCCTCGCTTCTGTACGCCATATCATGCAGTTCTTTCCCGAGCGCTACGAGGCGGGCAAGGAGTTTTCGGGACTGCGGATCGCCGTTCATGCGCTCGAGGTTCTTTCGATATGCAGCGGCAAGAGGATGTCTGCGGATCATATCAGACAGGGACAGGGCCGCCCGCAAAATGTTTTCTGTTTCATTTTCCATAAGTCGTTTTTCCATTCCATCTACAGTGAGGTGAACCTGCCGATATGATCCCGCCTGGCTTTTTTCAGCAACCGTTTTATTCTTTTTTCTGCGTATTCGGCTGCCTTTCCTGCCGCAGCGCTTCCCCTGTTCCTTTCAAGAAATCTCCACAGGTCATCGGGAAGATCGATATCGTGCCACTCGGGCAGGATATGGAGATTCATCTTCTCCTTCCGGATGACCTCAAGCGTGTACATGAGCACGGCGTCAGTGCTCCATGGGATATCCTGAAATAATTCAGGCGAAAGCTTTTCATTTCTGAATCCGATGAGGAAGTATCCGCCATCAGATGCAGGCCCTATCACCACATCATCGCCCGACAGGGCATCGAACGCCTCACGGAAAACCCTTTCCGGCATATCGGGAATATCGCTTCCGACCAGGACCGCACGGTTATATCCCGCATCAAAAGCATCCCTGAACGCATTCAGCATTTTTTCCCCCAGATCGTCGCCTCTTTGCGGAAGATACAGAAACGTTTCTCCAAGCCAGTCGACCGCATCCCCCTTTTTATCGGCCGGAGAAAAGGCAATTATGATATCATGACCGGTTTTGCGAAGAAGCGCGATTGTATCCTCCACGCACAGCCGGTAAAATTCCAACGCCCGGCGAGGCCCTATGGCTTTCGCGAGGCGTGTTTTCACCTTTCCGTGCTCAGGATATCTGACAAATACTATTATGCAATTTTTGTTTATATCCATACTTTACAAGATAGCGCCCGAATGGAGTGATAGCAAGTGATTTAACAGAAGGCATGCTTCCGCGTGACCGATACTTTCTTTCAGGCTGAACATCCTGTTCCTGTTTTCATTAACCTTTCAGCCATGTCCGATAAAGGAGAAGCAGCTTATTCAGCACCGACTTTGAAGGTGGATACGCCCAGTCCTGAGATGGTGATTTCAGCCACCAGCGCAACAGCAGGAAACGTCATGCCTGTAAAATGCTTGCCTGAAAACCGCGCTGCCGTTTTAAATAGCAAATTATCGCATGCCGCACCAGAGGCTGCGATATACTTATCCACAGGAGTTCTCATGAATACAAACTGGGAAGACGAAAAGCACGAAGAAATTTTCAATCGCATTTACGCAAACCTCGAACGGCGGCGAGCTGACGATCCGGAGTTTACCGTATCTACCCTTGAATCGATTCTTCGAGGACTGTACAACCAGGAAGGTAATAACTGGGAAGGCATGAGCGAACTGCGACACGTTACCCTTATGGCAACGATCGCAGC
Source organism: uncultured Leptospiraceae bacterium (assembly GCA_964627815.1). GTDB lineage: Bacteria > Spirochaetota > UBA4802 > UBA4802 > JAGODF01 > CAZPZJ01. Next base: position 157,922 of record CAZVKE010000003.1, read on the forward strand.
TCACGAACACATGCTCGCCGAAATGAAAAAGGAAGCACGCAGGTAAACGGCCGCCTTCCCTGTCCGGCGTAGACGGCCTCCGTCATCCTACTGACGGTCCCACTTGTTTTCCTGCCGCAGCTTTCCTACGATGTCTTTTCCCATCTGTTTGAGCATCATGTAATCTGTTTTCGCGACACGGTTGAGCGGAAGTCCACCGGGCGCCAGAATTTCCACATGCGACGGCCGTGAGTACGAGGATATATCGCTGCACGCGTCAATTACATCCTGCACGGTCACCGTCTGGCCATCGAGCGTCTCGACGAAAACCATGATCGCTTCCGTGTATATCTCGTGTTCGACGCCGACAACTGCGACCATGGAAACCTTTCCTTTCAGCTTCAGGTGGATATGGTTCTCAACGTCTTCAGGATACACCTGGTAACCCTTCGGTTTAATGATGAGTTTCGCGCGTCCCGAGAAATGCAGGCCGCGGTCGTCATAATATCCGACGTCTCCGGTATAACACACGCCGTCCTTTGTGATAGTCTTCGAAGTATTTTCAGGATCATCAAGATATCCGAGAAATACCTGCGGCCCCGAGAAACAGATATGACCGATCTCGCCTTTCGGCATCTCATCGCCGGCGGTCCGGTCGGGTTTCATCGGCTGCCGGATGCTTATCGGGCAGAGCGGGCTGTCGTATCCGATACCCTGGGCAATCTCTTCTACCGAATCATCAACATCAGTATAGGTGCAGAAGCCCGCGGTTTCCGTAAGACCGAGCCCCGTACCTATTTTAGGCGCCATCGCCTTCATCTTAACAAGAAACTCCTTCGACACCGCCTGCCCGCCGTACAGAAGGAACCTCAGGGTAGAAAGATCATAGCTCGCGAAATCAGGAAGGCGCCACTCCATGTTGAAAAGCGCCGGTATCTGTCCGACGACGGTGACCTTGTGCTTCTGGATCGCCTCCAGCGAGAGCTTCGGATCGAAAATGTGGAGAAGAACGCTGGTGCCCCCGCCGAAGATCGTCGTCGCGAGCTGCTCAGTCGTACATCCAACGTGCGACGGAGGCAGGTTGACGAGCATCAGGTCGTTCTCGTTAAGTTCAAAACCGACGGCGAGACCGATGTTCTGCATAAGTATGTTTTCATGACAGATGAGAGCGGGTTTCGGGGATCCTGTCGAACCGGTTGTAAAAATGATCAGACATGGATTCCTTTTTTCGACGATCTTGTGCGCTTTCTTTACCGATCCGGTGAGGAGGCTCTTTATGAAAATCTTTTTTATATCGCTTGCGAATTTCGTAATGCCTATCGCCCCATCCATGATAAGGTCTTCTTCTTTCTGGAACTGCACCCAGTGCTTGATAAATGGCGATTTATCCATAACCTCCTTTATCATGGGCCTGAAATCCGCCACAGGGGTCTTGCCGAGGAAGAAATAGGCTTTCGGCTTCATTTTGTCCATGCAGTACTGTATCTCTCCAGCCTTGAGACGCAGATCGAGCGGAGCGATAACGACCCCGATACGGTAGCACGCGTACATGAGATAAACATGCTCTTTGAGCAAAGGCAGGCTTGTCGCCACGATGTCCCCTTTTTTCAGTCCGATTGCCAGGAGCTTCGCAGCGAAGGCGGAAACGGATGTATTGAACTGTTTCCAGGTTATTTTCTCACCCGTATTATGCTCAATAATCGCAAGATTTTTGGGGAACTTTTTGGCATAAAGAGCCACATAGTCCGCCATGTTCGGCAGCAGATCCTTATACCTTTGATTACAGAGATCATTCTTTGCCTGATTTTTCATTGCAACCCTCCTTTGTTTTTATCTGTCAAAAGCGGTAAGATAACTGTGTATTAGTTTATCATCATAATACCTAACACCACCGGAAGCGACTGTCAATACATAAAGGTGCAAAATTTTATATTTATTATACATTTATTCTCATTATTATTATAACATATATATTTATAATATATATTTTAAATATGTACCATATATCAGTGTTTTAAATACTAATTATATGGTATACAATATCATATAATATATACATGTTACAATATGACAGGTATTCCTTCGTGATTACTTTTTTTTGTTGATTCACTTCAATACATGCTTTATACTATCGCGGATTTGCCCGTACTAACTTTCCAGGCTCATGGACGAGGTGGCGCATGAAACGGAGTGAACGGTGGGCTTTTATTATCAACCCTGTCGCAGGGAACGGTTTTGCCGGAAGGTACATCGATGAGATCCGTGCCGCTATCACCAGGCATGGCATTGAAGCCGATATCTCCATCACGAAGGCCAAGGGCCACGCAACAGAGCTCGCTCGCGAGTATCTCAACAAACATTTCAATTTCGTAGTCGCGGTCGGAGGTGATGGAACAGCTCACGAGATTATCCAGTGCCTTGCCGGCCAGAAAAAGTCTGTTTTTGCATCCATACCGGCCGGCAGCGGTAACGACTTCATCAGCATTCTGGGCTTTCCTGAGCGTTTCAGCGAACAGGACTGGCATACCCTTTTTGAAAAACACACAGTTTCAATGGATTTAGGAAAATGCAACGACCTCTACTTTGTCAATGGCATGGGATTGGGATTTGACGCGCAGGTAGCTTACGAAAATTACCGAAGCAGAAAAGGCCCGGCCGTATTTTCAGGAAAAAAAACCAAATACATGTGGCATGTGATCAAAACGCTGGTCTTATACCGTGACCGGGCGGTCGACATCAGCATGAACGGATCTTCATTTCACAAAAAGACATTTCTCAACACCATCGCCGTGGGAAGGAGGCTGGCCGGCGGGTTTTTCCTGACGCCGAGAGCCATTGCCGACGACGGCCTGCTCGACATCTGCATTGTCGACGATGTCTCTTTTTTCCGCCGCGTAGAGGGTCTTCTCTCGGTACTGAGGGGCACACATCTTTCGAACACAATGTTTCATTACCATCAGACCGGCAGGATAATATTCGACTTCGGCATTGAGGTCCCGGCGCACCTTGACGGCGAGATGTACTTCAATTCAAGGTTCGATGTGAGCATTGTTCCCGGAGGGCTCAGAACACTTTATAATCCGAACGGCACGCATTTCTTCAGTCATGCGGACGGATAACATCATCCTTCGCCTTTCGGACCCGAGAGCGTGGTTTCCAGGCGATTAATATTTGCGTGAAGGTTTTTTGATATCGACGCAAGGCTGTCCGACATCCTTTTAAGCTCCGAATAAAACTCCTCTATTTTCCCGAGCATGCCCGCCGAATTAGTGAGCTCACGTTCACCCTGTTCGGCGATCTCGTTAATGTAGCTCGTGAAATCCCGCGCCCAGTCGAGATGGCTGATAAGCGTCTGCACGTCGCGATCCTGTGAAGCGGCGATATTTTCAAAATCTTTCAGGAAGTTCCTGTTATTGTCAACAAACCCGATTATATCCTTCAGCGCGAGCGAGGTTTCTTTCATCTGCATCGATGCGCTGCCGATTCTCTCAACAGACAGATGGATGATCTGGCCGATCTCTTTTGCCGAGGCGATACTCTTGTCAGCCAGCTTGGATATTTCCTCGGCGACGACCGCAAATCCACGGCCGTGCTCGCCGGCGCGGGCGGATTCGATCGAGGCATTGAGCGAGAGAAGGTTTGTCTGGTCCGCGATGTCATTGATCGTATGCGAGATTTCCTCGATCTTCGTTGATTCCTCTTTAAGCTTTTCAATCACATTACCGGCGTTGCGAAGTTTCATATCGCAATCATCCGAAAGCAACTTGATCTTATCGGCTTCCTCGCGCGCCCTGCTGCCCGTTCCCGCCGTCTGTTTGAGCTCATTTCTCAGGTTCGCCGTAAGCTCGGTTCCCTTGTTGCTTATCTCGAGCTGCTTTTCAGTCTCGGATTTCAATTGCCGGAATGACTTGAATATGTTCTTTCCCGACTCCTTGCTGCCATTGAACAACTGCAGTTGCTCTGATATAGTACTGTCGATTTCTCTCGAAAAGTTATTGAGCACATCGAGCGCGTCCAGCACATTCACAACAACACGCCTCGACTCCCTGACGATCGTGTCGGTACGCTCTTTATCCCGCTGGAACTGAAGCGTCTGTTCTTCCAATTTGATCGAGTTCTGCCAGCTCCTGTTCCGTATGCGCTCAAGCACATATATGAACACATACACAAACGCCGATACCGCGACGAGATCGTTCAACGTGTATTTTGCCCTCACCGTGCTGAATTCCATTCCCCGGCTGATGCCGAATCCGAAGAAAAGCATGAGCGATACTGTTGTCATTGCCCACAGGAGTCGTTTTCTCATTGGCGCGACGATCTGAAGCACAAGAACAAAAACATATCCCGCGATGTATACGGCATCGCCTTTCGTGAGGCCGGTAAGCATTCCGGTCGCCCCCTCGAGATAAAAACCGAGAGCGGCGAGGAGCCACATGCTCCTTTTCTTGAAAAACGTAAAGAACTGCAGGATGAAGAGGATTAAGGAAACTATCGTCATTCCTATTCTGAGAAACCTGATGAGCGGTTCCCCGGGCCATAATTGAGCGTCAACCGGTATATATCCTATCCACACAAAAATGCATATAAAAGTCGCAGGAAGTATCACCCTGCTCGACTGATAATGGAGCTCGCCCAGATAGGTCTCAGGATACTGGCTCCTGTCGAGGAAAACCATGTTAAATACTTTTTTTATCGATGCGTTCACAGGCGGCACCATCCCCGATTAGTCATGATTACTCTACAGCGGGCTCATTCGGATTATTATACGAAATTATATAATATGTTCGATAATCACAACTAAAAAAACTGATTGAGGATAATATTATTCGATTCAGGCCGCTCTTTTCCCGGGAGATTCATGATATATCTGAACAGATAAAGGTTTTTGCTGTATCCATCGATCTATGGGCTTATTCTACTTGCATTAAATCAATATGGCAACGATCATATCCGCTCATCTGTATCGGAGGATTGTAATGACTGATTATTCTTCGGCGGCATCGGCTAAAACCGAAAAGCCCGAAAACTATATCTTTGACACCATTCCCGTAAAGGGACACAACCTGATTGTCGAATGGGTATATCCTGAATTTCAGAGCATCTGCCCCGTATCTGATCGTCACGATCAGGGAACCCTTCGCATCACCTACAAACCGGGCGACAGTCTTCTCGAAAGCAAATCGGTCCGCGAATATCTCCGCGCATGGCGAAACCTCCACTGCTGGCAGGAATTTGTCACCGAGGAGATAGCCGGGGCGCTTTTCAGCGCGATATCCCCTGTCTGGCTCACCGTTGAAATCGAATGGACCTCACGCGGCGGGATTTACGCAAAGACCACGTCGACTAAAGGCAGCATGCAATAATCCCCTGCCGCTTCATTTGTTATTGACAGCACTCCGGGAATGCGATAGAGATATCCTTCTCATCCGGCCGCCAAACGGCTATTTTTCCAACGAGGTATTCCCGTGAAAAAGAGAAGCATGCTTTTCTTCCTGTTGATCATCGCTTTTTTCGCAATAGGCGCAACAGCGCTGTACGCGCGGGCCGGCGGCGCAGGCGGCGATTTCCACAGCAGCCACGGCAGCGACGGCGGCGGTGACGGACTCGGATATCTTGTGTATATAATAATCCGTCTTTTATTCGAACTGCCCTTTCCTCTGAATATCATCGTTATTGGACTTCTGATCGGCGGTTTTCTTTTGTTTTCCTACTTCACCCGCAAAAAGGTGCGCGAACAGACGATACTCAACAGACTTCCCGACGGGAAGCCGACCGCAAAAGTACACGGCTATGATGAGTTCAAAAAGAATAATCCCGACTTCGATGAATTCGCGTTCAAGGAGAATGTTCGCAAGGCCTTCATCGATATCCAGAAAGCGTGGGAGGCGCAGGACATTTCTCAGGTCCGGCGCTTCATATCCGACGGCGTATACCAGCGGTTCAACACCCAGTTCACGATGATGCGTCTCCTCAAACAGAAAAATACCCTTAAGGACATCAGGGTACACAACATATACCCTGACAGGATTGAAACCGACGGCCTCTACGACATCGCCCATGTCGCCATACACGCCACGATCAATGATCATTTCAAAAGCGAAATAGACTCCTCGCTCAACTCGGGAGGGAGTGAGGAATTCGTCGAATACTGGTCGTTCCTTAAAAAGCGCGGCGCCCCGAAGAAGGACATTTATCTCACGCATGATTGCCCGAACTGCGGATCCCCCCTGCCTGAAAACATGGGCGAAGTGGCCCGTTGCGGGTCGTGCGGCACGCTTACGAACTCCGGGGAATACGACTGGGTGCTTTCCGAGATCACCCAGGCCGACGATTACATAAACCGGCACCACAGCCTTCGAAAGTCGGCCGAGATCACTGAAAAGATCAGGCGGATTATCGACGAGGACGAAAATTTTTCCGTACAGCTTGTTGAGGACAAAGCGAGTAACGGTTATCTGCAGATTATCACCGCGATGGCGCTCAATGACCCATCCGTCATGCGCCGGTTCGTCAACGACGATGTCTTTGAGAAAATCAAATCGATGATGGACGGCAATCATGTCGCCTACAACCGGATATATCTCAACGACGTGACGCTCATAGGGATATCCCGCTCCGACAACAAAAACATTCTCTCTATCGCGGTCAAATCCTCGTATCAGCGCGTGCGCCTCGCTTCCGGCCGGCCCGAAAAGATCGATCCTGTCGTCGTTTCAAAAACGGAAGTGCTTCTCATGAGCAGGGACATAAAATCCGCTGAAAGCAAAGGCTCGCTTTACGCCCACAGCTGCCCGAGCTGCGGCGCGCCTGTAGAAAACTCCCTGTCGATCAACTGCTCCTACTGCGGGACCCCGTACAACAGCACCGGCGCTGAATGGATCATCACAGGCCTCATGGACCTCTCCGAGTACGAGAGTTATCGGGATGAGAATGCAGACAATTACGAATATAAAATAGATCCCGCGCTGATCGACAAGCTGTACGACGTGCGCGATTACGCGTTCAACAACGTCATGGTTGTAATGGCAGCGGACGGCGTCTTTTCGGATGATGAGCGCGAATTCACGAACGGCCTTGCGCGCAGGTGGGGATACAGCCCCGACCGGATAGAACCTCTTTTTCAGATGGCGAGGAACGGCAGGCTCGTGATCCGCATGCCAGAGGAAGCGAAGAAACGGAAGAAGATCATCGATATGATGGAAAAGGCCGCGCTGGCCGATTCGACCATCACGCCCGAAGAGCAGGCGGTGCTTGACAGAATTAAAAACGAATACGCATCATAACCTGCGCCGAGAATCACAGGCCACGCATTGATTCCGGCCGGAGCAGCCGTTCATCCCGCTCGCGAAGGACGCGATCTACCGTTTCTATCATCTTTTCGCGATCGCGCGGAAGCGTCCCGTTGACGGGAAGATAGTTCGAGGCGTGAACGCCTACGAATTTCAGGTTGTCCACAGTCAGGTTCTCGAATATCGTTTTCATCTCTTCAAGCGTCTCAAACGGGTCCAGCAGTTCGAACTCACCCCGCTCGACTTTCCTGTACAGCACCGTTCCGGGCACAGGCGTCACCGTGAGCGCCGCCAGGTAGTGAGGTTTCATTTTATTGGTGATTTCGGCCGTGGCGAGGGCGTGCTCGCGCGAGCGCGCTCCCTTCCCCGCAAGCCCGAGGAGCACCATCGACGAGAGGTTGATTCCCGCATTCTCCAGATTCTGTCCCGCCTGAAGCATTTCATCGGCGGTTACACCCTTGTTGATCTCTTTGAGAAGGCGGTCGTCGCCTGTTTCAACCCCGAGGTACGCCTTCGTCAATCCAGCTGCCCGCAGCGCGGCAAGCTCCGACATGCTCTTTGTCAGCGTGCTCTGCGGCCCTACATAACTTCCGACATGACGAAGCGAAGGAAATGCCGACCGAAGCAACGCCAGTATTTCAAGCAGTACCGGCGTTTCAATCGATATCGCGTCACCGTCGCAGAGAAACACTTTATCAACATCGCCGTAGTAGTCTTTTGCCATCTTTATGTCTTCTTTTATCTCATCTATCCCGCGCACGCGATACTTCACCGACTTGTACATTCCGCAGAAGGTACACGCGTTATGCGAACACCCGATCGTGCATTGCAGCAGATAGCTGTTCGCTTCGCTGAACGGCCTGAAAACATTTCCTTCGTATCTCATCGCCTTTTCTCTCTCCGCGCTCTGTATCCGCGCCATCCGCCGATAGGAATGTATCCTGCCGCGCGCGGTCATCATATTAAATCTCGAGCCTGATCCCGATCAGATGGTGCCTTTCATCCATCCCGCCGACCCTGTCTATATTCACGCGGTATTCATAGCGGTAATACAGCATCACCGTAAAACCGGCAATCATCCGAACGCCGGGTTCAATTCCATATTCGATGTCGGATATATCCCCCCTCAAATAATGAATGTCCGGCATTACATAGGGGATCAGCTTTTCCCAGATAAACACATCCCATCGCATGCGCGCGCGGATGTCAAGATCGTACGGATAGAACGTATCATGAAAAATCCATCCGATCGAGAAAAGCAACTCTACATTGTTAAGGAATCCCGCGCGCTCAAACTCCTCACGGCCAATGCGCGCGTTCGAAAATCCCGGCTTAATGCCGATCGTGCCGATGGAGACGCCGGCCATGTCCGCGGTCTCGGTGCCGCCACGGTAGGTGTTGCCGTCGTGGCGGCGTTCATGCGAGTACCACGCACGGGCGAAGAGATCCCACGGCGCGTCATACTCGATTCCGCCATCAAAGGAATACTCGATATACCGGGGATACAGGGCGTTTGCTTCCGCCGTTGAATCATGCTTCAACCTGGATGATCCGAATACCAGAAAATCCTGTATCCGCACGACATCAAGACCTATCCCGATATCAGTCTGGTAACCGAGGTAATTGCTGCCGTAATATTTCGCGTATCCGCCGGATAGATGCATTTGCGGAGATGAATTATTTCCCCCCGTCCCGCGAGGCGCCGATCCCCACTGCCCCTCACCCAGTAAGGACTCCACCGACATTCCGGCAACCATAAAATCGGCAGCGCGATCTTTATACAGTTCTGAATCATGCATGCGCATATATCGAACGTATGGAATCAGATTGACATGTGATAGCCTCAGCCGCATCCCCGCTTCCACGGATATATCCACCCGCATCCTGTTATCGACAAGGCCCTGAAGCGATAGTTCGAGGTACGGAACCATGTTATACCATCTGAGGATATCAAACCTGGACACGCCGCGCAGAATTTCATCATACAGGAACTCCTCAACATAAAGCTTTCTTCCCGCATACAGCATAAATTGGAACGAATAGAGCCAATCGAACGTCGTATATGTGGTAAAGCGTATATTCTCATCTTTTCGCCCTGTGCGCATACCGAACGATTCCCATTTTATGCCCACACCATACCAGCGAAGCTGCATCGCGTCGGTATTTTCCGAATGGTCTATAACATTATGACAGATATGATCAACCACAACACTGAGCGAGGAGTTATGAAATTCATAACCGGCATTGACATAATCCATAGTATACTTAATCTTATATGGATAATTTCCGAACCCTTCCGCATTATAGAACAGTGTCTCTTCGCTCACCAGAAACGAAGCGAAAATTCCGTTGTATCGCAGAATGGTCACATCGACGGCCCTTCGCAATATGGAAGAATAATCATACCTGTTCGGCGCGAACCACTCGTAATCGATGCCAAGACCTATCGAGGGCATCAGATTCACTCCATCTCCTGATCCGGAATGCCCCTGCACGTATTCCGAAGCTGAAACCGTAAAGGCGGAACCGACTGCAAGCGAAGTTACCGCCATTAATTCTATTAGTATGCTACGAAGCTTCATAATCTACCTTTGCCCTAACATACACCTGTCATTGTTTACAGTAAAGATAAAAACAATCAATCATCGTGACCGTAAGCGTTAATTTTTGACCCTTCTTTCAACAGATAGTATCATTATAATGATGGGGTGTCAGTGCTTTGATTGTGAGGTTTGGGCACGAGACTGAATGATCATCATGAAAAGATATCATGCTGTATTCTGATATCTTTCACAAGGAGGGGGATATGGAAAGCGTATATAAAGTAATTGAGCTTATCGGAACAAGTACGACGTCATGGGAGGAAGCCGCGAAAAATGCAGTCGAAGTCGCGTCTAAATCACTTGATGATCTAAGAGTGGCTGAAATCAAAGAGCTTGATATGATAATCGCTGACGGGAAAGTCACCGCCTATCGGGCGAAAGTCAGGGTCTCATTCAAGTTCCACGCGTGATCCGGATACAATCGTCCGGAATTAAAGAAAGAGACCGGCTCTCGCCGGTCTCTTTGCACCTGATTCACAATCAGTCATTCATTTTGTACTGACCCTTGAGCGCGTACACATGGTTCTTCCATACGCGGTCGAATTTCGCCTGGTCGACGACCGGATTTTTGATCATCTTGAGGCATATTTCCTTCTGGAGATCGCTGTTGCTCTTTTTCTGGTAGAGTTGAAGCGCGTATTTCGAGAAATCCCGCACAAGCACATCGAAAACCATATCAATGATATCGTCTTCGACTTTATAGATTTTGGCGTTTTCGATGATCAGCTGCCCATACGCAACAACCGTCATGAGCTCGCCCATCGCGAGGAGGTAATCGATATCCTCACCCTGCTCTTTTGTAGGAGTCGCTTTTGCAAGGAATTCCTTGAATGATTTGATCTGTTCCTTGATCACCTTGATATTCGGAAGATCGAGACTGTTATAAGCGATGTTATAATCATGGAACTGTATCTTACCGAGGCCCTTAGTTGGTCCCTGATCGAAAAGAAAGCTGTCATTCTGGTCTCCCGTCATTTTGGGTATTACCGGAAACTCTCCCGGATTGAAGAAATAGTTTGTGATGAACTTGACTACGAGCGCCATGTTCACATGAACCGTACCTTCAAGTTTCGGGAACATCCGGATTTCCTGGGTCGCCATTTCGAAATACGGCTCCTTCTCGAATCCTTTTGCCGCGATAATATCCCAGAGGAGGTTAATCACCTCTTCGCCTTCGCGGGTGACTTTCATTTTGCAGAGAGGATCATAAAGAAGATAGCGCCTGTCGTCATTTGAAGCAGTCCTCATATAATCGACAGCGCGAAGATTGAAAAGCTTCATCGCGACAAGCCGAAGATACGCATCGGTAAACATCTGTTTCACATGGGGAAAATCGGTTACGAATTTACCGTACAGGTTGCGGTTCGCGGCGTGATCCATAGCTTCGTAAAACGCGTGCGTACATATGCCGACCGCGCCAGGTCCGAGGTTGAATTTGCAGACATTAACCGTATTGAGCATATTGTCCCACGCCTTGGGCCCTTTCTCGGTGATGTCGGCGTCAGTTATCGGATAATCGTGGAGCGCGTATTCGGAAACGTAGTTCTGGTGGGCAACGACGTTCTGTACACACTCATAGTTCTGATGTTTTGAATTAACGCAGAAGAAAACATATTCACCGGTGTCTGCAACTTTTGCGAAAGTAGAGACCAGCGCGGCCTCGTTTCCGTTCCCTATATAATATTTATCACCATTAGCTTTATAGGTGCCGTCGCCCTGCGGATAGAGCATCATGTCGCTGGAGTAAATATCCGCGCCATGTTCTTTCTCCGAAAGACCGAACGCGAACACTTCACCTTCCTCGAGAAGTTTTGCTGTCTTATGCTTGATTTCCTCGTTGCTGCCCATCCAAATCGGACAGAGCCCCAGTTGCGACACATCCCACACGTACCAGTACGCGATGCCATAAAAACCCATGATTTCGGCCCACTGATACAAACGGTGTGTATCCCACCTTGAATCTGAAGCGCCATATCCTTTCGGCGTCATCAGTATCGCAAACGCCTTTTCCTTTTTGCAAAAATCAACAAAATCTTTCGGCCATGTGCGGTTGTGAAAATCCTCTTTCACCTTCTTGAGCCCCTTGTTTTCGAAGAACTCAATGGTCTTACGCATAAGGTTCCTGGTTTTTTCATCCGGAAAATCCACGTCGTACTTCTTCGGGTTTAGAAGAATCATACCTTCACCTCAAATGATTTATTTTATTTTTATTGTGATTGATCGACTTGTCCCGCAGATTATGAACTACCTCCCGCAGGAATGGGCTGCGAATCGAATCAGTTGTGCAGATAGTATATATCCAAATATAACTATCATCAATAATTAATCAAGTCATTTCAAAGATTATGAACATTTTGAAAAACCATCCCCTGCGCCAAAAACCTCTTTTTAAAGCATGTTATTCAACATACATGGCGTCGATTAGATCCTTATAGCGTTGCGCAACAACCTTCCGCTTGAGCTTAAGTGTGGGCGTGAGTTCTCCTGACTCCTGAGTCATTTCACGCGCCAGCAGGGTGAATTTCTTTATCTGCTCCACCCTTCCGAAGTTCTGATTAATCTCATCAACGATCGTCTGATATTTCTTTAAGACCTCCGGATGTTTAACCAGCACATCATGGTCAGTTGCGGGAATTCCAATCTCTGCCGCCCATTTTTCCAGCGTTTCAAAACCGGGAACGATAAGTGCGACAATATATTTTCGTGCGTCGCCAATTATCGCCATCTGTTCAATGAACGGGTTAGACAGAAAGGTGTTCTCGATAACCTGCGGCGCAACATTCTTCCCTCCAGCCGTTACAATGATATCCTTTTTGCGGTCGGTTATTTTCAGGTAACCGTCATCATCAAGTATGCCGATATCGCCAGTTTTAATGAATCCGTCTTCAGTGAACATCTCCCTGGTGGCATCAGGTTTGTTGAGATACCCCTTCATGATCTGCGGCCCCCGTGCCAGGATCTCACCGTCTTCCGCGATTTTCACTTCGGTTTCGGGAAACGGCGTTATCCATCCATCCGACTTAACAGGAAGAATCGTTGGAGAGCCGTCAACCGCGATTACCGGCGAACATTCTGTAAGTCCATACCCTTTCCTCACCTGGACCCCGAGCCCCCAGAAGAAATCATGAATATCTCTTGCAAGGGGCGCTCCCGCCGCCCCCCATGTTATAGTCCTGTCAAGACCTATTGCCTCTTTGAGCTTGGACAGAACAAGTTTATTGGCGATAGCGTATTTGAACGCCAAACCTATCGGTAAACGCTTATTCGACATGAAATATGGCGCCGCGGCTGTCGCAATAGATGTCGCCCATGCGAATATTTTCTGTTTTTTCTCAGGTGCCTCTCGTACCTTTGCAAGAATCCCGTTATAGAGTTTTTCAAATACACGGGGAACATAAATGCTGCACTCAGGCCGTATCTCCTTCAGGTCTTCGGCGAAATACTCGGTACCACGGGAATAGGCGATGGTTGCACCCGACATCATCACCGAGTAGTAGTCCATCGTGCGCTCGACCGAATGGGAAAGAGGCAACAGCGACAGATGGACGAAGCCATTGGGAAGCTTTTCCTGCCTGTCGAACGTGATTGAAATAAACATGATATTCCGGTGTGTGAGCATTACTCCTTTGGGGTCTCCTGTTGTTCCAGAAGAATAGATAAGTGTCATAACATCGTCACTTTTGATGTTTTTAATTCTTTCCTCGATAGCCGACCGGTTCAGTTTTGCATTCCCTTTTTCGAGCACCTCGCTGAATGTCATGATCATCGGATCGTCATACTTGACATCATCAAACACCACAATCAATTGAAGAGAAGGCATTTTCTCTTTTTCCGCGAGAAGATTATCAACCTGGAATTTTCCGGCGCAGAAGCATACTTTAGATCGGGAATCATTAATAATATACGCAGCTTCTTTCGCTGAATTAGTCGGATATATCGCCGCATTTACGGCACCGCATGAGAGTGAACCAAAATCACTTACAACCCACTCGGGGCGGTTTTCAGAATATATCGAAACGATCTCACCTGCGTTAAGTCCGAAATCAATCAGAAATGATGCGAGGCAATCAACCTGTGTTTTTATTTTATTCCACGACCAGTCTATCCATTCACCATCTATCCGTCTTCTCAGAAGGGTTTTATCTGAATACTTTTCTGCTCCCAGCCTGAGAATATCCAGAACTGTATTTTTATTATAGTCCAGCTGATTATACATACGCTCCCCCACAATAGTATTATTTAGACACCCCTCGTCCCGCAATTCACGGAAACCCGGACAAGGATTTCAAACCAAAACAGAACATCGCCCCGAAACGCGAATTGTCATCATGCAAGAGAACATTGTTCTTTTTGTCAAACACATTTCCCATTTTTATTCTTGCTTTCCTGTAAGCATGTTGCGATAATGCACTCATGCCTGACGATGGACAGCTATACCATCATCAAACCTGATTAGAACCGGAATTTCGATGAAAGAAAAAACTACTCTTAAAACACTGAAAACGCAGGAACGAGAGGCGCGCATCACGCTTATCATAAACGCCGCGGAACGGGTATTTGCCACCAAACCTTTCGATAAAGCGAGCATGAGGGAAATCGCAAAGGAAGCCGGTATGGCTCCTTCATCCATTTATCGTTATTTTCCGAACCAGGAAGCATTGTTCACTGAGATTGTAATGAGGAACCAGATACGCCTCAATGAACTCATATCCGAAAGCATCTCAAAAGGAGACTCAAAATCGAGCATCCGAAAAGTCGTTGAAACATTCATTACTTTTATAGCCGAAAATGATTCTTACTTCAGAATGATGACAATTCTCATGTCACAGGGGAATTTCAAGCGTGAGTCTTCACGAAAGATCATACCAGTAATGGGAAGATCGCTTGACGTACTTCAGGAAGCACTGGAAAAAGTTCATTTCACGGGCGATAGAAGGCTGGCGGCGCGTTTTCTTTTCGCTACACTTACCGGTATCGTAGTAGCCTACAATAAACTCCCCGACCTCAGCACGAAGAAAATCATGTCCATAATGAAAGACGTGGGTGGCGTCGCTGAATCACTTATCCTGAAATCAACTCGTTGAAAATTTAAGATTTTAAATAAACAGGCAGGCTTGTAAAAAAGGAAAATATGTATGCCGCCCATGGGCATGAGAAGCATACATATTTCAATATTGGATAAAGTTACGCTTAAGAAATCTACGTTAATACTTTATCCATATTGAGCGCTTTCAGTCAATGGGCAATGATGGCATTATCGTATAGTACAATATATTTTTTTTATATGGGATTTTCCCCTATTGATTAAGCGCAACCCGCGAGCAGACAACCCGTTTCAAGACGTGCCGGTGCTTGACAGGTGATATATCGCGCGCCATACATGATATGCAAGTCTATCAAGCCAACGCATCGCTTCAAGCAGGCTGAACGCAACATCCGGCTGAATTTCGCTGTGAGCCGTTTTATCAAGAATATCATTTCTCATCTGTTTCCGCACTTCAGCGAATTGTGATGATATATGCTCAACAGATTCCGTGGGGGCCTTTCCGCGTTTTTCCTGGAGCCACATTATCGTCGCGTCAATCTCGGCAAGGTGATCGAGAGCAAGTTGCCGAAGATACGGAGTATGCGCGGTAGTACGAACGGTTTCGGCCTCCCTGCACGCCTCCGCAAGCCGCTTCAGATGTTCGGTGGCGTGAAGTACGTCTATGTGCTGGCTGTAAACAAACGAGGCGTCAGGCTCTGACCGCACATTTGCGAGGAACTCGCTCGTATGGATCAACGCCTCGTCCGCTTCATCTATTTTTTCCAGTATCTTCGGATACGGGACTTCAGCGAGCACAAGCTCTCTCATTGCAAGAAGAACAAGCGCCGCGATCTCCGCGATGGTGAATCTCGCAGCTTCTATTGCCACCGAAGGTACGTTGGCGATCCGGAAGTCAAGTCTTTTGGTCAGCACCGACACTTTCGGTTTTATGATCGTTTTCACGAGCTTCTCGATATATTTTCCGAACGGAAGCACCATCGCAATACCAAAAAGATTAAAGGCGGTGTGGTACGCGGATAGTACAATTGCGGGATCAACGGCGCCGAAATACCTGCATGCCGACACCACAGAAAGAGTAAAGCAATCATGAATCAGAAAAACCACGACACCGGTAACGACATTAAACAGGATATGCACCAGCGCGGTCTGACGCGCGGTATTCGAGGCCCCTATTGAAGCGAGGATCCCGTAATAAAATTTTCCTATGTTCTGGCCGATCAGAAGGAGCGCTGACTGCTCAAGGGTGATCGTTCCGGCATTGAGCGCGGTAATCGTAGTAACCACCGCCACCGTCGAGGATTGAAGCGCGACAGTCATGACAATCCCTACCGCCACGAGGACAAGCTCGTCCAGAACCGAGCCGACGGTGAATCCCGAGAGGTTGATGTATTGTGAAAGGAAACGCATCCCCTCCTGAAGGATATCTATCCCCACAAAGAGAAGACAGAAACCTGCGATCGCCATCCCTATTGTCGCTTTTTTACCTTTTGAAAAAAGCTTCATGAGCGCACCGACCGCTACGAAAGGCAGGGTAATGATCCCGACATGAAACTTGAATCCGACGATAGCCACGATCCACGCGGTGCTCGTCGTGCCGAGATTGGCGCCCAGTATTACACCGATCGCGCTGGTGAAACTGAGAAGGCCGGCGCCGACAAAACCGACTGTTGCGAGGATTACTGCGCTCGAGTTATGGATGAGAGAGGTAAATCCGGCTCCGGAAAGGACAGAGATGACCGAATTACTCGTAAGGCGGTAGAGTACTTTCTTCATGGTGTCGCCGCTCAGTGATTTAAGGCTGTCGGTCATAAGCACCATGCCGAGGAGAATGATGCCTATCCCCCCCGTAACCGTCGCGATCATTTTCAGAAAATGCTCCACATCATTACCCTTTACATATTTATAACGTATGTATATGTCGAGAAATTCACATACTCCTGTATTAGTAAAGTATTATTTCAGTTCCCGGCTCTTCGGGAGTGCGAAAGGTAGGAATTATGCACATGTTAAAACGCCCGCCGGAATCATCCCGGCGGGCGTCAATGGGAATCACGTTAATCTATTACTTTTTCTTTCCTGCAGCCTTTGGCGCTAACTCGGCGCGAAGTTCTTTCTTGAGTATTTTGCCGACGTTTGATTCGGGAAGCGCGTCGCGAATTTCGATCTCGACAGGCCACTTATACTTGGCCAGCCGCTCCTGGCAGAACTTCATGAGCTCATCCGACGTCGCCTTCTGTCCTTCCTTGAGGGTTACGAACGCCTTAACGTTTTCACCGCGCTTCTTGTCAGGGATTCCTATTACCGCGACCTTGTTGATCGCCGGATGCTGATAGAATACCTCTTCGACATCGCGAGGATATACGTTGTATCCGCTCGAGATAATGAGATCCTTTTTGCGGTCCACGACATAGAAATATCCGTCTTCATCCATATAGGCGATATCGCCCGAGTAAAGCCATCCGTTCCTGATCGCCTTTTCGGTTTCTTCAGGCTTCTTGAGATACCCTTTGGTGATCTGCGGGCCACGGAAGATCATCTCGCCGGCCTCGCCCACGGGCATCTCCTTTTTGCCGGTCTCTATATCCACGATCTTCACGTCGGTGTCCGGATACGGTACGCCGATGCTTCCTGGTTTTTTCAACCCATAAAAAGGATTCAGGTGGGTTTGCGGCGAAGTCTCGGTCATTCCGAAGCCTTCGTTTATATCAACCCCGGTTAGCTCTTTGAACTTGCTCAGTATCTCGACCGGAAGCGACGAGCCGCCGGAAGTTATGAGTTTAAAACAGGTCAGATCGGTCTTCTTGAGGTCCGGATGTTCGAGCATTCCGATATACATCGTCGGCACGAGCGGAGACATCGTGGGGCGATACTTCCTTATCGCTTCAAGAAGCTCTTTTGCCTGAGGTTTGGGAATGAGCACGTCCGTCCAGCCCTGATAGATCGGAAGATTCATGGCAGCCGACATGCCGAGGATGTGGAAAATAGGAGGCGATGCCATCGCGATCTCCTTACCGCGCTCCGACTTAAACCACGACGCGTACATCTGCACCATCGAGGTAAGGTTTTTATGCGTGAGCATCGCGCCTTTAGAAACGCCCGTTGTTCCCCCGGTATACTGATAAATCGCCACATCCTCCCATTTAATCTTCACTTCGGGAGGATTGGGACTGAAATTGGCGATGCAGTCCTTCCACGCGTACACGTCCTGAGCGGGATTCACATCCGCAGCGAGGCCTTTCTTCTTTGCTATAAGCGGGAATATAAGGCTTTTGGGGAATGGCAAATAGTCCCCGAGCGAAGTATAGACGATCTGCTTGATCTTTGTCTTCGGCCGCAGCTCAATCATCCTGTTTGCAAGGAGATCGATCGTCACAAGTACCACCGATCCGGAATCATTGAACTGGTATTCGAGTTCGTGGTTGGTGTAAAGAGGATTGTTCATTACGGCTATCGCGCCGAGCTTCTGAACGGCGTAATACGCGACAACAGTGGGAATCATATTCGGAAGAAGGATTGCCACCGCGCTGCCTTTTTTTACGCCAAACGAAGCAAGGCATGTCGCGAAGCGGTATACCATTTCTCTCAGTTCGCGGTACGAGACCTTATACCCCTGAAATATAAGCGCGGTATGGTCCGGGAATTCTTTTGCGGAATTCTCAAGAAGGTCCGGAATACAGAGTTCCTGATACTTTATTTTAGCGGGAACCCCTTCGTCGTAAAACTTTAACCACGGCTTGTCATCGTAACGTATTTTTTTTGGCATAACATCCCCCTACCATCTTATTATATTTTCAATATTTATTTGCAGGTGAATGCGGAACTGTACCCGGGCTCCGCTTGCTTTTCGCGGCTCCGGCATGCCGGTTGGGGAGACAGTGAGAACAATCAGACCCTCGGCGACGCTTCGGTCACTGAATACATTACAGATTTGATACACAAATACAATGAATCATAAATCATTTTTTATCAATAGGGTAAAACGAAGGCGAAGCGATGGTCCTTCCTCCTTTTTTGATATAGGGGATACCACCATACGCATACATATAAGACCATGCACCGCATCCTGGATCAAATTTAATTTGAGAACCTGCCGCGATGCGGTAAGAATAATAGTGACGCACGCAAATAATAATTGAAATAAGAACTTTTTCATAATAGTATCAGAAAATGCCCACCGTACTGAATCAAGATAAAACGAAAGGATAAATCGGATAACGACATGCTGCTTCGAGACAGAAAAAAGACCAGGGCCAACGCAACACCGGAAACCGGACCCGATTGTTATGACGGCAAGCTCATACCCGTCGAGAAGGTCTTTGAAATGATTAAACCCGGACAGCGGATCTTTATCAGCAGCGGACCGGCAGTTCCCTTAAAGACAATCGGTGCGATGCTCAGATCGGAACACCCGAACCTGCTGGACCTCGAGATAATCCAGCTCATTACGCTTGGCAACTATCCCGCGACTGAAGAAGGCAGCGCCAACCGCAGGTTCCGGTTAAAAACATTTAACGTCGGAGAAAGCATCAGCAAAGAGCTCCATAAGGGAAGTGTCGACTTCATACCGGCGAACCTAATCGAAATACCGATGATTCTTTCATCCGGCGCGGTCGGCGTAGATATCGCCATCGTCCAGACGTCGCCTCCCGATGAACGCGGATTCCTGAGCCTCGGCATTGCCGTTGATGTCGCCAACATTATCATAAAAAACGCTTCAATCGTCATCGCTGAAATCAATCCGAACATGCCGGTTACCTACGGCGAGACGATGATCCACATCGACCAGGTAAATCACGTCGTTGAAAGCGACGCCGACCTTCTGGAGCGGGAGAAGAAAGAGTATGACGCCGAGATGGACCGGATCGGATGGCATATATCCAACCTCATCCAGGACGGCTCAACGGTAGTCCTTCACCTCGGCAGGATATTCGACGCCATCGCGCATCACCTCGGAAGCAAACGAAACCTCGGCGTGCTCACCCACGTGGTGTCAGACTGGATCATTGACCTGATCGAATCGGGAGCGGTAGCCCTCGACCGCAGCCGCTTCAACGGCGGGCTTGTAACCACAAGTTACTGTTATGGCTCGAAAAAGCTTTACCAATTCGTGCACCGTAATCCAAGCGTCGAGTTTTATCCTATCGCGCGCCTTGCCAACCCTTTCCTTATTCGGCGGGTGAACAAACTGATCAGCATAATGAACGTCAAGAAGATAGATGTATCCGGCGAATCCGTGGTCTTTTACTCGGGTGACAACCTTCTCTCGGGATACGAGAGCAAGCTCAACTTCGCGGTTGCGGCCACTTTTTCAAAAAACGGCAAGGCAATAGTAGCGCTCAAATCGATTGACCAGGACGGCCGCAGCAACATTGTGATCGCGCATTCGGAAGAAGACGCGAACCAGGTCCGATCCACCCTCGGCGTCACACGTTATGTCGTAACCGAATACGGCGTCGCCAATCTCTTCGGAAAATCAATCCGCGAGCGCGCTATGGCGATGATTGACATCGCCCACCCTGACCATCGTGAAAAACTCCTCGAAGAGGCAAAAGCTAACGGCTTTGTTTACCAGGACCAGATTTACGTAAGCAAACACGCGGCGAACTATCCCCACGAGCTTGAGACGGTCAAGACGTTCAAGGACAACCTCGAGGTGAGATTCAGGCCGATAAAGCCTTCCGACGAGGACAAGATGAGGCGGCTCTTCTACCAGTTCTCAGACGAATCGAAATACCTGCGCTACTTTGCGCGCGTATCGATCATGCCGCACCGCGAAATGCAGAAATATGTCAACATAGATTACGACACGATCCTTTCAATAGTCGGCGTCATAGAGAAAAACAGGGTTGAAACGATAATATCCGAAGCGCGCTACGCGTATTATCCCGAGGAAGACGTTTATGAAATGGCGTTTGTTGTGGACGAGCAGTTTCAGGGCAAGGGGATTTCGACGTTTATGCTCGATTATCTTATCATGATTGCAAGGCGCCGGGGCATCAGGGAACTCGTCGCCAACGTCCTGCCCGAAAACTACAAGATGCTTCATGTGTTCGACAAGGCCGAAATCAAGCCTGCGACCGTCTATCAGGAGGGAATCGTTCTTAAAAAATTCAATCTCAAGGAAAGCGCTACAGATACGCAGCAGCCGAATAGCACAAAATAACAGAATCCAGGTTGCGAGTACGGAAACAACACCATGAAAAAAAAACCGGTTGAAGTGAGCATTCGCGAGCTTGAGGAAATCATCAGGAGATATCTTGACGCCCGTTCCCGCGTCAACTACGCAATAAAAATCGTCGGCCACCCCGGCGTTGGCAAATCAGCCGTCGTGAAACAGGTCTCGCGGTCAAAAAACTATTTCTACATTGACACAAGACTCGCGTTCAAGGAAAACATCGACCTCGGCGGTTACCCCGTCCCCGATCACGAGGCCAGACGCATGATCTACTACCGCCCGAAGTTTATCCCGCCGGAAACAGTTCCCGAAGGCAGCGACGGGATTCTGTGGTTTCTTGACGAATCCAACCGCGCGCACCCGACCGTAATTCAGACGCTCTTCCAGATCATCACCGAAGGCACCTGCGGGGAGCACTCTCTTCCCGAAAAGACGGCCATTGTGCTCGCGGGCAACCTCGGCGACGCGGACAGCACGACCATAACCGAATTTGACGACTCGGCGCTCGACGGAAGGCTCGCGATTTTTCATCTGAAGCCCTCGGCCGAGGACTGGCTCAGATGGGCCCACGGGGAGCGGATACACCCTTCCGTGATCCATTATATTACCCTCTTCCCTGACAGGCTCTGGGACGAGTCGAACATCAATCCGAACCCCCGCGGATGGCACCAGGTTTCACAGGCGTTGATAGAGTCCTACCGCCTCGAAACACAGGAAGACCTCATTCGCCATCTTCACGACGAACGCGGAGGTGCGCTCGAAAAGCTTATCGTTTCACTTGTCGGCGAAATCGCGGGAAGCGATTTCATCATACAACTCACCTCCCCGCGCGAAATCACGACACGGGAAATACTTGAAGGCGATCTGTCGAAGCTTGATCTCATACGGGAGGACCGTATCACCGCCGAGGACCTTCTTTGGGCGCTTTCTGGAGCGCTTTCATTCCTGAAAGAGAAAAATATCGTCCTTCGCGGAAATCTCGGTCGGGAAGACCTCGTAGAACTGGGTAACGTGCTCAGCTTTATCGGCTACTCACGCGCCGATACGCGAATGTCGTTTTTTTATCTTCTCATGAAGGAATGCGGCCTTTTTACCCAGATACCGTCAGCGCTCGGAACAATCACCGACAGCGGATCACGAAGCGAGCTCCAGCGACGGTTTGGAGCGCTTCTTGAACCATAGCCATCATTGTTTAATACCGAAAGGAACGCCATGAACACACACTACTACAGCGCCAAAGAGATACTCGAAATAAAGGGAAGCATGATATACTTCCTTTCTCTTGTCTTTATGGACATAATCGCCTCGATATTTCAGTTTCTTGCCGGCGTCAGCACACTGATTATCCTTAAATCCTTTATTCCTTACGCATTCTGCGCATATCTCGCATTCGTCATCTACAGAAGGAAAAAGCAGCGTAAAAGCACCACTTTTCTTTCCTGGTTTATCGCGTTTCTCACGACTTCTCTTATAGTTTATGCCCGTTACAATTACGCGTTGAATATCGAGTGGCAGTACGCGGCAGAAGCAATACATATGTACGGAATCGCAATTGTAACTCTCGTTCTGCTGCAGTTCCTTTACAACAGGGCTATC
Source organism: uncultured Leptospiraceae bacterium (assembly GCA_964627815.1). Taxonomy (GTDB): domain Bacteria; phylum Spirochaetota; class UBA4802; order UBA4802; family JAGODF01; genus CAZPZJ01. Next base: position 180,611 of record CAZVKE010000003.1, read on the forward strand.
TATCTTACCTTTTTCGTTGTTACCGTATTCAACTGGCTTTTATTCCTTTATCTGGCTCATTTGCATGGCGTTCCCATGCCATTTGACGGAATTGTAAACGGCCAGGCGGTACATGGGGTTCTTATTTCCAGGGAAATATACTTCATCCTGATGATGGTTATTGTCGGTTACATCAGCTATCGCACCATACCGGTTATCCAGGAGTTCGATAGAATGACCTCGTCGCAACACACCCTAATAGTGGACCAGGCACGCCAGCAGCGCGAAATGGCAACCCGGGTCACGGAAAAGATGGAAGCGCTCTTTTCCCGCGTCGAGGAACAGACTTCCGAGATCAGCAGCTTCAATCAGAAACTTCAGAGCCAGGCGGCCACATTCGAAGAGATTTCCGCGACCATCGAGGAGCTTACCGGCACCTCCGAGAAAATATCCGAAGTCGCAGAGCGACAGGTTGCGGGAAACGGAGAGATGGAATACACCATGCGAGAATTCTTCGAGATAAAAAACCACACTAAAGACAAGCTTTCCGACTCACTTGAAAATATCGATCACGTCCTGGCTCGCACCAACGTGGGCGGTGAGATTCTCGACAGAGTCGAGAAAACCATCTATGAGATAAGCGGGCTCAGCGACAGGATACGCGAAACGATCTCGGTAGTAGTTGAAATAGCCGACAAGATCAACATGCTCTCGCTCAACGCGTCAATCGAGGCCGCCCGGGCGGGCGAACACGGACGCGGTTTCGCGGTAGTTGCAAATGAAATCGGCAAGCTCGCCACGCAGACCGCGGAAAGCATCAAGGAGATAGACGTCGTGCTCAACCAGAACACCAGCCAGACCGAATCCGGCGTGAAGATCATCAAAGATGCCGCGGAAAACATTAAGGCTATGATCAACGAAATGCGTCAGAGCTCTGAAAAGATAAACGATCTGCGCGACAACATCTTCCTCGAGGAAAAATTCCTTCAGGGCATCGACAGGCAGATGAAAACGAATGTCCAGCTCGCAAAAGAAACCGGCACCGGCACCGAAGAGCAGAAAACCGCACTTGAAGCGACAACGAAAGCGATAGAAAACCTCAATCTCGAAGTCACCTGCATGGCCGAGAGCATCAACACAATTTCCCAAGCCGCGCTGACCATTTCAGAAGACGCATCGAGCCTCATCGAAATGGCCAGACAGACCGTCACCAGGATACGGGAACAGGACTTCAATGCATGACAGATGGGAAACAACGCTGCGCGAGCTCTGGCGGCGCAGCCGCTTCGCCTCCTACTTCTACCAGTCAGTGCATTTCATCGAGGAGCCAAGCCTTCCGACGATCGCGCTTACTATCTACGCGTCGAGGTTTACGCTTTTCTACAACGACACGTTCATCGAACAGATAGACAATGAGGAACTCATCGGCCTTCTCATCCACGAGATGCTGCACATTATTCATAATCACGACCACCGCGCTTTTTCAGACGAAGACACCCACATGCAGAATCTCGCGCAGGACATGGTGATCAACAGCTATATCCTCGGTCACGCCTCGACTTTCTTTTCGCGGAAAGGGATGTACGCCGCTGATGTTCCGCCGATTACACTGCCGCGCGGGCTGCCGCGCATACCGGCAACTTTTTTTAAAGAACAGGGGGATACCGATCCGCGGTGGGAGGATATCTTCCGCTGGCTGAAGGCCCGGCAGAAAAGACTTCCCTCAATCACCATCGACGGCGACCCGTGCGATCCGGGCCCGGGCGAGCCGCTCTTCTCTTCGCGATCGATGCACGCCGATCGCTCCGCCGCGGGCGACAGAAGCGACATTGATCCGGCTGACGATGACCACTCACGCGAGGGCCTTGACGGCATTTCCTTTTTCGACGAGCAGGGAAACCCCCTTCCGACGGGGTTACATCTGATGAAAAGCCATGACCTGAAATACCAGATCGACGCGGGCAAAAAGAGGATTCTGAGCTTTGCCATGCGTGACAGCACGTGCCGCGACGAGCGCATCTACCAGGACCTTCGCGGGATCATATCCGGCACCGAGGAAGTCGATACGAATTCATGGCGGCGCATGATCAAAAGCATTGCCGATTACTCCTCGCAGTCGAACGCGTGGACCTATACCTACAGCCGATTCAACAGGCGCTACTTCGCGGGAGGCGTCTACGCTCCCGGGAGGACGTTCCAGCACCGCCAGAACATAACCGTCGCCGTGGATGTCTCGGGCTCGATGGTGATGAAGCCGGGCGACATAGAGGCGGCTTTCGGCGTTGTCGAAGACCTGCTCGCAAAGTACACGATTCACCTTCTCTGCATGGACGAACGGGTATTCATTCCCGAGCTAAAAGACGACCGCCTCGTGCCGTCGGCGTCACACAAACCATATCATTACAGAAAAGGGGACTGGCGTTTTATCCGTACCGGCGCAAGCGGAACTACCTTTTTCGCGCCGCTTTTCAACGACTTCATGCGCCATCATCGCGAACTGCTCATAGTGATTACCGACGGCTACATCTATGATCTGGAACGCCTCAAGCCGCATGTCCCCACGCTGTGGGTGATATCGGAACACCGCGCCGAGCCGTTCAATCCGCCGTTCGGCCAGGTAGTCTCCATCAGGACCAGAAAAACATCCGGAGCTGCATTTACATGACACATTCCGAAAGCAGTACAGAGTCACATGACCGCGGACCGGGACGTTCCGATCCGGAGCGGATATTCAGGGACGGTACAACCAATCAAAATTTTGATTTCCGGAAAGGCTCTGAATCGCTGATAGCCGCGGGAAATCCAGAGTTCATATATCTGGCGGGCAGGGAATGGGATTCGTTCGATTACGCGGGAGGCCTCGCAAAGCTCATCGAGTTAAAGAGCCAGGAGTTCATCCATAAGTCCGGAATCTTCTGGCCTGCGTTCGATTTCGTCCTCGGCCTCGATGCGCTCATCGCATTCGCCGATCCGGAATACATCTACCGGGCGGGCCGCTTCTGGCGGGAATACGACCACGAGAAGGGACTGCGCGGCCTCATCTCAATCGGCAAAGCCCGCTACATCTACTATTCCGGCCAGGAGTGGAAGCGGTTCAATTTCGCCCTCGGATTTGACGCGCTCATCGAACTCGGCGATCCCGAGTACATCTTCTACGCGGGAGCGCACTGGCGGCAATTCGACTACCCGCGCGGCTTCGAGGCGCTGATCCGGTCTCAGGACCCCGAATGCATTTATAAGGCCGGCACGCTCTGGCGCGAGTTCGATTTCTTCCGCGGGTGGAAGGTCCTCGAAGAGCTGGTGCTCGAAGGAGAGGAGTGGCGCGGCAGGGCATTCGAGAATCCGCGGTGGAAAGCAGGACTTGCGGAGATATGGAAGGTGCTCACGAATTCCGGCGGGGAATTGTGATCCGTATCCCCCTACTGCCGGGGCTCCGTGTACGTTACGATCTGCAATCGTATCGATGGGTTTTTCATAAGAATAAAGCGCCGCAAACCTTCGCTTGTTAACCCCCTGGCGCTCGTCGAAGGATAATCGTGAAACTCGCCCTTTATGTTTTCGATCTTTCCAAGCACAGAGGTATTCATCAGCACACCGTACTCGCACCCCTCGCAATCGATCTTGAGAAGCCTGCACTGCTCGATGCCGTTTGACCGGAACACCTCGTCGAGGGTGGTTGATTCGACAAGCAGGTGGCTCACCTTCTCCTTCCCCGCGCCCGCCTGCTGTCTTCCGAAACTCGACGCGCCTCCCGGATTGACATCAAATTCAGCGTTGATCGTTATTGTTTTCCCGTCAGCGGTAAGGGCTTTGTTGACCGCCGTAATATTGGTCACCTTATTGGCGGCGATATTTCTCATCAGCGCAGCGTACGTTCGCGGTACCGGCTCGAACGCGTAAATCTTCACGCCGGGATTCATCTTCGCCAGAATGATCGATATCACGCCGACGTTCGCGCCGACATCAACGATCACGTCGCCATTTTCGAATTTCAGCTCATCGAGACGGTAGTCGCCAGCCCCTATCTCCCGCAGGACCGTATCCACCGTCACTGACGTGGAAGAGACATCGTCAAAAACAAAATCGGCGCCATGATAGCTGAAATGCTTCGGATGGTCCTTGGAACACGAAAGCACGACAAGGCACACAAGCGAGACGGCCAGCGCGGACCGCAAACGGCGAATTCTCGACATCACACTCTCCGGGAAATCAAAATAATAAAAGCGGGAACAACGTGGATAGTCCACGCGGAACAGGGCCGGTGTCAAGATTATTTTAACGACACGGCGAGCGGGTGGATACCGATCGCCGTGTCGCCTGAAGGCGCGATCAATTCTTAACGATGCCGTGGTATTCCTGAAGCGACTTCACTCCCTCGTCGGATTTTCCGCGCTTAGCCTCGATGCCTTTGATCGTTGCGGCAGCCGCTGCGATCGTGGTAAGGTACGGTATCTTGTATTTTATCGCCGCCTTGCGGATATACGAATCGTCGTATTCGCTCTCTTTCCCGCCTGGAGTGTTGAGGATCAGGCTTATCTCACGGTTCATGATCTGATCGACGATGTTCGGCCTTCCCTGGTTGAGCTTGATCACCTTTTCCGAATCAACGCCGTGCTTTTTCAGGAAATTGTGCGTCCCCTCCGTAGCGAGCACCCTGAATCCGAGCTCATGAAATCCCTTCGCGATATCGACCGCCTGCGCTTTCGATTTATTGTCCACGGTGATCAGCACCGTCCCTTCGAGGGTCAGGTTCTGCTGGGCGGCCTCCTGCGCCTTGAAAAACGCAAGGCCGAACGAGCTCGCCATGCCGAGCACCTCGCCGGTGGAGCGCATCTCGGGGCCGAGCACCGGATCGACCTCAGGGAACATGTTGAACGGGAACACCGACTCCTTGACGCCGAAGTGCGAAATCTTTTTACGTGTCAGATCAAAATCAGAGAGCTTCTTGCCGAGCATGATCTGCGTCGCGATGCGCGCCATCGGGATATTGCACACCTTCGACACCAGCGGCACCGTACGCGACGCCCGCGGGTTCGCCTCGAGAATGTAGACCGTATCGTTGGCGATCGCATACTGGATGTTCATGAGGCCGACAACCTTGAGTTCAAGCGCGATGCTTTTCGTATATTCCTCAATCGTTCTGATATGGCGTTCTGGTATGTTTACAGGGGGGATAGCGCACGCCGAATCGCCCGAATGGACGCCGGCAAGCTCGATATGCTCCATGACCGCCGGCACAAACGCCTCCTTCCCGTCAGAGATCGCGTCAGCTTCCGCTTCGATCGCGTTTTCCAGGAACTTGTCGATGAGGATCGGACGTTCCGGGGAAACTTCCACAGCCGCGGCGACATACTGCCGCAGCATCTCCTCGAAATGGATCACCTCCATCGCGCGCCCGCCGAGCACGTACGACGGCCGCACGATCACCGGATAGCCTATCTCGTTCGCGATCTTAATTGCCTGCTCGAGATTCGACGCCATCCCCGCCTTCGGCTGCGGGATACCAAGGCGCTCCATGACCCTCCTGAACCGATCACGGTCTTCGGCGAGATCGATGCTCTCGGGAGAGGTCCCGAGAATATTGACTCCGGCGTTCATCAGCTCGTTCGCGACATTGAGCGGCGTCTGACCTCCGAACTGCACGATCACGCCGAGCGGCTTCTCCTTTTCATAGATTGAGAGCACATCCTCGACCGTAAGCGGCTCGAAGTAGAGCTTGTTTGCGGTATCGTAATCGGTGGAAACCGTTTCGGGATTGCAGTTGACCATGATCGACTCGTATCCTTCGTCGCGAAGCGCAAACGCGGCATGCACGCAGCAGTAGTCGAATTCTATCCCCTGCCCGATCCGGTTGGGGCCGCCGCCGAGCACCATGACTTTTTTGTTCTGTGTAACTCCCACGGTATCGGGAGCATTGTAGGTCGAATAATAATAGGCGGCGTCTTTCACGCCGCTTACCGGCACCGCGTCCCAGTGTTCCGCGATTCCGAGAGAGATCCGCTGCTTCCGTATAACCTGCTCTTTCGAGCCCGTAATCATCGCGAGATACCTGTCAGCAAACCCGCACTTCTTCGCTTCTATTAGGAGATCATCCGGAATAGACGCACCTTTGTATTTCAGGATCTGCTCCTCAAGCTCGACAAGCTCCTTCATCTGCTCGATGAACCACCGCTTGATATGGGTCCTGTCGAAAAGCAGGTCGACACTCGCGCCCTTGCGAAGCGCTTCATACATAATGAACTGACGTTCGCTCGTGGGCGTGCTCACCATCTTAATGAGCGTATCGTAATCGAGCGAGTTGAAATTCTTCGCAAACCCGAGACCGTAACGCCCCGTCTCGAGCGAGCGGATCGCTTTCTGAAACGCCTCTTTGTAGTTCTTTCCGATGCTCATGACCTCACCGACCGCGCGCATCTGCGTACCGAGGCGGTCCTCAACGCCGGCGAACTTTTCAAATCCCCAGCGCGCGAATTTCACCACAACGTAATCACCGGACGGAGTATATTTTTCAAGGGTTCCGTCCCTCCAGTACGGTATCTCGTCAAGCGTGAGGCCGCCCGCGAGGAGCGAGGATATCATCGCGATCGGGAAACCGGTCGCTTTCGAGGCAAGCGCTGAGGACCTGGACGTTCTGGGATTGATCTCTATCACCACCACACGGCCAGTCTGAGGGTCATGGGCGAACTGCACATTGGTGCCGCCGATCACCTGGATCGCCTCGACGATATCATATGAATACTTCTGAAGCTTTTTCTGAAGCTCGGGGCTGATGGTGAGCATCGGCGCAACGCAATACGAATCGCCGGTGTGTATTCCCATCGGATCGACGTTTTCGATGAAGCAGACGGTGATCATCTGGTTCTTCCGGTCGCGCACCACTTCAAGCTCAAGCTCCTCCCATCCGAGCACCGACTCTTCGATCAGCACCTGCCCTATCAGGCTCGCCGAAATTCCACGCGATACGATCGTGACAAGCTCTTCCATGTTGTAGACAATACCGCCGCCGGTGCCTCCCATCGTATAGGCGGGCCGAACCACAACAGGAAAGCCGAGCTCATCGACTATTGCCTTCGCCTCATCGATATTGTAGGCGGGCTTGCTCTTCGGCATTTCTATGCCGAGCTTAGCCATCGTTTCCTTGAACGCGATACGGTCCTCTCCGCGTTCGATCGCGCTTGCCTCGACGCCGATAATCCGTACGCCGTATTTATCAAGAATGCCTTTCTTTGAAAGTTCGGAGGATAGATTCAGGCCAGTCTGACCACCGAGGTTCGGGAGTAGCGCGTCAGGCCTTTCTTTCGCGATGATCTTCTCAAGGTAGTCTATATTCAACGGTTCAATGTAGGTGTAGTCAGCCATTCCCGGATCAGTCATGATGGTCGCGGGATTGGAGTTCACCAGCACGATTTCGTAACCGAGCGAACGCAGCGCTTTGCATGCCTGTGTTCCTGAATAGTCAAACTCGCAGGCCTGTCCGATAACAATCGGACCTGATCCTATAATCAATACCTTTTTAATATCATCGCGTTTGGGCATCGGGAGGGCTCCAGAAATAATATTAGCTTTGCTTTTTCAATTGTTAGTTAAAGTAATAAGCGGCAGGACATACCGGCATGTCAAGAAAAATATAAAATGAGAGATGAAATCAGGATAACAGCGGATATCTCATGTGGATTTAAGGGCAAGCAGGCTCTTACTTAACGGTGTGGATCAACACTTAAACAAAACAGAAGCCCCGTGTCTTCACGGGGCCCCCTGTGTTCCGATAAACATTACGGTTATTTGCACTTTGAATGATCGACGTACACCTTGTTACCTTTATCGTTGACATAGTAACATCCGCCGCGGGGTCCCTGAATATAAGTCCTTCCATCGGCGCCGCGGAACTGCTGTCCTTCAGCGGCCTTTCCCTGAGAAGCAGCCTTGCCCTGTTGCGCGACTTTCTCTTCGCGGCCCCCTTTTCTTTCCTGAGCGGCTTTCGGCCCTTTGTCGGCTTTAGCGGCTGACTTCGCTTCCTTCGGTGCTTTATCTTCGGCTTTAGCGGCTTTTTCGGCCTTCGGTGATTTTGCGCCCTTTTCGGCTTTCTCCGCCTTCGCGGGGGCTTTCTTTGCCCACAGATCGGAACTCGTGCTGTATCCGATAAGCACGTTAACCGCGAACATCAACGCCACAAACAGTAACAGTTTTTTCATTTCTTGTTCCCCCTCCTGAATTACTCTATAATGGTTACAGCGAGAAATAACTAATGTGTGCTTTATATATCCCCCCACATTGGGGATTTTATTTCAAGAAGATTTTGAAACGCCTCCTGAATTTTTCATCCGGCTGCAGATCCGACTTTTCCTGAATCAAATCCAGGCATCAATACACGATCCTGACCGATTTATTTCCCCGCAGAAGCGTCTCTTCACCCTTGTCCATACTCCGATCATAAACCGGCGCCGAGAACTGCGCCCCCTGTTTTTTCCTCGCCACAATCAGGTGAGCGATATGACTTCGCGCCGAAGTATAGCCGTACTGGAAGTTGAGGCTCTTCTCCCGCGCCGAGAGAATGTCATGCTCCAGGTCCGGCTGCGAGCGGGCCCTGAACAGTGGTATCGATCCGCGGTATACTCCATACAACGACACGTCCCAGCTCCCGTTTTTCAGATACAGATACGGAATCCCGGAGGAATCCTGCACGATCATGCGGCTGTGCGAAAGAAGAAAGCGCCTTATATCATCGAACTGACGGCGGTGCAGAAGGTACGAGGCGGCTTTGAGTATGGTGATATAGTCACGTTTCGATTGAAGCAGTTTAACAAGCCCGGAATACCTGGAAAAGGTCTCATCGGAAAGGTTCACCTGCACGTAGAGGAGCTTTTTGATCCTGTTTTCTCCCGGCCTGCTGAACCAGATTTCAATTGCCCTGGGCGATTTCAGATGATCCCCTCCCTTTTGCGCGGCAATACCCTCATGGGCATCAACGACCGCCCCCTCCTCGCTCACGGTCACGCTGCGTATCCTGTTCACATCGTATCCGGAACGGACGATGAAAAACTGCATGATCGAATTGACCATGTTATAGGCGTCGGTGCCCACGTTCTGTTTCATTATATTGGTGTGAAAGAAATTATGATTGAGTATCTGTCCCAGTGAATCGCGAAGCCTCCACAACCCCTGTATGGCCTCGGCGCCCTTGAGCGAACGCGGATCGGTGAACACGCCGGGATTTTCCATGCCGAAGAGGATGTAGGAGTCGGCCTGCGGGAACAGGGCAAGCGCGTTCAGTATATCCGGCCCGGAAAAAGGATAAAGCACGGTTTCGGCCCTTTCACCGGACAGATGAGACGAGCTCCATGACCGGATCCTGTCAAGATTGCGCGATTTGTATCCACCCCACAATTTGTCCACCGCTTCACTGTAACGCCGGTACTCGGATGAAACCGCGAGTTTATCGAGCGGCCCGCCGTGAACCGGCATGCCGGCGAGATAGTGCGCCACCTCATTATGATACGAAACCATTACCGGCGCCTTTTTTTCAGCGGTTGTATTCGCCGCATTTCTGAACGGATTCCACGCAACGGTGAAGAACATCAGCACAAATACACCCGCGCACATCATCCAGCATGAAATCCTGTTCATGGTATTATATCTCCGCATCCGTGTATATGCCTGCCGGCAAATGATGCACCTATCAGCGCCGGTCAACCGAAAAAGTCAAGCGTTATCGCAGGTTACAACAGGGGGGATACAATACTTTCTTTCAAAACATATCCCCATGCCATAAAAAAAGCCTGCCTGCGCGAATAATTGTTCCGCTCGCACAAAAAGACTTGAAAAAATATCGAGACAGTTTTGTAGTATTGAAATTCTGGCCCAGAATCGAGGCACGCATGATTATCAAGCTGTGGGGCGTTCGCGGATCCATTCCCACGCCGATTGAAAACCGTGAATACAGGGAAAAACTGCATCTGGTCGTCCGCGAGGCGATACGGAAAGGCATTCACGAAGAGGAAGACATCGAAGGATTCATCCGGGGACTTCCGGATTACCTTGCCTACTGTTACGGCGGAAACACCACCTGCGTTTCGGTCATCGCTGACGATGGGACTACCTGCATACTCGACTGCGGAACAGGAATGCGCATTCTCGGCGAATCGATGATGAGCGGCCCTTCCGGTAAAGGCAGCTGCGAGATGAACGTATTCCTCACCCATACCCACTGGGACCACATTCAGGGGCTGCCTTTTTTCAAGCCGCTCTATATCCCCGGCAATACGATACACTTTTACTCGCCGTACGAGGGAATGGAAGAACGTCTTATCGCCCAGATGGATTTCAAATTCTTTCCCGTCGGCCTTCACAAGACCGCGTCAGGCAAGGAGTTTCATCTCATAAAACCCGGCGAAGAGCTTCGCCTCGGCAGCGACCTTCTGATTGACTGCCATCCATTGAAGCATCCCGGCGGCAGTTACGCTTACCGGTTCAGGGAGAACGGCAAGAATTTCATTTTCTGCACCGACACAGAGTTTACCGGCGAGACGCTTGAAAAGCCGGGCAGCGACATGGATTTTTTCCACAATGCCGACCTGATGATCATTGACTCACAATACACGCTTGACGAGTCTTTCCTCAAAATGGAATGGGGGCATACCTGCTACACTGTCGCGGTCAACTGCGGCGTCCGCTGGGGAGCCAAAAACCTCGTCCTCACGCACCACGAACCCGCGTATACGGACGAAACGCTCCACGGCATCCATGCGAATTCGCTTCAGCACCGTAACGACATGCGGACAGACTCTCCCCGAATATTTATGGCACGCGAGGGAATGACCTTTAAACTCTGATCCTACTTCCGTTTGTCCAGGGGGATATACTCCGGCTCTTTCGTGATCGACGAAACATACGCAGGGCGGATGATTTTATCCTGGATGATCTGCTCTATCCTGTGGGCCGACCAGCCTGTCGTCCTGGCCATCGCGAAGATCGGCGTAAACAGCTCCTGCGGAATCCCCATGAGCTTGTAGATGAATCCTGACCAGAAGTCGACGTTCGGCGTGATGTTGCTCCCCTTCCGCTCTTTCAGAAGTTTCGGAGCGATGCGCGATACGCGCTCGAAAAGCCTGTATTCATCGAGGACGCCCTTCTGCTTCGCGTACTCCTCCGCCTTTTCCTGGAGAATGATCGCGCGCGGATCTGATATAGTGTAGACCGCGTGGCCCATTCCGTATATCTTACCGGTTTTATCGTGCGCTTTCTTATCCATGATTTTTGTAAGGAGCGCCGCGATCTCGTTTTCGTCGTCCCAGTCCTTCACCTCCGACTTCACGACCTTCATCATTTTCATGACCGCTTCGTTCGCGCCCCCGTGCAGATGGCCGCTCAGCGAAGCGATGCCGGAACAGATCGCCATATAGGTGTTCGCGCCGCTTGAAGAAACCGTCCGAACGGTAAACGTCGAGTTGTTGCCCCCGCCGTGTTCCGCGTGAAGGATGAGCGCGAGGTCGAAGAGATACGCCTCGAATTCGGTGGGGCGCTTGCCCCGTATCATGTAAAGGAAATTCTCCGCCGTTGAAAGCTCGGGATCTGGATTGATGATCGTCAGGTTCGACCCCGTACGGTATTTGAGAACATTATAGTTATAGGCGATAATTGTTGGAAATTTCGCGATAATGTTAAGACACTGGTTGCTGACGTCCTTGATGTCCGTGGAATCGGGATCCTTATCGCACCGGCTGAGGTGTGATATGACCGAATGGAGCGCGTACATCTGGTTCGGATTGTCCACCTCCTGCATGAGTACGCTGCGCTCGAGTTTGGTAAGCGCCCGCCGCTTTGCCATCATTTCAGAGAATCTCGCGAGGTCCTTCTGATTAGGAAGCTGTCCCGTAAGGAGCAAATAGGTGACCTCATCAAAGCCGAAACGCTTTTCGGCGTGGATCGCCTGCGCCATTTTGATGACATCGTACCCGCAATAGAAAAGCTTTCCATCAACGGGGACGACTTTATATCCCCCATTGCCGTCCGGCTGTTTCTCGTATCCGGTGACAGTTCCTTTCGACGTGATTCCCACCACGACGCCTGTGCCGTCCGGGTTCCTCAGGCCGAGCTTGATATCCTTTTCCTTTATGATCTCGGAGGATATCTTGTCGTGCGTCATGGCAAGCTTTTGAATTTTGTTGAGAAGGTCTTCCATATCAATCCTCACTGCGCGGCAGTTTTCTCATTGATTGGCTTATATCCGCGAAATTTCGCCGGTTATTAATGTACCTGAAGGCGGTGCCGCCCATCCAGTCAAGCAAATATTGCACAGGCGGCGATATTATCGCAAAATATGATGTGTGACTTCACGTAATGCGCTATCTTCTTACTGAGAATATTTTTTCAATCAGTGTTGCTGAAGTGATAACGTCAGCCCAATACAACTGATTAAAAAATATATCACACTTTTCATTCTTTACAAATTCATTCATATTATTTTTAATTGTTATTATTGGTTAGGGTTTCATCTAACCGATTAAGCGTTTCTGTACTTTAGAAGCAGCGGGGAAAACAGCATGCCACGAATAAAACTTATTGAACAGCCGCACTATGAATTCAGCCATTCGCTCACCGTCAGGATCACCGACCTCAACCAGGCGATGCACGTCGGCACGATCGAAATGACCGGATTCCTGCATGTGGGGCGGGTCTATCTTTTTAACGAGCTCAAGGCGAACGAGCTCGACATGGGAGACGGCAAAACCGGCACCCTCATAACCGACCTCGCGCTCAATTTCAGATCGGAAGCGTTTCTTTTCGACCAGCTCGAAATATGTTCCCACATCGGTGAGATCGAGGAAACGAATTTCAGGCTGTTTCAGAAGATTTCGAAGGGGGATAAGATCGTCGCGCTCGCCGAAACCGGCCTCACAACGTTCGATTTTTCAGCGCGGAAGAAATCCGCCGTTCCTGAAATTTTCCTCTCGCGGCTCGGGGAATACTGCGAAGGCAGGCTCATTCCGCAGTAACACCGACGGCTGCCGGCAAGGCGGGCCTTTTCAGATAATCCTGAAAGTACGACTTTTGCCGACCGCTTCCTCTTCGCACCGGAGACGGCCGGCCACGCTCACAGCGTCACTTTTTACAGTATTTAAGAATAAATCCTTTCGCCTGCACATCTCCGAGATCGCGCGACCGCGCCATATCAGAGCACGCGGATGGCATCTGTCCCAAATAGTATTGCGCCAGACCCCGATTATACCATGCCTCCGCGTCCTTCGGGTGTGCGGTGATGACGACGCTGCAATCCTCCACTGCGCCTCGAAAGTCACCGTGGGCCACCCGCGCAAGGGCTCGATTGTAATATGCCTTGAATGATTTCGCATTGAGCTCTATCGCTTTTCCGTAATCGAGAATCGCCCCGGCGTTATCGCCGCGCTTGCTTTTCGCCTCTCCCCTGTTGGTGTAAGCCACGGAATATTTCGGATTACGCTCAATGGCAAGGGTATAATCCTCTATCGCGCCGTCGTACTGGCGGAGAAGGTTTTTTGCCAGCCCCCGGTTAAAATACGCCTCCGCCGATTTGGGATTGAGCTCTATCACCTTCGAGTAATCCGCAATAACGCCCGGGAAATCACCGGTCCTCAGACGCACGAGGCCTCGGCAGAAATATCCGTCCGGAGAACCGGGCCTCACCTTTATCGCTTCACCGAAATCCCTGGCCGCATCTGCATCACGCCCGAGTTTCATTTTCGCCAGCCCCCGGTAGAGGTACGGATCAGGATTATCCGGCCCCAGTTCTATGGATCTGTTGAAATCATCTATGGAATCCGAGAAAAGCCCCGTCCGTGTTTTCATCAATCCGCGGTTGGCGTAGGCTTCCGGGTTCTTCGGGTCAATTGAGAGCGCTTTCTCAATATCCTCCACCGCCCCCTGCATATCGCCAAGATTGACTTTGACAAGCCCCCGCGCTGCAAACGCTTCCGCGCTGTCAGGTTTTTTCTCGATCGCGGCAGTGGTGTCGCTCAACGCTCCCTGGAAATCACCGGTCTTTATCTTCGCGAGTCCGCGCCTGGAAAACGCTCCGGCATTTGCGGGATCCATCTCTAATGCTCTGTCGAAATGAGCAATCGCTTCAGCATGTTTGCCCGATTTCATCATCTCGACACCGCGGGAAATATAATACGACGCGTTTCGCCTTATACAGCCGGCAGAGATAAGAAGAATTGAGATTACAGTCATTATAATAACGGTTCTGATTCTACGTTTGGCCACGTTAAGACCTCCTTGGGTTTCTGAAGACCAGTACTCTACCGGGCCGATGGCAGCCGTCAAGAGTAATTTCAGGAGCGCAGTCGGGGATTGTATTATTCTATCAATGAACGGATTTTATCCGATAGGGAGCGATATGTAGCGATCATTGTTTTATCAGACGAAAGCGACATTTCCCTCAACACCACTTTCGAGAGATCGACAAGTTCCCTGATCATACCATAGAGCAGTATCCCCCTCTCGCACTTGACTGCGCCGCGTACAATCCAGTGGGAAACCGGATCAAGGCCCGGAATGATCGAAACGCATCTGAATTCCTCGGGCGACAGCACGAGCTCGGCAATATCCCACTCACGACCGACCCGCGCCGTGTCATCATCCGGGATCGAAAGGGGGATCACACCCTTCCAGTTGGTAACAGCTCCACGACGCCCGCAAACCGGACAATGATATCGAATCATTTCCGGGACCTGCGCGCGCAGCACAGAAATCCTCCCCCGGCACACAACACCTTCCACGTACTCGTCACACGGGATATCCGTCAGGCAATCCCGCCCTGGTACGCCTGTATACGCGCACTCTATCAGGCGCTCAATGAATCTGAGGTTCTTTTTCTCGCGCGGTGAAAGCTTTTGGGGAACGCGGCAGTATTCGGCGAGATTTATGACGGCCGGCTCTCTGATCATACCCGATACTATCATGAGCCGGCCGGCAATTTCAACAAAAATATTTAGTGATTAAATCCACTTGTTCTTTTTAGCAGAAAAGGTTAGTTCATCTCTGAACTGGGGGTGGGCAATGGAAATGAGCTTTTTGACCCTTGTGCTGATACAATCGAAACTTATATCAACAACACCGTACTCGGTACAGACATATTCAAGTTCGTTCCGGGAAGTTGTCACAATGGAGCCTTCAGGCAATACGGGAACGATTTTAGATCTCAGGTTGCCATCTTTATCCGTGTATGTGGATGCGATGGCCATTATCCGCTTCCCGCCTTTAGACATCTTGGCTCCCTGGTTGAAATTGACCTGCCCGCCCGTCCCACTGTACTGTTTTATTCCGATCGATTCAGAGGCCGCCTGGCCGGTAAGGTCGATCATCAGCGACGTGTTGATTGATATCATCCGGTCGTTCTTAGCGATATTCTCGGGCTGATTCACCCAGTGCACTTCTTTGAATTCGAACAGCTCGTTTCTGTTAAGATCATCATAAAACTGGTTTGTCCCGACCGCAAAAGCTGTAATGATTTTGCCGGGATAGAAATTTTTATTCGAGCCCGTGATAACTCCGGCTTTCACAAGTTCGGTTACCGAAGGAGTCACCACCTCGGAATGCATTCCCAGATTTTTCTTGCCGTACAGCATATGGCCGATCGCGTTACCGAGTCCGCCGAAACCGAGTTGGATCGTGGAACCGTCATCGATCATATCGACAATATATTCAGCCATTTTATTCTCAACATCGGTAATCGGGATTTCAGGAAGTTCGAACAGGGGTGTATCCTGTTCTATGATATAATCTATCTCGGAAATATGGACTTTGAAATCGTCACCGCAGCACCACGGCAGGTTTCTGTTTATCTCGCAGATCACCACGTCGGCAGGCTCAAGACATTCTTTACGAGGAAGGAACGACCCGAAGCACGATTTATTGACGAATCCGTCCTTGTCGGGCGGTGTGGCTGAAAAAGCCACTCTGTTCGGAGCAGCCTTGAGCGCGACGGCACCAAGGTCTGAAAAGCTGTGCGGCTTGTAGGATCCAACTCCCCATTCCATACAAATCCGCTCAAGAGGACCGACAAACATTGTTTCGACACTAAAACTGTTTTTCGCCTCGGGCTTCATGTAATCGTACAACGCCATGGCGAATCCCTGATAGATCGTAACATTCTCCAGCTCCGCCGCCCTCTGGCCCAGCGCCGTTGAAAAAGCCCTGGGAATATTTACGCCACCGCCCGTAAAGACCCTGTCATGTGATCTGACCAGGGCAGCCGCTTCTTCAGGTGTTACCAGCTTGGCTTTGTAATCCTCCTGAAACGATCCTTTGCTCTTTCTCCGGTCTTTTTTAGAAAGGACATTATTCATACAACCCTCCAGTTTGGTTTGGTTTTGATATATGTGATGATGAAATTGATCTTTTTATTTATTTTTTGTTAAATACTTTCGCCGGTTTACTTCATTCAGACAATATTTCCGCCGTATTCCCCCTCTGACCGGATTATTGAGACTGCATTTTCGGCGGTAGTAAGTTTGCGCTCATACTCCTCCCTCCACGAGGGCATTTTTTTTTCCGACTTGTTCGCATCCTTCGCGGTATCGACCTTTTTAAGCAGCGTCAAATTCCCCATGATTATCACCCTTGATCTTTGTGTTTAATTTTCTTCCAAAACAGCCCCTGTACATCGCCCCGGAATTAATATTCATCCTGATAAACAAAAACGCGGCTCCGGCATTTTCATGCCGGGCCACGCCAGGAGATATATGCAAAACCTTACACCAAACATCCGGCGAAAGATGTTTACGCATACTCTGTTTTACGGACTTTTAATCTGTTCACAATACCCATGTAGTGAAACCTGACATCAGATGTACTGCCGGATGCATGCACCCTTGTTATACGAGTGTAATATAGCAGAGGAGGTTGCGGCTACGCAATTGGTGAGAGTATAATTTGATTGAGTGAAGAAAGCGAAAAAGCGCGTATGATTAATTACTACAAGACTGTATGATCTTTTCGACCCTTCAGGGCAATACTACCCGTCCTGACCGTTCGTCTGGAACCAGCGCATCACATATCTGTTAAGCTCGGCATTGTTGGACAGGCTCAGCTTTTCCTTAATCCGCTCGCGGTAAGTGGATATAGTCCTGCTGCTCACGCAGAGGATTTCGGCTATATGCCTGTTCGCCAGCCCCTGACCTATAAGATTGAACACCTCGAATTCACGTTCCGAAAGCGTCTCGACCGGCGAACGGCCGTCGTTCCTGCCGCTGGTATACCTGTTCAGGAAATGGTCCATCATATCGTCGCTTATATACATCTTTCCCGAAAGGACACGCCTTATCGCCTTGATTACGTTGTCGGTGCTCTCCTCTTTTGTGATATATCCGCGCGCCCCGACTTTGAGTACGCGATCGGCAAAAATACGTTCATCATGCATCGAAAGAACGAGGACCGGCATATCGTCGTAAATCCGGGTAATGTCCTTGGTCAGCTCGATTCCGCTGCTGTCTTTCAGGGTGATATCGACGATGACGAGATCGGGACGCAGTTTCTCTATCTGGGCCATCGCCGAGGATGCGTCCGGAGCGTGACCGCAGACATGCAGATCCTCCTCGCTGTTGATTATCTGCGCGATTCCCTCCCTGAAGAGCGGATGGTCTTCGACGATGAATATCTCGACTTTTTTCCGAAGCTCCTTCTTCTCACGTGCTCCTGTCATTTTGCAAACTCCTGATTCATAAAACTAGCCGCGGGAATGGTGCAGGAAACAATGGTTCCCCGCTGCCTGTTCTTATTTATCTCAAACACGCCATTAATGATTTCTGAGCGATACCTCATGATCTTGAGCCCCTGCCCCCTTCGCCGGGCAGTAGATGGCGGAAGGCCTGTGCCGTCATCGATCACCTGAAGGCGATAATTGCCGTCAGCGTCGGGAAAGAGCGTAATTTCTATCTTGCCGGCGTTCGCGTGTTTCGCGGCGTTATACACGGCCTCCTGCGCGATATAATAGAGGCTCGTGGCAACGGTATTATCATGTATCATGATCGACGAATCATAGCGAAAATTACATTGAAGGCCGTACATGTTCTGTATTCTCTCGGTCAGGTTTTCGATCGCCGAAAGCACGCCCCGGGCGTCAAGGTCGACCGGACACAGGCCTTTCACCAGCCTTTTAAGCTTAACCGAAGCCTCGCCGATGAGCTCGCGTATCTTCTCCACCTCCCTGGATTCCGGTATCCCCTGCTTCTCCAGCTTTCTGGCAAGCACCTTCGCGAACGCTCCTATGGCGATGATATGCGGGCTTACATCGTCATGAAGGTCGCGGCCCACCTGGAGGCGTATCTTTTCAGACACGTTTATTATCTCTCTCTCGAGCCTGTTGCGCTCGGTAATGTCCCGCGCCAGAATGAGCACTCCCTCGGTTTCGTTGTCCAGCCTCACCAGGTTCGATATCGTTTCAATCTGCACCCGCTCGCCGTCCTTGTTGATGACCTCGGCCTTGTTGCGATAGACGCGATGCTCTGCGATACGTCTTTCAACGATAACTTTCATCAGCTCGCGCTTTCTTTCCGTGATTATAATATCGGTTATCTTCTTCCCTTCAATTTCCTCCCGTGAAAGTCCCGATATCTCGCATCCGGCGCTATTCACATAGGTGATGGTGCCGTCCATACTGCAGACGAGTATGATATCGCCGGCGTTTTCCGCGAGCAGCCGGTAGCGCTCCTCGCTTGCCTGAAGCGCCTCCTCGGCGAGCTTCCGGTCGGTGATGTCGTTCAGGAAGACGAGGACGGCCTTTTTATCCTCCCAGATGATCGGCACGGAATAGATATCGAGCCACCTTGCCTTGCCTGTGACATCGACAACCTTGATCGGCCTGCCCGAGCCCGCCTGACGCATTTCAAGACGTTTTTCGTAATCGCCGCGCGTGTATTCCCTCGAATCAGGATGGACGAACTCAAAGAACTTCCTTCCGAGAATATATTGTTCATCATACCCGGTGATTTCACAGATCTTCGGATTCAGATACATCACGCGCTCGTTCTGAATGATCGTGATTGCTTCCTTGGCGTTTTCGACCACCAGGCGATATTTCTCTTCACTTGCCGCCAGCGCCCGCTCGGCACGCTTCCTGTCGGATATATCCACGAGCGATGCGACGCGCTGGTTTGTCCCGGGGATCATTGCTATCGTCATATAGACGTCGTGGAGCCGGCCGCTCCTGTGCTTCAATCTGAACTCCTGGTTCCTCGGCGCTTTTTCCGGATCCACGTTGCGGAGGTTGTGCGATTCGACCAGGCGGGGTATGTCCTCATCTGCGATGAACTTTATCCAGCTCATCTTCCCTTCGACTTCATCCTTAGTGTATCCGGACAGGTTCAGGCACTCCCCGTTCGCCAGGGAGATAATAGTGTCCTCGCCGAAGAAGATCATCGCGGTACCGGTGGTCTCGAATATCGTCCGGTAGATGTTTTCTGATTTTTTGAGGTTTTCCTCGGCCCGGTAGCGCTTGGTAATATCACGAAGAAACGCGAGCACTCCGGGCTTGCCGTCGTAGGGAAAAAATGAGGTGGATATTTCGATGTTAATGACCTCACCATCGAGCCGGCGCACCCTGTCGTCAGCAAGGATATAGCGGCGCTTCCCCGTTATGAGAAGTTCAATTCCTTTCCTCATCCCTTCCATGCTTTCGGGAGGAGAAAAGTCCCAGACCGACCGTCCTATTATCTCCGACGCCTGATCCGCCGCGAGAAGCTTTGCGGCCGCGCGATTGGCGAACACGATCTTCTCATCGACATAGATAAATATCGGATCGGGTGACGCCTCGATGAGCCGCCGGTAAAAAATATCATTTTCCGAGGAACTCCCCGCGGAATCATCTTTGAAATTCACAAGGGCCTGCCTTATATCAACACCGTCATTCATCCTCGGCCCAGTCCATGGCGTGCGTGTTTTTTATATAGTCGGATACAATCCTGTTGAGTTCCTTTCTGACACCTTCCCCGTATCCTTTATGAAGAATTACGCTGCTCGCGATATAGGCGTCGATATAATACTGTATCTGCTCAAGAGAATAATCGATGTCCCTGCGGATCATCTCGACATCTTCTTCGGTTAGCTCGCGCTTTTTCGTTACTTTCTTCGGGCTTTTTTCGTTTTCCATAGCCTTCGCACATCCTTCATGAAATAATCTCGCGTCAAAAAATCTTTCCGCGTCACGGCGCTTACGCGCCGGATACGCGATCCCGACGGCGAGCGATCTGAGTCACTTTGCATCCCGCTCGAAATAGCGCGGCAGCAGCTTCAAGAGCCTGAACAACCCCGAAATCCTCGATGAAAGCTTTGCCGCGTAGAGCGCGTCTGCCATGCCGACAATGCCACGATAGAGCGATTCGCTGTACGGGTGCCACCAGATGTCCTTTTTCGTAAAGGATAAAATATCGTCAACGATCACCTGCGGCTGCGTCATCTCATCAAATCCCAGATGCGAATGCGTCCTTCCCATGCCCGACTCCCTGAATCCGCCCCACGGCGTTTCCGGGAGTCCATGGCTTACGAGATGATCGTTGATTGTCACCGATCCGGCCTTTATCCTTCCCGCGATCGCTCTCGCTTTCTTCCGGTTCTTTGACCACACGGACCCGGTGAGGCCCAGATTCGAGTCGTTGGCAAGCCGCACCGCTTCATCCATGTCGCGAACCTTCATCACGCCAAGCACCGGGCCGAACGTTTCCTCCTTCATGATACGCATCTCATGGTTGACATCGGCAAGTACCATGGCCGGGAGGAAATGCCGCAGATCGCCCGTATCCGGCACCGCGGAGCGGACCACGATCCTGGCGCCTTTTTTAACCGCGTCATCGACATGCGCCTTCACCGTCGCGACCTGCTTTTCGGTCGTCATCGCGCCCATATCCACGGAATAGTCGCGATCGTATCCCACACGCATCTTTTCAACCGCCGTTTTGAGCTTCTCCATAAAAGAGGCATAAATCCTCTCATGAACGTAGATCCGCTCCACGCTTCCGCACGACTGCCCCGAGTTGGAAAGTCCCGCCCACACCGCGCCGCAAACCGCCCTGTCGATGTCCGCGTCCTCGCACACCAGCATCGCGTCGTTGCCGCCCAGTTCAAGCACAAGCGGGGTAAGCGTTTCGGCGGCCCTCGCCATGATCCATTTACCCGTCGCCACCGAGCCGGTAAAGAACAATTTATCGACACCATGATCGAGGAAGGCGGTTCCCGCCTCGCTCCCCGGAAGATTCACATAATTAAAAACCCCGTCAGGAAGTCCCGCCGCCTGAAAGCACTCCTCGATCCTTCGGCCCACCATCTGCGTTTCGCTCGCGGTCTTCAGAAGCACCGCGTTCCCCGAAAGGAGCGCCATCACCACTTCGGAAAACGGAATGGCGAACGGATAGTTCCAGGGGGAAATAATGCCTATGACACCGTACGGCACACGAACAATCCTGCTTCTCTTGTTCGCAGTCAGGATATTCCCGACGCCGGCATTTCTCGGCCTGAGAAACCTCCCTGCGTGTTTTACATAATAGGTAAGCGCCATCGCCGACGGCAGCACCTCTGTCAGGAGCGCGTCGATGCGCACCTTGCCGTTGTCCCTGGAAATCGTTTCCGCGATGTATTCCTTATGCGCGACAAGATGGGTGCGGACTTTTTTCAGGTAATCGATCCGCCTGCGCAGCGGCAACGCCGACCACGCGATCTGCGCAACACGCGCCTTTTCTATCACGCGCCTGACGTCTTCGGCGCTGTCAAGCGGAGAGACGCCCAGCAATTCACCGGTAGCGGGATTATAACATTGCGTGGCAGCGGGAGATGCCGGTTTTTCTGTCGTTTTTTTTACGGGGATTCTTTCCGCACCGACACCTTTCCTTCCCCTGGAACTTCTCTTTCTGACAATCGCCATGGCATACTCTCCTGTCGTTCCGACATTATGCCGGTCCAGAAAAAACCGGCACCTGCCCATGACGCATTCTTTTCCACCGCTCGCCAATGCGACAGCCACTCAATTATCATGGCTTCGCTGGAGATAAAAAGCAACACATTTTTGCGTTAAAAAATCCGGCGGTCGCGTCATCGGCATGTTTGAATATACTGAACATTAAAGAGAAGGAAAAGAATAATTGCGGGAGGATACAGCAAAGACGTCTCCCATCCTCTTCGCGGGCGAGAAGAGAATGGGAGCGCCCGTCTGCGCGTCAGTTGTCTTTGTACACGGGTTTCCGTTTCTCGATAAACGCGTTGACCGCCTCGGCAAGGTCTTCTGATCCGAAGCAGTAGGTCGACTGCGCCTGCTCGAAGAGAAGGCCGGCGTAAGTGCTGTTTTCGTGCGCCAGGTTGACGCCTTTCTTGCCGAAACGCACCGCGGCCGGAGGCATGTTCGAGATTCTCTTCGCGAGCTTCATGAGCCTTTCGTCGAGCTCTTCCGGTTTAACGAGGTATTCCACAAGGCCGATCCGGAGCGCTTCCTGCGCGTCTACTTCATCGCACGCAAGGATGATCCGCTTGGCCTGCCCGAGGCCCACGAGTTTAGTCAGGCGTGTGGTGCCTCCCTGGTCGGCCGTAAGGCCGAGCCGCACTTCCGGCATCGCGAAGCGCGCTCCTTCCGCGGCGATACGCAGATCGCATCCGAGGATCATCTCCATTCCCGCGCCATAGCAGAGCCCCTTGATGCCGACGATGACCGGCATCTGCAGATCCTGCCATCTTCCGAAGGTCCTCTGTAAAAATGTGAGGTTGTCCTTGATAAACCGCGGAGTCACGGTCTTGAGGAAGGCGAGATCTACGCCCGCAGAAAAGTGATCGCATCCCGATCTCACGACGACCGCGCGCAGGCTCTTGTCGTCATCGATCTCATCCTGCACCCTGGCGAATCCGCGAACGACTTCCTCGTTGAAAAGGTTAAGGCCTGAAGCGTCTTTAACTGTTACAATTCCGATGTATTCCTGTTTTTCTAGCTTTACCGCTGGTTCTGTGCTCATAACTATCTCCACTCTCCTGTATATATTCCTACCATACGACATGCCCGGAACGGAAATCTGTCGATACGACACTTCTGCTTGAAATACCGGTTTTTGTCAATTATAAAGGAGGGCCGAAAGCTCCCTCCTGTTTTAAATACCGTCAGTTTCCGCGCACAGCCCGCGGAACCGCGTTCTCAGGCGAGTGATCCTCCGTCCACCACAATTGTCGCACCGGTGGTAAAGGTAGAAGCGTCTGAAGCCAGATAGAGCACCGCTCCCGCCATCTCATCCGGCGCGGCGATGCGGCCCATCGGTATCGAAGGCAGGATCAGCTTCATCAGGTCATCATTGTGCGTCATCGCCGCGGCGAATTTTGTATCCGTAAGGCCGGGGAGGAGCGCGTTCACCCGTACTTTCGCTGCGGCGAGCTCCTTCGCGTACGATTTCGTCATCGCGATCACTCCCGCCTTGGTGATCGAATAAATCCCCTGGTAAGGAGCGGGCCGTATCCCGTTTATGGACGCGACATTGATGATCGAGCCGCCTCCCTGTTTCACCATTATTTTCGCCGCGTGCTGCGCGACGAAGAAATAGCCTTTAAGGTTGACATCAACCGTTTTGTCCCAGGCCGATTCCGTCGCGTTCAGGTTCTCTCCGAAAAACGGGTTCGTCGCGGCGTTGTTGACGAGGATATCGAGCCTGCCGAACTTTTTCTCGATCTCGTCGAAGAGTTTAGTGATCTGTTCCAGCTCGCCGGTATGGCAGGCTATCGACATGGCCTTGCCGCCGGACTTTTTAATGTCATCTTCAACCGACTGCAGCGCGTCGATCTTTCTGCTCGCCAGTATCACCTCGGCGCCGTACGCCGCGAGCGTTTTCGCGATCGATTCGCCTATCCCCCTGCTCGCCCCCGTCACGAGCGCCACCTTTCCTTTGAGTGAAAAATCTATCATAGCACGCCTCCTCTGTTTTTTTCTTTAGTACGGATACAATCAGTTCTATACTGAAAGCCCGGCAGAGTGACCCTCATGAATCGCCTCGAGGATCCTCCGCGGCTGTTTAACATCTCCCGCGGTCTGATACGCTATGCCGAGCCTGTCGAGCGCCTGAATGATACCGTCCTCGGGACGCACGCCGAGCGCGGTAACGACCATCATCGCCGGCTCGATCCTCTGCGCCTCTCCGTTCACCGTATACACGACCGCGTTCTCTTCAATCGACTTGACTTCCGCGCCGAGGATAAGCTTCCCGCCGGATTTCTTTATTCTGCGGTGGAGCCAGTATCCGTGCGCGGTGAAATTTCCCACCGGCGGGAACGCCTGTTTTTCCAGGACCGTCACCGCGATCCCCTTTGACAGGAGAAAATCGGCTGTTTCCATTCCCACATATCCCGCGCCGAGCACTACCGCAGGCCCCTTCAGTTCGACCGCGCCGACGAGCACATCACGCGCGTCATGCACCTTTTTGCCGTGAATACCGGGGATATCAGGAACCGAAGGCAGGGCACCGGACGCTACGATCACGGCATCAGGCGTTGAAGCCGCGAGATCTGATTCTCCCATTTCGCATCCGCATCTGAGATCAATCCCTTTTTTGCCGATCTGACGAAGCGCCCATGCAGTCCAGCGCGCAATTCCTTCCTTGTGGGGTGGCATGGATGCTGATATGAGCTGCCCGCCAGCGGATTTTTCGCGCTCAAACACGGTAACCGCATGGCCGCGATCCGACGCCGCAAGTGCCGCCGACAGTCCCGCCGGTCCCGCGCCTATTACCCATACCTTCTTCGGTTTATCCACCTTTACCGGCGCGCCTTTGAACTCCCTGCCGCACTCTGGATTAATGCTGCATGTCGCCGATTTCATTTCGTAACTCAAGCGCTCGATACATCCCTGGTTACAGGCCATGCACCAGCGGATATCATCGTATTCGCCCCGTCTCGCCTTCGCGAGAAACTGCGGATCGGTGATATGCTGTCGTCCGAAACTTATCAGGTCAGCATCCCCGCGCGCGATCGCTACCTCCGCCAGTCTGGGATCGTGAATGCGCCCGACGCCGATTACTGGCACGTTCACCACGTCTTTGATCCGGTGCGCCCGTTCCAGGTTGAACCCTTCTTCGGTATCGGCCGATGCAATCGAGAGATTCCCCGGCGTTGAATAGACCCCGACAGAAGCGTGGATGGCGTCGGCGCCCGCCTCAACAAGCTGCGGCGCGAGCCAGCGCATAAAATCTATAGTAAATCCGTCCTTTATCATCTCGTCAGTCGACACCCTGATGATAATGGGAAACTCCGGCCCGACCTTCGCCCGAACGGCCCGCAGAATCTCCAGCACGAAGCGCGCGCGGTTACCGTCGCTTCCGCCGTACTCGTCGGTACGGTGGTTGGAGAACGGAGAGAGAAACTGCGTCAGCAGATATCCGTGCGCGCCATGCACCTCGACCGCGTCAAAGCCTGCCTGTTTCGCGCGCAGCGCGGCAGAGGCGAAGGCTTGAATGATTTCATGAATACGATCGATACTCATCGCTTCGCACGGCTGGTTGAGGATGACGCTCGGAATCGCAGACGGCGCTTCGGGGAGCATGCCGATCACGTCCTTGAAGGTCTCCCTGCCCGCGTGATGAAGCTGCACGGCCGCCTTCGATCCCTCACGGTGGATCGCATCCGCGAGCGAAGCGAGCCCCGGAATAAACCGGTCGTCCCATATTCCCACCTCCGCGGGGAAGTTTCTTCCCCGCGGATCGACCGCGCAAATCTCGGTGATAATGAGCCCCGCGCCGCCGCGGGCGCGCGCCGCAAGATAGCTCGTGAGCCGCCCGCTTATCGTGTTGTCCTGATTGCTGTAGCCGGTGGCCATGGCGGGCATAACGGCGCGGTTCGCGAGCTCCATGCCGTGTATTTTCACCGGAGAGAAAAGTCTCGAAAGTTCCTGGTTCTGTGCCATGTATATGTTCCTTGTTGAAATTCGCGGAATCGGACAGATACGTATCCACCCCGTACCGCGTTATGAAATTCCCTTTTTCAGAAAGTCCGGCTTGCTGTACGCCGGATCCGGATAAGTGTAGAATCCCTTCCTTGTTTTCATGCCGAGCTCACCCCTGTCAACGTACCCTTTCAAGAGCGCGGCGGCGGCAAGCGCTTTCTTGTCTCCTCGCTTCTTCGCCCAGTAATCAGTAACGCGATAGCACGTCTCAAGCCCGATGAAATCCATCACGCCAAAGGGGCCCATCGGCGCGAACATGACGCCCATCCACGAGCGATCAACTTCTTCGACGCCGCAAATACCCCGTGTAACCAGAGAAAGCGCGGATTCGATCCACGACATGAGCATCGAATTGAAGACAAAACCCGGGTGTTCTTTGTGCAGCACGATCGGCACCTGCCCGATCCGCTCGGCAAACTGCCTGGTTATTTCCACGACTTCCGGATCGGTGCCCGGGTGCGGCATGACATCAACGACCGTCGCGATCCATACCGGTGGATGGAAGTGGAGCGCGATGACCCTTGCCGGCCGCCCGGATTTCTCCGCAAACATCGAAGGCACGAGCGATGAGGTGTTGCTGGTGAATATCGCGTCCGGATGGCAGAGCTCGTTGAACTGACTGAAAACCTTCGCCTTGAGTTCCGGGTCCTCGGGAATGCTCTCGCTCAGAATGTCGGCGCCTTTCGCCGCCTCCGTCGGATCGGTGGTGGTGCGTATCTTCTTCAACGCCGCTTCAGCTCCGGCGCTGTCGGTAATCCCGCCTTCGGCAAGCTTTCGCAGCACCTTCTTCATGTTCGCGGTCATCTTTTCAAGGGCGTCCGCCCTGATGTCGTAAACAGCGACGTCAAACCCGTGCATGGCGCACTGAACGGCGATCTGCTCTCCCATCGTGCCGGCGCCGAGGACCAGCACCTTCTTTACATCATCAATCTTCATAGCCTTCCTCCGTGTTGTATTTCTGTCTGTGCCGTATCGCAACACCCGCCGCAAGCGCGGGCGCATATACGCCTGAATCATACAACCTTCATGCGCGGGCATGGAGGAATCCCCGCGCGTCAGCTTCGGTAGAAGGGGGATACTGCCCTTCTCACCGTCCGTTGAGGGCCTGCTCGACCTCCGCGCGAACCGGCCCGTCGCTTCCGGCGAGCCATCCGCGCAGCGCGTTTACGGCCTCATCGCCGCCGAGCTTTCCGAGCGCCCATGCGGCCATTCCCTTCACGCGCACGTCATCGTTTTCACTGTAAGCGCGGATAAGGTCGGGCACGTACTTTCTATCAAGGCTGTTGCCCATAACCCTGGCGACGTTCATCTTCCAACGCCAGAGATCGTTCGCGGACATGTAGAACATGTGCGGCCATATCTTCGCCTCAAAATAGGCGCGGTCCATGTGAAGAAGCGAGGTAAGCTCGAAATCGCCGGCACGCGCCGCGACTTTTTTGTTGACCGGAAGCTCCTGCGCGAGCCAGGCCGAGTTCCTCGGGCAGACGTCCTGGCAGCGGTCGCAGCCGTAGACGAACATTCCCATCGGCTCGCGCAGTTCGAGCGGGGTGATCCCATCGCCGTAGTAGCTCAGGTACGAAATGCATCTCCTCGGATCGATCGCGCAGCTCCCTTTGAGCGCCCTCGTGGGGCAGGCGGATATGCACGCGTTGCGGCACCAGGCCGGACACCCGACTTCGACCGTCTGCGCGTCAGGCGCGAACTCCGCGTCGACGACTACCGCCATCGGAAGGATCCAGGAGCTTCGCCTCGCCACGTTGTTGGCATAGAGGAGGCAGTTCTTCCCGAAAGTGCCCAGCCCCGCACGCGCCGCGGCAACACGGTGCGGCAGATAGAACGGCACCTTTGAGTCGACGCCGTTGTCCCGCAGGAACGAGCGGAAGAGCTTGATCTTCTGCGTAAGGCCGTCCTTCGTCACGCGGTCGTCGTCGAGATAGCACCGGCCGAAGTTTCCCTCTATCGACGGCGGGAACGATTCGCGGAAGTAGACGTCGAGGAGCACGATCACCGTTTTCGCCTCCGGCATGATAGCCTTCGGGTCGGTGCCGTTGAATATATCAAGCCCCATCGCCGACGCCCACTCGTAATCCTCTTTTCGCGACATCAGTATCTCGCGGTGCTCCTCAAACGGCGCCGCAGTGGTAAATCCTATGTCATCGAAGCCGATCTTCCTGGCCTCGGACTGAATCATCTCTTTTTTGAGCAAAGTCAATTCTCCCCTGTCTTTTACTTTTTCTCAGCACGAATATGCGGTATCGCGCACTACTCCTGTACGAACCACTCCGGCTTCACGCCGGCGGTCAGGCCTTCGCTTTCACGCAATATTTTTGCCAGTCCCTCTATCTTCGGAAGCTCGTAGCGGAAGAAATATCCGAACGCCGCAAGTTTGCCCCGATAGAACGGCTCCTCTTTCGCGCCTGCGCCCGCGAGCGCCTTCTTCGCGGCGTTTGCCTGGACAAGCCAGTGCCACGCGATCGCGATGATGCCGAACATCTCGAGATAGATTGTCGCGTCGCAGAGGAACCGGTCGAGTTCGCCTTTGAGCGCGAAACCGGTCAGGAATCCCGTGATCTCCTGAAGAAGCTTGAGCGCCTTTGCAAGCTCATCAGCTGCGGACGAGAGTTCGGTATCTCCCTTCGCTTCGCCGATCGTTTTGTTCGCCTCCTCGAAGAAGAGCGCAAACGCCTTCCCGTTCTTCATGATCACCTTGCGACCCAGGAGGTCCATCCCCTGGATACCGGTGGTCCCTTCGTGGATCGGATGGATGCGCATATCGCGGAAGTGCTGCTCGAGCGAAAAGTCCTGGCAGTAGCCGTAACCGCCGAGGCACTGGATCGCCTGGCTCGTCGAGAGGATCCCCATCTCCGAAGGATAGGTTTTTGCGATCGGCGTCAGCAGGTCAAGCAGGAGCTCATAGCGCTCCTTCTCCTCGCCCGAAGAAACCCGCGATAGGTCGGTGAGCTTGGCGAGATAGAGGATGAGCGCGAGCGCCCCTTCGGTAACCGCGCGCTGGAAGAGAAGCATACGGCGCACGTCGGCGTGTTCGATGATCGCGATCTGCGGTTTGCCCGGGTCCTTTTCGGTGATCTTTCGTCCCTGCGGCCGCTCCTTCGCGTATTCAAGCGCCTCGTAGTACGCGGCGGTGGCGATCGCAGTCGCGCCCAGCCCGACGTCGATGCGGGCCTCGTTCATCATCTGGAACATATAGGGAAGCCCCTGGTTCGGCTGGCCGATAAGGTATCCCCGGCAGTCGCCGCTCTCTCCCATGCTCAGCTGGCATATCGGCGATCCGCGGTAGCCGAGCTTGTGGTCGATGCCGGCGCAGGTCACGTCGTTCGGCTCCAATCCCCCCTTCCCGTCGGGACGTTTCTTCGGCACGACGAAAAGCGATATTCCTTTCACGCCGGCGGGAGCGCCTTTGATGCGGGCAAGCATCAGGTTGACGACATTGTCCACGCAGTTGTGTTCGGCGGCGGATATGAATATCTTCTGGCCCTTGATCAGGTAATAGCCTTTATCCGTCGGTTCGGCCGTGGTCGCGACGTCCGAAAGCGAGCTTCCGGCCTGCGGCTCGGTGAGCGCCATGGTACCCTGCCACTTCCCGGCGAACATGTTCGGCGTATAGGTGTCGATGAGCTCATGCGAGCCGAACGAAAGGATCAGGTGCGCCGCGCCGCTGGTGAGGAGCGGGAATATGCTGCCCGAATAATTTGACGAAGAGAAGATGAAACGGCACGCACCGAGCACCAGGTTCGGGATCTGCTGCCCGCCGTGATCGGCCGAAAATCCAGCCGATATCCACCCGCCCTCGCCGCATTCGCGCATGAACGCTTTCACCGACGGATTGACATGGACGGCGCCGTTTTCATAGACCGGAGGATTTTTATCCATCTCCCTGAAATACGGATGGAGCATTTCCGTCGCCATCTTCATCGCCGTCGTCAGGATCATTTCGAAGCTCTCGCGGTTGTGTTCACTGAAATAATCATACCGGGTGAGCGACTCGGCGTCGAGCACTTCGTAAAGCATGAAGCGCAGGTTTCTTTCGCTTAAAAATCGTTCTGCCATAACTCGTACCTCGCGTAGTAGTTCTTACAGGTCCGACTTCTCAATAAGCCGGAGCGCCGTGTCCTCGAGTATCTTCACGGCATGAACGAGCATCCCGAACCGCTGGTCTTTCGTCTGGCCGTGGAAGAACCTGTAGTATATCTGCTGAGCTATCACCGCCAGCCTGAAAAGGCCGAAGCAGTAGTAG
Organism: uncultured Leptospiraceae bacterium; assembly: GCA_964627815.1. Lineage (GTDB taxonomy): Bacteria > Spirochaetota > UBA4802 > UBA4802 > JAGODF01 > CAZPZJ01. The sequence continues at coordinate 210,769 of CAZVKE010000003.1, forward strand.
AAATCAAAGTTGTCGATCTTTATTCCCGACATCTGTGAATAGAGCCGGACCATCTCATCGCGCGTGAGCATCCCCGGCGAATCGGTCGGCATCTGCCTGATCGCCTGCATCATTTCCGGATCGTTCCTGTCGACCCAGTAGGCGAGCGAGCTGCCAAGGTCCATCAGCGGATCGCCGATCGTGGCCATCTCCCAGTCGAGGACGCCCTTGATCCGGTACCCGTTGTCAGGATCGAGCACCACGTTGTCGAACTTGTAATCGTTGTGGATGACACCGGGACGCGCGGAATCTTTCGCCTGATGTTCGTCAAGCCACTGCATCACCTTCTCGAAATCGGCGGCGTCAGGCGTTCTCGCGGCGCGGTAGCGCCCGCTCCATCCCTCGACCTGGCGGCGGACATAGCCTTCGGGTTTCCCGTAATCAGCGAGGCCGGCCCTGTGGTAATCGACCATGTGAAGGTCGCACTGGACCTGTATCAGGTTTTCGCAGAGCCTTCTCGCGTCCTCCTGCGTCAGGTTCATCTCTTTCGGTAAGTCCTTTCGAAGTATAATGCCGGTCAGCCGTTCCATCACATAGAAGGGCGAGCCCATGACCTCCTCGTCGTCGCAGTAGAGGAGCGCGTTCGGGCAGTACGGATACACGGGCCGGAGCGCCGTGAGCATCCTGTATTCGCGCGACATGTCGTGCGCAGTCTTCGCCTTGTGGCCGAAGGGAGGGCGGCGCAGGATAAACTCCGCGTCTCCGGCGCGGATGAGATAGGTAAGGTTCGAGAAGCCGCTCGGAAACTGCCGGATCTCGAAAGGACCTTTGAGCCCTGGCATCTGCGCGAAGAGGTACTTCTCCACCTTCGATGCGTCAAGCTCCTCGCCTTTCCTCACGTCAACAGGTTGATCTATGATTCCCATGGTCATATCCCCCTTGTTCAGTCAGTGCGCCGGATAGAGCACGAACGATTCCATCATGTCGATGACGAACTGCGCGTACTCCTCCACCGATATTTTACGCCGCGTGTACTTCCACCGCTTCAGGTACCAGTCCTGCAGCATCGCCTTGGCGACCGATGCCGCGAGCACCGTGTTCTCCACCTTGAATAGCTTGATTCTGTTGCCCTCGTTCAGGATATCGATTATCGTCTGTTCGGTTTCAAGCTCGCTTTCGATCGCTTTTTTCTGCTGCTCTTTCGTGAGATTTTTTGTTTCCATGTAGGAAAAGTAAAACCACTCATGGAGCACCTCGGTCAGAAACAGGTGCGACCGTATGAAGGTGCGAAGGAGCTCGCGGGGATCATCTGTTTTTGTAAGATGGCTCGTGAGCACGTCCCTGGCGATACGCCTTCCCTGCTCCTGTATGATATCGAGAAGCTCATCCTTGCTCGAAAAGTACGAATAGAGCGCTCCCATGCTGAGCCCTGACTCGCGCGAGAGATCGCGAAGGCTCATCGCCTGAAAGCCTTTTCTGTTGCTCAGCCGGAGCGTGGTATTGAAGATGATGACGAGGTTCCGTACCGCCACCCCTTCTTTTTTTATCTTTATCGACTCGCGGTTTTCAAGAAAGATCGCGCGGCAGATATCCTCCATCGACACCTCGACGATCTTTTTAAACCCGCTGAAAGTCGCAACCGGCATATTCATCTCTTACTGGTACCTCGAAAGTATACGCTTCGCCACCGACGACTTGTGCACCTCGTCCGCCCCGTCGTAAATGCGCGCGGCCCGCTCGTGGCGGTAGAAGAACGCGATGATCGTGTCGTCGGTCATACCAAGCCCGCCGTGCACCTGGAGCGCACGGTCGATGACGCGCTGCATGGTATTGGCGACCACGAACTTGATGAGCGCGATATCCTCGCGGGCCGCCTTGGCTCCCTCGTTGTCGATCCTCCACGCGGCATGCAGCGTCATGAGGCGCGCCGCCTGTATCTCAGAAGCCGATTCAGCCACCCACTGCTGGACGATCTGCTTGGAGGCGAGCGTTTTTCCGTCGGGGGATATAGGCCTTTTGTTCGCGCGATCGCACATCATGTCAAACGACCGTGAACAGATTCCCAGCCAGCGCATGCAATGGTGGATGCGTCCGGGGCCCAGCCGTTCCTGCGCAATCACGAACCCCTGCCCCTCGGGCCCCAGGAGGTTTTTCTGCGGGACGCGGCAGTTCTGGAAGATCACCTCGCCGTGGCTGAAGTAGTCGCTTCCCGAGTGTCCCATGACCGGGATGTTTCTCACAAGCCTGTATCCGGGCGTGTCGGTGGGGACGATGATCATGCTGGCGCGAAGATGCATCGGCGCTTCAGGATTGGTGACGGCCATGGCGATCGCGAACTGCGAACCGTCCGCTCCCGACGTGTACCATTTGTGGCCGTTTATTACGTAATCGCCGCCTTCTTTGACGGCAGTGGAATCCATCATCACCGGGTTTGAGCCGGGAAGATCGACCTCGGTCATGGCGAAGCAGCTCCTGATATCCCCCTCAACAAGCGGCTTCAGATACTTCTCGCGCTGTTCCTCTGTGGCGTATTTATGCAGGATTTCTATGTTGCCGGCATCAGGCGCCTGGCAGCCGAAGACGAGATGCCCGAGCGGGGAGCGCCCCAGCGCTTCGGAGACGAGGCCGTGTTCGACGAGATTGAGTCCCATGCCGCCGAATTCCTTAGGATGGTTCGGCGCCCAGAGCTCCATCTTCTTCACCATTTTCTTCTTCTCGGCGACGACGGGAAGGAGCTCCCTGAAGTCCTTGTTGAGAAATTCCGTTTCGAGAGGGATAAGCTCCTTATCAACAAACTCGTTGATCATCTCAAGTACCGCTTTCATTTTGTCGGATATTGAAAAATCCATGGTCGTCTCCTTTTATCGATAGGTTACGAGGGAAGCGTCTCCCTCGAGCTCCAGGTGCGCGAAGCAGTTGAACGACGAGAGGGTGATCCTCTCTTCATTGAATTTGAATCTCGTGATCGATGCGTTGGCGATCTGCCAGCTCAGGCGAAGCGTCATCTCGTCTGAAAGGTCGAGCACGCGCCCCACCGCCGAGGCGATTGATCCGCCGGACGCGAAAACGGCGATCGTGCTTCCTTTGCCGTGACCGCGCATTACCGTGTCAAGTGCCTCGTTCACTCTCCGCCTGAACTCTCCCCAGCTCTCCACGCCGTCGCAGGCGAACCGACCTGAAATCCAGCGCAGCATCGCCTTTTCGAAAAGTTTCTGGAATACGCGGTTGTCGGTGTAGATCTTCTCAAAATCGCGGGAAAGCGAGGGGTCCTCATCGAGCATTATCTTGAACTGCGCGGTGAGGATCTCTTTCGAATTGTGCTCGTTAAAGCCGGGGTGGATACCGATCGGCGGCACAGCAACTCCGCCCTCTGCAAGGCGCGCAGCAAGCTCTTCGCCGGTGCGTTTCTGCCGCTCAAGGCTTCCCGAATAGAGCGCGGTTAATTTCGTTCCGGTTTTCAGGAGGAACTCACCGGTCGTCCTGGCCTGACGCGCGCCCCGCTCGGAGAGCCTGTCGTAGTTCTCCGGGCCGAACATCGCCTGACCGTGCCGTATCATGATAATATCGCTCATCACCGTACCTTGTATCCACATAACACCTCGCACGGGAAGCGTCAATAAAAAAACGAGCGAACGCTCGATTTTTTATTGCTTTTTCACGGACGTACCGGTATCATATCATCAGGTACGGTGAAAACGTGGAATCCGTAATATCCGCCTCATGAAAACAGATAGCGGACCACGCACGAATAAAGGTTAATTCATGAAAATTCTCGTATGCGTCAAACAGGTCGCCGACAGCGAATCGAAGGTGATGATCTCCCCCTCAGGACGGTCGTTCACCTATCCTCCCGCGACGGTTTTCCGCATGAACCGCTATGACGAATACGCGCTCGAAGAGGCGCTTCTCATCGCCGACAACGATCCATCCGTCACGATACACGCGGTATCGGCAGGACCGCCTCGCGTAACCGCCACACTGCGACGGGCGCTCGAAATGGGCGCTTCTGAGGCCTTCCATATCGCGACTGACGAGGAAAATTCACACCTTCCCTTTGAGGTCTCCAGACAGATTGCCGCGTTCGCTTCCGAAAGAAACTACGACCTCATACTTGCTGGCATGATATCGGAAGATTCGATGAACGCCCAGACGGGCGCCATGCTCGCCGAAAGGCTCGGCTACGCTTCGGCAACCTCCGTGCTTCGCATTTCGTTAAAGGGGGATACGATCCGCGCCGTCAGGGAAATTGATTCAACCACCAGAGAAACTGTCGAGCTCAGGCTTCCGGCGCTCTGTGCGGTACAGTCGGGGATCAACCGGCCGCGCTACCCCTCGCTTACCAACAAGCTTCGCGCACGAAACCAGGAGATTCCCGCAATTACCGTTCCCGCACCGACGGATACATTTTACGTGGCGTGCCACGCACCGGCCGCCCTGCAGTCCCCTCAGACCGAATCAAAAGGTGTCATAATTCAGGGAACTTCCCGTGAAAAGGCCGCGCGCCTGTACGATCTTCTTCATGAAAAAACGCTGCTGTAGGGAGACCGATGATGCGAAAGATACTCATGGTTGCCGAGCCTTCCTCTTCCCTTCACCCTCTCACACTTGAGGTTGCGGGATTCACCGCTGTACTTGCCGCCATCACCGGCGCGCACATGATGGCTTCATTTATCGGTGGCCAGTCACATGAAGCCGCAAACCGGTTTTCATCCGAAACAGGGATTGAATCAATTGTAATTGAAAATAGTGGTTTCGACAGCTACTCGGCCGAAGGGTTCGCCGCGGCTGTATCCGCCCTGGCCGGGGAACTCTCCCCGGACTGTATCTGCATACCGCATACGGCGAGAGGGTACGATTACGCCCCCCGCCTCGCGATTCGGCTCAACGCCTGCTGTATCAGCGAAGTCCAGAATATCCGCGCTGAAAACGGAACTCCCGTATTTTCCCGAATGACGGCGCACGGCAAGCTTGAGGCCGATTTCCGCCCGACCGGAGAAAAGTGCGTCATCACCGTCGCTTCCGGCTCGTTCGCGCCCCTCGTATCCCCCCTGCCGAAGGCTGGAACTGTCACCATAAAGAAAATTCCTTTCACGCCGCAATCCACGTTGCAGGCAACCGTCGAAAGCGCCACCGAGGAAAGCGTCGACCTGAATAAAGCGGATGTGATCGTCTCGGCAGGCAAAGGGGTCGGAAAGCCCGAAAACATGGCGCTCCTTGAACAGCTCGCGTCGCTTTTCCCGCGATCGTCGGTCGCCGGTTCGCGCGTCGCCTGCGACCACGGGCTTGTCGACTATTCACGGCAGGTGGGAATGACCGGTAAGACCGTTGCGCCGAAGCTTTACGTCGCCTGCGGCATTTCGGGCTCGCTTCAGCACATCGCGGGGATGAAAAATTCCAGGACCATCGTGGCGATCAATCACGATCCGGACGCGCCGATCTTCACTGTTTCGGACATCGGCATCGTCGAGGACCTGAGGACATTCATTCCGCTTTTCATCGAGGAAGCAAAACGGCGCCGTTCACGGTAAAGCATATTCAGTCGTGTGAACGCTCATGCTTCATCGGGATATCAATCACGAACGCCGCGCCATTGTCGTTGCGCACCTCAATTCTTCCATTGATCTGGGCGACGAGCATGTTAATGAGACGCGCCCCGAGGCCGCTCGACCGGTCGGCACGGAAATCCCCGGGAAGGCCCACACCATCGTCAGAGACTTTTAGCACAATGTGTGTGTCTGTTCGCTCCAGCCTGATCCAGACTACCCCCTCACGGTCACCGGGGAACGCGTGTTTGATTGAATTAGTAATTATTTCGTTGAGGATGAGCCCCATCGGTATGGCGCGCCTTACATCGATCTCAACAACATCGAGCCTGAAGCGTATATCGATCTTTTTATTGTCATACCCGTACGCTTCAAGGAGCGACTTTATCAGCCTGTGAAGATATCTATCAAGCCTGATCTCATTGAATTCTCCCGCCCTGTAAAGCAGATCGTACAGATCCGCCACCGACTTGATACGCCCCTTGAGCCTTCGCATGACACCAGAGAATTCCGGATCGGTCTGACGGGACGACTCAAGCCCTACAAGTCCAGATATCATCGCAAAGCTGTTTTTTATACGATGCTGCAGATCGCGCAGGAGCGCCTCTTTCTCATCAATCGCCCGGCCAAGGGCTTCTTCAAACTTTTTTCTTTCCGTAATGTCTCGTATAATACCGACCGCGCACCACTCTCCCTTTATCTTCACTGATGAGAGCGAGAGTTCTATCGGAATCTCAACTCCGTCTTTACGCAACGCATGGAGCTCCTGCGTCTTTCCCACAACCGGCCCTTCTCCTGTCGCCTGAAACTTCGGAAAATGCTTCCGGTAATCATCGATATACCGGGACGGCGCGAGCAGCTCATGGCAGTTTTTCCCGATCACCTCACCGGCGCTGTATCCAAGTATGCGGAACGCCGCCTCGTTCCAGAATGAGATGTTCCCCCGGTTGTCGATCATGATGACCGCGTCCCTGGCCGATGTGGCGATCGAGCGAAGCATCCTCTCGCGCTCGCGCACTGCCTCCTCGGCCTCTTTCCTCTCGGTGATGTCCTGTACAACGACGATAACGCCGACGATGTCACCGTTCTCGTCAAGGTATGGGATCTTGTCGGTTTGTGCCCATCGCGTTTCCCCGCTCGGCGGCGTGTACGCTTCAACAATACTCAGCTTCTTTTCTCCCGTGCGCATCACTTCGAGATTATCGGCGACAAATTTTTCCGCCTCATGCAGGGGGAAAAGATCGTATATTGACATCTCGGTGACCTCATGGATAGTCAGACCCACCGCCGAGGCAGCAACACGGTTTGCGCGCAGTATATTTCCCGCACCGTCAACATACCAGATTATTGACGGCACCGAATCGAAAATTGTCTGGTACTCATCCCTCTGGTTCCGCAGCATGCTTTCGATCCGCTTGATTTCGGTGATGTCCCTGGCGATAACAACCAGTTCTTTCCGGCTTCCATCTGAGTGGAATGTAGGGACCTTGATGACGTCAAAGATCAAATCCGGTCCGCTCTGCTGAGGGACCGTTTCTTCAACCCTGTACATACTCCCGGTCTCCCATGCCTTCTCATCAGAATCCGCGCATGCCATAAACGCGTCCCGGTACTCCGGACTGTATGCCGCGAGATCGTGGTCCGTCTTTCCACGGTAATCCACTCCCTCAAGATCGAAAAGGCGAAGATTATAGTCGTTCGCCTCGATCCAGCGGCCATTGCCGTCCTTCAGGGAAACTATATCCGGCATAGAATTTATAAGCGTCCGAAGCTGCGCCTCGCTCTCCCGCAGCGCTTCAGAGGCTTTTTCACGCTCGATCAGCGACTCCACCAGGAGCTCCTCCCGATGCTTGAGCTTCTGGTGCGCGTCGTAAAGCCGAAACGCCATTTTTATGGACGCGAAAAGTACGGTATTCTCCGAATTCTTTACGACATATCCGTAAGATGTGATCTTTTCAGTCCTCGCGACGATTTCTGTTTCAGTATGGCTGGACAGGAAGAGCACCGGAAGATCGTGGTCACGCAGTATAATTTCCGCCGCCATCGTACCGTCCATCCCGGGACCGAGATCTATGTCCATCAGGATGAGGTCAATCTCATTGGATGAATTGACCTTTTCGATTGCCTGATCACCGCTGTAGGCTGCGATCACATCGTACCCCTGCCTGATAAGGGTTTCTTCGCAGGCAAGCGCTATTATCGCCTCATCCTCGACCAGCAGTATGGTCTTCCTCCTGTCCGGCATTATGCCCCTCTCCTCATCATAATATTACTTCTCGACGGGAAATGTGATTCTGAAAGCCGCACCCGCCTCACGCAGCATCTCCACCCGGCCCCCGATCTGGAGAGAGAGCATCCTGACGATCTCGATACCCAATCCGCCGGGACGATCGATATCGAAACCGTCCGGCAGGCCAATGCCGTTGTCGGAGACCTCAAAGACGGCGCTTTTTCCGGTTCGCGTGAGCGACAACCTGATTTCGCCGCTTCTCTGTTCAGGGAACGCGTATTTCAACGAGTTGGTCAGCAGTTCGTTGACAATAAGCCCGACCGATATTGCGCTTTTCACGTCGAACGGTATCGCCTCAATTTGCATAACGAGAGAGATCCTTGCCTGTACCGAGGCATAAGACGACAGAAGCGATCGCGCCATCCGGCCGAGATACTCATCAAGCCTGATCGTTGTCGCGTCGCCCGCGCGATAGAGCAGATCGTAGAGGCTAACGAGCGAACTCACGCGATTGCGGATGTTCTGAAGCAGGTCACGGACCGCGGGATCGGAAACCCTTTTCGCTTCAAGACCGATAAGCCCTGTGATGATCGCCATGCTGTTTTTTATCCGGTGCTGAAGCTCGCGGAAGAGCATTTCTTTCTCCGCCAGAGCGCGGTTGATCTTTTCCGTTGCGATTTTCTTTTCGGTGATATCGACAATAACCCCCATGATGACGATTGGAAATCCTTCGAGGTCCCTTATCGGCGTTACCGAAACACTGCACCATACAGGACTTCCGTTTTTACGGACATATCGCTTTTCGATTTCGTACGAAGGTATCTCGCCCTCTTCAAGCGAATGGAACATACGCAAACTTTCACTTACATCCTCAGGATAGGTGATTTCAGTGAATGTTTTTTCTAATAATTCTACCGGCTCAAATCCGAGAATGTCGCTCATTTTCCGGTTTGCCTTGACAATTTTCATGGTCCTGTCAACCATCAATATGCCGACACCGGCATTTTCAAGTATCGCATTGAGCAATGCCTCCCGTTTCGCGAGTTCATCCTCCGCGAGTTTTCTGTCAGTGACATCGCGCGCCGCCGCGTAAATCAGTTTCCCTTCAGGATACGACCGCCACTCTATCCACCTGTAAGATCCATCGCGTGCCTGATAGCGGTTGGTGAAATCAATCACCTCTTTCTGTTCAGAAAGCTGCGCAACTGCCTGCAGCGTGCTGCTCATATCTTCAGGATGAATAAAATCAAGAAACTTCTTCCCCTCCAGGTCTTTTATACCGTACCCCAGCGTTTTTTCCCACTGCGGATTGAGTTTACGGAAATAGCCGTCAGTGTCGGCGATACAGAGAAGATCGAGCGTCATTGAAAAGAACTTGTCGAAGTCCTCACGGCTCTTCTTCATGGATTCCCGGGCCTGACGGAACTCGGTGACATCGTTCATGAAAATCGCATACGTCTGCCCGACAGACGAAAGCGTGAATATGATATTCCTCACCAAACCGTCTTTACAGGTAACGCGCGTTTCCACCGGCTCCATCGGCAACGTGTTGCGGACGGCAAGGCTCACTTTTTCTTCCCATAAATCGACAACCTCCGACCTGTACTTTTCATCCGGGTACGCGAGCGGCCACCAGTGGCCGATATCCGGCACGTCTTCTATCGTATAACCGAAAAGTTCAGTGAATTTCCTGTTAAGGATCAGATTTGTCTTACCGAAATCGCTTGAAATGATCATGGGGATAGGCGCCGTATCTATAAGCGACCGGAACATATTCTCGCTTTCCATTATATCACGTCGCGACCTTGCAAGCTCCCGGTTTATCTTTTCAAATTCCTCATTTTTCTCCTGAAGCTTTTCAATAGTGATTCGCAACTCGTCATTCAGGCTCCTCACCTGTTCAACCGCCTCGTTTTCCGCTGTTGCGTCATACGTTATCGCAAGAAGGTGTTTTTTCCCTTCGATCTCAATGATTGAAGCGTTCATTATCGCATGCGCGATAGTGCCGTCACGTTTGATGAATTTTACAGGTCGATTTATGATCCTGCCTGACGCAAGGACCTCCCTTATGATGTCGCCACGGTCTTCGTCCCGGATCCAGCTCCCGATCTCGGCTGAGGTTTTTCCGGTAATCTCTTCGGGAGACCACCCCGTCCACCTCACGCCTTCATTCGCCTCGACGATCAACCCTGTCTCAAAGTCGCTCACCGTTATTGCGCTCGGCGAAAACCTGAATATGTTTGAATACTTCTCCTGGCTCCTTCGTAAGAGCCGATCGGCTACTTTCCGCTCGGTAATATCCTCAAAGATGCTTACCACGCTTCCGGGCTGGTTCCTGTACTCGACCACATCAAACCAGTAATCGAACCGGCTGACGTGATATTCAAAGCGGAGAGTTTCACCCGTCGTCGCCACTTTCATAAGATTGCCAACCCAGTCAAAATCCGTTCTACCCAGATCCGCATACACCTCGCTTATCCTTTTGCCTATAAACTGCTCTTTTTTTAATCGGCTCTGCCGTTCAACCGCATTATTGGCATCCGTATAAATGAAATCGACGATATTCCCTTTTTCATCCGTAATTGCCTCCTGTATCACGACACCGCTTATCATATTGTCAAATAGCGATCTGTATTTCTCCTCGCTTTTGATTATCTCACGCTGAGACCTGGCAAGTTCCTCGTTTACCGCCTCAAATTCCTCATTGGTCGCCTGCAGTTCTTCTATCGTGGCCTGCAGCTCTTCATTGGCGGCTTCGAGTTCGCTTTTCTGCTGCTGTATCCTCATTTCCGCCTGCTGGTGCATCTTCAGGGCTTCTTCAACTCTTTCCTCTCTTCTCCTGAGCTTCTCATACGCATCCCTCAGCCGGAATGCCATCCGGATCGAAGCGAGAAGCACGGTATCGCCGGAATTTTTCACCACGTATCCGTAGGAGGTGATCTTCTCAGTTTTATCGACTATCTCAGGCTCGGTATGGCTGGATAGAAACACGATCGGTATATCGCGGTTGAGCAATATGACCTCAGCCGCCATGGTCCCGTCCATGCCCCTGCCGAGATCAATATCCATCAATATGAGGTCAATTTCCGCATCTTCCCTGACGGCATTAATTGCCGAATCACCGTTCATCGCGATCACCACATCATATCCGGCCTTTTTCAGTGTTTCCGACTGGGACAGGGCAATGATCGACTCATCATCAACGAGAAGAATTTTTTTTCTGTCGTTATCCATACAGCATCCTTCAATGAACTTTAGCAACTTATGGCTGCCGGACGTTTTCCATCAGTCAAACTGTTCCGAACGATGGACATCTTCATCAACAGTTTACCATCAATTTAAATAAATGTTCAAGACATTTTCAATTCTGGTTTTCTGAAATTACCCTTTCATATCACAAATCAGACAGGACTACAGCGATCCCGGAGGGCCTTGGGCGGACGGCGCTCCGCTCGATCGAAAATAATATTGTTGACTCAATCATTTTTTCTGGTATTTTAAAAGCATCATTTAAACGCGGCGCTGAATGATGGGCGAAAACGAAATAACGAAATTACAGGAACGCATTAAGCAGCTCGAGCGGTTTCGCGGCATTCTCGACCAGGCTAGCGACGCAATCTTTATTTTTACGCTCCCTTCGGGCCTTGTTACAGACGTGAACGAATCCGCCTGCCGCAAGCTCGGGCGCGCAAGAAATGAAATCCTGTCTTCGCGCATTGACAATCTGATCGAGCTGGCCGGCGTCATGCCGCAACCCCCGACACCTCAGTCGATATATGGACCGAAAGAAACAGGCAGGACACTATCCGGTCGTCTCATTCCTTCCTCCAGCCCCGCCATACCGGTCGACGCCAGCATCAGCTTTACCGTTTTCGACGGACAGACATACGGCCTCATTGTTGCCCGCGAAATTCCGGAACGCACACAACTGGAAGATTCCCTTTCGAAAAGCGAGGAGAAATACCGTACAATTATAGAAACAACCAGGACTGGTTTTGTCATCATAAACGGCCTCGGCGTGGTGCTCGATGCCAATGATGAATATGTGCGGCTTACCGGCCATGCGCAACTTAAAGAGATACTCGGCCGAAGCGTGATCGAATGGACCGCGGACCACGACCACAATAGAAACGTCGAGGCGCTCGAGCGCTGTTTTAACGATGGATACATCTCCGGGTTTGAAGTCGATTATGTCGACCGTAGCGGAAATACAATACCGGTTGAAATCAATGCCCGCATGGTAGGCTCGGGCGCCGACCGACAGTTTCTTACACTCTGCCGCAACATATCCGACCGCAAAGAAGCACAAAGGAAAATCCAGCAGTCATGGCGCACCATGCAGGAAATAATAGAATTCCTTCCGGACGCCACCTTTGTAATCGACGCCGAAAAGAAAGTCATCGCGTGGAACCGGGCGCTCGAGGAGATGACAGGAGTCACAAAAGAAAACATTCTTGGCAAAGGGGATTACGCCTACTCTGTTCCCTTTTATGGTGAAAAAAGACCGGTCATGATCGACCTCATCAGCATGCGCAATCCCGATATGGAATCCCAGTACGATTTTATTGAAAGACAGGGGGATACGCTCTACTCCGAAGTATTCGTTCCATCGCTCTACGGAGGGAGGGGCGCGTTTGTCTCCGTCAAGGCATCGCCCCTCTTCGATGAGGAAGGGATGTATACCGGCGCGATAGAGTCGGTAAGGGACATCACCGCGAACAGGCTTGCGCAGGAAAACATCAGCAAAAGCGAAGAGCGCTTCCGAAGCCTGATCAATAATTCGCCTGTCGCGATATCAATAAACGACCTGAACAACAACTTCACCTACGTTAACAAAAAGTTTGTAGACACGTTCGGCCACACGCTCTCCGATTGTCCCGATGTGCGAACATGGTGGCGCCTCGCCTATCCAGACAGCCAGTATCGCAAGCAGATCAGATCCAGCTGGATCAGAAGCCTTGAAGAATCCAGTCATTTCGGAACTGACATGCTTCCCCTTGAAGCTCGTGTTACCTGCAAACACGGCATAATGAAAGACATCGAATTCCGTTACACCACAATCCATGAGCAGGGGATCTGCTTTTATTACGATGTCACTCAACGCAAACGGGCCGAGGAACTCCTGCATCTCCAGCGCGATCTCGGCATTGAACTCAATCTCATCACCGATTTACAGGAAGCGCTCGGCGTCATTCTCAACACGACCTCAATGGTTGAGGGAGTTGACTGCGGAATCATCTATCTGGTCGATCCCTCTTCAGGCGATCTCGTGAGCCAGTGCACCTTCGGTCTATCGCCAGAAGAGGCTGAAAGGGAATCCTTCTTCAGGCATGACAGCGAGAACGTACGTATCATCATGGCGGGTAAACCGATCTACCTGGGCATAACCGAAGAGACGATAAAAAACCTGGGAATACTGTATACTCCCGAACACGCAAGGTTATACCTGAGCCTGAAATCGATGGCAATCATTCCTATCCAGCATCTTGGTACCTCGATCGCAGCAATCAATACCGGATCTCACATTCATACGGTTATTCCCGAGGCGTCCCGGAACGCCCTTGAGGCCATAGGATCAATGATCGGAAGCACGATCGTGAGACTGAGATCGATCGAGCTGATCAAATCCTCGCTCCGCGAGAAAGAGGTGCTCCTCAAGGAAATCCATCATCGCGTAAAAAACAATCTCCAGATCATCACGAGCCTTCTGAATTTACAATCGAGGAACATCCATGACGATGAATCGCTCATACAGTTCAATAACGCGAAAAACCGCGTACGCGCAATGGCGATCATTCATGAGAAACTCTATCAGAGCGGAGATTACGCCAGAATAAACCTCTCGCAGTACGTATCCACGATGCTCGGAGAGCTCTGGGCGAATTACCAGATACCGGGACATCCCGTCGGACGGGAATTGGCCATGGAAGATGTCATCCTCACGCTCGACCAGGCGATTCCATGCGGATTGATCATAAATGAGGTTATAACCAATTCGCTGAAATACGCGTTTCCCGGCGAGCCGAAAAGCGACGCGGTTATAAAAATATCCGCCCGCCGCGAAACCGGCGGATTCGTGGAGATCATCATTTCCGATAACGGGATCGGCATGGCGGAGGAAGTCGATATTAAAAACTCCAGAACATTCGGCCTGACGCTTATCAACCTCCTCACCACACAGATCGGCGGGACAGTAACGATTGACAGGGACAGCGGGACGCGGGTCACCATCCGGTTCAGGGAACAATAGCGGGAAGCGCTATTGTTCGGGACTCTGCGATGATGTGCCTGAGTCTTTTCCTTCCGGAGATGAAGTCTGGCGCATGAGGGTAACTGCTTCGTCACGCAGAAGCACAGAAGGGGAATAAACATTCGCCGTGTGAAGGCACTTGACAGGACACGCTTCAACGCAGGCATTGCATATGACACAGCGCAGCCTGTCGATACGCCATTCTTTTTGCGGTTTAGTGACTATTATGGCGTCGGAAGGACAGCGTCTCGCGCACAACCCGCAGAAAATGCATTTGTCGATCTCATTTTCGATATGGCCGCGGGTGATCATGAAATATGCCCGCGGTCGCTTTGGATACATAAGCGTCGCGGGCCTTCGAAGCAGGCTTTTTGTAATGGTCCTGGCGAATGTGTAGATGTTCATAAGAGCACGTCACCTCTCGATGCAGCTGATACACGGATCTATTGTGAGGATGATATTCGGCACGTCGGCCAGATGCGAGCCCCTGATCGCCCGCACCATCGCCGCGGCGTTGGCGAAGGTGGGAGTACGAACCCTGTAGCGCGCAAGAAATTTCGACCCGTTGCCCTTCACATAATGTATCACCTCGCCGCGCGGCTGCTCTGCCCGCGAAAGGTACTCGCCGTCCGGCGCGCCGGTCACCTTGACGTCAACCGGCCCTTCGGGAATTTTTCCGATCGCCTGCCGTATGATATCGATCGACTGAAATACTTCGCGGACCCTGACCTTGCAGCGGGCGTAACAGTCGCCTTCTGTTTCCACAACCGGCTCAAAATCGACAGCACCATACGCGGCATACCCGCGCGTGCGCAGATCATACGCGACACCGCTCGCCTTGAGCATCGGCCCGACGGTACCGAGCTCACGCGCGTCCTTCTGCGGGAGCACGCCCACGCCGGAAAGGCGGTGCTGAACGGAATAATCGCGGATGAACACATCGGTCACTTCATGAAACTCGGGCCTCAATTCCTGAAGCCGGCGCCCCATCGAGGCGAGCGTGTCCGCGGATATATCCCTTCGCGTACCGCCGATCTTGCAGGCGCCGAAGATCACCCTGCCGCCGGTGGTTTCTTCAATTAAATTGAGGATATATTCGCGAAGGCGCCAGGAATGCATGAAAAGGCTTTCGAAGCCGAACGCGTCGGCGGCCAGCCCGAGCCACATCAGGTGGCTGTGTATCCTCGAAAGCTCGGACCATATCGTACGCAGAAACTTCGCCCGCTCGGGCACTTCAACCTTCATGAGCGCCTCTATCCCCTGGCAGTACGCCATCGAATGAATGAAGCTGCATATCCCGCAGATACGGTCGGCGATATGAACCATCTCATTAAAATCTTTTTTCTCGCAGAGCTTTTCAAGTCCCCGGTGTACATAACCTATCGAAGGAATGACATCGACAACAATTTCATCCTCGGTCACCAGATCAAGATGGATCGGCTCCGGAAGCACCGGGTGCTGCGGCCCGAAGGGGATGATATTTCTTTTACCCATTCTTTTCCTCCGGTGCGGCGGCCTGCGGTTTTTCCTCCGGCTTCTGCACGTAGGGGTATTGCACCTTCGTGCGATAGAAGGTGCCGTGGTAATCGATCACAAGGTTGCGGAAAAGAATGCCGAAGAGATCATGGATCTCGTTCTCATAGGTGAACGCGCACCAGTAAAGGTGGCTGATGCTCTGAAGGCTGCCTCCCGGCGGCACCGAAAGCCGCAGGCTTTCGAGACGGTAATCGAGGTCAAAAGAATAGGTCATCTCGCACAGGTCGCCGATCATCGCCGAACACACCTGCACGAGCCGCCACCCTCCTCCGAAATAATCACTCACCTTCGAAAGCAGTTCTTCCGGCGCGATGGTAATGAATGTCTGTTCCTCTATCATGATTTAAAGATCCTGTATCTGCGAAGTTTTCTCTCTTCCCTGCGCGCCTTGCGCCACGAAGCGCTGAACTCCCGCGAGCGCTCCTCGAGTATATCGAGCGCCCTGATGATGCCGTCAATGATCGACTCGGGCCTCGCGGCGCATCCCGGAACATACACGTCGACAGGAAGGACTTTATCCACGCCGCCGTGAATATTGTAGCATTCCTGAAACACGCCGCCTGAAGTGGCGCAGATCCCTACCGCGACAACGACTTTCGGGTTCGGCATCTGGCTGTAAAGGTTTTTTATCACATGCCGGTTGTTCTCGTTCACCGTGCCTGTTATGAGGAAGATGTCGGCGTGCTTCGGGTTGCCGGTGCTCTTTATTCCGAACCTCTCGACATCGTACATCGGGGTCAGGCAGGCGAGCACCTCGATATCGCACCCGTTGCAGCTTGTCGCGTCGTAATGAAGAATCCATGGCGATTTTCTGAACATCCGCATCCGTTTGCTCCTTTACCGCGGAATGGCGAAATAGAGAATTACAATGTTGGCCACACCGGTGATCAGCGTGAAAATCCACGCGCTTTTAAAGGTGAGCTCCCATTTGAAACGCGCGAAGGTGTTGTCTATGAATATCTCAAGAAAATAGGTCAGAAGCGATACGCCCAGCGCGAGCGCCGGGTTGAACGAGAAGAAGAGGAACACGATCCCCAGCAGCAGCACATTCTCGTACCAGTGGGTGATCTCTATGAGGGCAAGCGTCGATCCGGAAAATTCTGTCGCAAGCCCCTGAACGATCTCCTGGTGCGCGTGGTGCGAGAGCGCGAGATCGAACGGCGATTTTCGGAACTTGATCGTAAGGATATACACGTAGCCTACAAAAATTCCGGGCAGTGAAAGGATGATCGGCTCACGGAATTGCGCGATATCGTCCACCCTGAAACTCCCTGTCACAAGATAGAGGCCGACAGCCACGAGGATGATCATCGGGTCATACGACATCATCTGTATGATCTCGCGCTCGGCCCCTATGTGGCTGTACGGAGAGCTCACCGAAAACGCGGCGAGCGCGAAGAAAACGCCCGCAAGCGTAAAAGCAAAAAAGACAAGAAGTATATCCGCGCCCGCGAAAAAGAGCGAACCGGTAAAGAGCATGAAGATGAAGAAGAGGAACACATTGAAGTTCTGGAACTTATTGACGATGATTTTCTCTTTGCGCATAAGCTTGAGCACATCGTAGAACGGCTGTATGATCGGCGGCCCCACCCGCCCCTGCATGCGCGCGGTGATCTTGCGGTCTATCCCCGCCAGCAGCCCGCCTACAAACGGCGCAAAAACCAGATAGACCGCCATCTTTAAATAGATATTTCCTATGTGCGCGAAATCGTGTATCAGGTTCATGCGGCGGCCACTCCGAACATGATGATAATGAAGATGGCGGCGAGCACCATTCCGGTCACGAAGAGCTTTTTCTCGCCAAAAAGGTTCTCCATGTAGTAGTTCCTGAAGGTGAGCCGCTGGCGTTCGAGCATCGCACCCTCAAATGTGGTATTGGTCATGTTCGCGCCGCCGAGGTAGGTGCCCACACGCTTGTACTCCTTGTCAACAAACGCGTAGTACAAAATTCCCATGGGCAGGATTATGAGAAGGCCCACCATGATGATCACAATGATCGTCATGCTGAAGCGGTCGATCGTGGGGCTGATTCCGTAGAGCGACACGATGAACGGCTCGATCAGGCGCGAAGATACAAGCGGAAAGGCAACGCAGACCGAGATGGTAAGAAACGCCACCACGCCGAGCGTGATCCACTCCCACATGCTGATATGCTCGTCAATGCTGTGCAGATGGTCGTCGTGCTTGATCTGGATGATCTTGCCCATCCACTTTGTCCAGAAGAAGAGCGTGGCCGCGCTGCCGTAGGCTATGATGACGGAAAGCACCGGGTTGTAGTCGATGAACGCTTTCAACGTGACCCACTTGCTGATCAGCATGCCGAACGGCGCGAGGAACATTCCGCTGATGCCGATCATCATCACCGCGGCGAGCTTCGGCATGCGCATGATAAGAAAATCCATCTCCTCGATATCGCGCGCGCCGAGCTTGTTGTCGGTGATCCCGACGCAGAGAAAGAGGAGCGATTTCGCCAGCGCGTGGAAGATGATGAGAAGGATCGCCGACCAGATCGCCTCATGCGTATTGATTCCCGCGCAGGCGACGATCAGGCCGAGGTTGGAGATCGTCGAATAGGCGAGCACCCGCTTGGCGTTGCTCTGGGATATCGCGATGAAAGCGGCAATGAGAAATGTGGTCGCACCCAGGAACGAGAGCATGAGCCCGGCGTTGGTGCCCTGAAAAACCGGAGAGGCCTTGAGGATGATATAGACCCCCGCCTTGACCATGGTGCTCGAGTGCAGCAGCGCCGAGACCGGCGTCGGCGCAACCATCGCGCCCAGAAGCCAGCGGGAGAACGGCATCTGCGCGGATTTGATTATCCCCGCGAAGATGATGCAGGCCGCCGGAATGAGCGCATACGGCCTTCCGAGCGCGAGCATTTCGCTGAGTCCCATGATGCCGGACGAATAATAGAGATAGATGATACCGCAGGCAAATGATATCCCGCCAAGGAGGTTCATGTTGATCGCCAGATACGAGCTGTCGACCGAATCTTTATCCCCCTTGTACTGAATGAGTAGAAATGAGCAGATCGTGGTGATCTCCCAGAAGAAATACACCCACATCAGGTTGTTGCAGAACACGATGCCGAACATCGCCGACAGGAACACATACATCAGGAAAAAGAAAAGGCCTCGCCGGTTCTTCACGTCGCGGTGATGGATCTCGTGGTAGTCGTGCATATAGCCGACCGCGTAGAGGCAGATCAGGCTGCCGATGATGCCGATGATAAGCGCCATGATGACCGACAGGTTGTCGACGAAGAGATTTTCATTCACCCTTATCCGCGAGCCGTACAACAGGTGAAACGGGAACATGATCGCCGACTGCGCCGCGATAAGAAATGCGGAGACATATTTCCTCACGCGCACGCTCTTGATGAACACGTACACGGCGAGCAGTACTTCGATAGCGAACATGACGCCTCCCACGGCCTTTTCGGGGAGCGCGAAGCCGGGGGAGATATGAGCCGCGTCAAAGAAGAGAAGGGACACCGGCGCCGCGCACAGCGCCGCGGTCGCGAAGAGGACTATAATGCGCAGCATCACCCTGCCCCGCGCGATGAACGTCAATAACGCGATCAGAACGGGAAACGCGATCAGAAAAAGTACTATATTCACACTCTCTCCGTAGTAGCAGATAATGACGCAGTATACGACACGACTTTTGAAAATGCAAGATTAATTAGTTTTTCATTGACATATTTATTCCTGCCGTGGCTGATGCAAAATATGTCTTGCCTCATACTCAACAAACAGGTACAGTGGGCGCCGTGATCCGGCAAAACGGGACGGTCAAACCGCCTTTATCAGCCACCTCGCCGTTTCACCTTGAGATATCTTATTTCACCCATGGGTCATCCGCATGAACAATTTCTTTTTCAACCTGACTCCGGACATCGTGCTCCAGGCAATCGAAGCGAGCGGCCTTGAACCGACCGGCCACTGCATGGCGCTCAACAGCTTTGAGAACAGGGTTTACGATGTAATGATAGAAGACGGCTCGCATGTGATCGGCAAGTTCTACAGGCCGGGCCGCTGGACGAAAGAACAGATCCTCGAAGAACACCGGTTCCTCTTCGAGCTTCGTGACGACGAGATCCCCGTCTGCGCGCCGCTGACATTCCCTGACGGCGAAACCATCCATATTGTAGAGGGGATATACTACGCACTGTGGCCCCGGACCGGCGGCAGGGTCGCCGACGAACTTTCCGACGCACAGCTCGGCACGCTCGGAAGGCTGCTCGCGCGCATCCACAACATGGGCGCCGCAGGGAAGGCCCCTCACCGGATCGAGCTCACCGGAGAGACCTACGGGCTCCAGCCGCTCGCCTTTCTCGAAGAACATAATTGTATCCCCGCTCACCTGAAAACACGCTACGCGAACGCGGTAAAAGAGATCGTCGACCTGTACGAAACGCTCCGCAAAGACATGCCGTTTCACCGCATCCACGGTGACTGCCATCTCGGGAATCTGCTGAACGGCCGCGACGGCTGGTTCTTTCTCGACTTTGACGATTTCCTCACAGGCCCCGCCGTGCAGGATATATGGATGCTCGTTCCCGCCCGCGACCGCGAAGGCGAGCGGCAGCGCGCGGTGTTTATCGACGCGTACCGCCTCTTCCGCGATTTCGACGATTCGTGGCTCAGGCTTGTTGAGCCGCTCAGGGGACTCCGGTTCATCATGTACGCCGCGTGGATCGCGAAGCGGTGGGAGGATCCCGCCTTCCCCGCCGCCTTTCCCCATTTCGGCACGGTCCAGTACTGGGAGGATGAAACCAGGGACCTCGAAGAGCAGCTCGATCTCTGTTACTCATCGAAGGACCTGCCGGGCAATCTCCGCAAGCCCGAAGAAGAGCCGAAAGAAAAGGAAGAGCTCACCAACAAGGATTTCTTCTGGGACTGGGAAGGCTGACCGCATACCGAAGATGATCTTCGCCGCCTTTTGAAGCCGCGCACGACTCCTGCAATTTTTGATTGAATATCCCGCCCGAATGGATTATTATGGCGGCAGTTTGTTCGTTTGCCTGAATGTCGCGGGGACGGCAACCCTGTTCCTTTGCGGGTCAGGCTATTTTTATCTGTCAATCGTACGGAGGAACACACATGGCATCAAAGACAAGGGGGATTCGCAACTTCCTGACGCTGTTCGTCGCCCTTCTCATCGGTTCCGTCTCCTGCGCATCGGGTCCGCAGATGACCAGCCGCATGGACGGAAACCGCGAGATAATTGACGCTGTCGAGGGAGGCACTACAAAATTCAGGCTTATCTACACCGTCGAAAACGGCAAAAAGGTACGGGGGGAGTACTGGGAGCCGTCAGCCGCAGGCAAGAAAGACGTGAAGGATCCGGAGTCCAACATTCTGGCGAGCACGGCGTTCGCGAAGAAAATCGATACCGCGCTCGCGGGCAAGAATGTCGCTGACGACTCCGGTATCGAGCTCAATCAGGAACGCGACGGATTCACCCTGAAATACGTCAAGGTGGTCCGCTACAACAGCCAGGGACTTCCGGAGGCGGTGTTCGCTCGCGGAATCACCACACTTCCGGTTGTCGGCACCTTTCGCCTTAAAACCAACTACCGGTACGTCTATGACGGCGCGGGGCGGTTGAGCCAGATCAGGGAGACCAACATGAATGTCGATTCGGTTCTTTTAAACCTCGGAATCGGCAATATCACCACGATCATTCGCGACGGGGCCGGCCGCCCGGTTCAGATACTCAAGGCAATCGGCTCGGTGCCACCGGTGATCGAGAAAACCCAGTACACCTATTACGGCGGGACCTCGAATATTCAGAAGACCGTATACCAGAAATGCGGCATCAACCTGAAAAGGCTCGCCATCACACCGTCTGAAACCATCACCACGCTCTACGGCCCGAACGTTCCGTGGGACGGAAAGCAGAAATATGATTTCTCTCTGGGAACGAACATTACCGGCTTCGTGATCTTTGATGAAATCGAAAAGAAGAACAAGATCGACGGAAGCGGCTTCATGAAAATGCCGTGGGCGCAGAAGGCGATGTTCACCAAGAATATTTACGACTACGTGAAGAACGAGATGCGCGGCCCGGGCTGGCGGATGGGGGATCTTCCCGACACGCCGGAACCTTTCCGTATCTATAAAGACCAGACATGGTGGAAGTAACACGCGAAATCGAGGGTGCCGGCGCACCCTCGATTTTTATCGCTTTCCCGAATTATCAGTGATGAAAAAAGAAATCCTTCAGACATTTTCGCAGATCCGCGAACGCGACCTCAGGGATGAAGGCATATTTATTGCCGAAGGCCAGCTCCTTGTCGACAGGCTGCTCGCTTCGGGACTTGATGTCATCGCGGTCCTTTGCAGTGACCGGCTTGACGGACGCTACTCCGGTTCCGTAAAAGAAAGGTTCCAGTTCGTAATCATGAACGATGATGAGATTGAAGCGATCGCGGGATACCGCTTCCACCGGGGCGTCATGGCGTCGTGCAGACGGCCTCACTTTCAGGATGTTCCGGAATTTCTATCCGCGAACACGAGCGCCTCAAGGATCGTGATCTGCCCCGATCTTACCAACGCTGAAAACATCGGCAGCATCATGCGCTCGGCGTCTGCGTTCGGGTACGACGCGGTCGCGGTCGGGCCAAAGTGCTGCGATCCCCTCAGCCGCAAAGCGCTCAAAGTGTCAATGGGAGCGCCGTTCAACCTTCCGGTACTGCGTATCGACGACGAAGAGAGCGACGCAAGGTTCCTGAAATCCATCGGTTATGAAATTTACGGCGCTTCGCTGAGCGGGGATACGATCCCACTGACCGCCTTCAGGGGGACGGAGCGGTTCGCTATCGTTTTCGGGAACGAAGCCTCCGGACTTTCCGACGAATGGATCTCACGCTGCGACCGGCTCCTCACCATCCCCATCATGCCCCACTCCGATTCGCTGAATGTGGGAGTAGCCGCGGGGATATTCATGTATCATCTTTCGCCGGATTGAAATCAGATCTTGTATTCGACCGCCGGCAGGAAAAAGCCTTTCTGCCTGAAAAGCCGCAGACATGCTTCGACCACCTGCGGATCATAATATGTGTTGACGTTGGACGATATCTCATCCAGCGCTTTTTCAATACCGGGAGACAGGCGAAACGGCCTGTTGGTCGCCATCGCTTCTACCACATCCGCAACCGCCAGAATTTTCGCCTCGAAAAGTATCTCGTCGCCTTCAAGGCCGTACGGGTATCCTGTTCCGTTAATCCGCTCGTGGTGCTGTAGCGTGATCGAAGCGACCGGCCAGGGGAATTCTATGTGCTGGAGAATATCAAATCCCACCCTCGGGTGCGTGCGTATCACATTATACTCTTCTTCCGAGATACGGTCAGGCTTTGTGAGGAACTCGTTGGGCACATATATCTTCCCGATATCGTGCAGCTTTCCGGCAATCCTGATCCCTTCAACGGTGTCTTCATCAAGATCGAGCTCACGGGCAATCGCGGCGGCGAGAATTGAGACACGCTGCTGATGTCCCGCCGTATACGAGTCGCGCTTCTCAAGGGCAAGCATAAGCGCGTTGACCGTCTGCTCAAAAAGCCTTTTTGAAAGCATTGTCGACTTCTCGAGCTGTCCGGTGCGCTCATGAACCTTCATCTCGAGCTGCTGGTTGAGCTCGCGAAGCTCGCTCTGGCTCTTCAACAGCTCGGCGTTCGCCCTGTCAAGATCATGGTTTTTGACGATGAGCTGATTGTGAAGGATTATTATCTCATTCCTGCTCTGCTGCAGTGATTGGCGTATCCTGCATTCGGTGGTTATATCCTCAACGACCAGCAGCAGTTCTCCCGGCCTTTCACGTGAAGGCATCATTATAAGGTTATAGTAGAGCTCTTTTCCGGCATCCCGGTTGATATCTGTTAAAACGAATTCATCCTTCTCCCCTGAAGCAACCTCACGGATCATTTCCTCAAGCCCGACCGTTTCGGGGAACAGCTCCGACAGGGGATATCCCGACGCGGCGGTGTCATAACTGAGATAGCGGAGCAGGCTGTCGTTTTCAGGATTGACGACACCTCCGGCATCGACATGAGCGAAGAAAAGCCCGAATTTCCCGCTGATAAGCTCCTGCCGGTCATCGGGCATGGTCGACATCCTCCATGATCAGCCGGGACAGGCGCTCAAACATTTCTGGAACGTTGCTGCCGTTTTTTGCGCTCGTCCCGAAATAATGCAGGTCTTCCGGACTGACAAGGGGCCTGAGCGAGTCAACGGCCTTTTGTATTTCTCCGGGAATATCCAGGCAAAGGTCAGTTTTGTTCAACGCGATTACGCAGTGCGATTGCGGATTTGCCTTCCTCATTTGGGGGATATACTTATTGATATTGGCGACCGTCTGTATCCGCGTCAGATCACCGACGAATATACCGGCCGATGTTCCCCGCAGGTATTCTGACGAAACTTCGCTGAAGCCGTTGTTGCCCGCGATATCCCAGAGCAGCAGCGTGATATCAACATCCGCTTCCCCGACCCGCAGGACCATCTGTTTCTTACTCACCTTGACCCCGATCGTGGTCATGTACCTGTCCTCGAAAATATTGTACACATATCTCCTCACGAGGCTGGTTTTTCCCACGCCGAAATCGCCGAGCATCACAACCTTGAATTTATAATTTCCGCCCATGTTTTCTTTTTTTACCCTGCCGTGATAGTATCCTATTCCTGACTTTCAGCAAAGAGCATTATTCCGCGCCTGTCCCTGAATCGTGACATTTTCGGGTCCGACTCCAGCAACCCCGGATCATACTCCCGTATGGAAATCCGCCGGGACTGAACGCCCATCGACACAAGATGATTCTTTACCGCCTCCATCCTCGCGTGCGCAAGCCTTTTATTCACATCGGGGCCGCCAGCCGGATCGGCGAACGCGACAAGCCTCACCTGAATGAGAGGATACTGGCGCATGATTTCATACGCACGTTTCACCTGGAACGCCTCGGCGTTGCCGATGACCGCGACATTGGTCGGAAACTGGATGACGATCTGCTCGAGGTCCTGGCGTGCCACACTCACCTGCATTGTCCGTATCTGCGACTCGAGCCTCCTGATGGTATCCTCCTGCTCCTTTACCCGGATAAAGTTCACAACAAGCGCCCTGTTATCAACTGTTTTAATTTCCCTGAACGCGCGCGCTTCCCGGTTCAGCGTCTCGATGGCTTCCGAGGACCCCGCATAGCCTTCGATTCGAAGCCTGCCTCCATCGACATCAAGCCGTATATTCGCCGATCCGGAAGGAAGCACCGAGGCCAGGCGCGCCTCTATCCTTTTTTCAATCCGGTAATCCCGGACCGCGGCATACGCGTTGTATACTAAAGCGACGGCAGCGATCGCCGCGATGAGCGCACCGGCGATCTTCACTTTCCGAAGCGGCACCTCATCCCTCAGTGCGGGCAGGGTATTTTTTGCGTTCATAAATTCGAGGAGCGGGGTCCCTATTCCTTCGATCGAATCCATATCGCCTTTGAAGTTTTTCAGCTCTTTCCTGAACCCGGCATGAACCGATCCGAGTAGCGACTCGACTTCTTCGAGAAAATCGATCCCGTATGAGCCGCTCACCACAAACGCCGCGAAAAAATAAACACTTTCAGCGATAACGATCCTGGAATCGCCGAACTGTATCTCGTTGGCCATCACGCCTTTCTTTTTAAAAGAGGTGGCGATGAAATCATTGATCGCGGAGAGCATTCCCCCGACAAGGTCGCTGTCGATCGTCTCTTCCGGGAGACGTGAAACGTGCGCCATGACCAGTGACGACTTTTTATCAATCAGGAAAATCTCATCTGTAAGGAAAGGCAGTGATTCACGGAGGATGATCTCAGCAAGCGGCAGTTTCGTCCGAAACGCGATGTACCGGTACCGCCACATGGAAAGGCTCAGGGAGGTATTGAGCTTGCGGTCGATATAGTTCACCAGCGACCGGAGCGCGTCCGCGATCTTTCTGGCAACCAGCCGGCCGATTATCGGATACATCAGATCGAAGAGGTCATCGGCGGGAACATAATTGCTCTTTCTGATGCGGACCAGCTCCTTTTCGATCGCTTTGATCTTGCGTGCGTTGATATAGGCGAGCGCGATCTCCTCAACGCTCTCATCGAGCTCGCGGAAGCTGATATGCACGAAAGCGTGGTCCGGCTTGTACTCGATTATCCCGAAGCGATGAAGCGAATCGACAGACCGGTACACCTCCATCGCGGGCATATCCGCGCCGGATGCGATGACGCCGTACGTGGTCTTGATCGGGGTCTTCATCTGGTTGGTGAGGTCGAGCAGGATGCCGAGCACGACCGCGTCTGAATCGGGAAGATTATGCTTTTTTATGAAATGACGGAGATAGGGGTTATCGAACTCAGCCCCCCTTCGGACGATACTGAACTTCGCATCCTCAACGCTTTTCGGGTTCATCGTCTATACTCTGTCCGGTTTTGATTGCCCCTATTCCAATGAATGAACCACATTTTTTCAATACTTTTTTTTATTACTGCCGCGGTGAAACACCGGCAAGCGTCACTTCACATCCACACAGATTATGCAGATATCATCGTCGAAAGTCTCCCCTCCCCTGAATTCGACGAGATCCGAAAAAAGACTGTCGACAAAACCCCTGCAGTTCAGCCGCTGATACTTTGTAAGCCGCACCTCAAGACCTTTCCTGAAAGAAATCCGTTTATATTCTCCCCCCTTCGCCTCGACAAGTCCGTCCGTATAGAGGATCAGCTTGCTTCCCGCCGGCAGGACGGTCTTAGAATTTCTGTACTGCATGCCCTGAACGACCATATCGTCGCCGGAAAGAATGGCCAGCGGCATGGACTGCGCCCCTTTAAGCCAGACGACCCTGTCATTGAAGACAACCGCGGGCGGATGGTGCCCCGCGTTTGAAAAGACCAGCGCCCGCGAATCAGGATTGAAAACACCGTAGAAGGCGGTAATAAAATTTTCTTCTGTCTGAATTGAAATTATATCGTTAAGGTGCATGAGCAGCAAAGCGGGATTATGGTGGAGGTCTCTTGATTCGAGGATGCTGCTCTTCACCATCGACGTTATCAGGGCCGCGGGGACTCCGTGTCCTGAGACGTCGCTTAAAAATATGCCAATATTGTTTGAGTCCCTGAACGAAATGAAATCGAAGAGGTCTCCGCCCACAGCCTCCATTGGCCTGTAGAGCGAACAGATGTTGCCATCAGGCATCTCGACTGGTATGAGTTTTTGCTGTATCGCCCTTGCCATCTCGAGCTCGTCATTCATGATGCCGATATTGCGCTCAAGCTCCTTCTGCTTCTCGGCGATTGTCAGCCGCTGCAGAAATTCCTTTCTCGTATAGAGCTCAATAAGGTAGCAGGCAAACATGCCAATTACGTTCGATGATATGAAAAAGAAGTTGTTATTGACGAATACTTTTACGAATTCGGGATTACCGTAAAGCCCCTGGAAAAATATTACCGTTATTTCATAGGACGCGGTAATCACCCAGCATACGACGCTCGCGTAGACGAACCGGAGTTTCACAAAAGTATAGGCCCACATCATCACGAGCATCAGCCCCGCGTAGTAGAACAGGCTTCCCTCGGACCCCGCGGTTATGGCGATCATCACGACAATGCCAAGCCCGGCGACAAGCGCCACGACGCTCAGAGCGGGCTGCATTATCTTTTTAAAGAATTTAAAGAAAGTCAGACCGAACACGACCGCGAGAAACGGATCCACTATCGCGAAACGGATCAGCCAGATATATTTCAGCGAAGCGGGGGTTATGAGAAAATCCAGGATTCCGAAGACAGAATACAGTACTATCCCGAGGACCAGGGCGAGCCTTACGGTAAAAAGAGATTTTTCGTAATAATCATCGAGGAACTGGCTCTCCAGATCGGGATCGAACCGCAATCCTTTCCGGATACGGTCAACGACAAGACCGAAGGATCCGCTCCTCTCTGCGAGCCTCCGATCGGCACCTGCTTCCGGTGATGTTCCGTTCGTTGTCATATCGGTTTGAATGTACGCCGGACGGGAAGAAAAGTCAATAATGGTGATTACGTAACCATCTGCGGGACCGTATTGCGGGTTGATCGGATACAACCTTAATCCAGCACCACGTCATATACGGTGACCTCGCGATGTATCCCTTTGACCTTGAGCCTGCCATCCCTTTTGCGGCAGGACACTTCATCTTTCACCAGCGCCCATGTCGAATGGCTGATAAGGATTCCTCCCGGCTCACAGACGCTCTGGAGACGCGCGGCAAGGTTCACCTGTCCCCCGATCGCCGTGTACGAAAGTCTTTCTGCCGCGCCGAAATTGCCGACAGTGGCGACTCCCGTATTTATTCCGATCCGGATGGCAAGCGGGTTCTCTATCCCTTCGTTATACCATTTATCCTGGAGTTTTTTCATGCGGCGCTGCATCGCCATCGACATATTTACGCAGGCGACCGCGTCATTGCGCTCTCCGCCGGATTCAGGCGCGCCGAAAAAGACCATTATGGCGTCACCGACGAATTTATCGATCGTGCCGCCGTATTCCTGCGCGATGCGGGTCATATCCGACAGATATTCGTTCAGAAGTCCCGCAAGCTCTTCGGCCTCCATGTTTTCTGTCGTTTCCGTGAAGGAGCGTATATCCGAAAAGAAGATCGTCAGCTTTTTGCGCTCGGTCTCGTAGGCGACATGCCGCCTGCCGCTCACAATCGAATCCACAAGCTGTGCGGGAAGATACCGCTTGAGCTCGTCCGCGCGCATATAGTCTGACGTTTTCAAAGACAGCACCACGCCGATGCAGATAAAGAGAATGTAGTAGCCGAACGGGACAAGAAACAATCCGGGTTTTAACACTCCCATTACCAGCATCAGGTCATGGGCAACGAGCGCCAGGAACAGAATGAACCCGGCGAGGATTACATATGATTTCAGATTTTGCGATTTTAATACCGCCCGCAGTATGATAATTCCCCAGCAGACCTGGGATACGAATGCGAGTAATGTTATGATGGGATATCTCCAGCCCTGGAGCGGATCATCGTAGGTTGCGCTGAAACATATCACCGGCATTACAACAATGACTGTATTGATGATGACCCTTATAATCCTGCTTTTCTGGTCCAGCAGCGCCTCGATCAGATAATAAAAAGCCGTGATTGCCAGCGCCATCAGGAAATAATACAGGTTGTCTTTTGCGACATAGCTTATTCCCGAAATATCCGGAAGATACCACTGGAACGAGGCAAGCACAAGCACCGCGGCGCACAACGAGTAATTCAGGGCAATGACGTATTTCCGGTAGGTGAGATACTGAATCAGGAACACTATTCCCAGAAACATCGAAAGGATTGTCAGCCCCATCACGACATACTCGGCCTTTAATCTCTGAAAGAAGTTATGAAGCCGCACCGGCCGCAGGTCCGCAATGAACGGGTTTCCGTCAAACAGTGACACATTGTTGGTGAAGATCCGTATCGCGATAACATTTTTATCGCCGAACCGAAGCAGTTTTTCAGGAATGATATAGTAGCGGTCGTAATTCCACATCGAAAAATAACGCGGCGGCTCGGAGCCCGCGGCGCCTATCTTTATCCCGTTGATGTAGGTCTTTTCAGCGTCCCACACCTTGCCGATCGAAACGGCAAGCTCCCTGTCTATGTACTCCTTCGGAACGACAAACGACCTCCTGAGCCAGAACACCTGCCGCTTCACATCTTTCGTGAGGAACGCGGGAAGGTCTACCGTACGCCATGAGCTGTCATCCAGCGCGATGTTTTTGAAGTTAGCGTCGTCGGTGGTGCTGATCTTCCAGCCTTTCGAGAGGTCTATCCGGTCACTGGCCGCGCATGAGGAGATGAATCCTGCCGTGAGGATTAAAACAATTACTCGCAAGGGACCGTTCATGGTGACACCTCACAGCACTCCTGCAAGGATATGCCTTCCGCTGTTCCGCCACTTTACTTACAAACCTTATATCTTTTAAAATAGACTATTGTTTATCGATCACATGGTCAACATGATTTGAATTCAAAGAAAATGAAAAATACCAGTTCAACCCGGGGCATCAGGAACCTGCCTCAACCATATCTCAATACTTCAGCAAACCTGTTTCTGTATCGAATACCGAAAGCCCCATTCTCATCTGCCCCCCGATTGTCATAAAAAATCCTCCCAGATAGAGCTTACTACCGCTAAGAGTCATTGCAAGTATTTCATAATCAGCATTGGGATTCCATGAGGTCGCGTTCCCTGTAGCCGTATCCAGCGCAGCGATATTGTTCCTCGCCTGCCCCCCGATTGTCGTGAAAGCCCCCCCCACATAGAGCGTGCTCCCGCTCAATGCCAGCGAACGAACCTGATTATTTGCGCCGGGGTTCCACGAGGTCGCACTTCCTGTACCCGTATCCAGCGCCGCGATCCTGTTCCTCGTCGCTCCTCCTATTGTGGCAAAATCCCCCCCAACATAGAGCGTATTCCCGTTTAGTGTCAGTGTACGAACGGTACTACCCGCATCCGGGTTCCAGGTTGTCGCGTTTCCGGTACTCGTATCCAGCGCCGCGATGCGGTTTCTCGTTTGCCCTCCTATTGACCCAAACCATCCTCCGGCAAAAAGCGTATTTCCATTCAGCGCCAAGGTTAAAACAGTATTATCGGCATCGGGATTCCATGACGTCGCGCTCCCCGTACCCGTATCCAGCGCCGCGATCCTGTTCCTCGACGCTCCTCCTATCGTCGTAAAATCCCCCCCCACATAGAGCGTACTCCCACTCAATGCCAGTGCGTAAACAATACCACTCGTATTCGGGTTCCATGCGGTCGCGGTTCCGGTACCTGTATCCAGCGCAGCGATATAGTTCCTCGCCTGGCCTCCTGCTGTCGTAAAATTCCCCCCCACATAGAGCGTACTCCCGCCAAGTACCAGAGCAAGTACTTCACCATCAGTACCAGGATTCCAGGCAGTCGCGTTTCCGGTACCAGTATCAAGCGCCGCGATATTATTTCTCGCCTGTCCTCCTATAGCGGTAAAATACCCACCAACATAGATAGCACTTCCATTCAATGACAATGTATAAACATCTCCGTTAGCATTAGGATACCATGAGGTGACGACCCCCGTGCTCGTATCCAGCGCCGCGATCCTGTTCCTCGTCTGCCCTCCTATTGTCGCAAACATCCCCCCCGCATAGAGCGTGCTCCCGCTCAATGCCAGCGCACGAACCTGATTATTTGCGTCAGGATTCCACGAGGTCGCGTTCCCCGTACCCGTATCCAGCGCCGCGATCCTGTTCCTTGTCTGCCCACCTATGTTCGTAAAAGCTCCACCCACATAGAGTGTATTCCCATTTAATATCAATGTATTAACATTAGAATTTGCATTGGGATTCCACGAGGTCGCGTTCCCCGTACCCGTATCCAGAGCCGCAATACGGTTCCTCGTCTGGCCTCCTATTGTCGTAAACATCCCACCCACATAGAGCGTACTCCCACTCAACGCCAGTGTGTAAACATCATGACCTGAATTTGGATTCCATGACGATGCACCACCCGTATTCGTATCTAATGCAGCAATCCTGTTCCTTGCCTGCCCTCCTATGGCAGTAAAAGACCCACCCACGTACAATGTATTTCCACTCAACGCCAAAACACGAACATAGTTGTCAGCATTTGGATTCCATGATGTTGCCGCGCCCGTATTTGTATCTAATGCAGCAATAAAGCTCCTCGCCTGCCCTCCGATTTTCGTAAAATTACCCCCTACGTAAAGCGTACTACCGCTCAGTGCCAGGGCAGCCACAGTATCATCAGCCCCGGGATTCCAATCATGCAGCGTGCCGTTTCTTTTTATACGGGCAATCCTGTTTCGAGCCACCCCATTCACTTTCGTAAAACTTCCGCCTATGTACCAGCCGCCGTTTCCATCGGGAATTGCCACCAACACATGGTCATATGTATCTGTTGGATATACATATTCAGGAGTCGTTCCTGTTTCGACGTCAATTATTGTCCCTTCTCCTGGTGCGCAGTTCACCCGAGTAAATTGTCCGCCTATATAGAGAGTTGTTCCATCCAGCACCATAGCGGTCACCGTCCCGTTCGTATTGAACCTCGGATATCTCCGCTCCGCGAGATCAAGCTCGTGATCGAGGCTGGTAATATAATCAGAGCATTGTATCAGCGTTATACACGCAATCGCCATACAGATCAGAAATCGTTTCATATCGTTTCTCCGTCTATCTCCGGCTTGTCGTATTTTCATAATCACTATTCGATGGCAACGATTCTACAGGCGCATTCCCGCGCCAGCTGTTGCCGCGGCATACGGCTGGTGCTCCTCGGTTTCCAGCATCAACGTGTACTCGCCTTTCACAAACAGGAAATACCGGCCGGTGAGGTCATACTCTATCGCAAGCGATCCCCCGACTATGAAATCACAGCCGGTCTTGGTGCGGTCCGCCATCGCTTCATCACCATCTTTTCCCAGGCTCCGGTAGGTTGAATACAGCCCCGCCGCTCCCGCGTGCAGCGCCGGCATCAGCGCGAGCCATTCAAACGGCCTGAACCTTAACCCCATCCACACGCTCACCGGCGCCATGTGCATCGCGTCCAGCAGGTCCCGGTCGCTCGTCCAGTACACATAGCCGGCGTCAACGCCGAAGGCAAGATTCTCAAAGAAGATTCCCGTGCAGTAGATCCCTATCGATCCGCCGTAGCCGTAACCCACAAGCTCATCGAGCGTCTTAAACGGATAGCTCACGATCACACCTGCGCGCAGGTGCAGCCATGATTCTATCCTTACCACAGCCTCGTCGCTCTCATCGCCACGGTCATCAACCGCGCGTATCCTCAGGTCGTCCGACCTCACACCGGCGGGTATTTCAAACGACGGCGTTCTCACCGTCGCGGCAAGTTCCGTCTTATCATCCCTTCGCCGGTACACCCTGTACTCTTTTATGCTGCCGTCACTGTCGCGCGATTCATTCCAGGCGAGCAATTGACGTTTTTCCGCCTGCGACGCCGCTTTGCCTTTTTTATCCGTTCCGGCTTTTTCACCGTCCCGCAGCTCCAGCCGAATGTTTTCAGGACGCTCGGGACGGATGTTCTTCGTTGTCACCGTAATTTCATTGGAGGGCAGTGATTCGGTATCTGTCCTGTCAAGCGCGGTTACCTTGAAAAGAAAGGTCGTGTTGCTCGCAAGCTCTTCCACGATGAAGCGTGTCCTGCGCGTAGTCCCGGCTTTCGCGAACTCCTTATCGCCTTTCTTCATTTTGTAGATTATGTAATGGCGTATCTCATTGTACGGCGGGAACCATTCCAGACGAACTTCCCGCGTTTCAGGCGTTCCTTTCAGCCCCGAAGGGTTCATCTGCGACATGAAGAGCACATCGAGGCGGTTGACTGACATTTCCTTCGGCTGGTACAGCTCCTTGCGAAACGTGTAGGTGTTCTGGTCCTCGTCCACCATGTACGCCTCGAAGTTCTTTCCGTCACGGCGCTGGACATAGACCTTCCCCATATAGAGGTTTGTATAGAGCAGGCGCATGATGTTCTCCCGCGGTATGACCTCGCGCCTGTTGTCCTTCCCCTTCAGCGTGATCGACGCTTTATTCTCCGCGATGATGGAGCCTTCTTTAATCGCGCCGTCTTTTGTGAAGACGTATTCACCAAAAAGCGCCCTGCCGGTCAGCCCGAGCAGAGCGAACATAAGTACACCCGTAAGGATATTCCTTCCGTTCATCCGCTTCCCCCAGAGCAGAATTCATTTATCTGTTACTCTATTTAGAATCCATTTAAGGAAAGCGGTCAAGAATAATTATGCGAAAATAATTTGAATTGATATTTTTTTAAAAAAATCATTTTTTGAAATACAATAATTAATATAACATCTTTGTGTTATCTCTGTCGGTTCTACACTCCTCCGTTTCTCTCTTTATTTCTGTTCTATCTCCATTCTATAAATGGCATTCCGGCATGAAACCACGGCATGCTGATTCACTGTATGAGCGTATTCCAGCTTTTACAGCGTGTTACAGAGTGATACAGAGCACGGGTATCCTGCTGAAACGCACGGTCTTTTCAGGCGTTCCGCGCTTTACCATTTTCCTGAAACCGGACGCTTTTCTCATGCCGGTCACTATGAGATCGGCTTTCACTTTTTCGGCCGCTCGGACAATCACTTCCGCGGGATCTCCCGCGTCTACAAGCGGCTCGACATCCTCATACCTGACGGTGAATTGACGGATATACTGTCTCATCCGGACCAGAGTATCGATCACGGCATGGTCCCTGTAATCCTCCCAGAGCCTGGTCGCGTCGGTGTGATACGAGAGCCTCGGGAACGACTTGATCACATGGATGCAGTATACCGCCAGATCGGCGCCTCCGGTAAGACGATGCAATTCATCGGAAATGCGCTGCGGGTCTTCGGTCAGGTCAAGCGCCGCAAGCACGAGCATTTTCCTTTTCATAGTCCCTCCTATCGCAGCCTGCATGTTTCGATAAGCTTCCGGATAAGGTCATTCCCCTTCGCGGGTAGTTCCCGTATCCGCAATCCGCACAGGTAGAGATTTTTCTCCCTGTCGTCCTGGCTGCACCACTGGCATTGCGCTTTTATAGTAACATAACCGGACTCAGCGCCTGAAACTAACGCGGGCACCTTCAGCGAGAGCGCATAGGTCTTGCCCGTATGCATTTCCCGCTCCGACATGATCATCATGCCCTCGCTCGAAATATCGATGATAAATCCGATGAAAACCGGCCCATCGAAAACCCTCAGGTAAAAGGTGAAATAAACCCTCTGGTGCTCCCTCTTCGGATGTGTCATGGCTCACCTCCCGCACACTTTAACTACAAGGTACAGGGATTGCTGGAAAGTATCAAGGCAACAGGAGAAGTATGAGGTCATAAGCGGCGTAAAAATTACCGTGCAAAAGAGCGGGTCCCGAGGCCTATTCCCCGGAACGCGAATTCAGCGTGAATTCCAGCCGGGCAACAGTGCCCTGCTGACACGTAATTGTAAAACTTCCTCCAAGCTCTTTTGAAAGCAGTTCGACGATATGAAGGCCCGTCCCCTTCCCCTCGTCGGAATTTTGTACGGGAATGCAGCCTTTTCCGTTGTCGGATACCGTGATGACAACGCTGCCGCCTTTAATGGCAAGGTCTATATGGATCGCCCCTTTCTCACCGGACGTGAAGGCATACTTAACAGAATTTGTTATGAGCTCGTTGAGGATGAGGCCGACATTCATCGCCCTCTTGATGTCGATCGTAACATCTTCAAGTTCAAAGGTGAGTTGCACCATGTCAGAATCATGTACATAGGTTGAAAGCAGCCTGTTCGCGAGTTCACTGATATACTGCCCGAGCCCGATCGTGTTCAGTCCGTCAGCCTGGTAAAGCTGCTGGTATACCCGGCTTATGGTCTGGATCCTCGTTATTGATTTCTGGAAAACATGCCGGGTATCCGGATCGGATATTTTGTTCATCTCCAGCGACAACAGGCCTGAAACAATCCCGAGCGTGTTCTTCATACGGTGCTGCATCTCTTTCAGCAGGATCTCCTTGTCGCTGTTAGACCGCATCAGCTGCTTCTGGATGTTTTTAAGATCGGTGATATCGATATGCTGCACGACAGCATGGGCGACCTTCCCATTCGCATTTCTCACCGCCGAAATCGTTACATCAAGGTCAACAGATGCCGTTTTTTCAAGCTGTATGCTTTTCAGCCATTCGCTTTCGTAATGGATAGCGAACCTGACCGTTTCTCCCGTTTCAAATACTTTCCGCACGAGGGGCATAAATCCCTGCTCCTCAACGATTGAATCCTCAAGTATAGTATACTTTCCGACAAGGTCATCATCCGTCACGTGCAGAAGGTCCCGGCATGCCTGGTTCATCCTGATAAGCGTCCCCCGCTCATCCGAAATCCACATCGGATAAGGGCTGTATTCAATGATGCTGTTTAAAAAGGCCTCCGAGTTCCGCAGCGAGTCTTCAGCGCGCTTCTGCGCGGTAATATCGACGACCGTTCCCATGATGGCAGGCCGCCCGCGATATAGTACGCGTCTGCCGAGAACCTTTGCATGAATAAAGCCGCCGTCTTTCCTCATTGTCTTGATCTCGTATTCCAGGGCGTCGACCTCTCCGCTTATTCTTCTTCTGATATTTTCCTCAACGGTCTTCCTGTCGTCGGGATGGGTGATTTCAATCGCGTTGAGTTTATCCACCACCTCTTCTGGGGCGTAGCCGATCATTTCGCAATACCGTTTGTTGGCAAACCTGAACAGGTTGTCCTGTATGATATACACGCCGACAAGCGACCGTTCCACTATGTCGCGGTACTTCGCCTCCGATTCATGGAGCGCTTCTTCCGCGCGTATCTGGACGGTGATGTCGATGGCAGTTCCCATGATCGCCGGCCTTCCCCAGTAGGTCATCCTCCCGCCAAGGACCTTGATAAACACAATCTCCCCGTTTTTTCTTACGACTTTGATTTCATATTCCAGCGCATCAACTTCGCCGGCTATCCTCCTCCTTATGTTTTCCGCAACTTTCTCCCGATCGTCAGGATGTATGATTTCCAGCGGATTGAGTTTATCCACCACCTCTTCAGCGTCATATCCTATCAGTTCGCAATACTTCTTGTTGACAAACCTGTAAAGGCCGTCCTGGATAACATATACGCCGACAAGCGACCGCTCCACAAGCTCCCTGTACTGGGTTTCTGATTCATGCAGGGCCTCCTCTGCTCTCTTCTGACCGGTGATGTCACTGAGCGTCCCCATGATGGCGGGTTTCCCCTGGTACATAAAACCTCCGCCAACCACTCTTACGGGTATCACCGAACCGCCTTTTGTGACCGACCTGAACTCATATTCTACCGATCTGATCTCACCGTTAATCCTCTTTCTTATATATTCATTGACCAGGTTCCTGTCTTCGGAATACGTCAGGTCATCCGGCCCGAGCCTGTCCACGATCTCTTCGTATGAGTATCCGAATATCTCGCAGAACCGCTTATTGACAAACCTGAAAAGTCCTTCCTGAATGATATATACGCCGACAAGCGACATCTCTACCAGGCTCCGGTATCTGGCTTCGGACGCCATTAGGGCTTCCTCGATCCGCTTGCGCTCGGTGATGTCCCGTATGACTTCAATCGCCCCGATCCGCCCGCCTGAAGAATCGAAAAGGGGCGCCGCCACACCGGAAAGATATGCCCCCGTTCCTTTTTTCAGATGCTGGAAAAAAGTTTCCGCATAGATGCGCCTGCCGTCATGCACTATTGTGTTATATTTCGCTTCAAGCGCCGAGTCAGGAAAATCGACCATATCGATAAGCATCGGCCGGCGTTCGTTGTAAAACGGAAGCGCGTATTCATATTCTCCCTTCCCGAGGATTTCACTCTTCTTTACCCCGGTAAGCTCCTCCATTGCCCTGTTCCACGCAAACACGTTTCTGTCTTTGTCTATTACGAAGGTCGGATCGGGAAGAAAATCGATGATATCGTGCATCTGGCGCAGGGCGGCATTGAGCCTATCTTCGGCGCGCTTCCGTTCCGTGATATCGCGAATCACTTCAACGGCCCCGATCCTGTCTCCTTTCGAGTCGAACAGCGGTACCGCCGCCCCCCAGAGATACGCTCCGGTTCCGTTGTTCATATGAGCGACATAGGTTTCAGCGTACACCACATTTTCAACGCGCCGTACGTAATCATATTTTGCCTCAAGCTCGGCTGAAGAGATTCCCGCAAGATTGATCAGTATCGGCCGCCGTTCCTTATAGAAAGGAAGCGCGTAGCAGTAATCGCCCTGCCCGAGCATTTCTTCTTTTGGGGAACCGCTGAGTTCCACCATCGCCCGGTTCCATGCGATCACTTTTCCATCGCCATCAATTACGAAAGTCGGATCGGGAAGAAATTCAATGATATCGTGCATCTGCCTCAGCGTCGCGTTGAGGCTGTCTTCGGCATGTTTTCGCGCGGTGATGTCGCGCGCGATCCCGAGCACTCCAATGAGATGGCCATCACTGCCGTACATGGGCGTCTTTATTGTTTCAAGGTAAGCCCTGCGGCCATCGCTTGCGAAGGTGATCCACTCCTCGTTGATGCTCGGCCTTCCGGCTTCCATCGCCTTCCGGTCATATTCACGGAATAAATCAGCAAGCCCTCTGTCCACGAAATCGTAATCTGTCCTGCCTACAATTTCTGCTTCCGGGGCGCCGAAAAACCGTTCAAACATATAGTTGCATGAGATATAGACCCCGTTTACGTCCTTGAGCCATATCAGGTCGGGGATTGTCTGCACCAGCGTTCGCAAGCGAGATTCGCTCTCGCTGAGCCTCTCGTGCGCGGCAAACAGCTCAAACGCCATTTCGATGGACGAACGCAGTACAAAGCTTCCGGAATTTTTTATTATATACCCGTAGCGGGTGATGCCCTTTACGCGGTCAACCATCTCGCGTTCGGCATGTGAGGTGAGAAATACTATGGGGACGGTCCTTTTTTGAAGGATCCTCCGCGCCGATTCGGTACCATCAATGCCGGAACCGAGGTCTATATCCATAAGCACAAGGTCGACCCGCGCATCTCCTGTTGCCGTTCTTTCCGCGGCTTCTCCGTCATGGACGGCAATAACATCGTAGCCGAACCTTCGTATGGTTTCGGCTTCATCCATTGCGATGATAACATCATCTTCAACAAGAAGGATTGATTTATTTCCTGCCGTCATTTGAACTGAAAGACCCGCCTTTATGGATTCAATCACTTCAATTTACACGGAAATTTATCCTGAATATAAAATTATATCAACAACATTTATTTATTGTTTGAATTTTACTGACTGATCCACCCCGGGCAACCGGTTAATTATCACCTTATAAATAAAACTCTCACAATCCGGCGGCATGCCGTTTCTTCGCAACTCAATCCCATTAACCTATCGCAATCAGTTATCCCACCTATTATCGGCCAGATCCGACCAACATTTTTATTTGATTGACATGATCGCCGATAATCACCTGTAATGATTAGCATCCCGGTTCAAATTCACGATTCCGGAGCATCTCCATGAATGGTAACAGCTATAAATACACAAGCGGCTGGTATACGGTCGGCCTTCCGGTGATCGAGTTCTTCGCGGTCTGGTGGGGCCTTTCGGCTTTCTTTTTCGCGATGCTCAACTGGAACACCTCCGGTTTTATCGCTTTCCTGATTATTACAGGCACCCTCGTCGCGGCGATAGTTTCCTGCGCGCTCACCTACCCGGCCCTCATGAAAATGGCCGATCGCGGTTCCGCTGAGCTCATTGTCGAAGGCAACTCGATTATACGCAGGCACGGAAGAAAAACGCACGCCATCGATCTGTCGCATCCATACCGGTGTGAAATCAGCGCCGGAATGAGCGGACTCGGGAATCTGAACGCGACAATCGACCTCCAGCAGGGAGATTCGGCCTCGCTGACCGTTCATCTTCACAACGCGCTCCGTGATGCCGTCATATCGGAATTTCCCGCTCCCTGGTTCGTCGACGCGCTCGCGATAACTCCGTCTGAAGGGTCCTGGGGATTCGAGCTTGAAAATACCGATCCGCAATCTTCAACTCTTTTCAACCGCCTTCTCCGGCTGTTGTGGGCGACCCGGTTTCAGAACAGCCTTTTCATGATCTACAGCGCATTCCCGTGGGACACCCCTCCCCGCCAGCGCTTTACGGCCATACAGGTCATTGAGACTGAATCGATTACCGCCGATCAGAAGGCCCTTATCGAAGGAATAAGAAACAGCGCCGTGAGCAGCCCGCTCCCATGGGTAACCATCTCGCCTGACTATATACTCGGTTATCACTATGGCGCGGCGGACTTTATAAAAGACCTCCTTAAACCCGAAGCCGGTGAACCGGAACGGTATTATGTAATCCCGCTGGGACACGCAAGCGCCGAAACGACACCTCCGCTTCCCGACCTTAAATCATTCCTCGCCGCGAACACGATCCTCGCGGCAATAGGCGGAGGCTCCATTCCGCTCCGCCATTCAACGCTGCTTGTTGTTAACGGCTCCGACGCGCATGGTCATCCATTAAAGGTTGCTTTCCAGTGGGCCAGCCCCGGCGATGAAGGACACGAGGAATGCAAGGCATGCGTAAGGTTCATCAATTACGACCGATGACCATCGGCAAAACCGGGCATCAGCCTCTCATGAACACCTGCCGGATATGTTCCGCAATTATTGTAATTACTCTTGACAGAATTTAACTCTTAGTTAAGTTTATCCCATTACGTGTGAACGTCTGTCGGCTTCATTTCATTATCACTTCCAGGTGGTCCGTTATCGCGTTGCCCGGAAAACCGCATTTAACCTTACACAAATTACGGAGGTTGCACATGCCTAACAGCTCAGACAGCAAGTATTCATACCGTGGCCCGAAGATCGCCGCGCTTGAAAGCTTCATGAACGACAATCCCAGCACCATCCACATGCTCTATGCCACCGTGTCGAAGTACAGCGACCGGCCCGCGCAGAAATTCAAGGCGAACGGAGAATGGAAGGTGCTCACCTACCGCGAGTTTGCCGCCGCTATCGAAGAGTTCGGGAACGGCTTCATCTCTCTCGGCCTTGTTAAAGGCGACTGCGTGAGCATCATGGCGCCCACGAGCCCTGTCTGGGACTACGCGGACTACGGCGGAAGGGCCGCCGGCTGCATCGTAGGCACGATATATCCGACAAGCTCCAATGAAGAGATCATTACGATAGCGAACGACTCCGAAGTGAAATGCCTCTGCGTCGGGAACGAGGAACTGCTCTCGAAGCTCCTCCCCCTGCGCGGTAAAATCCCGACGCTGAAAAACATCGTCGTGCTCGATCCCGCCTTTACCGCGGGCCGTGACGGCGTCATGACGAATGCCGATCTCCGCAAAAAAGGCCGCGAGTACATGGCTGCTCATCCCGACGAGTACAAGGCGCGCTGGTCG
Source organism: uncultured Leptospiraceae bacterium (assembly GCA_964627815.1). Lineage (GTDB taxonomy): Bacteria > Spirochaetota > UBA4802 > UBA4802 > JAGODF01 > CAZPZJ01. The sequence continues at coordinate 251,259 of CAZVKE010000003.1, forward strand.
AAGCTCACCCACAATGATCCGGCGAGCATCCTCTACACCTCGGGAACGACCGGCAACCTGAAAGGCTGCATGCTGACGCACAAAAACATCCTCGCGGCGACCCTTGCGGTATTGGAGACAGGCGCATGGGGCGGAACGCCCTTCACCTGCGAGGACGTCGCCTTTTCCATCCTCCCCTTGAGCCACAACTGGAACCGCTTCGACAACCACAGCAGCTGCATCGCCTACGGCGGACTCATCGGCTTCGCCGACAGCCCGAAGACGCTCCTTCAGGATCTCGCGGAAATCAAACCGACGTTCCTCATGATGGTCGCCCGCCTCTGGGACAGGGTGTTCGAGGGAGTCAAGGCGCTCATCACCGCCTCGCCCGAAGGGAAGCAGAAGTTCGAGTGGGCGATGGATGTCGGCCGCCGCGTATTCGAGACCCGGATGGACGAGAACGGCGTCATAGACCTGACTGGCGATCCGACCGCGAAGATACAGGGCCAGCTTAAAGAAGATTTCCTCAAAGCCGACGCCGAGGTGTTCTCCATCTTCAGGAACATTTTCGGCGGAAAGATAATCCGCGCCTACTCCGGCGGATCGCTCCTCCCGGCGGACCTTCAGCGCAACTACTGGTCGATGAATTTCCCGCTCCTCGACGGATGGGGACTTACCGAAACGACCTCGGGCATCTGCATGGTCCAGGCGCGCTGCGTGCGGATCGGCTGGCTCTCTCCCGACTTTGAGGGCACGAACGCGGAAGGCAAGCTCGATGACGACGGTGAGATCCTTGTCCGTGGCGACGCGGTAATTAAAGAGTATTTCAAGAAACCGGAAGACACCGCGGCGAGCTTCACCTCCGACGGCTGGTTCAGGACCGGCGATATCGGCGAGTTCGAGCACGGGTTTCTCCGGATCATTGACAGGAAGAAGAACATCATCGTGCTTGATACCGGCAAAAACGTATCGCCCGCCTATATCGAACTCAAGTTCGCCAACTGCCCTCTGATCGACCAGCTCGTGATCCTCGGCGACGACAAGAAATATATCACCGCGCTCATCGTGCCCGCGTACGATGTGATCATCAACCTCTTCAAAGCGGGTGGGATACAGTTCGACGAGTCGAAGCTCGTATACGCGGTGCTCAACGGGATCAACACCTGCGTCGAGGTGGGCGAAGACCTCGCCACGCACCCGAAGCTTGTCGAGCTGATTGAGAACGAGGTGAAGAAGGCCAACAGCCAGCTCGCCGACTTTGAATCGATCAAGAAGTACCATATTCTGCCGCGCAAGCTCACCGAGGATCGCGGCGAAATGACGCCCACGCTCAAAGTCAAAACGCGCGTGGTAAGGAAGAACTACGCGAGTGAAATCGAAACCCTCTACAGATAATACGATACAGTATTATTAATTTCAAAAGGCAGCCGGAATGGCTGCCTTTCTTTTATTCCCGTAAAGTCCAATGAGAGAAAAGATCAGAGCTACGGCGCCATCCCTGTCAGGTACGGATAGCCGCCGTTGATCGACGAGGAGATGCTCCAGACGGTTGGGAAGGTCCATCCTGAATAATTGGTAGAATAATTGACTGAATCTGTCATCTGCGATGTTGTAAGATAGGTATATCCCGTGCCAGTATCGGTGCGGCCCGTCGTATCGGTATTATAGTAACAGGCGGTGAGGGTCCCCGAAGCAATGGCAAACCCGTTGATATAAACCGTACCGGTTCCCGCTGTCGATGCGGCAACAGAGCCGGTGCTGTAGCAATATTGAGCCGCGACCATCAATCGACCAACTAGTCCACCCGCATATACGGGAAAAGTCGATCCGCTGGTAATTTTCGCGTCAACATTCCCGCGGGCAAAACAATTTACGGCAGAACCACTAGATCTCATCCACCCCACCAGTCCTCCCGCATGCGCATTATTTGTTGTTCCGGGATATCGTACCGTAACATTCCCGAGGGCATAGCATTTTTCGATTTTTTGGGCTGACGACGCCAATGATGCTAAACCGACCAGACCTCCTGCATTTGCTTCATTTCCTACGGACGCGTCTATAAGAACATCCCCCGTTGCAAAACAGTTGGTAATACTCGTGGCGGAGCCGGCATATCCCACAAGGCCGCCGACGCTTGATGTACCCTTCACTGACCCCGTGGCATGGCAGTTTGTTACTGGAGCTCCTTCGCAATGCCCGATAAGGCCCCCGGCAGATTCGGAAATGCTGTTCACTGTAACAGAGGCAGTACAGTTTGTTACGGCACCTCCCATTTTATATCCCACTAAGCCGCCGACAGAATCCCTATCTCCGCTTACCGTGCCGGTAACAGAACAATTTGAGATTGTTCCTGCGGATTTACATTCCCCCACGAGGCCGCCTACGCATAGCTTCCCGTTTACCGAGACATTCGTGAGCGTCAGGTTTTTTATTTCCGCCCCGGACGTACATCCGAAAAATCCCTTGTAATTGTTCGCGCTGTCATTTATGGTCAGGTTGCTTATGGTATGGCCGTTACCATCAAAGACTCCGGTAAAAGCGCTGCCGGAAGCACCTATCGGATTCCATCCTTTACCGCTGCTATATCCCGACAGGTCGATGTCCGCCATGAGGATGCTGTAATCCCCCAGGCCGTTCCTCACATCGCTGATCTGTTCCGGCGTATTGACGAAGCGGAGCGTTTTATCCGCCGGCGTGATTGTGAACGTTGCGCCGGCCGATTCGTACCCGGAACTATATGTTGCGTACACCGTGAACGTGTATTTAACGCTGCTCAGGCCGCTTACCGTATACGTCGTGGTGCCCTTTGCCAGGGTTATCTCCGTGGTGCTCCCGTTGCCTGTGCAGGTGATTTTCGTACCGCTGTAGGCGATCGCGTCCGGCTCGGCCCAGTTGAGGGTCACACTGGTGCTTGTCATCGAGGAGCTCCCAAGGGCAACTTCCGGCGGAGTGGATGCGGAGCTGCCGATAAAAGCGTTGTTGAAATCCTGCCAGCAGGCGGTCAGCACGAACAACGAAAGAACAGCTGTGGCCGCGCTTCTTTTCAGCATGAATGGAACTGTATTCATACGCACCTCCTGATGCCCTATCAACTATATGGCGTTACCAGCCGTGAAAAACGCTCATAGCCTACAATCTGTAGATACACCCTATATCCAGTCCGACGTACAAACCCGAATCGGATCCCACAAGGTATCCCATGAACACACGCACGGCCGCGGTAAACTGTTCGTCGATCCGGTACGTCCCCATGACGCCCGCGTGCGCGGCAGGCCCTATCTCGGATATGTTCTCGTTGCGCTCGGCATAGGTCACTTTATCACGGTTCACGAAATCCGAATAAAAATAGATCAGTCCCAGGCTCACATACGGAATGACGCTGTAGGTTTCATCCAGCCTGAAACAGTATCCCGCCGTGAGCAGCAGCGGGGCCATGAACACGGTTTTCGTCTTTTTATTTTCGCTTTCGATCGCGTCCTTGCCGAGGAGATAGTAAAATCCGAGCTCCGCCCCGAGGACCAGGTTATCGTAGAGATAATTATAGAGCGTGAACGCGGCCGTCGTCCCGAACCCCGGGCCGGTGATGGCGCCGAATTTTCCGAGCGGATAGAGGATTCCCGGGTGCACGCTCAGCCGCATATCAATCCCTCTCAGCCCGGCCACGCTCGCGATGCCGGATTCATCACCCATATTGTCAACGGCGCTCACGTAGACCCGCTCGTACCTGTCATTCGGGCGGACCGTGAATGTGTCGGCCCGCGTTTCGGCCACGAGCTTTTTCTACTTCCCCTGCAGGGCGTACACACGGTATTTCTCCACCGTACCGTCAGGGTCAGTCGCGGGGGCCCACTGTATCTTCGCGGTCGTGAACGTGTCGTCGGAAGCGCGCGTGCGATGAAACGGGAATATGCGCGGCGTGTTCGGGGGGATGTTTTTTGTGGTCAGGACGATCTCGTTGGACGGCAGCGATTCGTCCCCTTCTGTCGCCACCGCAGTGACATGCAGGCTGTAGCGCGTATTGCTCTTCAGGTCTTCAAGCCGGTACTCTTTCCTTGACGTCTCCGCCGCCTTTCTGAACTCCGTGTCTCCCGGCCCTTTGATATAGAGCCGGTATGTCTTAACCTGGTTGTACGGAGGCATCCATTTCAGCCGTATCCGGTCGGTCTCCGCCTCGCCTTCAAGCCCGGCGGGGTTCCTTCTCGCGATGAAGAGCACCTTGTCGCGCGGTATCGTGAATTCGGCGGGGTCGTTGAGTTCCCTGCGGAAGGTGTAGGTGAGCCGGTCCTCATCGACCATGAAACCTGTCACGCCTTTCCCGTCGATCTTCTGCACGTACACCTTGCCCATATACAGCTCGGTGTATAGGATGCGCATGATGTTTTCGCGCTGGTAGGTCTCTTTTTTATCGTCTTTTTTCTTGAGGGATACCGTTTTCGCGCTTTCACTGACGATCGTTCCTTCGATGATCTGACCGTCACGGAGGAAGATATATTCGCCCGAAGCGGGCATAAGGAAACAGAGGCCCGCGGCGATCACCATCGCCATCCGGCTGATATTTTTCATGAGTATATCCTCACAGGAATCCGCTGTTCTGGTGTTTTTATGTTTTGATGCTGAATGGCTTTATAACAAATTCATAATAGTGAAATAAATGTCTACCCTTTTTTGTTCATTTCATTGCCGGAAAACAGTTTTTATCTTACGGAGAAATATGAAAGATGTATACAGATCACTATGCTTCACCACACCCGCTTATATCTTACCGCATTCCCGATTCATTCTGGAATTTTCAATGAAACCGAATAATCCCTGTTAACGGTAAATTTATGATCTTTGATGAAATAGGGAGCTGCGAATGTATCGTTTTTGGGGAACGCCTCTTCCAGCGCCTTTACCCCTTCATTTCCGGGGTAAAGCTTCAGGTTCAGATATACAGGAGTTTCGATTAAAGCGGAAAATCTTACGGTGTAATACAACACCGCATGGCGCCTCACCGAAGACTTTCTCCTTCTGGTATCTTCATCAAACGTTGTGTCCACTTCGCGTTCAATCCCCCTGAACTGCAGGATAACGCTGCCGGTAACGGTATCGCCCGGCGAGACCCTTTTCATCAGCTCTCCCCTGAGACGGTCCCTGTGGTACCCGTATAGATCGGTATATCTCTTTATCGAAAAGAAGGCAAAGAGCGGAATGATAAGCAGCGCCGTGAGAGCTATCGCCAGCGCGTGCCATGGGCGTATCCCCGCAATTTTCCGGAGCCGCGTCATGATCTGCGCAAAACCCGGCTTGCCCACGCCCGTTACGCCGGCATACTCATTCGCCATGAGAAAAAGCAGACCAAATGTTCCGGCCAGGAATAACACGCCGAATATCATCAGGGCCAGGCTTGAGGAAAAGCTGAAAAATGACGTGTCCTGATAATAATCCCGTCCCGGCTCCCTGTACATAACGACCACGCCGAACACGTCCCTGAAACTGCTCGCCGCGTCAAGCGTCGTAGAGCTGTAATACTCGTTATGGATTCTCCGCGCAGGGTCGTACAGGTGAAGCCTGCCGTGCGGCGCCTGGTATTCCAACAGGCCGCCTGCATGGTCCTGTGCCACCTCCATTACACGCGACGGGACCCTGAACAGGGTAAACAGCATGGTGAACGCGACGACGAAGGAAATCACCGCGACAATCGCGACCGGCAGGCACGGGCCTTTGCCGCCGGTAGGCCCACTCGATCTGGACCGGTAACACCAGCCTGCGGCCTCGAACATATTGAGGCCGGTCAGCTTTCCAAAAAGATGCAGGATATACGCCGCGTCCACGGCCAGCAGTACAAAAAAGAGTATTACCCTCGACCATCCCATCGGCGGCAATAACGCGAGGAGGTTCAGAACCAGAATATACCTGAACCTGAGAAACCTGTCTTTAAACGATAATCCCTTTTCACCTGCTTTCATATCTCTTCCCCCGATACCCTGAGAATCGCCGCGGGTGGATATCACCGGCGACTCTATAATTCAGGATACAATAAGTACAGGGGAAAAACAATTCATGGAATTAACTTCAGCGCCTGTATCCTCGCCTCGACCTCTCCCGCGCAGCGCGTTCTCTCGGACTGGGTTTTGAGCGACGCGAGTATTTCAGGTATTCGCACCAGCCGCGAAAAGGTCGAATCCGGAAGACTGTGCCATTTTCCGGCCGCCTTTACGCGGTGCCCGTAGATCCTCGGAGTTTCCATCACATCCGATTTCAGGCAGGCAAGGAGCAGTTCGAGCTCAGGCGCGTCAAGGCGGTCAAGCTCTCCCCGTACGCGCCGCGGGGCCTTCGGGCTCCCCATGACCGCGCGGCGGAGCTTCAGGTCACGGTGTTTCCTGATAACCCAGTGCCTTCTGTGAAAGGCGTAGATCAGCGCCGGGAGCACCAGCACGTAGGTCAGGATAAGGCCCGCGGGCTTTCGCCTGAACGGATGCACGCCCACCCCGTCGGTGACGGTCTGCTGGAACTTGTAATAGTAGTAATGCTTCTCGGTGGCGGGAAATCCCTTGACGATAAATTCCGGCACGTTCCACCAGGGCTTGAGCGGCCTTATATCCCCGTCGAGCTTCGAAGGCTCCGCCATGAGCTCCATCGCGGTCTTCGTCATGAGGCTGTTTTCAACCGGCACTCCCATGACGCGGCACGCCGCTTTCTCGGTTTCGCAGATGTTGCGGCCCGCCATGATGAAACCGGGCTTGCGGGGGATCGCCCTGTCCCACTTCACCCCCATCCAGCCGTCAGCGGATATGATCGCGTCGACTATGCCGAAATGCACCGGGCATTTTTTGAGCTGTGCGATGGTCGGCATCGAACAGCCGGTAGGTTTGTGGTAATGCAGCATCTTGTCCTCTTCGGGGAGGCAGCCGTATGTGTTTTTCACCAGCAGGGTATAGCCGCCGTACACGTGCGTTTTGAACTTCGCGAAGCTGATGCGGAAGTCAGCGTTGAGCCACGCGCTCGCCACCTTCAGGTGTCCGCCCGGCATATCGTCGGCCTGTATGACCGTGGTATCGGAGCCGAGATCGACGAGCCGGTACGGCATGAGCTTACCTTTCGCCGACGCGACATACGCCGTCATTTCAGCACACTCGGGAGCGTACTCGTGCCTTCCGCCGTTAAGCCCCATCGCCGTCATGATCGTCACGGGATTGCGCTCCGTGTAGGTTACCCCGTACGCGTTCGGGCTTTCGACCACCATGATGTCGCCGTAGCCCTTTTCGTGGAGCCACTCCACGAGCGAGAGCACGAGCACCGGGTCTGTCGTCACGCCGTCGTCGTCGCGCCGCACGAACATCGACGCGTTCGGCTTGATCGCGATGGTGAAATTTTTCTTCTGTTTCTTCGAACGCTTCCTTACCGCCTCAAGCTCCGCCTCAAGGCCGGCGCGCTCAATCACGTCGCCCAGAAGCGTCACCTTGTCTTTCCCGTCGAGATACCGCAGCACAACCTTCGTCGCCATATCCTTCCCTCCGCCGCTTACAGGGAAGGCCTCCGCCTTCCCCTGAGTTTTTATATCTGTTTATATGTATCCGGTGGTTATACAGGATGGGCATCTATTGATAAACAACTTTTTTTATCCGGAAGGGAGTCCTTGAAATTTATTCCAACCATTGTCTGCCTGTGTCTTTTCTATCATGCTCTTCAACTCATAAACCAGTTTTAGCGCCTCTTCGACAGCAGATTTCTGTTCACTGAAGGATCTGCAAAAGGGATCAAGCTTCTGTACCGGGAAAAAAACCGAAATTGATTTTCCCAGCATCTCTATCTCAGCACCTCTTGGAAGGTTAGGCAGAAATCTGTTTTTTACTTTCTCAAAGTTATGCGGTTTGGCATAAATCAGTGCCTTAACCTTTCCAGCTGTCATCTGATGAATTATATCTATATGAGTTTTTATCGATTCAGGATAAAATGAAATCCATGTGCTACCTGTAGGTCTTGGTTTAGATTTCTGCATCTTGAGATTAGGATAATTCTTTTCTGTAAAATCATAATAATCCTTAACAAATTGAGAGATTCTTTCATCGAACACAGGTTGATATCCTCGTCTGTTTTTCTGGATGGCTTCTATAATTATTGAAGCTTTGTAATCGAATCGGATATCTCTGGAACACCTAGACTGAAAATAGGATAAGAGTTCCTCGTAAGTAATTTCTACATCATACGATTCGGAATTTTTTGTGGATTGCAGATATTTTGACGGAGCAATAACACATGTTTTAAAGGAATCCCAGTAGCCTTCTTTTTCTCCTGCTTGGCCGCGCAGATAATACCGTTCCCCCTGTTGATGCTGTGGTTCTGCATCGATTTTATCTTCAACGAGAATGGCTATCCTTGATCCATCTACAGACTCGAAAATATAAAGTATATCTGTTTCTCCATGGGTGCTATCATTTACTGAATGCCATGCTCCAAGTGATCCTTTAAAAACTTTTTCTCCACATATGCGTGAAGCAAACCACTCCTGGAACTCGACACTGACGGAAAGTTCCTCAAGAATGAGAAGATCAATATCACGTTCAGATATGGATTTCACAAAATTAAGTTCAAACATTGGCTTAACAATCCTTTGAAAATTGACAAGAACGCAGAATATTCGCATATTGCATGCGAATAATAAATATTAAAGATATTCTCCGCCCCCCACTCGCAGGGAGTCCTTGAATGTACTCACCTGAATTCAAGCATGTTTGTATCGCAGTTGAAAATGATTTTGACGGAAGAGCCGGTCTTTTTTGTCTCTTTATCCGCCTTGTAGTCATATATGCTGCAGCCGCTGGAACACTTAATGGTACAGCCGTCACAGCGGCCGATGGCGGCGTTCTTTGCGTTAATGGATTCGCCATCGCAACTGACGGACTGCACTCTTTCCAGATCCCCCTCCGCGTTACCCAGATGGATCATACATGAGCTGACTTCTCCCTGGGGGCCCTCTTCCAGCCACGATGTAACGCAATCCGGATACCTGTCGTTATTCAGGTAGAGGAGTTTTTCCACAAAAATCCTGCGTTCCGGCTCGGGCCCGCCGATAACCTTTTCCCATTTCGCACCCGCGTACCGCCAGATCGACTGGCTTTTCCGGGTCTTATCCGGAAACCCTTCCCATCTGTTCAGGAAGGAGATGTGTGCGAGATCGCCTGTAACCTGATGCACCGTGATGTCCTTTTCCGTTTGTGTCCGTATCGCCCTGTTGAATTCGGCCGGATTGCTCAACTCAGCGCGGTAATAAGCGGCCGCCTGTTTTCTGAGATCATTGATATCGTAGCCGCGAAGAAAACCGCCGAACGCCCAGCCGCTTGAATTTCTCCACTTGATTTCGGTCCACCTGCCATACTGCCCCGCCATGAACAGCTCATCGTCTTTCTGTGAAACCACGGTTACTTTTTCACCGAAAGGCACGGTTGCCACCTTCGCCGCCTTGGTGTCCGGTGATTTCCTCATGATCAGGCCGTCAACAGATATGACGTAACGATCGGATTCCGCGGCACTCGCGACGGAAAAACCATGCATCATAGAGTGCTCCGGCGCATATAAAGGTACGAGATACAGAAAGCAGCAGATGACTGCGGCAAGGCAGAACGTCAGCCGGCCCGATCCGGATTTCATAAAAAGACCTCCCTGCATAGCGAAAACGAGTACACTTCATTGAAGCATTTGATGTACCGATGATCTATCCTTGTCGCACCGGGGCCTATCGGCTTCATCCCGGATGCGATTTCATGATTGTCAAATTCACGTGAAACGCCTGCGCACCGAAACACGCGCAGGCCCGGAAGATTCAGGCCGGCCGGTCACTCACCACCCATGCCTCTGGGCGGCGGCGTTGAGATAAACTGCACGACTGCATTACCTTTTATTAACATCATGATGTCTCCGCCGGACGAGGTTTCCTTGTCAGGGGATGTCGTGATTTTTTTCAGGAGCTTCGGGTTGTTTTCGAATATGTAGGAGATGTTGCCGTCAGCCGTTTCGGGATTCATAAACCAGGCCCCTGCTATCGGGGTCTTGTCCGTGTAACTGAACACCTCTCTGCCGCATTCTATCCTGTCCGCTTTTATGGTGCATTCTGGGCCGAGGGGCCGGTACTTCACGTCATCTACCTTTTCAAGGAAGCCCTCAAAAACGTACCCGATCATGTTGCCATTGACACCGCACACCCGTATCCAGCGCCCCTTGCGGTTTGCGATTGTTTCGACTACCTGGCTCTGCATCATCGACCCGGAATCGTTCAGCACGTACGAGTTTCTCGGAAGCGTGAACAGGGCCCTTCCCTTCACGGACGCTTCCTCCCTGACGACAAGGCTGGTTGCCGTTACCCTGAAAACGGTCTGCTGCTCATCAGCCCCCGACACGATTGTCATAAGCGAAACCGAAAGGACCGCGATAATAACCAGTATGCCCAACTTGCCCGCGCGTTTCATAAAGCACATGCCTCCTGCCATCAATTAAAATTGCGGCTTCAATCTACAACCTGTGAGCCATTTATGTCAACAGCTTTCCGGCGACGTATATGTTACTGACTCAATGCGGGAACAGTGCCGGATTCGAAATATATTTTCAAGCGCGGGACGGAACAAACCGTGCGTGAAAACTGATTGACATTAATCCTTACATTAACGTTACTTCCGTGACAGGATTTCATATATCCGGAGGAAGTCATCCCTGAATCAGATGTATTTCATGGAATTCTTTCAAGGAGAAGCCTATGAGACGATTTTCTGTTCAAACCACGATAATCATTTTTGCGATACTATCCTGCACACCGCTTTTCTCTTTCAGCGTAAGCGCGGGCGGAAACCTCTGGTACAACTGGTGGCAGCCCGCGTGGCGTGACGCGAACTACCGGTTCTATTCAACCTATTACATGTCCCCGAATCCATGGAGCCAGTACGAGTGGGACATGCCGGATGTCAACCGCGACAGCGGGTTCCTCTACGGTCCGGCCCTGTCGATCCGTTTTCTCGACTCATTCAGCATATCTACCGTCTTCATGTATGGAAAATTCAACTATTCCAGCGCCGGGAACACGAATATTACAATAACCGAAATCGGCAACGGCACCGTGCACAACACTACTGACGAGTGTGAAATGGACATCAGCATCAAAAGATGGGACAGCGACACGGTGTTAAGCTACAATCTCAAGGACAATTATTTCCTTCTTGTCGGTTTCAAAGCCCAGGGATACACGTATGAAGAAACGCTCAAGGAGATGGGATTTTCGTTTTCCACCAAGACCAGGATCGCGAATTACGGGCCCGGGCTTGGCTTAGGGGTTTCACTTCCCCTGATTGACCACTTCAGCCTGTTCGGATCGGTCACCACCCTGGTCATGAAAGGATCGGAAAAGATCCAGAGCGGTTCCGCCAGCGGCGGCCAGGTCGTTGAGTTCAAAAACGGAAGTTTTTACGCGTACGGCGGCACGGCGGCCCTTGCCCTTTCCTATTTCATAGAAGGCGTCACGCTTTCAACCGGATTCAGGTATCAGATCCTCAGGTACATCCAGGATGAGAGCGATCGCGGCTTTGTCGCGTTTGACGGAAGGATGGACCAGTATTACGGAATAACCTTCTCGGCCCTCTATACTGTCAGCTTCGATAATTAGATGAGTCGTGCCTCATCCCGCGTTACAGGAATACTCTGCGCGGTATAAAGAACCCCCGATACGGGGGTTCTTTTTGCACGGGATAACCGGATCGCGTTTCCCGATCTCTTTCACTCAGCGAAAATCCACGCCGAGCCCTGGTCGTAATTAAAAGCTATATTGCCCCAACAGGCTCTCACGATTGCCGCTCCGTCGCTTGCCGTAAGCTTATATTGTCGGAACAGCAAAGGCGCGGAAAGGGAAGGAAGAATTTTCCGTATGTGTTACGTTAAAGGAAGTATTCTGATACGCTGTTTTTCGTCGTCAACAACAAGTATTGCTCCGGAATTTATCGCGTCAGAATTGAATTTTTTTCAGGATGGCAATCTAAACGGCAGGAAATGATCGGCACCTTCAATGAACATCGGCCTTTTCCGTGAAACAGCCCCTTGCGGGGGCTGTTTGAAATCCAGGATGTCCGGTTGAAAGCAATTTATGTTTAAAACTATCTACTGACTATCAATACTATTTTCTCAAGAATTTCAGCCGCAAAAGCAATATATCGCTTTATGTCCCGTAAAGTCGGTTTTCCGTAAGGGGCATGTCCGATCATCGACGGATACCTTGAATCAAGGTAAACCCTGCTCAGATCATCAAGAATATCCTCATCGGGAGAAAAATTCATATCCTTCATCACATCCTGATGTAACCTGATGAGATCATGAACTTTCGGAACAGGTTTTTCAAGATGCTCGATCAATGCTTTAAAGGACTTTTCACAACACTGATGAGCATGGAACGCGGCGGAGGGCGTTAAATTTTCATCCCCGGCAAGCTTATCGGCCGCTGAAAGGTCTATCTTCGCTAAATCAATCCATTCGCGAACCCGCTCCTTCACGCTATCGCCTTCCCCTTTTCGAGTACAATGCGTGAAAAGTAGCTGCCTGTTTCAAGAAAGGACTCCCACTCATCAATAGTATAAACAATTATATCGAGGGCCACTTCCCTGTTTATCTCGCGGAGCAGTTTACGGACTAAACGGTGATTGTCCATCTTTTCGCCATAGTCCGACGGAAAACCCCGTTTGTTTAAAACAACAATAATATCAATATCGCTGTTTTCACCTGTTTCACCATACGCGTTCGAGCCGAATAAGATAGCTTTATATGGATTAAGTGAAGCAAGCCGCCCCGCAATTTGATGTACAAGTTCCTGATATTTCATCTCTTTACCCTCTTCATAATAAAAACGGTTTAAAACTATTTGTCAAGCAGGAACTGTTTAATGCATATCATTTATATCTTCCCGATCAGCACCCTGAATCTCCGGAAAACGTTTCCGCCTCAAAGCGCCTTTCGCGTATGTCCGGTTACCACCTTCATCGCAAGCCGGCGGCGAGGCATTCCGTGGAAAGCGCCGGGAAGGCTTTCGCTCTACGTATCTTCAGAATCCAACCGCACAAAAAGACCCCCGATGCGGGGGTCTTTTGAAGTGCTCTTTCAATCAGATCGGTGCGGCTTATCTCACTCAGCGAAAATCCACGCCGAGCCCTGGTTTGAGTTTGAACCAACATCATCCCAGTACGCCCCTACAACAACCGCTGCGCCATCTTGTGACACCGCTACTTCTTGCCCGAAACGGTCGTCTGCCAACCCGTCTTCAGCGTTCAATTTCCGCACCTGCTCATACGAGGACCCGTTCCAGCGGTACACGTACGCGGCTCCCGAATTAGCGCCCATAATATCATTCCAGGGCGACCCCACTGCAATCATAGCGCCGTCCGCCGACACTGCTACGCTGTTACCCAGACCATCACCCGCCACGCCGTCGCCCGCCGTGATTTTTATTTGCGCCCATGAGGACCCGTTCCACCGGTACACATACACGGAGCCTGAACCACTGCCCATATCATCATCCATATATGCCCCTACAGCTACCGTATTTCCGTCAGCCGACACCGACACGCTCATTCCGAAATAATCACTCCCCGTGCCGTCGCTCGCCAGGAGTTTTGTTCCCACCCAGGAAGAGCCGTTCCACCGGTACACATACGCAGAGCCCGAGTCTGTCCCCTTATCGTCATCTCCATGTGCCCCGACAACTATGATATTCCCGTCAGAGGATACCGACACGCTGCAACCGAAATAATCACTTGCGAGGCCGTCGCTCGCCGTGATTTTTGTTTCAACCCACGAGGAGCCGTTCCACCGGTACACGTATACCGAGCCCTGGTCTGAGTTTAAATCGACATCATCATAACTCGCACCAACAATCACCACATCGCCATCTTCGGACACCGCCACGCTTGCGCCAAAAGCATCGTTCGCCGCGCCTTCACTCGCGGTAAGTTTTTTTTGCATCCACGAGGAACCATTCCACCGAAAAACGTACGCTGACCCTTTGCCTGAATCATCACCAGTAGCTCCCATAACCACCGTGTTTCCGTCCGCCGATACTGCAACGTCTCCGCCAAAATTGTCATTCGCCTCACCATCGCTTGCCGCGAGCTTCATTTCTACCCACGAAGAGCCGTTCCAGCGGAATACGTATGCCGAACCCTGTTGACTTTTTCCGCTGACAGCGGCATAAGGTGATCCGAGGACCATCGTGCTTCCGTCCGCCGATATTGCTACACTGCGGCCGAATATATCCGATGCCGCTCCATCGCTCGCGATGAACTGCCGCGTCCCGTGGAAATAGTTCGCGTTCAACTCGCCCGTTATATCATTATAGAGATTATCGCACCCGAGGGCCGATATCACCGTCATGACGCCGATTATCACTGCCAGTATATTTCTCATAGTATCTCCCGTATGCGCAAAAACGATTTCGCGCTTTCATTCATATCCGCGCTACCAGACAAGCCCCGCTCCGAGGTGAACCACCGTCAGCGGCATCGCGCCATCCTTCTCAAAGACCGCGCCATACGACGCTCCGGCATGCAGCCAAACCGTTTTCCACGGCTGCCAGATGAGGTCAAGCCCTCCCAGCGCCATCGGCTCGAACGAACTGTCGGTAACGGTATCGAGCGCGAAGGTTGACGCGTTTCGCTTTTTGCTCGTAAGCCGGTGGTAGCCGTATCCGCCCTGCGCCACGGGCGCTATGGAAAAACCTTCCACGATATCTATCCTCCACCTCAGCATCGCAAGCATCGGAACGACAAGAGACGATTCGATGTCCCGGTAATTGCCCTCGAAATACCAGCATCCCGCGGTGATGCCCATGTCAAATCCATTGAACAGAAAACCCGCATAGCCGATTGTCACGGTTCCGCCGTAACCGGGCTTCAGCCTGTCGCTGAACTTACCGAGCGGGATGATATAATTCGCGCTGAGGTCGGCAAAGAATCCTGCCACCGTTGTGCTGACCGTTATGGCGGAAGCATCTTCCGATTCGTCACCACGGTCGTCGGTGCTCGTCACCTCGAACCTGCTCCTCCCGGTCCGCATAAGGCCGCGCGCGGTGTATTCCGTCGCGGTGACCTTCGCTTCCTGTTTCTTCCCCTGATCGGTCATACGGTACACGGTGTAGCCGGTGATCCTCCCGTCCGGGTCGTTTGCCGCCGGCCACCGCAGAGTTGCTTGGAACAGGCCGTCGGCCCCGGGCGCTCCCTTCTCGACGGTGATCTCCCCGGGCGGATTGGGCCGTATGTTTTTCGTCGTCAGGGTAATCTCGTTTGACGGCAGCGATTCGTCGCCTTCACGCGCTTTCGCGGTCACATGTATATGAAATGCCGTGTTGCTCGGCATGTCGCGAACGGTATAGCTTTTGCTTCCGGTTGATCCGACCTTTCTGTATCCGGATTCTTTCGGGCCTTTAAGATAGATATTGTATTCGCTCACCTGGTTATACGGCGGAAGCCAGGTCAGGCGTATCCTGTCGGTATCGGCCTTTCCCTCAAGGCCTGAGGGGTTCCGCCGCGCCACGAAGAGCACCTGTTCGCGCCGTAGCGTGAACTCCTTCGGGCTGTTGATCTCGTTGCGGAACGTGTACGTTTCCTGGTCCTCGTCCACCATGTAGCATGCCACCCCTTTGCCGTCGGTCTTCTGCACGTAGACCTTCCCCATGTAGAGCTGCGTGTAGAGGATACGCATGATCCGGTCCCGGGGTATCACCTCACGCTTGTTATCTTTCTTCTGCAGGGTGATCTTCGCCGTATTTTCCGCGACGATCGCGCCCTGAATGATGGCACCGTCCTTCAGGAATACGTATTCCGAACGCCCCTGCCCCGACACGAACACCAGTGCGGCAAGAAAGGCCGCGAGGCCGTAGCCCCATTTTTTTCCTAAAATACGCATGTTTCCCCTTCCCCCCTGTCATAGATAAGAATAATCCGAAAAGATTCTCTCAAGCGGCTTAAGTATCCTTATATATGTAGGATGACGTATATGGTAAAATACTGTTGGATGCAAATACTTTTTTGACAGTCACGCTATAATGGCACAATCACGCACTGCGTACCTATATTGCAATAGCAAGCGTGACCAACGTTTTCAGGCAAGTTTATACTATCATATACTTCTTGTTCCTGTCATCGTGGTAAATACGTAGACGCGGAAAAAAGGCTGATATCTTTTATTTTTCGGGAATTGAAGATAAAGATGGGAAGGCATGAATTTCAAACTCACCCCCGCCCCGCTGACGCTTCGGCCGCTGATCAGAATGACCTTCGCGGCGTTCTCCGCGACGATCGAGCCCTGTATGGTCGCGCCGTCCTTCAGGAATCAGTGAGCCGCACGGATGCGAAATCTTTCATGGACGGATCAGGGAAATGGCAATCTGAATTTTTCCTGAAAAGATAATGAAACATGAATATTTGCTGGACAACCGCTTGCGCCCATGATTAACTTCCGTAATCTTCATTGCTGGAGTCGAATGATGCGACGAGCCGTGATCTTTCTGCTTGTGGTTCTGGGTACCGCGGCGGTTTTTGCCGCAGAAGCCCCGAACAACCAAAATCCTGCCGACCTTGTCGGGACGTGGATCGCAATTGACCACCATCTTGTCGGCCGGCCCGAGGCCCGGCCCCCCGCTCTGTTCCGCTTTTTAGCCAACGGGCGGTTCGAGTACGAGAAGGTCAATGTAACCGAGGATGGCAATGTAGTATTCCGCGCCCGCGGTCGCTGGCGCCTGGAGGGATACCGCCTGCACTTCAGCAGGATCGAGCAGGATCCCCTCTACTACGACTTCCCGGCCGAGTGGAGGATCCTCACCCCTCCCGGCGGCATCGCCGAAGGCAAAGCTGCATTCAGGGGCGGCATAGGCTACCGCACGGGCATGGGCCTGTTCGGCGGCGGCTACGTCTACCTGCGCCTGCCCGCCGGAAGTCAGCCCACGTACCCCTGATCTTCCCCGCAGGAGGCGCATCCTCAATTCGTACCGCCACCGGCCCGCAGGGCCGTCTTTGCCCGCCGGCGTCTCAGTAGCGGGCACCCGCCTGCCGCAGGTATGCGGCGACACGGTTCATCTTCTCGCGCACCGCGTAGGCAAGGACAGTTTCACCGGCCTTGTTGCGCATATGTATGTCCACTTTGCCGGTGGCAAGGAGCGCACGGAAGGTGGCGATGCTGTTATCGTATTGCTTCTCGATCCCCGACAGCTGCTGGGTCCGCTCGCTTCCCGGCGCCATCCTGGAGATTTGCTGGACAGTCCGCCACTCGGGCAGCCCGACGGTAAGCACGGTCCGGCCAGCGGCGTTCTCGGCGCGCAGGTCTGCGCCGGCAGCCATCAGGGCCAGCGCAGACTCAATGGCGGGCGCAGGGTCATGCGGCCAGAGGCGCGCCGAGTTAAGCGCGACGAGGAGGGGGGTGTTCCCGCCGGTGTCCCGCTCCTCAATGCGCGCCCCCTTTTCAAGCAGCAGGCGGACCAGCTGCGGGTTGCCCTCCGCGGCGGTGCGCAGCGGACCGCCGTTACGGCCGTTGGGGTCTGCGCCGCGCGCCAGCAGGTCGCGACAGAGGTCGTTGACGGCTGCCCGCTTGATCTCGGCGAAGCGGTACCAGTTGCCGATCTCCTCCTCGTGCCAGAGCCCCATGAACACCGAATCGAGCGGCGTTGCCCCGTCCGCGTCGGCCAGACGGACGTCGGCGCCGTTCGCGAGGAGCAGGCGCACCGTGGGCAGCGAGCCCATGGCCAGCGAGAGCGGCGTCCGCAGCGCGCCGGCGCCGTGGTGTGTAACTCTGTCCCCGTCGCCAAGCCCCCGCATGTGGCGGAACGGCACGTTGATCTGGCTTCGGCCTTCCGGACGCTTCAGGAAGAGCGCGAGTATATGGTGCTGGCCCTGGTACACGGCGAGCTGGAACGGCGTGAGCGGCCGGTAATCGCTCGTCACCTTCGCGTCACAGCGTGCGCCCTTCTCAAGCAGGGCCTCGACGACGCGGAAGTGGTTGAAGTGCACCGCGCAGTAGAGCGGTGTCCATGTGTAGTGCTCATCCTTCGCCTCGATGTCGGCGCCGGCCGCCGCAAGACGGCGGACGGTTTCGGGATCGTTGGCCCACACCGCGGAGAAGAGCGCGTTGGGCCGCCCCGGCACCATCAACCGGGTCTTGTAGTTGACGTCGGCTCCGCGTTCGATGAGCAGGAACGCCAGGTCTCGCCAGCCGCGCCGGATACAGCGCATGAGCAGGGAAGTTCGGTCGGAGCACACGTAGTTTACGTCCGGGGCGCGCCTGGCGAGGATGCGCGCCGCCTCCAGATGGCCGCCGACCACGGCATGCACGAAAGCATTGCGGGGCGGCTCAATCTCACGGATCACGTTCCCGAAATAGTCGATGTTGTATTCCCTGGACAGACGGGCGTCATCCTTGACGGCCGGATCGGCCCCGCGGGAGAGCAGGAGCTCCACCATGGGGGCATGGCCCCCCGCCGCGGCGGCCATCAGCGCCGTCGCGTTCCCCTTGTTGCGGGCGTTAACGTCGGCGTTTTGCGACAGCAGCCACTTCGCCACATCATTCCGGCCGAACGCCGCCGCGTACATCAGCGCGGTTGACTCCGAGGGGGTGCGGATATCGACGCTCCCGACCTTGGGGTGGAGGAGCTTGAGCACCTCGAGGTGGCCGTTCCTGGCCGCGAGGTGAAAGGGAGCAAGGATGTCGCGCTTGTCAGCGATTGCGGCGTCTGTCGCGCCATTGGACAACAGCCAGCTCGCGATCTCCTTGTGCCCCTTGTTCGCCGCGTACCACAGCGCGCTGCGCCCCTTGACGCCGCGCGCATTGACGTCCACGCCGGCGGCGGCGAGAAGCTTGCACAACTCGAGATCGGCATTGGTTTGCGAGATGGCGCTCATCAGAGCGGTCTCACCGTCAAAGAGAGGCAGGCTTTGATCCCGCTCGTCGTCAACGCCAGGCCCGAAGCTGTCCATCTTGTAGGTCGGTACGAGTGTGGCTTTCGCGCCTTTGGCAAGAAGCAGGCGCACGGAATCGGTCATGTTGCGGCCTGCCGCTATGTTCAAAGCATTAATACCGTCGACGGTACGCGCATTTACGTCGGCGCCGGCATCGATGAGGAAACGGACAGTCTCCTCACGCTGGCCGCTCGCCGCGGCGATGAGCGGGGTCATCGCCCACGCGCCCCGGGAGTTGATGTCCGCTCCCTTGGCGATCATGCGCTTGACCGTCTCCGTCTGCCCGTACCAGGCGGCATGGACAAGCGGGGTGTGCCCGACCTTGGCCCGAATCCGCCAGTCGGCCCCGCGAGCGAGCAGCAGAAGCGCCGCATCCTGGTTGGTCTGCATGCAGGCAAAGCCCAGCGCGTTGTAGCGGGCCTGGACGACGGAATTCAGGTTGGCCCCGCGGGCAAGCAGGAGCTCGATCAGGGCGACGTTGCCGCTCTTCGCCGCCAGGTGCAGGGGCGTAAAGCCCTTCTTTTGTGCCGCGTTGACGGGCGCCCCCTTGTCGAGGAGCACACGCGCCGATTCCAGGTCGCCTTTTTCGCAGGCGTAATGCAGTGCCGTCATCCCCGACCCGTCCGCGGCGGCCGGCGGCGCCCCCTTTGCAAGCAGCCAGCGGAGCATGTCCACTTTACGGCCGCGCGCGGCGGCCATCAGGGGCGTATACCCGAAACAGTTCGATGAGGCCAGCTCCTTCGCGTCCTCGCCGAAAAAGCGTTCGACGGAAGCGACGTCGAGATGCTCGACGAACTGCACGACCATGTCGGAGGACAGGTCACGGCGGATGAACACCTCGCTCGGCCCGTCTGAGGGGTACGCGGCAGTAAATGCTATCAAGGTTATGAGGCAGCAAAAGGCGATACGCACATGGTTCATAGGCACCTCTCTGGGCTCTGCACGGCATAAACCGGGCGGAGTATCCGGTCCCGGCGCGCACGGCTGTTAATGTATTGTCGCAGGATACTCCCCGGAAATCACCGCACTTCCCGGCAGGATCAACACCAAGATACAATGCACACCGTCTGGTTAAAATCAAGTCATATTTGCCTTTATTCTTTATCCCGTTAATAAGATCCGCTCGAGGTGAAACGCCGAAAACATCATATCCGGCGGTGAGGCATCACGCAGGAAGTGACGCGCATGGATGCGCCAATGCCGCGACGATACGTTTCTCACGTTGACAGAGAACGCACTCATACTCTGAAAAAATTTCTTTCATACTACGCCGGCCAGGACGGCCGGCGGTTCGGCGTGCCACAGGATGTGCCGCGCAAGGATGCGCCAATGCCGCGACGCCAAGGATGGCGAGGAGCGGCCGGCTTACGCCGAACAAAGCCTGTCGCGGCGCTTGAGCGACCGGCTGCTCTCGGACATCCATGTCCTTCGCAGCACTCGACCCTCGTGGTCAGCGCGCGGAGGGTGAAGGGAGGCCCGCGCGCACGGGCCTCCCTTCAAAAGCAACTTCAAGTCTTGAAGCAATTTTGTTACTTTTCCAAAGTATACGGACAAAAAAAGTGTCTCCCGCCGGAGGTAAAACGCACTACTCTATCATCACACATCCGGAGGAGAAAGAACAATGGCAGAAGTGACCTTAAACCCGATATTCAAGGCCTGTCACGGCCGCATGGGCGACCTTGTGCATGTGCGCCGCTACGGGAAGCAGCATCTGCGGATATACGCGAAACCCGCGAACCCGAATACGCCCGCCCAGCGCGAGCGCAGGAGTGCCTTCCGCGACGCCGTGCGCGCATGGCAGGCCATGTCCGACGCGGAGAAGGACACATGGAACGCCCTCGCTCGGCAAAAAAGATGCAGCGGCTACAATCTCTTCATGTCGCACCGGTTGAACGGCAAGGAGCGTGAGTTGGAAGACGGAATGTATCCGGCGGTTGCGGATACGCGGCGGCGCGGCGACGGCGGCCTCTTCACGGATTCATCGTCCGCTCTTTCTTCGCCCTCTCTTTGTTCACCATCCGTCACTGTTCCGTTGGCCCCGGTGGATAGCCGTATTCAGGGCGGCGCGTCAACCTGAGATGCGCGCCTTGCGGGCGGATACACGGCGAAACGCGGATAGTATCCGGCTGAAATCACTACTCTCACCTCAGATCGGCGTCCATACTACGACGGCGACGGGGAAGCTATGCCTTAACGTATGCCGTCATGCTGCAGAGCTGTTGTACATCCAGCCGTCAGCGTAATCCCCTCTCTCAACTTCATAGCGAGTGAAGTGAAAAGCTACCGGATCCATCACCCTTTCTGTGTTAAAAAACGTCATTTCTGAATGAGATACCCCCCTTCCTCAAAACCGAATATCCTGATATATCCATACGAATTTTGCTTGATTTTTATGGTAATTGCACCTGTAGTATTTGTATATTAAAATGAGTTTAATCGCGCGCAGGGAAATGACTCAATGAAAAGCAAGTTACTGGCTTTTTTAGGATATAGCGTTCTTTTCACAGGTATATTCTTTTTTGCGGTGGGGATCGGCATGCATTTCGACAAAAAGGACGAAAAGCATACGCAGGGCATCCCGATCGCCATCTTCTCTTTTTCCTTTTCGGTCCCGGGCGGACTCATGATATGGCTCGGCCGAAGGGCAAGGAAAGACCGCGAGCGCATCGAGTCAATCGCGAGCATCGTAAAATCGTACCGGCGCATTACGCTTGCCGACCTTGCCGAAAAGCTGTTCATCCCGATCCCCGTCGCCGGGAAGCTCCTGACGAAGGCGATCACCATGGGTCTTGTGAAGGGCAAGTTCGACCGCACCACCGATGAGTTCTTTACCGACGACGCGCGTGAGAAGCGGCTCGAGATAAAGTTTTGCGCGAGCTGCGGCGCGCCGCTTGACAGGGTTTACCTCGAAGGGGATACCGTCAAATGCACGACGTGCGGCATCCTGATGAGATAAAGGCGTTTGTGATCACCCATAAAAATACCGGATAAGGAGTCTGTGTATGAATGTTGATAAGAAATTCGACAAGGCATATCATTCGATGTCGCCCGCCCAGCTGGTCGAAGCGCCGGTAAGCGCGCTCCATGGCCTGAGCGAAGGCGACGCCGAACTGCTTAAAGAGGCGTTCAACGTAAATACGGTTGGCGACCTTGCCGCGCTCAAGTACGCGCAGTGGGCCCGTGAGATATGCGAGCTTGCCGACAGCGGTGAAAAGGCCGAGATGGCGGCGTTCAAACATAAGCTCGATAAGAAGTATGAGAAGAAGACCCCCAAGATGATCGCAAAGTCGCCCGTTGACGCGCTCCAGGGCCTGAGCAAAAAGGACGCCCAGCGCCTTGCGAAAGCCTTCAACGTCAAGACCGTGCGCGACCTGGCCTCCCTGAAATATATCGAGTGGGCCCGTGAGACCGTCCGTGACGCCGCGGAATTCACTTCCAGCCGCTCGGGCAAAATGATGAAGCGCCCGTACATGAAGAAGGCGGTCATTCTCTTCTTCATCCTGCTCGCGCTGGCAATTATCATCGTTTCGTGGCCGTCAATTAAACGCGCGTTCCACCATCAGGCGGCAACTCCGGCCGATGAGATCAAGTCGATCCCGCCCTACGGCCCGGCGCAGATAACAGGCGACAAGGCAGATGCGAAGAAGGCTCCAGGCAAGGCCGAGGCTCCGAAAACCGCGGCGCCTGCCGGACAGGAAGGGTGGCTCTACACCGTCGAGCGGGGGGATACGCTCGCATCCATCGCCGAAAAGCTGGAAGGACGGATGAAGGCGCAGCAGATCTATGAGGCAAACAAGGACCAGATCAGGAACGCAAGCCTCATCTTCCCCGGCCAGAAGCTCAAACTGCCGCACCAGCAGAAAGCGAAGAAGTAACCACGATGATAGCCGGCACCGCGTCCGGGATCCTGAAAAACCTGCTTTTCCGGGACCTGGACGCGTTCGTTTCCAGAATTGTCGAAAGGCCGGAGATCGCGCTCTCTCCCGTCGCTCAGTGCGATCCCCGTGACCTCGGCAGCGCGCCCTCTCTCCGCATGACCGTACGAATCCTCAACCGCGCCCTGCATCTCTACCTTGCCGATCTGTCCGGCGGCGTGGATTTCATCGAAGAACTCATACCGTTCCTGCGTTCGGGTCTTCACGAAACGGAGATCGCGCTGAGCGTGCTCTTCAATGAAGTGTGCGCCCTCTCCGTCTCTCCCGTGGCCGGCGAAGAAACAGTCTCATCCGTCCTGCGCGGTGACGGTGAAGCGGATGCGGGCCTGATGAGGATCGACATATCGTACTCTGCCGCGGAGGCGTCCCGCGACCTCGCCGCCATGCTTCCCGTATCCTTTCTCCGCCTCTTCTCAAACGAAATCACCTCTGAAAGCGACCCCGAGTCGGTCAACCGCCACCTCATGCTCTTTTTCAAAAACCCGCTCCGGCTGATGCCCCGCATCGCCATCGTGCTCGGTACGTTCGACGACCTGGAGCTCGAGCGACTCTTCTACCACCTGCGCAGGAGGAACCTTCTCAGCGTCTACCAGGCATGCCTTATCATCCTTGCCCACCCCGGCCATGTCCTCCGGATAAAGAACTGTTTCTCAAAGCGGTTTATCGGCGAAGTGGCGGATATGCTTCACCGATTCGAGCGCAGGGGGGTGATAAAGAAGCGCGACCTTCTCGAGGGCGAGTATTCCATCGAAGAAGCTATCTTTTCGCTCATAAAAGGCAACGATTCGCTCGCCTACTCCCCGGCGCTCGCGAAAATGCAGAACGCGGTGAGGGCGGCATCGCTCGCCGAAGCGGTTCTCAGGAGGGATTTCGCGGCATGGCTGCGCGTCATGGATGAGGACGGGCTCCTCTATCACACGCTCGCCTCATCGCGACAGGGGGATATCGCGCGCGCCATTTCCGACGCGCCCGGAAGCTACGTCGAGCATATCGGCCGCCACCTGCCGGAGCGCAGGCTCTCGGAGATCATCGCGGAATCTGAAGGGTTCCCCTGTTCCCACTCGTCAAGGATAGAGGCGCGCGGCGCGCTCATCTCGACCTACAGGAAGCTCAGGCTGAAGAAGAGGAACCTCGGCGATGAAAGCTTTGAATTCCTTCTGCGCAGGTTCAGGAGCGCGGACGACTACCGCAATCTCCTCGCCGCGGTGGGATGGTACACCCTCTCCACGGCGCTTAAAGGCGTCCCTGAGACGCGGACGCGCCCGGTCATGAAAAGCCTTCCCGCGCCGGTGCGCTACCTGATCGAGGACGTGCTCTCGGGCGTCGTCAATCCCAATATCATTCACGGGGAGTCGCTGGTGCGGGACGCGCGCGCCGCCTGCGTGAGGGCGATAGGGTCTCTCGCCGAGGACGGCATCATCATGCTGGAGAGTTGAATCGTGGCGCAGCGGCGGATAGTATCCCCCATCCGCCGCTGCCGTTACGCGGTCTATTCGTAAACGTTCTTCTTGTCCGGGAATGTGCGCTCATGCACCTCGGTGTGATACTCCTGGATCGCGTTCTTCGCGATCTCGAAGAGGTTCGCGTACTTCTTCAGGAACTTCGGGCTGAACGTTTCGTCCATGCCGAGCATGTCGTGGAGCACGAGCACCTGCCCGTCGCAGTAGCGGCCCGCGCCGATGCCGATCGTCGGGACGGATACGGCCTCGGATATCTCCTTCGCAAGCTCCTCGGGCACCTTTTCAAGCACCATCGCCGAAACGCCCGCCTCCGCGATGATCTTCGCGTCCTCGATGAGCCGTTTGCGCGCCTCGTCGCCCCTTCCCTGGACGCTGTAGCCGCCAAGCTTGTGGACCGACTGCGGGGTAAGGCCGAGGTGCCCTATTACCGGAATTGATGCCCTCACCAGCGCCTCTATGATGTGCCGGAAGTCCCTGCCGCCCTCGAGCTTGACGGCATTGGCGCCTGTCTCTTTCATCATTCTTCCGGCGTTGCGCAGCGATTCCTCAACGGAGATATGGTAGCTCATGAACGGCATGTCGATGATCAGGAACTTCGAGGGCGCTCCCCTGCGCACGATCTCGGTGTGATAGATCATCTGGTCGACGGTCACCGGAATGGTGCTTTCGTATCCGGCGATCACGTTTCCGAGTGAATCGCCGACGAGCACGGTGTCGATATCGGTCTTTTCGATGATTTTGGCGAACGGGAAATCGTAACAGGTGACCATCGAGATCGGTGTCTTGCTCTCTTTCGCTTTCCTGAAGTCGTTGATGGTGAAGCTTTTCGCCCCGGTTGTATTGGTTGTGCTGCTCATAGCCCATTCCCCCTGTTATTGTATGATATAAGTGCGCAGATGTGACACCCCGCTTCCGTCGGTCATCCATCTGGTATCAAAGTAGCCACCAGCCCTGACCAAGTCAATATATTTTGCGCTATTTCGTAATTATTTTATTGATTTTATACGAATATTATTATTATATTGCTAATATTATACGAATAACAGATAAACTACCCCCTCTCAGTCTCCCCCTTCGCAAGGGGGAGATGGCCCCAGGCCAGAAGGGGTTCACCCGTGAGGAGATCGGTGAAATCAATGAAAGAAAACGGAAGCAGGGCGCGGCAAAGCGCCAAACCGGCCATAGACCAGATCGACTCCCGCATCATCGCCATTCTCCAGAAGGACGGGAGGCTTCCCAACATAGAGATCGCCAAGATGCTCGACATTTCAGAAGCGACCGTCCGCGGGCGGATACGGCGGCTCATCGACAACGGCTACATGCAGATCGTAGCGGTCAGCAACCCGTTCATGCTCGGCTTCGAGATGACCGGCGACCTCTATATCCATGTCGAAATGAAGAAGCTCGATCACGTCCTTGCCGAGCTCGAGAAGATGAACGAGCTCTGGTACATCATCATGACCACCGGCGAGGCGAGCATCAACGCCGAGTTCGTGGTAAAAACACGCGAGGACCTCAACGACCTGGTCTACAACCGGATCAGCAGGATAGACGGCGTGCTGCGCATCGAGACATCGCTTATCATGCAGTACGTCAAGCGCAGGTACGATTACGGCACGGCGCTCGAATAGCCACATCCCCTGCCCCAAAAAAGATATTGACACTCTGCCTATTTTCTGCCATAAACCGGATGTGGTCGGATAGCGCAGGCCCTGTTTCCGGCATCGGCTCTTTTTCCGGATACACAGCCCCTTCCGCCCTCTCTGTCGGTTAAAATCTCTATCAACGGTACGATCCATATGAGATACCTCCACCTGATGTTCATAACGCTTCTTGCCGCGTGTATCTTAATTCCCTCAGCCCTCTTCAGCCAGGACGCCGTCGACAGGATACGGAACAAGGAACGCTCGAAGCGTGAAGAGATCTACATGCGGAACCAGGAGCACCAGCAGCGGATACTGGCAAAGTTCAACCGTTTCTACGACAGGGTCAAGGCGTTCGCTCCCGACCTGAAGATTCGCATGCCGATACACCCAGGTTACGCTGACGACATCAAGGAAAATGATAACACCACCAGGGTCTCACGCACAAAGATCCATTACGCCTATGTAGGAGAGCCGTACAAGCTCAGGAGCAAACCGCTCGACTCCGACAAACAGTATCTTGAATCCCTCACCCGCGGAACGAAGGTGGAGGTCGTTTTCATGCCGAAGCTCGATTCAGGCTTTCAGCGGAAGAACATCACACAGAAATGGTGCCTGGTAAAGTCTCCCGCCAACACCGAAGGCTATATCCCGCTCGACCTGCTGCTGCAGGATCCACCACGCAAGAGCGGCGTAAACGTCAAGAGTTCCCGGCCGTCGCTTCGCGCGTCCTCCTCGCGTCCGGTGCTCAGGTCCGATTCATCGCCCTCATCGACCAAAATGACCGTGACCGCCGATTCCCTCAATATCCGTTCAGAACCGAACCAGTGGGCGGATATCGTCGGGCGCCTTGATAGAAACAGCGTCGTTGATGTGCTCGAGCTCAGCTCGAACGAAGACGAGATCGGCGGCACCCGCGCCAAATGGGCCCGCATCGATTACGCCGGAATGGCGGGATGGGCGTTCACCGGCTACATGCGGCCCGGCGACAGGTCGTCGAGCGTCGCCCCCGGGGAAAGCCCTGAAGAACTTCAGAAAGGCGAAACGCGCTACGTGAAATCCGAGCTCCTGCGGGTGCGCGACCAGCCGGGCGTCGACGGCACGGTGCTCTTCAGCCTTCCCCACCGGGAGCGGGTGCGTATCACCGATGTTATCGACGAGGTGGTCTCCCTCGCGGGAAACAGGTCCAAGTGGGTTGAAGTGTCCGCCAACGATTCCTCCGGCTGGGTGTTCGGCTCCTTCCTGAGCAAGGACAGCAACGCCTTCTCTGACAGCGACGACATCAACAAGCTCTTCATCTTTCCGTTCAACGACCCGACGCTCCCGATCACCAGTAACTACGGATGGAGAACGCTCTCGGGACGGAAGAACAAGCATAACGGCATCGATATCGGGGCGTCCTGCACCACCCCGACGCTCGCCGCCGCCGACGGCACCGTCATCCTTGTGCGCCGCGACGACAGGAACTGCACCTCGTGCGGATACGGGAACTACATCATCATCGAACACCGGAGCGGGTACCGATCGCTCTACGGGCACCTGAGCGCAATCATGGTGAACGAAGGCCAGAAGCTCAGCGCGGGCGAGGTCGTGGGCAAGGTCGGCAATACGGGCCATTCATTCGGCTGTCACCTTCACTTCGAAATACGGTCCAATGAGGAATACACAGATCCCGCAAGCTACATCCACGCGTACGTGCAGGAGATGAACGATTTCATCATCGCGGCGACGGAAATGCAATAACACGGTGCCGCTCTCCGGAGCGGCATGAGTTCATGATAGAGGGGAAACTATTTTTTAATTCGAAGGGGTATTCATGAAATCATTACGCGGTTTGTTCATCTTCTGCTGTTCCGTACTCATGCTCGCGCTTATCGGCCAGGGCGTCCGCGCCACCGAGCAGGAGTTGATCCAGGCGGCAAAACAGGGAAAGCTTGAGGAGGTCAAAAAGCAGCTCGGCCTCGGATTCAGCCAGGAAGTCACCGACTCGGACGGCCGTAACCTTGTCATGATCGCCGCAGACCGGTACCAGTTCAACGTCGTCAAGTACCTGATCGGCAATAAGGCAAACCTCAACAAGCGCGACCATAACGGGCAGACACTGCTTCATATCCTCGCCAAAACCAGGACAAAAGCGGCGTCCGATCTCATCCCCGAAGCGGTACGCGCCGGCGCCTATCCCAAGCACGCGGATTTCAAAGGCTCCACTCCCGCGGGTATCGCGATCACGGCGCGGAACCCTCTCGCGTTCAAGGCGCTTCTGGACGGCGGGATTGACAAAAACGAAGCGGAGGCCAATACCCCGCTCATTCTTTTCGCCTATCAGAACAACCAGTCCGAGATCGTGAAGATGCTCGTCGAGGCGGGGGCCGACCTCAACCGCAAGAGCGCCGACGGGGAAACGCTCCTTCACCTGGCGGCAGCTAAAAACGATAAGAAGCTCGCCGAAACGCTCCTCAAAGGCTCGCCGAACGTGAACCAGCAGAACGGCACCGGCAAGACACCGCTGATGACCGCCCTTGAGAGCGGGAACAGCCAGATCGCGGAGATGATCCTCGGCGCGAACCCGAACCTCAAGACCAGGGATCAGCAGGGCCGCAACATTACCCACTATCTCGCCGCTATGAAAAACCCCGGTAAGCTTTTCGACAAAGTGCCGGAAAGCGACCTTACGCCCAACCAGAAGGATTCCACCGGGCAGACGCCCGTATCCATCGCCGTCACGGGAGGGCGCTGGGACAACCTGAAGCTCCTCATCGGCAAGGGAGGCGACGTCAACACCCGCGATCCGGAAGGAAGGACGCCGCTCCTCACCGCGGCCGATAAAGGGAGCCTTTCGACAGTTAAGTTCCTGCTCGAATCGAACGCGAAAACCTCAATCGCCGACAACACCGGCACCACCATCCTCCATCTCCTGGCCGTGACCAGGGGCAAGGAAGGCGTCGATACACTCTCCCTCGCAATCCAGAAGGGAGCGGAAGTCAACGCAAAATCACTCAACGGGGTATCCCCTGCGGGAAAGGCCATTGAGAAGCGGAACGACGCGGCTTTCGGAGTGCTCCTGAAATCGGGGCTTGACAAGAACGCAAAGGAATTCAACACCACACCGCTCGTCCAGTACGCCTACAAGGAGCGTCAGCAGGCAATCGCGAAATCGCTCATCGAGAATGGCGCCGACGTCAACAACACCAACAACCTCGGCGAAACGCTGCTCCATCTCTGCGCGGAGGCGAACGACCTTGCTTTTATAAACTACCTGCTCAAGTACAATCCCGAGATCAATGCGCAGGACGGCAGCGGAAGGAGTCCGCTCATGAGGGCGCTTGAGAAGAGCAATACTCAGGTCGCGTCTCTTCTCATCTCGAAAGGGGCAAATCCCGAACTCAAGGACCGCCAGGGCCAGACGATTCTTCACTACCTCGCGACTTCCGCCGGCGCCTCGGGCCTTCTCAACCAGCTCGGAGGCAAAACCGCTGTTGACACGAAGGACAACCTCGGACGCACGCCGATCGCTATCGCCGTCCACGGCAACCGTCCGGACAATGTCGAATATTTCCTGAGCAAGGGGGCGGACGCCGATGGCCGCGACCAGAACGGTAATCCGCTGATACTCGTCGCCTACACGAAGAACAAGACGATGCTCAACCTCTTCATCGCCCACAACGCAAAGCTTGACGTGCGCACCACCGACAACAAGACGCTCCTCTTCCTTTCGCTCGAAAAGAATGATTCGGCCCTCCTGAAGACCCTTGCTGACAAGGGATCCGACGTCAACGAAAGCCAGGCAGATGGCGTCTATCCGCTCCAGTACGCGGTCGAACACTCACAGCGCGCCAATACCGACATTCTGCTCAACAAGGGAGCGGCATTCACCATTAAGGACCGCGCCGGCAATCCGCTGCTTGCCATCGCGATACGAAAGAAATCGCCCGATATCGCCAAGCTCCTCCTCGACAAGGGCGCTGACGCCAACGCTACCGACGCCGAGCAGAAGCCGCTCCTGCTTCTCACCTTCGAAGCAAACAGGTCAGATATCGCCAAGCTTCTCCTGAAAGCAAACGCCCAGGCAAGCATTACCGACCGCGAAGGCACTCCGCTCATCACGCTTTCCGCGGCAAAAGACAGGACCGATTTTCTCGATGCCCTTCTCGACAACAAGGCGGACATCGCCGCGAAGGACCGCGCCGGCAACACTGCGCTCATCGTGGCCGCACGTGAAGGCTCGCTCGCCTCGGCGCGCACGCTCATCAAGCGCGGAATAGCGGTCAATGAGACAGGCGAAAACGGCGAATCGGCTCTTTTCAGGGCAATCGCGGCCTCAAAGAACGGCCTGACCATGACACAGGTACTCCTCGACGGCGGCACGGACATGAACATGAAGAACAACGCCGGCGATACCCCGCTGCATGTATCCATCAACGCCAAGCGGCTTGACATCTTCAACCTGCTCCTCAAAAAAGGCGCGAACCCGAACGTCACCAACAAGAACGGCGACACCCTTCTGCTTCAACTCGCGGGAACGGCGCCGCCCGCCGGCACAGGGGCCGCAAAGCAGAAACTGGTCGCTGAAAACCGCGAAGCAATCCGGATCATTACCGACCTGATGAAAAGCGGCGCCGATCCTAACGTGATGAACCGCTTCGGCAATTTCCCGCTGAACCTTGCGCGCACCAGGCGCAACTTCGATATCGTTTCCGCCCTGCTCGAGAAGGGCGCCAACGTCAACCTCCAGGACAAGAACGGGAATACAGTACTGAAAAAAGAGGTGATGGACTACATCGGCGATTACAAGTTCCTCGACAAGGCACGCGACGACGCGCAGAAGATGATCAATCTTTTCATCACGGCCGGGGCAAAGATCGACTCTCCGGACAACTCGGGCCGCACCGCGCTCGCCCATGCCGCAAAGGAGTATAACAGCCGCAACAGCCGCAAGGTGCTCGATATCGTGCCGTTCCTTCTCACGAAGGGTGCGAGCGCCGCCATCGCTGACCGCGACGGAAAGACCGCGGCCGATTATGCCAGAAGATCGGGCAATTCCGAGTTCATCAACATGCTCGGCAACAGATAGTCATGGAGCGAACCGACATGAAACAATTCCATCAAACCGTCTTCTCAAAATCCATTCCGCTTCTTTTTGCGATCATCATGGCGTGCGCGCTTGCCGCATCCTGCTCGCGCCAGTCGGAATTTCCCCGCGATCGATACGTCATCGCCTCTGACGGCCTCATAATGAGGGCCGCGCCGGACGTATCTTCAGAGCGGATCGACACCCTTCCCTTCGCGGCGAAGGTTTCGCTCCTCGCAAAATCGGATCATGAATTTGAAGTCACGGGCTCGGACGGCGGGAAAATCAGGGGCAGGTGGTACCGCATCTCATTTCAGGGGCGCGACGGCTGGATATTCGGAGGGTTCCTCGGGGACTTCGACGAGCTTAACAGGCGGATAGAACAGGCGAAGAAGTCAGACGCGAGGTTCGTTCCCGAAGCATACCGCCATCTGGTCGAAGGCTCGCCGAAACAGATAGACCGCATCCTCTACTATCCCGGCGGCGACATGCGCCCGGCGGAAATGTATTTCATGAAAAACGGCCTGCTCATCGTCGATTCTGAGATCTTCTCGCCGCGCAAGACTAAATACTATTTCACTTATGAGTTCAACAAAGACAGGAGCGAACTGACGATTTCGTTCATCGACACGCGGATAAAGTTCAACGAATACACCGATGGAGAGCGTCAGAGCAAAAACGTCATCAACATCGACAACGCCACCCGCAAGATCCGGTACAGGATGGCCGCGGACAAGGCCAACAAAAAGCTCGCGAGGACCTGTTTCCTCGGCTGGTGTTTCAACGAGAAGTAGGCAACGATCTTACGCTCACGCAGCGGGACTCTTTTTAAGCAGGTAGCAGTTCCAACCATCACGGCGCGTGTGCCTGGCGATAGCAAGACCGGCGCGCTCAAAAGCCTTTTCAGCTTCTTCAGACGAACGATCGCCTATTCCGCTCACCATGAGCGATCCCCCGTCAGACAGAAAATCCCGCAGGCGGGTAATGTTCGGAAAGATCACCGACGGCAGCAGATTCGCGGCGATGAAGTCGTATCTGCCTTCGCCCTCTATCGAAGCGATGTCGGACAGACGGATATTGATATTCCCGCAGCCGTTTACTTCAGCATTGTACCGCGCGTTCTCCGCCGATTCAGGAACGATGTCTGCCGCGTCTATCCGGCCCACTCCCATGAGCGACGCCGCGATCGCGAGGATTCCCGTCCCGGTGCCCGCATCCAGCATCATCATGTTTCCGCGCGCGGCTGATTCAAGCCCGCCGATGGTTTCATCGATCATTTCAATGCAGAGCGATGTGGTGGGATGCCGCCCGTCCCCGAACGCGTTGAACGAATTCAGGTAGATGATATATTTGTATCCGGATGGCTGCCGCCCGCCCTTCACGGGGAGGATATAGACTGAACGGCCGGCCTCGTATCCGCCATGCTCCTCTTCGAGCCGTGTCCTGACGACCTCCTCGTGGAGCATCCGGTAATAGAATTCAGTTCCAGATGAGTGTCCGCCGTTCATCCGGTTCCGTTCAGCCGATCATCTTTTCGAGCTTTTCACGGGGACAGTTGAGGATAAGCTCATAGGACATCCGCGCAAGCCGTTTCATGAGCTGGATTACGTTTTCGCGGTTGTTCCCCGGTATCTTGTTGTACGAAACGATAATGCCGATCATGCTGGTGTAGAAATGGCGCGCGAGCATGCGGGATATGCGCTCGTACTTCATCCCCGCGAACATCCGTTCTATGAGGTCAAGCGTCACGTTCATCTCTTTCTCGATTGTTTTCGTCGATTCGGGGTTGATGTTGCCCTGCGACACCATGATCGTCATCATGCTGAAGAACGCGTCATTCTCCGAGATAAAATCGATGAATGAATCGGTAGTTACCTCAAACGCTTTTTCGGGCGGATATTTTTTCAGGATATCGTCGAACAGGCCGTTGAAATACCTCGTCGCCCTCACCGCCGCTGCAACCAGCAGGGATTCCTGGTTTGGGAAAAACCGGTAAATCGACGAGGTGGACATCCCCGATTCATCTGCTATTTCACGCATGCTCGCCTTGTCGAAGGTTTTGGTCGCGAAGACCCGTTCGGCGGCATCTATTATGATATTGCGCCGTGCCTCCTTTTCGCCCGACTTGAGCGTCTCGAGGGTGACCTTGTCTTTCATCTGCGCAAAACTCCTGAATATTTATACAGTTTTATTCATTTATATTTTAACTGCCGCCTGACAGCTATTCCATTAATAACATCCCGAAAATCAAGAAAAAATTAAAAACGATTTGACAAAAAACGAACATTGTTCTCAATAATATTGAATGTTCGCAAAATAATACTATAATTCATAGCATAGCACAAATGTTTCAATCTCAGGAGAAATAGCATGATTTTACTCAACCCGAAAAAGTACAGGGACAGGAATTACCCCGACGCCCGCTCGAAGGAGATTATGCTCAAAACAATCGAGTGGTTCGAAAACAAGGGCCTCAAGAACCAGAAAGAGCAGTTCCACAGCCGTGAGTTCTCCCAGGATTTCGCGGACTTCGTGAAAAAGGAGCGCATTTTCGAAACGCTCTTCCTTCCGAAAGGGTACGGAGAGGCAGACCAGTATTACAGCACCTACAGAATGTATGAATTTTCGGAGATCGTCGGCTTCTACGGCACCGCCTACTGGTATATGTTCCATGTATCCACGCTCGGCCTTGATCCCGTTTTCTTAGGAGACAATGAAGAAGCCAAGCAGAAAGCTGTTCAGACGCTTCGCAACAATCCGCTCTGCGCTTTCGGCCTTTCCGAAAAGGAGCACGGTGCAGACATCTATTCCACCGAAATGAAGCTGTATCCGCAGCCCGACGGCACATATCTTGCCAATGGCAGCAAGTATTATATCGGCAACGGCAACGCGGCGAGCACCATCACCGTGTTCTCCAAATTCGCCGACACCAACGAATACGTATTCTTCGTTGTCGATTCTCACCATCCCAAATTCGAGTGCGTCAAGAATATAGTCGATTTAAACCAGCAGTATGTCGCCGAGTTCGCGCTGCATGACTACCCGATTACCGACGCGGACATCATCTCACGCGGCCAGAAAGCGTGGGACGACATGCTCAACACGATCAACATCTGCAAGTTCAACATCGGCTCCGGCTCGACAGGCGTTGTTACCCACGCGTTCTACGAGTCGCTCAACCACGCCGCGCACCGGAATATCTACGGAAAGTTCGTAACTGAATTCCCTCATGTGAAACGGCTTTTTCTCGATTCATACTGCCGCCTGATGGGAATGAAGCTGTTCGGCCTGCGAGCGACCGATTACATGCGCGCCGCGAACGAGAATGACAAGCGTTATCTTCTCTTCAACCCGATCATGAAGATGAAGGTCGCGATCCAGGGCGAGGAAACCATTGAGCAGCTTTTCGACATCATTGCCGCGAAGGGATTCGAGAAGGACACCTATTTCGAGCAGGCCGTAATGGAGCTCAAAGGGTATCCGAAACTCGAAGGAACGCGCCACGTCAACATGGCACTCATCGCCAAGCTCATCCCGAACTACTTCTTCAACCCCGGCAAATTCCCGGAGATCGGAAGAAGGAACGGCGCCGAGAACGACGACTTCCTCTTCAATCAGGGCCCCACGAAGGGATACGGCAAGGTCCAGTTCCACGATTACAATATCGCCTACTCTTCGCGCGACCTTCCGAACATCAAAGTGTTCCGCGAACAGATCGAAGCGTACAAGGAATACCTCCTCGTGTCAGGCGCGGGCCTCATGCAGCAGATGATGGATTTCGACTACCTTCTTGCTGTCGGCGAGATATTCACGCTGGTAGCGTACGGCCAGCTCATTATCGAGAGCGCGAACATGGAAAAGATCGAGGACAGCGTCCTCAACCAGATGTTCGACGTATATGTACGCGACTTCTCGCGGTACGCGATGACGCTCGCTTCCAAACCGAGCAATACGCCCGAACAGCGCAAAGCATGTGAGAAGGCATACAAATATCCGGTCGCAAACAGTGAAGAATACGAGAAAGTCATCAAGGAACATGTCTATACGCTGGTTGACGCGTACGTACAGAATCCCTGAAAAATCTACCTACCACCACTTTTCAAATCCCCGGCACATGCCGGGGATTTTTTCATATCGTAAAATATCTTGACACGCTTCATATCCGGACCCTTCTGTAGAGTCTGTAAGCCTGAACATCCGGAACAATTCCATGAACAATTCTCCAGCAACCGCGCTTTACAGTTTTCATTCCATGCGATGGGACCTGCGCTTCAGGCTCATTACCGTATGTTTTGTCATTCTCATCATCGCTATTCTCAAATCAATGACCGCAGTGCTTGCCTCAGGAGTTATCATTTCCTTTTTGCTCGCCGGGTCACGCACTCCTGCGTCTCTTTTCAGCAGGCGGATACTGATCCCCCTGCTCTGGTCATCTCCGGTCTTTATCCTGCTCGCGCTTACTTCCGGCGGAACGCGCATTCCGACACCGCTGCCTGTGCCGCTGTATCTGGAAGGCATACGGACTGCCTGCATTATCATGCTTAAAGGCTATTCAATACTCACAATAACTCTTGTCATTTTGCGCGGCACATCGGTGAGCGCAATTTCCGAAGCGCTTTCAGCCCTCGGGGCTCCTCACAAGCTCGTCAATCTCATCGCATTCACATGGAGATACCTGTTTCTCTATTCGGAAAACCTCGAAAGGATGAAAAACGCGCTCCATTTGCGGGGATATAAAAATTCCTTTTCACCGCGCTCATATTTCATCAGCGCGAGCCTTGCCGGATCTCTTCTCATCCGAAGCTACGAGCAGACCGAGCGCGTCCAGGACGCCATGACGCTCCGGGGGTTTACCGGCAAAACGGTCTGCCTGATGGAATTTCACGCTGATATTCGCGATTATATTATAAGCGGAACGGTGATACTGCTGGCCGCGGGAACCCTGGTGCTGGATATACTGTTATGAAAAACGCCATTTCAATCAGAAGACTCAGCTTCAATTATCCGGACAGGGCCGGCGTGCTCAACGACATTTCGGCAGAAGTGGCTTTCGGAGAGAAGGTCGGCGTCATCGGCCCTAACGGAGCGGGCAAGACAACCCTCTTTCATCTGCTGTGCGGACTTCATGCTCCTTCATCGGGAGCTATAGTAATTGACGGCGTTGAAGTCGTCCCTCACTCGTTTAATCCCTCTGTCGGGTATGTATTCCAGAATCCCGACGACCAGCTCTTCAATCCGACCGTGTTTCATGACGTCGCCTTCGGTCCGCTCAACATGAAACTTCCCCGCGAAGAGATCATGCTCCGCGTAGATGAAGCGCTTGAAAAAACAGGATGTGCTTCGCTTAAAGAGAGGCCGCCGCATCATCTATCCGGCGGGGAGAAGCGGATGGCCGCGATGGCCTCTGTGCTCTCAATGTGGCCATCGATCATGATTTACGATGAACCGACATCGAACCTGGATATCCGTTCGAGGAGAAAGGTAATAAATCTAATCAACTCCGGTGACGCCACTTCGCTGATCGCCTCGCACGATCTTGAATTCATTCTCGAGACATGCGGGAGGGTAATTCTCATCGACGGCGGCGTCATTCGCGCCGACGGGATACCGGCGGTGGTGATGAATAACGCCGGACTCATGGAAGCGCACGGCCTCGAAAGGCCCCACTCCCTGCTTCATGCGCGGAAAGGCCACCGCCACCGCGGATAACGCCTAATTCCCTGCAAAGTTCCTTTTTATCAGCTCAGGTTTTATCCGGCCGATAAACCGTATAATGATTGCGGTTATCAATCCCTCGACAGCGGCAAGCGGGAGGTGCGCCATCACGATGATTTTCGCCGTAGTATAAAACTCACTTCCGGAAAGATAGAGGAACCCCGCGATGAAAACTGATGAGAGCGCAATCGCGGCAAATCCCGCAAGAAAAGCGAGAAGATACGAGAGCCAGCCAGCGCCCGAAGAGAAAAGCCTGCTTAAAGAGAAGATCGCGAACGAACAGAACGCCGGGATTCCCATCGCAAGGGAGTTCGCTCCCAGCGCGGTGATCCCCCCTTCCTGGAAGAGGATCGATTGCAGCAGGAGCCCCACGAGTATAGCCGGAAAAGAGGAGATGCCGAGAACGATCCCCATGACACCATTAAGCACGAGATGAACGCTTGACGGCCCTATGCGTACATGGATAAGTGAGGCAACGAAAAATGCGGCCGTCATCATTGAGAGGCGCGGTATGTCTCTGTTGGAAGTTTTCTTGAGCGAATAGAGGGTGACAGCGGACGCGACCGCAATGGTCCCCAGACAGGCACCCGCGCTCAGTATTCCATCGCTGATATGCATTGTCCGTCAACTCCTTCTGTTCTGGAAGAAGAAAAAGAATCCCATGAATCCCCACACGATCGCCGCCGCCATCAGCAATTGCTGCCACCACGGCATCGCGTGTCCATGACCGGTATTTTCATGAGCGCGCGCCAGCAGCATTGTATCGTCTATCGGCGCCTTGATCGTTATCCCGTGCCCCACGCCATCATCAACTTTGACCTTCCATTCACCGGCGGCATCGGCAAAAAAGGAAAAGGTCCCGTTTTTATCGGTCTTTCCGCTCTGGTACTCGGTTTTATCGTTTCCCGGCGCGTACACTTTCACCGGGACATTGCGCGCGGGATCGCCATCATGATACTTGAGTCGTACCGTCACCGCGCCATCCTGCCGGATCTCATGGAAAAGACCGTGCGCATAGAGAACACCGGAAACTGCCGTTATCATGATTAACAGTATAACTATCAATGGGTTTCGCATTTATCGTAATTCCTCCTGAAAAACACATCAGAAAGCTGGCAGACATTTTTAGCAATCGTAATTTTATTGATCGCAGCAAAGCCGCGGAAACGTTTTCGCTCCTTCCCTTCGGGTTCATAAATATATTTGACATATGACTGCGCAGGTTTAAAAAACTGCTCCATGAACACAGGCTCTTCACGGCTCCTCTCTCTCGATGCGCTCCGGGGGATTACCATCGCCGCAATGATCCTCGTCAACAACGCGGGCGACTGGGACCACGTATACGCGCCGTTGCGCCACGCGCGCTGGCACGGGCTCTCTCCGGCTGATCTCATCTTCCCGTTCTTTCTTTTCATCATGGGCGCGGCGATACCCCTCGCATTCGGCACAAAAACTGCAGATCGTTCCCTGAAACCGAAGCTTACAGCGAAGATCTTTCGCCGCTTCGCCATTATATTCGCACTCGGGCTCCTGCTCAATTTCGTTCCCGACTTCAACCTGACGACCGTGCGCATCCCCGGTGTGCTTCAGCGCGTTGCGCTCTGTTATCTCTTCACATCCATCCTGTTCATATCCTCATCATCGCGCGCACTCGTATTATGGACGCTCCTGCTCATGACCGCGCACAGCCTTGTCCTCCTACTCGTGCCGGTTCCCGGCTTCGGCCACGGAATACTTGATCCCCGCGGCAATATCGCATGGTTTATCGACGCCTCTCTGCTTCCGGGGCATACCTATCGTCATGCTATCGTACCGGGCTTTGACCCGGAGGGGATACTCGGAACCATCTCCGCGACGGCAAGCACGCTATCGGGAACGCTGGTCGCCGTCCTTTTGCGGCGCTCGGGCGGAATATCCGGGAAAGCGCTATCTCTTTTCGTCACAGGAGTGCTCGGCATTTTCGGCGGGCTTGTCATCAACGCATGGATACCGGTAAACAAAAACCTCTGGACCGCGAGTTACGTGCTGGTGACATCGGGGATCGCCTGTCTCGGCCTCCTCGCCTGTTATTCCTTCATCGACCTGTGGGGGCACCGCGCGTCGATCATGCCCTTTCTCGTGCTGGGCAGCAATTCCATCGCGGTCTACTTCCTCTCGTCGCTTGTCGCAAAAACAGTGGCAGGGATAAAAATCGCTTCCACTGCGGGGGGTAGCGCATCGCTTAAATCAATTGTCTACACACACTGCTTTTCATC
Source organism: uncultured Leptospiraceae bacterium (assembly GCA_964627815.1). Lineage (GTDB taxonomy): Bacteria > Spirochaetota > UBA4802 > UBA4802 > JAGODF01 > CAZPZJ01. The sequence continues at coordinate 290,261 of CAZVKE010000003.1, forward strand.
ATGGCTGGGCCCGTTCAACGCGTCGCTCGGGTATTCCCTTGCCTACCTGGCGATCTGGCTGGGAATCGCGTATGCGCTGTACCGGAAGAAGATTTTCATCAAGGTGTGATATGAGGGACCGGACGGCCTATTTCGCCTTCCGGTATGACGCGAGCGCCTTCTGCTTTTCGGTTTCAAGATAGGCGCGGTTATTGCGAACCGCTTCGTCGGCAAGCCCCTTCTCGATGCACTGCGTGCTGTAGGCCATCTTTTTCACCACGCCTTTCATCTCGTCGTGCTCGCTTCGCAGCAGCGACTGATACAGAATACGCCTCATCGTGGGCACAAGATCGACGAGCATCTCCTCGAGGAGCGGATCGCGCGCCGCCTTGAGGCAGGTCACCCCCCAGCTGAAGAACGCCTCGTTGAAATTGAATACGTCGTGCGCCTGCGCGTATCTGTCGACGCGCTCGAGCGCGTCGTTGATGCTGTGAACGTCATCATCGGTGCGGCGCTGCACGGTCTTGAGCGTCGCAAGCCCCACCAGTTCGATGAAGATATCGTAGATCGACCCGACAACATCCTCGGTGACTTCGGTAACGCGCGTGCCGTGGCGGGGCACCAGCTTGACGAATTTGATCTTCTCGAGGATGCGAAGCGCCTCGCGCACGGGGCTCTGGCTCACGCCGAGCTCTTCCGCTATCCGCGCCTCGACGAGGCGCTCACCCGGCCTGATCTCCATCTTTATGATCCGGTCGCTCAGATGCCGTGCTATCTGCTCCGAGAGCGTTTCCGAGGCCTTGAATTTATCTTCCCTCGGTTTTTCCGATTTATCACGCAGGTCGTTATACATCCGTTCCCGAACTCCTCCCGTTACAGACAATTAATATCCCCGCATCCCGCATCAATGCCGGTGTTCATGCTTCTCGTTTTCATGCCCGGGATGATCGTGGTCGTGCGCGCCGTGGTCCCCTCCGTGCGTGTGCTCATGAGTGTGAGCATCGCCGCCGTGCTCATGGGTGTGCTTGTGTTCATGATCATGCTCGTGCGCGTGAGCGTGGGAATGGGGATGCGAATGCGTCGTGTCCTCATGCGAATGCACATGCGTATGTTCGTGCGCATGATCATGAGAATGCATGTGACGGTGTTCATGATTTCCCTGCATAGCCGCCTCGCTTTCCTCTGTATTTAACGCAAATAGCTGATATGACATTATGATAGCATCCCTTCAGCGCCCCGTCAAGCGATGAAAGATGAAATTTTATTTCCCGGCAGAATCGCCGATGCCGTTCGCGGGCACGGAAAGCGCCTTGAATACCGAACTGTAATCGCCCTTCGCGTTCCACGCCACCCATCCACGCGCGCCGGTCTTTTCAACAGCGTCGATCTGGAGCCTGACGTATTCGTCGAGCTTCACGCGCGCCTTGCCCACCATGTAATCGAACGCCTGGATATAGGGCTGGATCTCAACCTTCGTTCCCTTGACACGGTTCATTCCCTTGAGCGTGCCCTCGCGGACGGTTTCGCCGGGGTTTGCCATCTTGACATTGTCTCCGGTATAATGGCTCGGATAGAGCATCGGATAGATCACATCCGTATATTTCGCGAACACCTCAACCTTCTGGCCGATCGGGTCATTCCGGTTGTAGACGATACGGCCGAAAAGGTCCGCCGAAAGTTTTACGCCGCTTGCGTCGGTGATCTTCTTAAAGTGGCCTAAAAGCTCTTCAATGAAACCGTACCGTTTCGCGAGGGGATAATACACGCCTCCGTCCTTGAAGCGGATATAGTCGAGCTGCACCTCCTGGAATCCTGATTTCGCGGCCGTTTCTACGAGATTGCCGAGCCGCTTCATCTGGACTTCAGGCACCGGCATCCTGTCCAGGCCGTCCTGGAAACAGACTACCCGCGCAACGCGGTAGATGTTCTCGCTTTTAAGATACTCAACGACTGACGCATCGATTCTCGGCGTCGCGCTCCCGTACGGATGCACGTCCATCACCACCATGTTGACGCCGAGCGGCTTGCCGCGGCTGATGAGGTCCTTCATGAACGCGATATTCCGGCTCCTGCCGTTCGGGATATAGAGCGCGCGCATCGGGGCGGCCGACCGCGCGGATGCGACCTGCGTACCGGAGGGATTTCTTACCTCAGTGGCGATTGTTCTGCACGCGTTTCCGCAGAACGCCGCCATGGCAAAAAGCATTATGATCATGCGTCCGTTAATTCCAGGTTTCTTTCGCATCGTATCTCCTCCTGATTCAGAAAACGGGCTCCCCGCCCCTTCATGGGCCCTGAACCAGTTATCCGCAGTCATTGCCGAGGTCAACGAAAATTTAATGCGGCATCTGCCCCTTTCACCTTCATTTCATACAGTTTGGGATGACAGATGCTGCCGTTTGTTGGTATAATGTATTATGTAATGATGGATATATCCGATGAACGATGAAAACCGATCGACAAGAAGAGCATTCCTGCGTGGATGCGCACTCCTGCTTGCCGGTTTCGCGGGTATCTGCCCCGTCCCCCTTTCGCCGGACACAGGTACGGATACATCTCCGCGTCCGCGGCGGAAGCACGCCACGCACGCCACCGAGCCGGGATATCTCCGCCTCCATCGCAGCGGGGAACTGCGGCGTAAAGGCATTCAGCTGTGGAATATGATGCGGCGATGCGAACTGTGCCCGAGACAATGCGGAACGGACCGGCTTGCCGGAAATCACGGCTTTTGCGGAGCATCATCGGAGCTTGTCATCTCATCGTACAACCCGCATTTCGGCGAGGAGAGGCCGTTATCCGGAACGCGCGGTTCGGGGACAATTTTCATGACGCACTGCAATCTTCGGTGCGTATTCTGCGTCAACTGGGAAATCAGCCAATCAGGCAGGGGTGAGCGGGCAGGCATTGATGAATTCGCAGCGATGATGCTGGCGCTTCAGAGGACCGGGTGCCACAACATCAATATCGTCACGCCGACCCATTACTCGGCCCATCTTCTGCTCGCCCTTGATTTGGCCGCGGAAAGAGGGCTTCATATCCCCCTTGTATACAACACCAGCGGATGGGAACGCCTGGAGGTGCTCCGCATCCTTGAAGGGGCTGTCGACATATATCTCCCCGATTTTAAATATGCCGTTCCCGAGATGGCTTCCCGCTACTCCCGGGGCGCATCCTCGTATCCTGAAGTCACGGCGCGGGCGATCCTTGAAATGCAACGCCAGACGGGAACGGCGACAGCGGACAGTGACGGCCTGATGCGCCGCGGTCTCATTATACGGCACCTCGTCATGCCCAACAACGTCAGCGGCACGAGGGAAGTGCTGCGCTGGATCGCCGGAAATCTTCCCCGGACCACCTACATTCACCTGATGTCCCAGTACAGGCCTTCGTTTCAGGCTACGCAGCACCCCGCGATCAACAGGCGTATTTCCGCCGAAGAGTACGCCGACGCAGTGTCATATGCGCGGTCCCTCGGGCTGACGGCGCTCGACATACAGGGCTATCGACGTTTCAACTGACCGGAGAATTAATCCTTGCAATTACCGTTTCGCTTTCCTAACATTGCCATTCATGCTGAAACATTCAGATCAATCCAACCGTACCCGGAGAGAGACCATGGCCCAAACGATACGTTACCTGAAATCGACCTCACTGGTTATTCTGACATCCATTCTTCTTGCCGGATGCGTCAAATACGCTTCCAACACCGACTACACCGCCGCGCCCGATCCGGCTAAAGGCTATATTTACGGCCGCCTCGTGATGGACAATTACTTCGAGATGACTATCGTGCTCGAATTGAAAAACGTGAAGACAGGGGCGGTCAGCAACCTGAAATTCGAGAGCTATACCGACAGGGCACGGCCGAGAGAGATATCACTCTTCCCGATCGAGCCGGGTGAATACAGGATAGAGAAGATGTTCGCCTGCCCCGCGCGCAGGGCCATTTTCACTATCGCCTCGCTTGACCTGACTCCAAAGCGCGCGTTTGAGTGCGCGGGATGCGACCCGTTCTCGCGCCAGTTCACCGTGAAAAAGGGAGCGGCGCGCTACATCGGTGATTTTTCCGGGATCAGCTACGGGGCCGATGATGTCGGAGCGGGATCGGTAAAATGGGAAATACAGCGCGCGACCGACAATTTCGGGGAATCAACAAAACGGCTGAAGGAACTTTATCCGGCATTCGCGGCGCTTCCCTCAGAGCCGATACAGTAATTCGGCCTCACCGCATAGTTCAGTAAAACAGAAAGGCCGTCCTTTAATCGGACGGCCCTTTTTATTGTCGGGTGAACGAGTGAAATGGAAAGCAGAGCTTTACATTTCCGAGAGAGCAAAGACAACAAGCGGTTTAATACCGCTCATTACCCAAGCCTCTTTTCAAGGTCTGAGAGCTCTTTCTTAAGCTCGGCCGGAAAACGGTCGCCGAACCGCGCGTAATGTTCTCGTATGCTTTCGATCTCGTTTTTCCAGTCGTCATGATCGACGGTCAGGAGCGCCTTCATATCCGCCTCGCTCACATCGAGCCCGCTGCGGTCGATCGCGTCAATCGTGGGCATGAAACCGATTGCCGATTCGTGCGCCTTGCCCTCTCCGGACACGCGCTCAAAGATCCACTTGAGCACGCGGCTGTTCTCGCCGTAACCGGGCCAGAGCCACTTGCCGTCCGCCGTTTTGCGGAACCAGTTGACGTAGAAAATCTTCGGTAGTTTGTCGGCCGTGCTTTTCTTGCCTATGTTGATCCAGTGCTGGAAATAATCGCCCATGTTGTAGCCGCAGAACGGAAGCATCGCGAACGGGTCGCGACGCACCTGCCCTATCTTCGCCGATATCGCCGCCGCGGTGACCTCGGAGCCAACTATGGACCCGAGGAAAACGCCATGGTTCCAGGAGAATGCCTGGTGTACAAGGGGGATGGTGGTAGGCCGCCGCCCGCCGAAAAGGAACGCGCTGATCGGCACGCCGTTCGGGTCTTCCCACGCCGGATCGATCGCCGGGCACTGGCGTGCCGGCGCGGTAAAGCGCGCGTTCGCGTGCGCGACAAGCTTTTCGGGATCACGGCTCCACTCCTTGCCGGTCCAGTCGATGATCTTACCCGCGGGAGCGTCGTAGCCTATTCCTTCCCACCATATATCGCCGTCCCCGGTCAGGCCGACGTTGGTGAAGATTGTGTTTTTCTCGATCGATTTCATCGCGTTGTAGTTCGACTGCATCGAGGTGCCGGGAGCGACTCCGAAAAATCCCGCTTCGGGATTGATCGCATAGAGCCTTCCGTCAGCGCCGAACTTCATCCACGCGATGTCGTCGCCGACACATTCGACCTTCCAGCCGGGGATTGTCGGGATGAGCATCGCCAGGTTGGTCTTGCCGCAGGCCGAGGGGAAGGCCGCCGCGATATACTTCTTCTCTCCCTTCGGGCTGGTTATGCCGAGGATCAGCATATGCTCGGCGAGCCATCCCTGCTCGCGCGCCATCACCGATGCGATGCGCAGCGCGAAGCACTTCTTGCCGAGGAGCGCGTTTCCGCCGTATCCGGAACCGTACGACCATATCGTTTTCTCTTCGGGAAAATGCGAGATATACTTCTTTTCAATCGGCGCGCAGGGCCACTGCGAACCGTCAGATTCACCTTCGGCAAGGGGTTTGCCGACCGAATGAAGGCACGGGATGAATACGCCGTCCTCGCCCAGCGCCTCAAGCACCTTTGATCCTACCCGTGTCATGATATGCATGTTCGCCACGACATACGGTGAGTCGGTAAGCTCGATACCGATCTGCGCGATCGGAGAGCCCACCGGCCCCATGCTGAATGGGATCACATACATCGTGCGCCCCTTCATGCAGCCGGCGTAAAGGCCCTTCATGGTTTTTTTCAGTTCTTCAGGATCGATCCAGTTGTTCGTGGGTCCCGCCTCGTCCTTTGAGCGGGAAGCGATGTAGGTCCTGTCTTCAACCCGCGCGACATCGGAAGGGTCTGACCGGAACAGAAAGCAATTGGGGCGTTTATTCGCGTCAAGAGGAATCGCAAGTCCGGACTCCACCATTATTTTCATCATGTTATCGTACTCTTTTGTTGACCCGTCACACCAGTAGACGCTGTCCGGCGTGCACATTGCCGCCATTTCGTCAACCCACTGAATGAGTCTCCGGTGTTTAGTCATAGCACTGTTGTTCATTAGCACTCCTCCTCTGCCATCACATGGCAACAACTCATAAACTTATAACCGCTGGAGTAAGCTGTTTGCAAGGCTGTTCATCTGTCAATTTTCTTTCTTTATTATTTAATAAAAAATTACGATTGGCATGGAATAATCCGGCAGCATGTGAGCTATAGTGAAACGCCTATCATGAGGGGGGATATGGAAACGCGCGGGACACCGCTTATGCAACTGAAAAACGCAATGACGCGCTCAAATTGAAGGTATTAAAAACCCGCCGCGCCTCAATACACGCGGCGGAAGAGCAGCTTTCAGTTCTCAAACGGAAACCGGTATCCCGAAAGCCCCAGTTCGTCGCGCATCTGAATGATTTCCTTTCTCACCTCGTCGAGTATCGGGACGCCTTTGTCCTTGCGGTAAAGCCAGATCAGGTGCTCCTTCTCGCCGGCCGTGTAGATGCGCTCCTGACCCGGCATCTTCCTCGACGCGCGCAGCGCCCGCAGGATATCACCGGTCGTCTTCTTGAATGCATCCACCTCGATGAACGAGGATATATCGATCGCGATGAAGAAATGCCCGAGATGGTACGGCACCTTTTTGCCGTTATCAAACCCGGAGAGCATCTTCATGTAGCTCCCCGCCTGCAACGCCGCGGAAAGGATCTCCACGACGGTGACATAGCCGTATCCCTTGTAACCGCCGCCGTCTTCACCTATTCCGCCGAGCGGCGTGAGCGCGGCTGTTCCTTTCACCAGGTCTTTCAGTATCTGCAGCGTATCGGTGCGCGTTCCTCCGCTCTGGTCAATGACCCAGCCGGGAGGGCACTCCTTCCCTTCGCGGGCATAGACCTCGATCTTTCCGCGCTGGGAAAGCGAAGTGGCGCAGTCAAGCAGGAACGGAAAATCCTCGTCCGTGGGCATGCCGAAGGTCAGCGGATTGGTGCCCATCATGTTCTCGACGCCGAAGGTCGGGGCGACCGAAGGGCGCGCGTTGGTTCCGGTGATGCCGATCATCCCCGCTTCCGCCGCCATGATCGAATAATATCCCGCTATGCCGTAATGCGTCGAGTTGCGGACGACCGTCATACCCATTCCGTATTTCTTTGCCTTGTCGATCGCCATCTGCATTGACCGCTTTCCTATGACGTGCCCCATCCCGTCGTGACCGTCGATGACCGCGGTGGTCGGACCTTCTTTGACAATCTCGAAATTGGTCACCGGAAACTGTATGCCGTCTTTGATGCGATCGTAATATATCGGCTTGAGCCTGTTGACGCCGTGTGAGTCTATCCCCAGCTTGTCGGCGGTGATGAGCACATCCGCGCATATCTTCGCGTCCTCCTCCGGCACGCCAAGCCCTTTGAACACATCGGCGATAAAACGCTCCATTACGTCAAAAGCCACAAATGTCGAGTCCCCCTTCATCACGCTTCCTCTCTTTATCAGATTCGATGATTCCTTATTGTGCCGGCCGCACTTTTGTCAAGAGATTTTATCCCGCAGCGGCATACGGCAGGCCTCCCTTACAGGCAAAAGCCCCACGATGCACTTGCTCCGTGGGGCCCTTATCCGGAATAGCGGCACGATGTATCAGCAGCAGGAACAGCCGCCGCTGCCGCACGAGCTATCGCCACACGAATCACAGCCCGACATGTATTTCGGCTCGTCGTTGACTTCGACGACCTTCACATGAAAATGCAGCGATTTGCCCGCGAGCGGGTGGTTCATGTCGATGGATATTTCCGATTCGCTGACCGCACAGATCGTCGCCGGCACGTGGGAGCCGTCTTCCATCTGGACGCCGACCATCATGCCTATCTCGGGAACGAACTCTCCTCCGAGCTCCGATCTCGGTACGGTATGTATCATATCGTCATTGTAATCGCCGTACGCCATGTCGGGATTTATCACGATATCCTTCTCTTCGTTTATTTTCATGCCCACGACCGCTTCGTCGAGCCCCGGAATCACCATTCCGGCGCCGACCTGAAACTCGAAGGGGGGATTTTCTTCGCAGGAATCGAATATCTCTCCATTTTCGAGCTTGCCGATATAATGGATCGAAACAAATTTTCCTTCTTGAACCATGCTATTCTCCAATGTTTAAATTCAGGTGACTGTACGTGTGATCGACGGTCCGGTAAGGAGCGGAGGCGGGCGACCATACTGCTACTGATTATACCACAAAACACCGGGCTTTCAGGGAGTCAACCGTTTTTATTCCGACATATCCTACGTTTCCGGATACCGATGGGCGATACTGCGTATGACGTCAAGTCTGGCAAAGAACGCCTCTATCATCTGAGGATCGAAATGCCTGCCCGTCTCGTCCCGCATCGACTGAAGGACCTGGTCCTCGCTCCACGCCTCCTTGTAGGCTCGTCGCGACGATAGCGCATCATACACGTCCGCGATCGCGACGATCCTTCCGAACGGGGGTATCTCCTCGCCTTTCTTGGGCCGCGGTCTTCCACCCGGATCATCGTACCCCGGAAGCGGTTTACCCGTCATCGGATTGAGGTGTCCCGGATACCCGGTCCCGTCCCATCGCTCGTGATGATTAAGGGCGACCTGGTAGGCCGCGTCATCGAATTCAGAATAGAGGTCGGAAAAGAGCCGCGCCCCCAGATAGGTATGCTGCTTCATAATCTGATATTCGTCCTCATCCAGCCGTGCCGGCTTTTTGAGTATGATATCGCTGATCGCCACCTTGCCGACATCATGGAGCATCGCGGCCATGCGGAGAATGTCCTTGTTCTTCTGTATCTGATCGGACTGACACTGGCAGAGAGTGGCCCAGGCTTCGTATATCTCCACCGAATATGAAGCAACGCGGTTGACATGCGCGCCGGTCTCCTTCGGATCGCGCAGCTCCGCCATGCTGATCATCCGCAGGATGAGGGCGCGGGTCATCTTCGCGCGCTCGATGGCTATCGCCGCGTTATTGGCGAAATGCAGAATGAACGGCTCATCATCGCGCGAGAACGCGACAATCTCGCCCTGATCGTTTTTGGCGTTAATGAGCTGCAGCACTCCGATCGTATCACCCCTGTTCGTTTTCAAGGGAAACGTCAGCATTGATTGTGTTTTGTATTTCGACAGCTCGTCATAATGCCTGTCGAACGAGTACGGCGTACCCGGCGGGATTTCATAGACATTGGGGATATTGAGCATCTCACCAGTTACCGCCACGGTCCCTGAAATTGAACGCGTGTCGATGGGGACAGTAAAGGTGGAATAGATGAGTTTGTTGCCCGGGGGAAGCTGGCTTTGCAGCGTATCGTTCTGGTTGCACTGGAATTTGAGTTTGTCGTTTTCAACGGTATAGATGGAACCGGCGTCGGCGTTCGAGAATTTCCTCGCCTTTTCAAGGATGTGCTCGAGGAGCATGTCAAGGTCCTGAACCTGAGTGATCTCGAATCCGAGCTGTATGATCTCATTGAGCTTTTCTTTTTCATTCAACATAACACCCTTCCCTTCCGGCAATAGGATCCGATCGGAACAGTATTCTATATATATCAGCCTTCACAACGCAAGTCAAGCAAAATGCATAACAACCTGTAAATTGAGGGCTTTGACATCTTCGGGAGTATTTTTTTATTTGACAAAAATAATAATGCTGACGACATTGAAACCAACTACAAGATAGAAACCCGCATATGATTGCTTAAATCTCTTTAATTGTGTTTCAGGCAGCAGCCTGAATTCGGCAGGGATGTTCCAGCATCCCGTGGCGTAAAAGCTATACTCTACGAACAGAATACAATAAAGAGGTTCACAGCAATGTCAGACAACACTTCATTATATACTCTCGGATGGAATTCCGGTTTTGAGGAATTCCTTCACAACAATTTACAGCCGGGCTTCCTTCCTGGAAGGATTTCCAACGAACAGAAAGGATCTTACACGCTGCTTTCATCCGCGGGTGAGGTCGCGGCAACGCTTGCCGGCCGGTTTCATTACATTCACGATGAAGCGGACGATTTCCCTTCGGTCGGCGACTGGGTGCTCTACACCGATTACGATGAAGGGACGAAAGGGATCATCCATCAGGTAATGCCCCGCAGGACGGTGCTCGCCCGCACCTCCGCAGGAAGGGGCTCCTCACGGCAGGTAATCGCCGCGAACATCGACCTCGTCTTTATCGTACAGGGGCTCGACCGCGACTATAACGTCAGGCGCCTCGAGCGGTACCGGGTGCTCTGCGCGCAGGGCGGCATCACGCCTGTCGTAGTGCTCAACAAATCCGATATCGTTTCAGACATACGCCCTTTCGAGGAGGAAGTCAAAGCGGTAACCGGTGATATCCGTGTCATCTTTACAAGCGCCGCAACCGGCGATGGATTCGACGAGCTCAGAGAGGTAATCAAAACGGGTATGACCTGCGGGCTCGTAGGATCATCGGGCGTCGGCAAATCATCGATCATCAACCGGCTTCTCGGGGCGGGGATACAGGCCACCGCCGATGTACGTTCCTCCGATTCACGGGGAAGGCACACCACGACCTCCCGGCAGCTCTTCCTTCTTCCGGATGGCGGGATGGTGATCGACACGCCCGGCATGCGCGAGCTGCAGCTCCTGGATGACGACGGCGCCCTCGAAAGTGCGTTCGACGATATAGCCGCGCTCTCGGTCGGGTGCCGCTACGACGACTGTACGCACACCGGCGAACCCGGCTGCGCGGTCAGAAAGGCCGCCGAAGAGGGCGCGCTCGATCCCGGAAGGTACGAAAACTATCTTAAGATGCGGCGCGAAATGCAGTACCTCGCGTCGCTTTCCGATGATGAGGAATTCCGGAAACGCAAAGCGCGGGAGAAGAGCCTGCACAGGGAGATAAAGCGGTACAACAAGAAGGAGCGAACCTGATCAGAGCCACCCTTTCTTTTTGAACCAGATGTATATCCCCGCCGAAATCGAGATCATTACCATGATAACGGCGGGGTAACCGTACGGGCTTTTCAGTTCGGGAATGTGTTCGAAATTCATGCCGTAAATCCCGACGATGAAGGTGAGCGGCATGAAGAACACTGAAAAGAGGGTCAGCACACGCATGACCTCGTTGGTGCGCATCGAGGCGAGCGAGAGGTGCGTGTTGAGCAGGTTGTTCACCAGGTCGTGCAGATGGTCGGCAGCAAACCGCATTTTATGGGCCGTTTCACGCAGGTCCTGGTAATACGGCATTCCCGCCGCCGGCACGTCATTAAACGCCCTCAGCAGGTCCTCGGTAAGCACCAGCATTTTGCCGTATATGCTCGTCTGGCGGCGGAACCGGTACAGCTCTTCAATCAGCGCGGCGTCCGCCTTCCCTCTGAAGATCGATTCCTCGTACTGGTCTAGCTGCTTCTCTGCGTCTTTGAGCGGCAAGTCATACGAAAGGAGCGCCTCCTGAATGATGTCGATAAGGATGTGAAACTTCAGGAGCTCATTCGACCCCTCCCTGAAGTCCCATTTCTCCCTGATCGATTCGAGGAACGCCTGCTCCGTCCGGTGCACGGTGATGATAAACGCGTTTCCCCAGAAAATCGCGATCTTGCGCGTCAGCTTCTGCACGGTATCGGCGTCTTCGTCGCAATAGCAGTCGTAAAGGCGGACGATGATAAAGTTCATCTCGCCGATTTTTTCGTGTTTCGGAAGGTGGTCCGGCTGCAGGCAGTCAACCACGGAGGTCGCGTGGAGCCCGTACTGGCTGGCAATACCTTCGAGCTCGGCGCCGTCAGGATTGACGATATCTATCCAGACAAGCGGCGCTTTACTGTTCTCTATAAACTTTCTCAGCATGGCGAAGCCTCCTCAACGGGCCATGTAGCATCCTTTCAATTCTTTTCCGGTCCTGCGCCGCACCCAGGCGCGGCCGGCCCTTCCCCACAGGCCATAGAGCGGAAGCGCCGCGGAGATTATCCTTTCTGAAAACGGCGTGAGATAACAGAGCCTTACCAGCGCCCGGTACAGCTCATGGATGTCACGGGTCTCTATTAGTATCGAATCACGCTCGCGGCGCAGGCCCCACCGCCGTGCAAGTTTCGCGGCTACACCGGGACCATCGCGCATGACGACCCTTGCCGAGAACGGCCCTTCAGGCATGCAGGGGGCCGTTTTCCTGTTGGCTAACGAAGCGGCCGCTGACCGTGCGAGGCCTTCCCGCCATGCGGCTGCATCCATCCCCCCTTCCCCCGACGATTTGTCGATCGGAAAGGTGGATATATCCGGCACTTCGGCCGAAGCTTCTTCACAGGCAACCGGGCAGCCCGAGAAAAAAACCGGCCGTATTCCGTAAGGCGCGAGGGACGAGGCGAAGAGCGCGATCTCGGGAAGGAGCCGGCCGTTCACTTCGAGCCGTGCGATCCTCGAGGTCAGCGTGTGGGCGAGAAAACCGCCGCTTCCCGATGCCGCGTGCATGCCGATGCAGAGAAGCAGTTCCGAGCCGCCCGGATCGCCGATCCCCGGCACAGGCCCCGCCAGGTAGCCGGAAACGATCCGCGCGCGCGGGTCGATAAGCTCCGGCAGCAAATTGTATCCGGTGCGGTGAAAATCCTTGACGGTCACGCTTCCCGCGCCGGCATCGAAAAGCGCCCTCACCACCGCGTCAACGTCAAGGCTCATGCCGACGCAGGCGCGGCTCCACTCGCCGGTCAGAAATGACGAGGCCTCATAGCTCCAGCAGGCGGAGCTGCCCTCTATATCCGCTATCAGAAGAACAGCCGGTTTTGAAAGATTTTCTGATTTGTCACTATTTGATGTTGATTTTATCATGTTATGAATATATATTATCGAATATGGCTTCCCGGATCGATATAAAAATGGAAGAGTCTTCCGATCACGCCCTGCTCGTCCACGTTCGGGGACAGCTGTCTCTCGATACAATCTACGCCTTCGAAGAAGCCATCGGTCCCCTTTTCGCGAAAAACTACCGTGAGATATCACTCGACTGCGTGAACATGGACTATATCGATTCGACCGGCCTGGGCACCCTCGTGAAATACTATAATCTGTCACACGACCGCGGTATAACCTTCACGCTGTACAACCTCTCACACGGCATCAGGGAGATACTGGACACCGCCAACCTGTCACAGTTTTTCATCACAGGCGGGAACATGGAAAACGCTCCATCCAAGAAAGCGCGCAACAACCGGTAAGGCGGCGAACCGGAATCCCGCTCTTACAGGATATCCTTTCTTCCGATCTCCGGCTGCGTGAGCAGAAAACACATCAGATACTCCTCAAAGGTCTTCTTGGGGCCGTCTAGCCGCGCCCGCTTGCGGTAGCGCCCGTGGTTTTTCCTGTCGCGGAACGAGCGGTACAGGTCACGCGGGTCCTCCAGTTCGTATTCAGGATACGCCTTTTTCTTTTCCAGGTAATCGCCGAGCTCGTCCCTTCCCACCGAGGTGCGCTTCGCTTTTTCCATCCGGGCCCGAAGCGAACCGATCTCCTCATAGGTCAGCCCGAAAATAAACTCCTGAAGGGAATATATTTCGTCTTCGTCGAGATCGTCGCGCAGCAGAAAATCGTACCAGCGCGACTCAGTATCCTCCGAAAGCAGGAAGAGCTCCGAAAAGCCGAGCATCGTGCCGAAGTTCGGCACCATTTTCCCGCGCGCCCGCCAGAGCTTCTGCAGGATTGGAGCGAATTCCGGCACGCCGTGCTCAAGTCGCAGCTCCCACGTGCGCGCCAGCAGGTATGCCGCGTTCGAGCGGATATGCCTGCTGATCGTCATGTCCTCAATGATATAAAGAAACACCTCTTCGTTCATGATAACAAAGACATTGTTGCTGATAAGCTGATGTATCGTTTTCGCGTAATGCCCGAGCTGCGGCATCTTTTCCACGACGTAGCTCAGCATGAACAGAAAATTGATTTTCGAGATCGAGTAGGCGCGCCCGAGCACCGCTTTCGAGGGAATACGCATGATCATGTCCGGGACTTCCTTCTGGCACAGGCTCTCGACGAGGCTGTCGATGGTGCGCCCGGCCCCCACCAGCCGGTGCGCTTCGAGTATTGAGGGATAGCGGGAGATGGACGCGGCAAGCTCCTCGAGCGCGGTTTTAATGTTCTGCATGTTTCCCGCGTCCTCGGGATGCCCCGCCGAAAGCAGGACATCCATGATGTCGCTGATTATTGTCTCCTCCCCTTCGCTGAAAGGTATGACCTTCTTTTTCTGATCCATTATTCCAGTGCCTTTCTCTCCCGAGTATAACCGACAGATACGGTGACGTCAATTGTTTTTAGAGGGGGGGATATTAATCTTCGGGCCGGGGAGAATCTTCCTTCGCCCTCCGGGAGATACGGACCAGCGTGACCGCCGCTCCCGCCGCGGCGATAACGCCCAGCGGCAGAAGGAAAAGCGAGGACACGATCGCGGATGCCTCGCCGCGCCCCTCCCCGCCCGATACGAGGTAGAGCGCGAGCGGAAAAGCCGCCAGAATGATCAGTGTCTCGATGACGCATACCGCCGCGGTCATAGCGAAGCCGGGATTGCCGCCTCTTTCACCTGTCCGCTCCGCGCGGCGGCGCACACGCCGGAGCATGATCCATGCGATAATGAACAGCGGCATCGCCATAACGAACGTGGCAATAAATGAAGTTAACGCGGCGATCTCATCCATGTAGAGAGTGTGATTGAACGTGCGGCGGGTTTCAATCCTTTTTTAGGTCATGTTCCGGAATGACTGCCTGCTCAAGGGTATTGCATAATAATAGAATAGCGTCAGCAGGCCATGGGACTTAACGAAACCAGACCGGTCTTCGGGCTGCAACGTAATCCTAACTTACAACGGCTGAATCCTAACGGGATACTAACGGAACCCCTTCCCCCTTTAACCGGTTCGATATGTCCGTCATATCCTTTCCTCTCTATCTTGATCATAATGATTCACGATAGACGCGGTCACGGAGCATTACAATGATGACAATAATGTTTATTCTCGGAAGCCTTCTCTGCCTGGGATGTACACTGTACCTCTGGGTATCGCTCTTTTAGGCGGGCAATTCTGTATCCTTTCTGAAATGAGAAACCATTATTCGACCAGAAGGCGGTATCCGACACCGGGTTCGGTGATAAGCAGACGGGGATTGGATGGATCGTCCTCAAGCTTTCTTCTCAACTGCAGGACATACACACGCAGATAGCTCATATCCGGCTGAGACTGCGGCCCCCAGAGCTCCCTGATGATCTGGTTGTGCGTCAGGACTTTCCCCGCGTTCTGCGCCAGAAAGCGGAGAAGGGAGTATTCAGTGGGAGTAAGCTTCAGCTCAATGCCGTCCTTCATCACCACGCGACGTGAAAAATCTATCGTAATGCTACCTGTCTTTAGAATCCCTTCCGAAGCCTCGGGGAGCGTGCTGCGAAGCGCGGCGCGCATCCGGGCCAAAAGCTCTCCCATTCCGAAAGGCTTCGTAACATAATCATTGGCGCCGGCATCGAGGAGGGCAATCTTGTCCTGTTCCGAGTTTTTTACCGACAGTACGATCACCTTCGTCTGGCTCCATTCCCTCAGTTTCTTCACCACCTCAACGCCTTCCATGTCAGGGAGCCCCAGGTCCAGGATGATAAGGTCCGGGCGCGCCATTGCCACCTGCTGAAGGCCTTCCTGCGCGGTAGTCGCCTCCCTGACCTGATAATTATGAGCCTCAAGGCTCAGCCTCAGGAGACGGCGAATCTGCGCCTCATCATCTATAACGAGGACCACAGGCCCTTCGCTCATGACGCACCTCCTTTATCAGCATTCCTCACCATGAGACTTTCGGGAAGCAAAACAGTAAACCGCGCGCCGCCTTCAGGATTATTCAACGCGGATATGGCCCCTCCGTGAGCCTCGACTATCCCTTTCGCGATGGAAAGCCCGAGGCCGGTCCCTCCCGTCGCGGCACGCGCCCCCCGGCGGAACTTCTCGAAGAGGAACGGAATTTCATCATTATTGAGCCCCGGCCCGTTGTCAGCAACATAAATTTCAACCGCGCCCTGATGTATCCGTCCCCCAATCGCTATCCGGCTGCCTGCCGGAGTGTGAACCACCGCGTTATGCAGCAGGTTGACGAGAGCCTGTTCCATAAGGGCAAAATCCATCCATAACAGCGGCAGATCGTCGGGGATAGAGGTCGTGACATGGTGCGATACAAGCTCATCCTCAAGCCTCCGCACCGACACGCTCACGAGGTCGCCGACATCATGCGGCTGGCGGTTAAGCCGTAGCATCCCCGATTCAAGGCGGCTCATATCAAGAAGGTTATCGACAAGATGGTTGAGCCGGCCGCTTGCTTTTCCGATCTCGACAAGGAGCGCCCGGCGCGTTTCAGGCAATGATTCAACCGCGCTGTCCAGAAGGCTTGAAGAAGCGCCGGTAATGGTGGTTAGCGGCGTGCGAAGCTCGTGGGAAATTGAATTAAGAAGGACCGAATAGAGGCGCTCCGATTCGGCGCCCAGAAGCGCTTTCTGACTTGCGAGGGAGAGGTTTTCCCGCTCTATCCTCATTGAAAGCTGCGAAGCGATGTTGTGCAGAAAGCTCTCCTGCTCGATCGTGTATCCCGCGCCGGATGCCGGGCGCATTCCAAGCACGCCGACCACCTTCCCCGGTGCGATAAGCGGCAGGTAATAGGCATCTGAGTTCGGAAGGGTCTGCGTAAAAAGCCCCGCCGGCAGCCTGTTTTTAAACGACCACTCGGCTATGGCATGTTCCTTGACCGACACTGAAAATGAACTCGCCGCGTGCGGTTCCGCGGGCAGCCGGTCCTTCTCATCGGCAAGCAGTATGGCGGCCTTCGCGTTAAAGTATTCCTCGATGTACTTGACCGCTGTAGTCACGACCTCGTCCACGCCGAGCGCGTTTCCCAGCGCCTTCGCGAATTCATACAGGTCGGTTATCCGCTTCTCCCGTATCCGCAGCGCCGATTCTTTTGCGCGGAGCTTCGAGGTCAGACTTCCGAGAATGATGGCGATCATAAAATACATTCCGAACATCAACGCGTCCTCTACCCGCGCGATCCTCAGGGTAAAAAGCGGGGGGATAAAGAGGAGGTTCCACAGTATCGCGCTGATCGCCGCCGCGAGGAACACCGGCCCCCTCCCGATAAAAAGCGACATGATGATGATGCATGAGAGGTACACCAGCGCGATGGTCCAGTAACCGGTAATGACCGTCAGTGCGAGGTTGGCCAGCGTGACGGCGGCAATTACCGCAAGCGAAATCCCGTAATCCTTCGCGCCTGACACGAGTACGGGCCGGGGCAGGACCTCCCTTTTCTTTTTGCTGACCTCAGGCTGCGTCACCACGTGGATTTCAATATCGCCCGCCTTTTTCAGCAGGCGCTCCACGAGATTGCCGCCGGAAAAGTAATCTGACAGGTACTTACGAAGCGGCTTGCCGACGACGATCTGCGTGATGTTCTTCTGGTCCGCAACGCGAAGGAGCCCGCTTATCACGTCCTCATCCGCGGTGGAAATCACTTCCGCGCCGAGCTCGCGTGCAAGGTTCATGTTTTTCGTCAAAAGCTCCTGCGCCGCGGGGGTAAGCGCCTGCTGCTTTTCGATGTAGAGCGCGACCCAGGGTGCCTTGAGGTTGAACGCCATCCTCCTCGTCCAGCGGATAAGGTACTCGGAATAAGGACTCGGGCTCACCGCGACCATAAGCCGCTCGCCGGCCTTCCAGGGGCCTTTGATATTCTTTTTCTGTGTGTAGTCATGAAGCTCATAATCGACCAGGCGGGCGACATAGTGGAGCGCCATCTCCCGCAGCGCGGTTATGTTCCCCTTCCGGAAGAAACGCTCGGCGGCAAGGCCGGCCTTTTCCGGCACATACACCTTCCCTTCCGCGAGGCGCTTTAACAGCTCTTCGGGAGGGATGTCGACAAGCTCGATCTCATCGGCCATATCGAGGATCGAGTCGGGAAGCGTCTCCCGGATCTTCACGCCGGTGATCTTCTCGACAATATCGGCCTGGCTTTCGAGGTGCTGGACGTTCAGCGTCGTATAGACGCTGATACCGGCGTCGAGCAGCTCGACCACGTCCTGATACCGCTTCGCGTGCCGGGATCCTTCAGCGTTGGTGTGCGCGAGCTCATCGACGAGCGCTATTGATGGCCTTCGCGCGAGGAGCGCGTCGATATCCATCTCCCCTATCTCCACTCCCCGGTAATCGATCTTTTTCCTGGGTATGATCGCGATACCGCTGACAAGCTGTTCGGTCTCGATCCGGCCGTGCGTTTCGATATATCCGATGACGATGTCCACCCCTTCGCGCATGAGGCGCTGCGCGGCGTCAAGCATCGCGTAGGTCTTGCCCACACCCGCCGCCATGCCGAAAAACACCTTGAGCTTGCCCCGCTTCTCCTTATCCGAGTCCTTCTTCATCGCCCGAAGGAGAAGCTCGGGATCAGGTCGACTGTAGTCGCCGCTCATTTCAGATTCTCCGAAGCGTCAAGGGCCCGATTGAGTTTGAGGACGTTGACATAAGGATCCCCCCACCGGCCTGAATACCTTCTTTCGCACACAGTTTCCACCATTCGCATTATAACCGATCTGTCAACCCCCCTCACCCGCGCAACGCGCGGCACCTGCAGGAGCGCCGACTCAAGACTGATGTGCGGGTCGAGGCCGCTTCCCGACGCGAGCACAAGATCGGAAGGCACCGGCGCGCCGGGAGCGAGTCCGTTTTCTTTTCTTATTTTCTCCGCACGTTCGCGGGCAGTGTCGATGAGTTTTCTGTTCGTGGGGCCGAGATTCGATCCGCCCGAGTTAAGCCCGTCATAGTTGTTCGCCGACGGCCTTCCATGAAAATAGCGCGGCCCCGAAAACTCCTGGCCGATGAGCTCCGACCCGAAAACGCGGCCGTTGAGAACGATGAGGCTTCCGGTTGATTTTCCCGGAAAGGAAAGACGCGCGATTCCCGTCATCGCGAGCGGATAGGCGATCCCTGTGATCAGCGTCATTACGATGAGCATCCGAAATGATGTCAGTATTGTTTTCATGGTTCACCCCCTACACAAGCCCGAGCAGCGCGACGAGAATATCGATCAGCTTGATACCGACAAACGGCAGCAGAAGCCCGCCGAGGCCGTAGATGAAGAAATTCCTTTTTATCAGGGCCGATACCGAAGTCACTGTATAATGAACGCCGCGCAGCGCCAGCGGAATGAGCGCCGGTATGATAAGCGCGTTGAAGATGACCGCCGAAAGGACCGCGGTCGAGGGGCTGGCGAGGCGCATGATGTTAAGTACGCCAAGCTGCGGGTAGGCGACGGCGAAGATCGCCGGAAGTATCGCGAAGTATTTCGCCACGTCGTTGGCGATGCTGAAAGTTGTCAGCGCGCCGCGGGTTATGAGTATCTCCTTCCCGATCTCCACGATATCGAGGAGCTTGGTTGGCGAGGAATCAAGGTCGATCATGTTGGCCGCCTCCCTGGCCGCCTGCGTCCCCGCGTTCATGGCAACCGCCACGTCCGCCTGCGCGAGCGCCGGCGCGTCGTTGGTTCCGTCGCCGATCATCGCCACGAGCTGCCCGCCCTGCTGGTACCGCCGTATGAGCTCAAGTTTCGTCTCAGGCCGCGCCTGCGCGACGAAATCGTCAACGCCTGCCTCGGCGGCGATCGACGCGGCGGTCAGCGGGTTGTCTCCTGTGATCATGACAGACCGTATCCCCATCCGGCGAAGCTGCGCGAGCCTGGCGGCGATGCCGAGCTTGATAACATCTTTCAGCCTTATGACGCCGATCACGCGCCTGTCTTCCACTACCACGAGCGGCGTTTCGCCTTCCATCCCGATCTTATCCACAACCGTCCTCACCGCATCCGGCACCAGAGAGCCCATCTTCGCGACATATCCTTCTACGGAATTGAACGCGCCCTTGCGTATCTTCTTCCCCGGCATATCGATGCCGCTCATTCCGGATTCCGGCGTGAACGGAATGAACACCGAGCCCTCCGGCTGCCGGATGTCCCTGCCGTGAATGCCGAGCTGTTTTTTTGCGAGCACAACAATGCTCCTGCCCTCCGGGGTCTCGTCGGCAAGCGAGGCGAAGAGCGAAGCCTGAATGAGCGTATTCATATCCACCCCGTCCGCCGGGATGAACTCGGTCGCCATCCGGTTTCCGAGGGTGATTGTGCCTGTCTTGTCGAGCAACACCGTGTTGACGTCTCCGGACGCTTCGACCGCGCGCCCGCTCATCGCCACGACGTTATGTGCCAGCAGCCTGTCCATCCCCGCGATGCCGATAGCCGCGAGGAGCGCCCCGATGGTCGTCGGCATGAGGCAGACAAGAAGCGAGACAAGCACCGGCACCGTCGTCGACATCCCCATGTACCTCATGAACGACGGCAGGGTGCACACGACCACGATGAAGAGCGCCGTCAGGCCCACGAGCAGTATCTCAAGGGCAATCTCGTTGGGTGTTTTCTGCCTGCGCGCGCTTTCGACCATCGAGATCATCGCGTCGAGGAACGTCTCGCCGGGATTGACGGTGATCCTCACCCTGATCTTTCCTGAAAGGACACGCGTGCCTCCGGTCACGCCGCACCTGTCGCCGCCGGATTCGCGGATCACCGGGGCCGACTCTCCCGTTATGGCCGATTCATCGACGAGCGCCGTCCCCTCGGTGATATCCCCGTCGCCCGGAATTATCTCACCTTCCTTTACGACTACCAGGTCGCCTTTGCGGAGATCACCCGCCGACACGGCGGTTTCTTTCCCGCTTTCGGAGACCTTCACCGCCGAAAGGTTGTCCCGTGATCCGCGCAGGGACCGTGCGCGGGCCTTTCCCTGTATCTCGGCAAGCGCCTCGGCGAAGTTGGCGAAGAGGACAGTGGCCCAGAGCCAGATGCTGATTTGCAGGCCGAGCGCGTATCCCTGCCCGCGGATGATGTACGAGACCGTTATCGCGGTGGTTATCGCCGAACCCGCCTCGACGACAAGCATCACCGGATTTCTCCAGAGGGTAAACGGGTTCAGCCTGATAAAAGATTCCTTTATGCCCTTGCGGATAAATTCAGCGTTCCAGAGATTCATGGTATTACCCCCTCAAAACAGCGCCGATTGATTAACGAAAAAATGCTCGAGTATTGGCCCAAGCGAATAGACCGGGAAAAAGGTGAGCGCGCCCATGATGAGGATCACGCTTATGAGCACGATAATGAAAAGCGAGCCCGTTGTCGGGAACGTCGCGCTGCTCTCGGGCACGACCTTTTTCTTCGCGAGCGAGCCGGCGACCGCCAGCGCAGGCAGCACCGTGGCAAAGCGACCGATGAGCATCGCGACGGCGATGAGCATGTTATAGAACACGGTATTGGCGTTGAGGCCAGCGAACGCGGAGCCGTTATTGCCGTGGCCGGAGGTGAACGCGTAAAGGATTTCCGAGAGGCCGTGCGATGAAGGATTATTGAGACCTGAAAGCCCCGCCGGTACGGCGATCGCGATCGCGGAGAATATCACCATCGCTATCATGGGAAGGAGCATCGATATCATCGCCATCACCATCTCGTAAGGGCCTAACTTCTTACCGATGTATTCGGGCGTGCGCCCGATCATGAGCCCGGCGACAAACATCGCGAGGATCACGTAGAAAAGCATCCCGATAAGACCGACACCGACACCGCCGAATATCACCTCGCCGATGCCGATATTGAACATCTGCACCATGCCTCCGATTGGCATGTAGCTGTCATGCATCCCGTTCACCGAACCGTTCGATGTCGCCGTCGTGGACTGGCTCCAGACCGCCGACCAGAAAACGCCGAACCGGGTCTCCCTGCCTTCCATGTTTACCGGCGCTGACACGCCGAGGCTCGCGACGGCCGGGTTCGGCCGGTATTCGGCATACACGATAATCGCCATTCCCGCCGCAAAGAGGAGCGCCATCGTGAGGAAGAGGGCGCGCGCCTGCTTCGATTTTTTTATCATATATCCGAACATGAATACGAACGCCATCGGGACGAGGAGTATCGCAAACGTCTCGACCATGTTGGTGAAAAAATTCGGGTTTTCAAATGGATGCGCCCCATTCGCGTTGAAGAAGCCTCCCCCGTTGGAGCCGAGCTGTTTGATGGCGATCTGCGAGGCAGCCGGCCCGAGCGGTATCACCTGACTCGCCCCTTCGAGTGTGTGCGCTGCGGCGTTGCCCGCCAGCGTCTGAACCACTCCCTGCGAGATGAGCGCCAGGGCGACGATGACAGACAGCGGCAGAAGGATATAAAGCACGGCGCGGGTCATATCCACCCACAGGTTCCCGATCGTGCCGCTTTCTTTACGGATAAATCCCCTGATGAACGCGAGGCCTGCCGCCATGCCGATGGCAGCGGAAACGAAGTTCTGCACGGTAAGGCCGGCCATCTGCGTAAAATTGCTCATGGTCGATTCGCCCCCGTACGACTGCCAGTTCGTGTTGGTCACGAACGAGACGGCCGTGTTCAGCGCCGTGTCCCACCGCACGCCGTGAAACCCCTGCGGGTTGAACGGGAGAAACCTCTGCGCGATCTGGATCAGTAAAAGCAGTACAATCCCGATGAGATTGAACGCGATAAAATCCCACGCGTACCGCTTCCACGACATCTCCTCCGATTCATTCACGCCGCACAGCCGGTAGACAAGTCTTTCAAGCGGGCGGATAACGGGAGTCATGAACGTGTCCTCGCCGGTAAAGACCTTCGCCATATACTTCCCGAGCGGGACAGAAGCCGCAACGAGAAGAAGAAAGAAAACGCCCGCCACAGCCAGATCGATATACTCCATATGCATTCCTCCTTGCGCAACACATGGGGAATATACCTGTTTCTCATTGCCGCAGCAATTGGATACGCATTAAACCCGATCGCGATTCCGTTGGGTCTGTGTGAGTATTTCTCTCGCGCGTGTTAGGAAAGTGTTAATACGAGGTCAAATGAAACCTGTGCGGGGAAAACGGGAGGACTATCGTAGTAAAAGGACCTGTTTTCAGTTGTGTCATCAAACAAGCAGTGGGTTTAAGAAGCCGCACGGTGAAACGATCGCGCAACCGGGCCACAACGTCTATTCATGAGACTTTACCACTCCCGGACAGATTTTTTACCAGCAGCACCTGGTTCCCCTTCCGGTTATACTTCACGCTGTCAAAGACGCTTTTCACAATAGAGATGCCTCTTCCGTGCGCGATCATTTCCTCATTGATAGACTCAATGGCCCGCTCATTCATCGAGGCATGATCGAATCCGTCCCCTTCATCCGTGATGAGGTACACGGCGCGCTTTGAATCGATACTGTATTCGATCCCGACCTTCCGGTCGCTGTACTCAGGGTTTTCCTGCCGGCTTGCGATCAGCGCAAAATATTCTCCTTTCTCCTGCGCCGCGCTTTTCTCATTGAAGGTAATATTGAGATTCCCGTGCTCGATCGCGTTTATGATTATCTCATTCAGCGCCATCCGCAGCATGCTCACTTCCCTCGCTTCAATAAACGCCGAAAGACTTCTCGTGATCCGCGATACGAGCGCTTCTGAAAGAAGCAGGGAATTTTTTATTATGAACTTCTTCTTTTCGTAACAGAGGTAATCGTTAAGCTGGTCTTCAGAAAGCTTCCGGGCCTTTCCGAGTATCTGGCCGCCGCCCTCAATGTCGATGTATTCGAGCCGGATCTCCATCTCCACCGGTTCGATATTGTGTGGAGCTTTAAACGCGGCCATGAACTCGAGGGGCCGCCTGTCGGCCAGGAATCCGTCAATCTTATCCTTCAAAAGCTGCCTGCTCAGATCGTCCCCTCTGAGCCCGATATGGATAAGATCGATAAAATTCCTGCCGGTCAGTTTCTCCGGGGCGAGCTTGAATATATTTTTGAGGGAGCGGTTGACGTGCAGGAGCGCCAGGCTGTTATCCATGCTGAAGACGATGTCAGACGAGCCGTCAACAAGCGTCCTGTATTTCTCCTCCGCCCTGGTACGCTCGATTATTTCTTTACGCAGGAACTCGTTTGCCTCCGCCAGTTCCTTCGTACGCTCCCTGACTTTGGCTTCAAGCAGTTCCTGTGAGCGGATGACCTCCCGTGATATGTACAATGCCATAAGTATAACGGCCAACGCGATCGCGAGGAAGGAAATCATCGTCATCCCGTAGTAATACGATCTCACATCCCCGATCTTGCGGTCCGCGGCCGTCTCGATCTCCTGCACGATCGAATCCACCTGGCGAAGCGCCTGCTGGTCTTTCCCGTAGGTTTTCTGGATCACCCCCGGCCTGTTCCTGAAATTCGACTCCTCCATATCCACAATAAGGCGGATGAATTCCCCGGTGATCTGCTTGTGCATCGCGCGCAGCTCTTCAATCTGGGCGGGGACTTTTTCGAGCTCGGCGCACATGATGGCGAGGTTGAACAGGTTGTCCTGTACCCGGTCAGCCTGATACGAAAAATCATGGTAGTTCTTCCTGAAGGTCTCGAAATTGTTTCCTTCAAGCACTATCGCTTTCCATGTCATGAACTGCCGCTGGAACTTGACTTGAATATCGCGCGCACTGTCGACGGCGCGGATATACTGCTGCGTATCAACCGACGCGCGCCGTAATGAATAGAGGCCAAGGAACCCGGCGGTAAAAAAAAGCAGCAGGAAGAACGCGAATCCCCCGGCAAGCAGCATCACGGTCTTTGACGGCAAAAGGTTTTTATTGATCTTCATGGCGTCCTGTCTTGATTTCATTCAACTGTTGACGGAAGGTTGGAAGAACGCCCTGAAGAAATTATGAAGGTTTTGTGTGAATACCATTAACCAGCGAAGGTCATGACGTCGTTTATTTCAAACAGCCGATGCATTCGAGAATGGTCGCCTCATACGGCGCGAGCCTGAACCGGAGCGCGGTAAAATGCTCATTGATGAATTTATGCGTTGATGAGATGACCTTCCACTGCGCCCGCTCGCCCCGGTCGACGCGGACGGCATGGCCGCTGAAATTCATAATAACAAACAGCCGCTCCTCCCCATACTGCCTCATATACGCGATGCAACCGCGCTCGCCTTCAATCACCGGGACGAGATCACCGTGCGAAAGCGCCTTCTTTCTCTTTCGCAGCGCGATGAGCGATGTATAATGGTGGAGCATCGAGTACCTGTCGGCCGAATCCATCTCCACGTTCACGTCACGGTAATTTTCATGCACCGGGAGCCACACGTTCCCCCGCGTAAAGCCCGCGTTTTCATCCGAGGACCACTGCATCGGGGAGCGCGCCGGGTCCCTTCCGGGGAACACCGGCCAGTACCGCTTCCCCAGCGGGTCGTGTATCTGACGCCTGGACACGCTCGCGTTGCGCATGCCGATCTCCTCTCCGTAATAGATGAACGGGGTCCCGCGCAGCGTCATGAGAAGCGTCGCTGCCACCCGTGCGCGTTTGACCGCGTCCGGCCCCCTGCCGAACCTTGTTACGCTTCTCGGCTGATCGTGGTTGGAGAGGACATGGCACGGCCACCCGGTTTCAGGCACAAGACGCATCCATCTCTTTACGCGCTTCCAGATTTTGCGCGCGTCCCATCGGCAGTAAATCAGGGAAAAATCGAACGCCAGGTGAAGCTCATCCTGACCGTCGCCGAGAAACGCGGCGGAAAGCTTCGGGTCTCCCGGCGGCATCGAAAACACCTCGCCGACAAGCATCCTGTCTTCGTACGCGTCCACGACCCGACGCAGTTCCCGCACCACGTCGTGGACCTCGGGCCGGTTCCTGTCGAACCGGTGCTTCTGGAACTGGTGCGGCAGTATCGTGCGCGGGTTGTCGCGGAACAGGTCGTCCTTGACAAACCAGTTCACCACGTCCAGCCGGAACCCGTCTACGCCTCGGTCAAGCCAGTAGCGGAGCTCTTCGAACATCGCCTGTTTGAGCCCGGGGTTCCTCCAGTTCACGTCGGGCTGTTCCCGCAGGAACGAGTGGAGGTAGTACTGGCCGCTCTGCTCGTCCCATTCCCACGCGCTCCCGCCGAATGCCGACATCCAGTTCGTCGGCGGTTTTCCCTCCTTTCCGTCCCGCCAGATGTACCAGTCGCGCTTCTCGCTTTCACGCGAGCTCCGTGAATCGATAAACCACTGATGCAGCCACGAGGTATGGTTCAGGACCATGTCCATGATAACGCGGATATTTCTCGCGTGCGCCTCGGAGATGAGCTTCTTGAACTCCTTTTTCGTCCCGAAGACCGGGTCGATGTCCCGGTAATCGCTCACATCGTACCCGAAATCGTGCATCGGCGAGCGGTTGACCGGCGAAAGCCATATCGCGTCGATTCCCAGCTCCGCAAGGTAATCGAGCTTCTCAACGATACCCGGGATGTCCCCGATCCCGTCCCCGTTGGAATCATAAAAGCTGCGGGGATAGATCTGATAGATTACTCCGTGCTTCCACCAGGTCCGCTGTTCATTCATCATTTTTTTCCCGTGGATATATCCTGTTCATCGTGCACATGGAAAAGGACTGCCGATCGACAGTCCCGTGTTCACATGACTATTCTGACAAATCCGCGTCACCCGGCGGATTTCCTCCGGAGCTGGCCAGCGCGGCACGCCTGCGCCTCCTCCGGCAGCCCTATATCGTCGAGGAAGCGCGGCAGTATCCTGCCGACGCTGTAATCCTCGGCCCGTTTCAGCGCGGCCTTCCTGAACGACCTGCGGAGTTTTTCATCGCCGAGAAGTTTTGCCACCGCCTCGGCCATTTCCTTCCCGGTCCTGGCCAGATACCCCGTTTCACCGTGGACGATGATGTCCTTCGGCCCTTTCGTGTTGTACGCCACCACCGGTATCCCGCAGGAAAGCGCTTCGAGCACAACGCACCCGAAGGTGTCGAACTTTGACGGCAGCACCAGCACATCGGCCGCCGAATAAACGTCCGCGAGCTTCGCGTGGTCCACCCACCCGAGATATATCCCCCCGGGCATCGCCTTTTTGAGCTCATCTTCACACGGGCCCCTGCCAGCCACCGCGATTTTCACGTTCGGGATTTTGCTCCTGAGCTTCTGGTACAACTGCGGCAGTTCCATCACGCCCTTCTCGTCGCTGACCCTTCCGGCGAAAAGGACCACCGGCTCGTTTTTCTTAAGGCCGAATATCCGCTCCTTGCCGGTGTCTTTCGGGGTAAATCCCTCATCGGCCCAGTGCGCGGTCTCGAACACCTTTGACGGGCTGAATCCCATCGAGCTTCCCATGAGCCATTTCCGCTGGTCCGAGTTCAGCACGAAGAGCCCGTCGAACGCGCCGTAAAACGCCCTGAGGAGCCGGCGCATCCGCGACAGGTTGTTATGGTCGAAATTCAGCACCGTCCTGGCGAACATCATCCAGTCGGTGTGCACATAGAAGTAGGCCGGTACGGTATACGCCTGTTTGAGGTAGATTGCCAGCATCCCCATCGGCCCTTCCGTCGAGCAGACGATCCTGTCGTATTCGCCCTCGCGGAAAACCCTGTGCACATCGAGAATATTCGGAAGCCTGATCGGCTGTTGCTCGTAGAACGGCGGCGTGTACTCCGCGACGGGCGGAAGCACGACAAGGTGGTCGCCCGGTTCAAGCTTCGAGCTGCACACCAGGAAGTCGATCGGAAGATCGCGGCTGCGCACTTCCGCGAGCATCGACTTGAGCACCATCGCGACGCCGTTGCCGTCGTCGAGCGTGTCGGTCATCCAGAGCACCCGCCTGGGGTGGCGCAGGTAGTTGATGCTTTCAGAAAACTCCTCAAGCAGCGGCCTGGCCTTGTAGAGCACGCTGGTGCTCGTAAAATGCGCGCCGAGTATCACCGCCGAGGCGAGGAACGGGAATGAGAGCCCGTCAAGGAACCCGTTAAGGTCGAAGGCGCGGATGCCGCCCTTCCCGCCGTCTTTCTTCTCGCCGAAAAATGACCGGATGCTGCTCGGAAGTTCAACCTGTTCTATCAGTGTCGCAGGTTCTATCGATTTCAGGCCGCCCTGACGCGCCATTTCATCGAGCTTGACGTTCAGGCGCTCGATCAGCAGCCCGCTCAGCTCGTCGTATATCTTCCGTATCGAATCCTCGAACACCGCGAGCGCCTGTTCCGACGAGTCGCGCCGTACTTCCGCCATGCGGCTGGCGAGCGCGAATGTGTTTTTATACACCTTCGGGACCATAATCCGCTTCGCGAACCCCGGCACTCTCCCCGCAAAACACTCATGGAAGATTTTCAGGAACGACATCGTCAGCCTGTGGCGCTGGAGCTCCGAAAACCCGTTGGCGAGCATGAACGCCGTCAGCTTCTCCCGCGCGTCGCCCTTGTGAAGGAGCATGCGCAGCAGCCCCGGGTCTTTCATATTGAGCCCGATCTGGCAGAAGTAGTCGAGGAACGCGACCGTCATCCTTCCGCTTTCGTTGTGCGATCCGAACGGCGCCATGTTTCCTTTCTTGATCGCCTCGAGCGCCGCCATCGAGCGGGTCATGATCTTCAGCTTCTCTTTCAGCTCCGGGACATACAGCCTCGTGCCTGAAAGCCCCGCGAATATGCCCATGTGGCTGTCCGATCCGCCGGCCGCGACCTTCCGGTACGGCGCACGGCAGTAACGGCCGGGGGGGATATCGAACCGCTCCGAGAGCTCATCTATTCTTTCTTCGGTAAGGGTTTCCAGCCACCGCCTGACCAGCATGTTCTGCCACGAGTCCCGCTGGCCGTTGATCACCTCGAAGCGCTCGAACATGAGCGCCATTTTGTCGAAGAACTCCAGGGGCACGTGCTCGGATTTGTAATGGTAAAGCGGGTGCGCCCAGATCGTCGGGATGTCGTTCTCGTTCGCGTAATCGAGGAACCGGTAGAGGTCCGGGCGCAGCTTGTACAGGAGCGCCTCCTGGTTCGGGGTGAACCCGTAGGCAAGCACGTGTATCCCGATGCCGTAATCGGGAACGGTACAGCTGAACTCCGCGCCGGTGAGCACGTCGATCCCTTTCTCCCTGAGCTCATAACAGGACCGGGCGTTGTTGTGGTTGGTCACCGTGTACGTATCACACCCGTGCCGCGTGAGCGTTTCGATAAGGTCATCAGACGGAAGCCATGTCTCCGGAACGCCGAGGATCCTTCCGAGCAGTTCGTCCGGCGTGTCGCTGTTGTAATCGTGGCAGTGCAGGTCGATCGTGAGCGTCTCTTCGCGGGGAAACCGGTTGTCTTCGCGGGTAAGATACCCGTTCAGCTCTTTGAGTATTTCGTTGTAGAACGGCCGCTTCATATCCATATTCTGTTTTTCCTCTTTTCGATATGAAATAAAGCGCGCTGTTTTAAGGATGGTATGAAGCGTTTATTAAGAAAATATGAATTATCGCAGATGTTTCACGTTAAACCGGCATAGAATTTAACAAGTTTCATTCAAATCCGCTTTTCGGCTTTTCCATCTTTTGTCCAAGATAAGACGTTTGAATTTTTTCAGGAAGATGATTTATTCTGTTAATAATTGACCTTCACTCAATTCACCTCTAAATTATCAGATGAGGTGAAATAACATGAGAAAAATAATTGTTATAACATTTATTACTTTAGATGGAGTCATGCAGGCGCCTGGCGGCCCCGGGGAAGATACATCAGGCGGTTTCAAATATGGCGGTTGGGTTGCGCCTTATTTTGACGAAGATGCCGGCAAGGTCATGGAAAAACAGATGAAACCCGCGGATTATCTTCTGGGCAGAAAAACATTTGAGATTTTCGCCTCCTACTGGCCTGAACACGCGGACGATTGGCCCGGCATCAATGATGGCACAAAGTACGTCATGTCCGGGACCATGAAAAAGTCAGACTGGAAAAAATCTGTATTCCTCGAAAGTCTTGCGGATATCGAAAAGCTCAAAAATTCTGATGGCCCTGACATTCAGGTCTGGGGAAGCGGTAAGCTCGTTCAGCTGCTGCTTAAGAATGATCTGGTGGATGAGCTATGGCTAAAAATATTTCCCGTTACGCTCGGCGCGGGCAAACGTTTGTTTGATGAGGGGACTATCCCGGCGGCATTTACATTAATAGAGAGCTCTGTTACGCCCAGTGGTGTGATTATTGCCAATTACAGGCGAGCCGGAAAAGTCAGGACAGGTACTGTTGGAGCTTAAAAAAAGATGTTTTAAAGGATTGCTTCGTCGTCCCGGCAAGCCGGTTCTCCACACAATGACGGTGAAAGTAATTTCGTTACAAATCTAACATTTTACGCCACACGCACGGGGCCCTCGATCCATGAGCCTTATCAATAAATCAGGTTCCCCACAAATATTTTGTCAGTCTCCTTTCACAAACCGCACTTAAAGTTAATCAACCTCGCTCCATCTGGTGCGTTGCTGGTATGACGCTGGTATGTCGCCGGCTTCATGATGGTCTACAACAGGGTAGTGATAATGGAAAAGGAGCTCCGAATCCTGAAGGCCATAACCGCGGGCATTCAGGGCCGCGTATACGACCGCGTGTACTACATCGTGGACGGGAAACAGCGGTCCCGGGCCTATACACGGCCCGACGATCCGAAAACCGGGGCACAGCGCGCCTGCCGGGGCCGCATGGCGGCGCTGGTGAAGCGCTGGCATGCATTACATGTCGATCAGAAAGAGTACTGGAACGCCGTGGCGAAGCAGAGCGGGCGGAAACGCGCCACCGGGTTCAACATGTTCATTCGGGACGGGTTGCTGAATGCGCGTTCAGAGGCGGACAGGGAACCGGCGGGAGAAAGCGTAAGAGAAATACGACGGTTCGTGAGAATTGTCCGGCCGCGTAGAGGGAAGAGAATTCCGGTGAGATGCCAGGCGCCGGCGTCGAGGGCGCCAACGTAATATAAAAAGGCGACGATCAAAGAGATTGGCCCAAGGCGTGAGTTCATTAAAACTGCTTGCATCATCCTCAATCATCTCGCATCATCGCCTCACCCGCACTATCATGACAATGAAAGGAAACATCTACTCCAACGCAACACCTCCCGAGACAGGCGAGCTCTTTGAAACGCTCTGCGCGTGCGGCACCGTGCTCATCGAAAGAATAGTGAGTTCCGATATTCTGCCCGACACAGAATACGACCAGGACCATGACGAATGGGTGGTGCTGCTTGAAGGGAGCGCGTTGCTCTCAGTTGGTGGAGAAACGGTGCGGCTCGCGCGCGGCGACTACCTCTTTCTGCCCGCGCACACGGTCCACCGGGTGCTGGAAACGTCGAAAGGCGCGGTCTGGCTCGCGGTCCACATCGGCGTGAAAGGAACCGCGGTCAGTGAAGGAACTTCAGGGTGATCTGCACGATCTCGGGCCGGTTGCCGATCCTCACCGGCGGGCCCCAGGTGCCGAATCCGTTGGAAACATAATAGTGCGTCGGGCCGATCTGCCTGTATCCCCGGCTTATCTCGTAGATCGCGCGCGTAATGTAGTTGAACGGCCACATCTGGCCGTGGTGCGTATGCCCTGAGAGCTGAAGGTCCGCGCCGCATTTTCCCGCGTCAGAAAGATTGTACGGCTGGTGGTCCATCAGTATCACGGGAAGGTTCGTATCCACATCCGCCATGA
Organism: uncultured Leptospiraceae bacterium; assembly: GCA_964627815.1. Lineage (GTDB taxonomy): Bacteria > Spirochaetota > UBA4802 > UBA4802 > JAGODF01 > CAZPZJ01. The sequence goes on from CAZVKE010000003.1 coordinate 321,823, forward strand.
TCGAGGGAAGGGTTTTACGGATACCGCCGGTAAACTGCTTTATGGACCTGTCCTCCCGTCCCACGATGTAGAAGCTGTCGGCGATCTTCACCGCGGTATCGCGCAGCATCGTGATCCGGTGATCGACGAGATAGGCGTATGCCTCCTCGACGCCGCCGATATACTCGTGGTTTCCGGTAACGGCGTAAATGCCGTAGCGCGAGCGGATGCTTCGCAGCATCTCGCCAAGGTTGTTCTCGATCACCGGCGCCAGGTCCTCATCGACGATGTCTCCCGCCATGAGCACGATATCGGGGTCGAGGGCGTTGATCCCGGCGATCATCCGGTTGAGCCGCGAGTTGCTGATGATCGTTCCCAGGTGGATGTCGGATACAAGCGCGATGCGCAGCGACTGAAGATTTCCGGCGCGCTTGGGGATGTCTATCTCAAGGTTTCGCACGAGCGGGACGAGCGCGTTGATATATCCCGCCAAAATGAGAAGAACGGAAATGGCGACCACAATGCCCGCCGCGATCTGTTTTGCCCGCTCATAGTTCGCGGTAAGACTTTCAGGATACCAGTGGAAGAGGAACTGGCTGAGCCGGATACAGTCGAAGAAGAGCGCGCCGAGCAGGAGATAGAGCATCATGCCGAGCCAGAACGATCCTGTCCAGATGAGGAACCCGCTCGCGGCGCAGATGGTTCCGCGCTCAAGGAACCGTCCGGCGATGTAGGCAAGCGCGAGGAAGAGGAATAGCGCCACGTAGTAAGGCCGCGCCGCCGATCCTTTCGGGATCGCCTGGTATCCCCGTATGAAAATATAATAATTACCCAGCGCGTATATTGTGAAGAATACGGTGAAGAAGATTACGAAGTTGAGCTGTTTCATCGCCCGCCCCTGGAGTACAGATCGCCTTTCCCGCTGTCACGGACAGCCATGCGTAATCCATACAACTTCACCCTTCCGGATGTCCACCATAATTCATATGGATCAGGGGATTACCGCGGCAATGTAAGCTCGCAGGCGCGGAATCAATTCCGCGTCTGCGCGTTGTCATTTTTATTTCTCTTTGCGAGTGCTGATCTTAAACGGCACATACAGCGGACAGTATCCGATGGCGCTCGTTACCAGGAAGATCACAGCGAAAATTCCGAGCACTATCGCTGCTATGCCGGTAATATGCCCGGTGAAATAGAACACGCCGACCAGCACGGCAAGCACCGCCCTCAATATCCTGTCAACTGTTCCCATATTCTTTTCCATACTCATTCTCCTTCTCTATCCGGCTTATCTGAATTCCGCTTCTATGATCAGAACGGCGATCATGAAAAGCAGTACCCCTGTTTCACTTATCAAAAGCCTTACCGGAAGTTTCATACATCCACCATCCTTCAGTATTTAATAATTTAATGTAATACAACATGGCCGGAAAGTCAATTTGAAGAGAGGAAATAATACCGCTGTTATCATTTTATACGATCGCGGATAAGAGAATTGACTGCCTGTATCCTTTTTTTAAATATGTGTTCACACTTACCGGAGATGCTATATTGAAATAAGGGACAATACAGGTGGATAGACCCCGCAGACAACAACAGATGACACGATTTAGCGCAAAAATTGCGCTGCCCGCTCTCCTCTTCGCGGCCGTCGCGTTCTGTGCCGTCCTGATGCAGGGCATACCCGGTTCTCCGCAGCCGCGTGGCGCCTCGCAGGGAGAGCCTCTTCTGGTCTGGGCGCATTCCGACATCCAGCCCCGCAATGAAAACGAGAAGCGCACCTACGAAGCCGCGGTGCGCGACATGCGTGACCTGAATCCCCGGCCCGGCATGGCCCTGTTCGCCGGCGACATCGTCCAGTTCTCCAACTTCCGTCCGGTGTTCACCTGGTTCCTGAAGACACGCGCCGCCGCGGGAATCCCCGAATGGTATGAAATCGCCGGGAACCATGAATGGCGAGCGATCGAAATGTACAAACGCCTGGTACGCAGCGACCTTCACTACTCCGTCCGGAAAGGGAACGTCCTTTTCATTTTCATGTCGAACGAGCGGTACGGCAGGCGCACCTTCATTTCCGACGGCACGTTCCGCTGGTGGGAAAATCTTGTGCGCGCCAATCAGGATAAAATCATCGTTACCGTCACCCACGGCACGCTCGAAGGCAACGGCCTTACCGCGGCGAACCTCGAACGGCTCTGCATTACCGATTCGCGGCGCTTCCGCGACGTGCTCCGCCATCAGAAAGTGGACATCTGGATCTCGGGTCATTCGCACTTCCCCGGATGGCTGCCCCGCATGCACCACAGGAACGAATACCTCGGCGGCACTGTCTTCATCGATCTGGGAGCGGTACGGCTCGACCTGCTTGCGACTTCCGAATCGCGTATGCTCGAGTTCCGCCCCGGCTCCGATACCGCCATTCTCAGGTACCGCGACCATGTGAACAGGGCATGGTTTGGTCAATACGGCATTCATCTTTCCCGTCCGTATATCCCCTCCGATAATAACCACACGCATTAACCGCGTATTTAACATCTACGCAATTAATTGCGAAATCTTCCGGAAAAAATATGTTGACTCCGACAAATTAGTGTCATCATTGAACTAAAATTTTATTGTTGAGGTTCCATTTCCATGTGCAGGAATCATATCCTCGTTATCATCCTTATATTCATGTTTTCATGCGGCCTGCTCGTTATACCGGCTTTCTCACAGCAGGATCCGGCGACTCCTCAGTCGACAACACAGCAGTCAGCTCAGACCGGGACCGCCGCCCAGGCAGAATCCCCCGCGCTTCAGGCTGCCGTCACGCAGGTGGATATATACAATTCTCCGACGGGAAACCCGTTCTGGACCCCGGGAGAAACCACTTCGAAGACCGTGCTCCGCTATTCGATCCTCGTCGGCGCCCCGGTGATTACCTTTCTCTACGGCGCCAAGACCTGGAACTGGGGAGACAACCACGATTTCTGGTTCGGAGAAGAGCGATGGTTTCAGGGTGATACCGGCGCGGGCGGCGCGGACAAGATCGGGCACTGCTTCGCGCATTACGCGGTTTCACGGATGACCTATTCGTTTTTCAGCTACACCGAACAGTCGAGAAATACCGCCGTCATCTATTCAGGCCTCACCGCGGCGCTTATCGGCACCATGATAGAGATCGGCGACGGATTTACCGGCCGCTACGGTTTCAGCTATGAGGACCTCGTCGTTGATTATGTAGGTATTATTATAGCGATGATCAGCGACCGCTTTCCCATATTCGATCAGTTTATCGGATTTACCGCGACCTATGTTCCCTCGAAAGCGTTCCGCAGATACGGCGACGGCACCTACCTTGACTTCGCCGGCGACTACAGCGGATGGAAGTACATGTTCAACTTCAAGCTCGGCGGCTTCAAATATATCGGGCTCGACATTCCCGAGTTCATGCGCTACGTCCAGTTCGACATCGGATACTACACACGCCAGTACACCGACTACGATCATGAAAACGGCGACTATGACGCCCGCAGGCACTGGTTCTTCGGCATTTCGGTCAACATGCGCGAAGTGGCGCGCGACCTTTTCTCCTGGAACAGAAAGGCGCAATGGCTAGCCGAACAGCCGTTCCAGTACTACCATGTGCCGATCGGATACCAGAACGACGAGCCCATCGGGCAGGTGCATGACGAACGCGGGGAGCAGTAACAGTTTCGCCGCAGCGCGTTTCATTACATACACAAACAGGCATAGCACGTACAGGGAGACGCGGAAGACCGCGTCTCCTTTTATTGTCGAGCAAACGAGTGAAATGGAAAGCGAAGCTTTACATTTCCGAGAGATCCAGGACAACAATCGGTTTACTATCGCTTATTTTCCCCCGCATCCCCGATTATTCGTTGACAAATCGATATTCAATCAGTACATAATTTCAGCACCGTATATACATTTTTGCTCTATATTATTACCTGGAGACGAGCGATTAATGAGCACTATCGCGACCGAACGCCTTATCAACAGAATGCGGGTCTTATTCATCCTCTTTTTCCTCATAGCCGCGTTTTCAGCGTATAAAGGGCAATCCGGCCCATGGTCGTGGGGCTCCATACTCGGGGCAACAGCCGTCTTCACCGCACTGGCAATCGTAAACCAGGTGTTTATTCTCAGGAACAGAATATCGAATTCTCTGGTTTATATATCCGTCACCACCGAGTTTCTCCTCGTATTCGTGCTGAAGTATTCCCTTCACTTTGTCCCCGGCGTCGGTTACGGCCTGGCCATGAAGGAGCCGGCGTCCTTCATTGTGTATTTCCTTTTTCTTATAATGACCGCGCTCCGCTACAACAAATCGCTCAACATCTATGCCGGCTCACTGGCAATCCTCACCTATGTCAGCCTGCTTCTCATCGCGATCTTTCTCGGCGGCATGCGGTTCACCACCAATGTGCGTGAATTTTTCAATCTCGATACGCTCAGGGTCTCCACCGAGGTCCCCAAAATACTGTTCCTCGTCGCGTTTACGTATTTTATCTACAAAATGGCCGAGTTCACCACGCGCAATATGTCGCGGCTTCAGGAAGCCGAACAGGCTTCGGCGGAAAACCTCCAGCGCATGGAACGCATACTTGATACCGTATCCAACACCACGGCCGATCTCGTACAGGGGAGCGGCGAGCTGCGCACTTCATCCGTGGAAATTGACGGCATCCTCGCAAAACACGGAAAGCTGATGTCCGAGGTGGAACAGATCGCAAAGGAAATCTCTGAAAGCATAGAAGTCATTCGCGAGAAATCAAATTTTCAGTATCGCACCGTCGAGGAGAATTATCTCAGGATCAGGGACATATCCGGCCTCATGGAGAAGATCCATGGAGACAGCTCCCACCAGCGCGCCAACGCGGGCGAGGCGCTCGGACTCGCGGAGATCAACGAACAGAAGATCAACGATACGATCCGGCTCATCACCGGCATGAAAGAAGACTCCAAAAAGATTGAGGAGATCTCACGGACGATAAGCGAGATCGCCGACAAGACCAACCTCCTCTCGCTCAACGCCGCGATCGAATCGGCGCGCGCGGGTGAACACGGCAGGGGATTCGCTGTCGTCGCCGATGAGATATCGAAACTGGCGACGATGAGCGTCGATTCCTCAAAGGAGATCGCCACGATCATCGGGAGCACGGTCGGCAACATTGAGAACGCCTCGATGACAATAGAGAACCTTGCCGGTTATCTCTCGAAAATCATATCCTTCGTCAAAGAAAACTCAGGTTTCATGGAAACCCTCAACCGGAACACCGAAAAGGAGCTCGATGAAAGCAGGGTGCTGTATTCATCATTCGTCGAAGTCGATAAGGCCGCTAAAGACGTTATTGAAAACGCCGACCGCCAGAACAGCTTTATCCGCCAGATAATCGAATGGTTCGAGAACATGCGCCGCCTCGGCAGGGAAGTCTCGACAAGCCTTAAAGGACTGCAGCAGCTCTCTAACAGGCTTGACGAGCGCTCCAATGAAATGAAGTCGATACTCGACAGAAAATAGAACTACCCCGGACATTCCTCTCCACGCCCATAACGACATATTTCATTTTTATTCCATCTATATTTGACTAATATTAACTAAACATGTATATTTATTAGTACAGAAATTTCAAGATGGAGGTATATGTATGCCATGTAAGAGACTGAAAGATTATCTTGACAATAATCACGTTTCATACAGCACCATCCCGCACCCGCTGGCGTTTACCGCGCAGAAAACAGCGCATGTGGCCCATGTTTCAGGGAAAGAGATGGTAAAAACGATTATGGTCAGGATAAACGGTGAATTAAAGATGGCGGCCCTACCCGCCAGCCAGATGGTAAATCTGCGCTTTCTCAAAAACCTTTTTTCAACCGAGGATGTTGAGCTGGCGCGGGAATCGGATTTTGCCAATATGTTTCCTGATTGCGAAATAGGAGCTATGCCGCCTTTCGGGAACCTGTACGGAGTTGAGGAGATCATCTCCGAAGAGCTGACCAGGGACCCCGAAATCGTTTTCAACGCCGGATCGCATACCGAGCTGATCAAGATGCGCTATAAAGACTTTGAAAAGCTCGTCAAACCCAGGATAGTAAACTTCAAGATCCAGATTTGACGCGGCGCTAATTGCCGTACTGCATGTTTCTGCGGCATCAATAGAAATGAAGGTTGCATCAGCAGCGGAAAAAAAATTGTATAAATGCTCTGTAGAGGATTGGAATAAACTATTTGATAAAGTAAAATCGGGGTTGACATTTTCACAAGGTTATTTACTGTATAAAAACATAAAAATATTGATTGGGTTATGGACTTATGAAGAGAATGATTCTATCATTTACCGCATTTATGGCGGTAATGGCGTTCGTTTCTCTTACCACGTGCGGGAATAAGAAACCGCTTACGGATGAACAGAAAGTCTTTGCCGGAAAGTGGGTCGCACAGGACAACACTTTTGTGCACATTTACCTGGACGGCAGCGGCGATCTCAAAACCGCAAACGTGGATGTATCCGGCGGCACAAGCACCTTCTCGAACGATTCTCTCACCATAGGTTTCGGACCGATATCAAAAACCATGAAAATAACTTCCCCTCCCAAAGAGACGAACGGCAGGTGGGAAATGGTCCTTGATGGTATTTCCTACGTTAAGGAGCCTTCCCTGGTGAAATGATAATTCGTATCCGCCCCGGGGACAAGTGAAGCCCTTCCCGTTCCGGTGAAGGGCTTTTTCATTACAATAAACCGATTCCAACCTTCCCGATCCGCCACGGTCAGATGTTTTACTGATAAATAATCAATATTTCATAAAAAATTAATCTTTACTTGTGTATAAAGATGGGGGATACTCCGACCGCTTAGTATGAAATCATATCTGTAATCATCTGGAGGTCTTTCATGGAGAAAATCTGGAACAGGCTGTATGATAAAGGCGTGCCGTATTCGATCTTTTACCCCCCCCTCGCCCTGCGGGATCTTTTTCATCACCATGTGATCAGCCACCCGGAGCGCGACTATCTCGTACTCAACGATATTGTCATCACCTATGCCGAATGCAATTCACGGGCCTGCCGCCTCGCCAGTACCCTCACCGGAATGGGAGTAAAGAAAGGCGACCGTGTCGCGCTGATGATCCCCAATGTCCCCCAGTACGTTATCGCCCTTCAGGCCTGTTTCAAACTCGGAGCGATAGTGGTGCCGATAAATCCCCTCGCCCCCGCGCCGGAAATAGCCCACTATCTCGAGGACAGCGGCGCCGAGACGATGATAGTCATGGGACTGCTCTCAAAAGCACCGATCGCCATCCACAAGGAGGGAAAGACGCCCTTAAAACACCTGATCACCTTCCAGGTGAAGGCCATGCCGATCGAGATAGAAAAAGGCGCAGGCATGTATGATTTCGATGAGCTGATCGAAGCTGGCAAGGACGTGGAACCTGATGTAAAAGTATATACCGACGATATCGCCATGCTCCAGTATACGGGAGGCACGACCGGCGTTTCCAAGGGCTGCGTGCTCCGGAACAGGAACATCCTCGCCCTTGCCTACCAGGAGAACTACTGGCTCTCGCCGATCATGGAAAAGTCCGAGGTACTCAAAAGCCTCGCGGCGATCCCGCTCTACCACATTTACGGGTTCAACACCAACGTCAACATCAACCTTGTGGCCGGAGGCACGATCGTGCTCGTCCCGCAGCCGACGACAGACAATATTCTCGCAGCGGTCAACCAGCATGAACCTAATTTCTTTGCCGCCGTACCGACGATGATCATAGGCCTGAACCAGCATCCCGACATATCGAAATCGAAGATCCGCTCAATCAAGGGGATGATATCCGGCTCCGCCCCGCTCGCGCTTGAGGCGCTCAAAACGTTTGAGGCCCTCTCCGGCGCCATCATTACCGAAGGGTACGGCATGTCCGAAAGCTCGAACGTGCTCACCGTCAACCCGCTCAAGACGCTGCGAAAGCCCGGCGGCGTTGGCCTTCCGATGCCGGACAACGACATCAGGATAGTGGATATCGACACCGGCACGAAGGACATGCCGCTCGGCGAGCCAGGCGAGATAATCGCGAAAGGCCCGAGCATCATGTCTGAGTACTGGAACAAGCCCGACGAAACCGCGCAGGCAATCCGCGACGGCTGGTTCTACACGGGGGATATAGGCTATCTGGACCAGGACGGCCACGTCTTCATCGTGGACAGGAAGAAGGACATGGTCATCTCAAGCGGATTCAATGTGTATCCGAGAGACATAGATGAGCTGATGTATACCCACCCGAAAGTCCTGCGCGCCTGCGCCTTCGGCGTGCCCGATGAAAAGCGCGGAGAGGCGATCAAGCTCTGCGTCGTACTGAAGCCCGGCGAGTCGATGACCGCCGAAGATGTGCTTGCATTCTGTAAGGAAAACCTGATCCCCTACAAAGTGCCGCGCGAAGTCGAGTTCCTCGACGACCTTCCCCTGACTCCCGTGGGGAAAGCCGACCGCAAGGAGCTCAAGCGCAGGGAAATGGAAAAATGATAAGTTCGCAACTTACATCTTTCACGGTACAGCACCATGCTCTTTAAAAAACACAACGCATCCCGGTCCGGACCGCCGGATCGGGATGCCGATTTCACGGGGAAATGGATTTCCACCTTCGGCCCGCTTGAAATCACACGCAGCGGCGACAGACTACGCGGAGAATACCGGTTCGGCGCCACGCAGGGCGAGATCGAAGGCGCCGTTTCAGGCAGGCGCCTCACGTTCCGTTACAGGGAGCCATCTGTCGCCGGAGAAGGATGGTTCGACCTTGTGCGACCGTGCCGCTTCGCGGGCAAATGGCGTCCGGAAGGATCCGACAGATGGTTCGACTGGACCGGTGAGCGTCAGTACGACGGGATATGGAACAGCAGCTTCGGGCCGCTTCGGCTCGTGCACGAGGATGACGGCTCCGTGCTCGGTTTTTACGAACTTGGCGGGTCATCGGACATCAAAGGCACTATTGACGGAAATCGCCTTTCCTTCTCCTACCGGGAGCCGCAGGCCGCAGGTCAAGGCATCTTCCAGTTAAGCGACGACCAGATGAGCTTTTCCGGCGAATGGAAACAGGACGGTCAGTCCTCCTGGCAGCAGTGGCAGGGACAGCGCATGATGCCGATGCAGGGAATAATCTGGCTCGTGGTCCTGGAAGCCCACTGGCAGCGGTATCTTATGGAAAAGGAATACTCGTTCGGGGGAATGCTGGAAGAGTTCTTTTCACGGCTTCCTCATGTCAGCATACGGCACCGGTTCTTTACCGACGGGGACAGCCTGCGGCAGTGGTCGCGCGGCCTCATGTATATCCCCGAACCCGTGGTGCTCGTGGTCGCATCCCACGCGACAAACGACGGTCTGAATGCCATGGGCGGTGTTATTGGCGCCGCGCCCCTGCTCGAAGGCGTACGCTACGCGGACTCGCTTGCCCTTGTTCATTTTTCTTCATGCCTGATAATGAATCAGACAGGCGATGGTTCCATCGCCGCGGAACTTCATGCGCTCAGACGGTTTCCTGTTTCCGGATATACCACTTCGGTCGACTGGGCCGCGAGCGCGATTATTGAATTCACCTACCTCGATTTTATTCTTGAACGGGGAATGGCGCCGTCACTCGCGGCGGAGCAGGTGGTTAAAACTATGGCATTTGCGGGAAATGACGCCCCGGAAGGATCGCCTTTCCCGCCGGCGGGTTTTCATATCCTGCACCCTGATGATGAGATGTAACGCCTGTAACGGTTTCTCAATCACGGAACATTATTCATACCGGGGATTTCTGACACTGCCGGCGCTCTGTACGGTTTTTAGAAAAAAGTTAATTGACATAAATCGGCTTTTCAAGGCCTGTCTTTAAACGGAACACTCACACGAGTTAAAAACGTTTCTTAATCAATATTCGAGGAGATACTATGGCTAAGGCTCAAAAACCAACCAGCAATAAAAAGAAAGTCGCCATCCCGGACAAATGCACCGCGACGACAATCTCGGACTATCTCGCAGAGAAGCATGAAATTCCCAAAAAGCAGGCAAAGGAAATCCTGGAGGACCTTTTCGAGATTATCAATGCCGGCGTCATGCGCGGAGAAAGAGTCCCGCTCGGAAAGATGGGCAAGGTGTTCGTAAAGGTAAAACCCGCGACCAAGGCGAGAATCGGCCGCAATCCTATAACCGGCGACGAAATCAAAATCCCCGCCAAGAAGGCAACCAAGGTTCCCAAGTTCACGTTCACCAAGAACTTCAAAACCGAAGCGCTGAAAGCAAAGATCAAAGAATCAAAGTAACCAGGCACGGCACGGCCGTGAAGAGGAATAAAAAAAGGCTGTCCGACACAACGGACAGCCTTTAACTTTTCATGAAAGGTAGTAAACAACTATATTAATTTAACTGAAACAGCACGAGGACCCTTATCACTGTTTTCAATCTCGAATTCAACTTTATCACCGTCATTAAGCGTCCTGAACCCGTCACCTGCAATACCCGTGTAATGCACGAAGACATCACTGCCATCTTCCTGGGAAATAAAGCCGAATCCCTTTTTGTCATTAAACCATTTCACTACACCGATTGGCATGCTAAAACTCCTTAAAAATAATCTATGCATATCCTGACAGGTACTTTTGCGCCAAAAACCTCACGCTTTACTTTGATATGCAAAAGAAAGGGGGATTCTGGAAGAAATCGACAAACCTCACTGTTGATATGCTGCAACCCACTTATACTCATTCATTGATTTTGTCAATCATTATTGCATCTCTTTCATAATATTTTTTCAGGAAATATGCATAAAAGATTATCTGTCACTAAAGCCTGTGATGGGCATCTCTTTTTCAATACCTTGATACTTCGGAGGGATTTAATTCTCGCCGTAAGCCCCGAGCTGACGCTTCAGGCTTTCAGCAAGCTCCCGCACTCCCCTCGAGTGGGTAAACAGGCGCTCGGCCCCGGCTGAATTTGACTGCGTGAGCTCGTTCACATTTGATATCGAGCGCGCAATCTCATTGACCGCCGATTTCTGTTCCTCTGTTGCCAGCCGCATTTCATCCGAACGGTTCATCGCGTTTTCGGACTCGGAATTCACCTGCGAATTGAGCTCCTGCTGGCGTTCCATCTGTCCCGAGATCTCATCGATCATCACATTTATCGAATTCACCCCCTCGATGATCTTGCTGATCGTCGAAACGGTCTCTTCGACGGTTTTGGTGCCCCGCGTTATCTCATCGTTATTGAGCCGGATATGGGAATCGATCTCCTTGATGCTCACCGAGGTCTGGTCCGCCAGCTTCGATATCTCATCGGCAACGACCGCGAAGCCCCGTCCGGCGTCACCCGCCCTCGCTGCCTCAATTGCGGCGTTGAGCGAAAGCAGGTTGATTTTGTCGGATATATCATTTATGATACCCACGATATTCGTCATCTCATTCGAGCTGCCGGTGATCTTGTTCATGCTTTCGCTCATCGACCTGAGGGATTTCTCGCCCTCCCCGGCGTAACCGGTGATATCCTTCGTTACGTTCATCGCCATTTTAATCGTGGTGCCCATGCCGAGGATCGTCTCCGATAGGACCCGTATCCTGTCAAGAAGCCCTTTCATCCGCTCAAACTGCTCGCGGGCCCCGCCGGTCACATTATCCACGCCGGCAGAAACCTCCTCCACCGTCGCCATGATCTCCTCCGCGGAGGCCGCCTGGTTCTGAGTGTTTTCCGAAAATGATGATGCCATCTGCGAAAGCTCTTCCGATGAGGCGGCCAGATCGTTCGACGCGTCCCTGAGCGAATCAAGGAGTTTCTGCGCCCGGTTGAAGTTTTCCTCGCTTTTCTTTGACTCGTGTTCCGCCCGCTCTATTGATTGCGTGACAATGCTTATGAGCGCGCTCCCCACCAGCAATGTGAGTACTATGGTGAAGCTTGTATCAATAAGCCCGACTCGGGCTGCCTTTAAGCTGGTCGGATCGAGATTATGGCGCGCCAGGAAAAAAAATGCAAAATCAGAAGCAAGGAACAGCAGCGATATGAGTATCATAAAATAGCGTTTGCAGAAGAGTATCGCCTGTACGATAAGGAACAGCATGAAATAAATGTAGGTTGTGTATCCGGCATAAGCGTCCCTGTTGATTTTCATAAGAAGCCCTGCAGTAACGGCAATCGACATTATGCCTGTAATAAAATTCGCCGCCGCGTCGTAATGCCCTGATTTCAGGATGCCTATAGTTACAATACACACCAGAAAAACAGTAACAATAACAACTCCCGCCTGAAGCAGAATCTCTCGATTGAACAGCGTAAACGCGGCAAACAGCAGGATCATCAGCAAGGCCACCAGGAGGGAAAAATAAAAAAGCGTCTGCGCCTTTTTCTGGATGAGAAAACTTTCCGTCTTATACCGTGACGTTATAATGGCTTCAAACTTTTCAAGCATCCTGATACCATCCTTTCCCCTTAAGAGATGAAGTCACGATTATCATTCTGTAAATAAATGTGATTAATAATACCTGACTACACTGTAAATGAGACTTGAATATCGTCAACCCCGATAATTTCGGCAATCCACAAAATTTTCCTTTACTCCGAGGGGAAACATCTGTATACAATGATCACCTGTCAGGCCCGGAATGGTGCGGAACCTTATCAACGAGGAGCGAATATGGATATTCAACTCAACACGACACTGCATGGTTTCACCCTGCTGGAAAAAAAGGTGATACCCGAGATTAATTCGACCGCCCTTATCTTCACTCATGACAGAACCGGCGCCAGGCTTTTAAAGCTTGAGTCCGATGACGACAACCGGGTCTTCTCGATATCCTTCAGGACGCCCCCCGCGGACGACACGGGCCTGCCGCACATCCTTGAGCATTCCGTGCTTACCGGATCGCGCAAGTTCCCGACCAAGGAGCCGTTCGTGGAGCTCCTCAAGGGCTCGCTCAACACCTTTCTGAACGCAATGACCTTTCCCGACAAGACGATGTATCCGGTCGCAAGCAAGAACGAGAAGGATTTCTTCAACCTCATGGATGTCTATCTTGACTCTGTGTTCTATCCCAACATCTACCACTCCGAAAGGACGCTCATGCAGGAAGGCTGGCACCATGAGCTTGAAAATCCCGACGACGAAATCAGCTACAAGGGCGTCGTGTACAACGAGATGCGCGGCGCGTTCTCCTCGCCCGAAAACCTGCTCTTCTCCTACATTCAGAAATCACTCTATCCCGATTCAATCTACCGGTTCGAGTCAGGCGGCGACCCCGAGGCCATACCGTCCCTTAACAATGAAACGTTTCTCGCGTTTCACCGGACCTATTATCATCCTTCGAACAGTTATATTTTTCTTTACGGCAACGGGGATACAGGCAGGGAGCTCGAATTCATCAACCGTGAATACCTGAGCGCGTTCGACCGCATGGAGATGGACTCCGCCATCGGCCGGCAGAAACCGCTCGCCTCCCGCGCGAAGACGACTTTCGCCTATCCGGTCTCACCGGACGACGATCCCGCAGGCAAGACCGACATGGCCCTGAACTACGTCATCGGGACCGCGACGGACACAGAGCTACGCTACGGCATGGAGATATTGAACCGCATACTGCTCGGAACGCCGGCCTCCCCGCTCAAGCAGGAGCTCCTGAAATCCGGACTCGGCAAAGACGTCATGGGCGTGTTCGAGAGCGGAATCCTTCAGCCGTTTTTCTCGATCATACTGAAGCACTCTGACGCTGAACGCGCGGCCGAATTTGAAAGAATCACGGAATCCTGTCTGCGCCGCCTCGTATCCGACGGGATCGACCGCGATCTCATCGAGGGAAGCATCCACCATGTCGAATTCCAGCTTCGCGAAGCTGAATTTTCGCGCTACCCGAAAGGTCTCTATTTCAACATAGTTGCGCTTGAAAGCTGGCTTTACGATGATTCGCCGCTCAGCCATTTTTCGTTCGAGCCTGTCCTTGAAAAGATCAAAGCCGATGCAGGGCGGGGATATTTTGAATCGCTGATCAGGCACAGGCTTCTTGACAACACGCACAGCTCGCTCCTCGTTCTCGCTCCGGAGAAGGGCCTTGCTGAAAAAAGGGACGCGACGGTAAGGGATACGCTCGCCCGTTACAAGCAATCGCTCGGACAGGCTGAAATTGAAAAGCTGATCGCGCGCAACCGTGACCTGAAAGAGTACCAGGCCGCCCCCGACCGCGATGAAGACCTCGAAAAGCTGCCGATGCTCGCGCTCGGAGATATCAACCCGAAAGCTGAAAAGATCCCGCGGCTGGAGAAATCCGAGGGCGGCATAAGAGTGCTTCATATCCCCCTCAAGACCAGCAAGATCGCCTACGCCTGCCTTCTTTTCGATCCGACGGTGATCGAAGAGCGTCTGCTTCCGTACGTCGGACTCGTGGCGGCGCTTCTCGGCAAGATCGGCACCGCCAAACGGACCTACGCGGAAATATCCAACCTGCTCAACCGCTACACCGGAGGAACATCCTTCGCCATCGCCACCTATTCAGCAAAGGACAGCGCCGACACCTACCTGCCGCGCTTCATCGTGAATTCAAAAATGCTCTACGGCGACATCAGGAATGCCCTGCCGCTCATCGGCGAGATCATCACCGGGACATTGTTCAGCGACGCGGCCCGCCTTCGCGAAGTGATCAGGGAAATGAAATCCCGCCTTGAGATGCGCTTCGCCCCGCAGGGCCACATCATCGCGCGCAAACGTGCGCTCTCCTACATTTCCCCGGTTGAGCGCTACGAAGACCTGGTTTCGGGAATTTCCTTTTACCGGTTCATCGCGGCGCTCGACCGCGAATTCGAGTCCCGCTTTCCCGAAATTGAGGCGAACTGCGCGGCTGTTGCGAAAATGATTTTCAGTGCGGCGAACATGACGGCGAGCGTAACGTGCGAAGATGACGGATACGCCCTCTTCGCCGAACAGTTCGGTTCGATCGCGTCCATTCTCCCCTCGCATGCTTCCGCCTCGCTGCGCTACGGTTTTACGCCCAAATCCCTGAACGAAGGATTCTACCTTCCGCAGGGACAGGTCCAGTTCGTATCGAAGGCATGCAACTTCATCGGAAGCGGCATAACCTTCAACGGCAGGATGCACGCGCTCAGCTCCATTGTCCGCCTCGATTACCTCTGGAACCGGGTGCGCGTACAGGGCGGAGCGTACGGCGCTTTCATATCACTCCAGCGCAACGGTAACATGTCGCTCGTATCGTACCGCGATCCGAACCTCTTGAAAACGCTGCGCGTATTTGACGAAACCGCAGAATACCTTCGCGCGTTCGAAGCGAACGCACGGGAGATGACGAAATACGTCATCGGCACCATCTCAGACCTCGACCAGCACATGACGCCGTCGCAGAAGGGCGAGCTCGCCGTCCGGCATTATTTCAGCAACGTAACCCATGACGACCTGCAGCGGGAACGCGAGGAAGCGCTCGGCGTCACGCAGAAGGACATCCGCGGCTTCGCCGGCCTTTTATCGTCCCTGGCGCAGGAAAACAACATCTGCGTGATCGGAAGCGAACAGAAGCTACGTGAAGAAAGCGCGCTCTTCGGCACAATCGCTCCGCTTGTCGAATCATAATACCGCGCCCGCGATGAGTCAAGCCGGCCTGACACCTCACCGCTCCTTCATCGCCGGAACTCGCTCGCTCACCTGGCCGTTCTGGGCCGCCAACATCATGGAGATGATCGAGCGGATGGCCTACTACGGCGTGCGCACCGTCATCCCGATCTACATCGCACAGGCCGACGAAATCGGTGGCCTGCACTTCAGCCAGTCCGACAAGGGATTCATCTTTCTCTGGTGGGCGCTTGTCCAGTCGCTACTTCCGGTGTTTACGGGGGGATTCGCCGACCGCTACGGCTACAAACGCCAGATCGTTCTCGCGATCGCGCTCAAAGCCGCGGGCTATGTCATCATGGCCACACAGCGCGAGTTCTGGCCGTTCTTTGCCGGATGCATGGTCCTCGCCGCCGGCACTGCGGTCTTCAAACCTCCGATCCAGGGGACGTTCGTAAAAACGCTCGACGAAGAATCCTCGGGCGTCGGCTGGGGATACTTCTACATGGTTGTCAACATCGGCGGATTTCTCGGGCCGCCGCTCGCGCACTTCCTCTACGGCTACTCGTGGCCCGCGGTCTTTTACGGATGCGCGGTGCTCGTCTGCGTAAACTTCTTCTGGCTCGCGACCTATCGCGAAGCCGGTTCCGGCATTGCCGATACAGGCGGTGTGAAAGAGGTGATCCTCACCACCGCGCGGGAAATCCTGAAACCGCGGCTCATCGCCTTTCTTCTGATCGCATCCGCATTCTGGGCATCGCTCATGCAGTTATTCGACATGCTTCCCAACTTCATCGTCGACTGGATCGACAGCTCCGCCCTGGCAGCCCACCTTCCGTCTTTCATGCTGGCCGCTGACCGCGGCACCGGACCGCAGATCGCGCAGGAATGGGTCATCAACCTTAATCCGCTCCTCATCATCCTGCTCGTCGCGCCCCTTTCATGGTTCGTCAACCGGCGCATGCGACGCCTCTCGTCGATGGTGCTCGGAGTGGCAATCGCCGAGATCGGCATGCTCGTCGTCGGATCGACCATGTCGATCGTAACATGCCTTGCCGGCATCATGCTCTTCTCAATCGGTGAGATGCTCTGCTCGCCCAAGATGAACGAGTTCCTCGGGGTTATCGCTCCCGACGACAAAAAGGCGCTCTACATGGGATATGCCAACATCCCGTTTGCTATCGGTTGGGGATACGGATCGTTTCTCGGAGGAAATCTCTATGACCGGGCCGGCGAAAAGGCCGCGCTGGCGCTGCGCTATTTAGGCGAACATCTTAATGTAAGCGACATGCCCGCCAGGTCCGACGCCTTCACCTTACTCACGCGCGAAATGTCCCTCTCTCCGGCGGATACAACTTCTCTTCTCTGGCGCGCCTACCATCCGTGGAAAGTGTGGCTTCCCTTCTGCGCTATCGCGCTCGCCTCGGCCGCGGCGCTGTTCATCTTTTCCTGCTGCGTACGACGTTACCGGTGGGAGGATACGGATGCGTAACTTCACTTTTTCATCATAACAATCTTGCAACAATCAAAAACCTTTTGAAATGATTGACATTTCCCTCCCTCTCCCTATCGTGGCGGTCATTCGAGGTTATTCGCAATGAAAAAGACAACGCTCATCCTGGCACTCATCGCCGGAATCGCGCTTGGCGCCGGCACCATGAAGCTGACACACTACCGCAATCGCCCCACCGCGCCGGCACCAAACATTCCCGATCACCGCGAATCGTTCTCTCAGTGCGGCGAAGACCTGATCATTGAGAACATTTTCTACTACATCGGCATAAAGAATCCAACCTATATCGACATAGGGGCCGCCTATCCCAAAAGGGACAACAACACCTACTATTTTTACAGGAGCGGAAGTCGCGGCGTGCTCGTTGAGCCGAACCCGGCGATGTACAAAGACCTCGTTAAAGAGCGAAACGGCGATACAGTTCTGAACTGCGGCATCGGCACGAGCGAGGCGAGAGAAGTTGATTACTACATCATCGGGCCCGGAGACGGCTCGGCATGGAATACTTTCTCAAAAGAGGCCGCCACAAACGCAGAGAAGCTTTCCGAAGGGACCATGAAGCTCAATCGCGTTATAAAAATGCCGCTCATGACCGTCGGTAATATCTTCGAAACTCATTTCAACGGCAAGGCTCCCGATCTATTCTCGATCGACGTGGAAGGAATGGAAATGCCGATTCTCAAAACCATTGATTTCAGGAAATACAGGCCCGCCGTATTCTGCATTGAGACGCTTCTCTACAATAAAATTGACACCTCGGCCACAGTGACCGCTTTCATGAGATCGAAAAATTATTCTCTCAAGGGAAGCAATTTCATCAACCTCATCTTCGTCGACAATGAAAGGCTTGCGAAGGTAAAGCTGATCACACGGTAGGATTTTACTCAGCCTCCCGCGGAGGCGCGAAAAAAGTTTCAGCCTTCGCGGACTTCCCTCCTCTTCCTCATCAAAAACCTCTTGACATAATTTTTTTATACTATACACTATTCTCACTTTAACGATCATTTATGCATCTACCAGACCATATACAAAACCTATTCGGGACTATAGCGTCCCTTGCGCACCGCATTTTCCTGACAAACAGGAAGTGGGGCGTCGTTATCGCTTTTCTTCTCGGCGCGTTCATCGGACTTGGAGCGTACACCTTTATCTACGCCAGGGGATTTTCCTACCTGAGCGCGGACCCTCAGGCGTGCGTGAACTGCCACGCGATGAACCAAGTGTTCGAGGGATGGATGAAAGGCGATCACCGGCACGTGGCCGGCTGCAACGACTGCCATCTTCCGCACGGCTTTTTAGGAAAATGGTTCGTGAAATCCGAGAACGGCTTCTATCACAGTCTGGTATTTACGTTCATGAGCGTGCCGATCAATATTGAAGCGCGCGCGAGAAGCAGGGACGTCGTCGAGGCCAACTGCAGTCGTTGCCACGAATGGATGGCCTACTACGCCGCGAGCGGCGTGAACGGGCGGCAGGAACCGCTTTCATGTCTTGGCTGCCACCGGTCGACGGGGCACGCGCATCACCGCTAAACAAGCGAGGTTGTCATGAAATTCAAATTCGATCTATCCGACAAACGGCTCATCCTGATTGCCTTCATAGCGGGCATTCTTCTCACGGCCGCCCTCGCGGCGCTGCTGACCGACATCTTCGAGAAGCGCCTTTCGGCACGGCGGTATCCTCTCATCATGTATCCTGTATCCGACGATGATGTGGATCCCGAAAAATGGGGAAAAAATTTCCCTCTCGCCTACGAGGACTATGTCAGGATGCGCGATGAAAGCAGGCCGACCCCGTTCGGCGGAAGCCTTCCGTATTCGAAGCTCATCAGGTATCCGCAACTGACCCGCCTCTGGGCCGGCTATCCGTTCGCCGCCGACTTCAACGAGGAACGCAACCACTATTACGCACAGGTCGATCAGCGCGAAACCTTCCGCAACAACAAAGAATGGCTTAACGCGCACGGGTTTCCCGCGTTCAAGGGCCAGCCGGGCGCCTGCATGAACTGCCACTCCAGCTGGGCGCCGAAGCTCATACGGCAGTTGGGGTGGATACAATTCAACGGCACGCCGTACATGGAGCTCGTGGCAAAACTGGATAAAGAGCACGGCAACACCCAGTACGGATCGCAGCTCGGCGGGGCGTGCGCGGACTGCCACTCGCCGGTCGACATGTCACTCCGCATCACCCGGCCCGCCTACATCAAAGCGATGGTCGCGCGGGGATATAAAGAAGATCCCGTACAGGGAATCGTCGCCTCGCGCGCGGAGATGCGCTCGCACGTGTGCCAGCAGTGCCACGTGGAGTACTATTTCCTGAAAGGCACCTCGGAGCTCACCTTCCCGTGGCGGAAGTGGCCAAAAGGAGAAGCGCTTAAGATAGAGATGATCGAGGCGTATTACGATTCGGTACGACCCAATTTCCCCCACGACTTCGTTCATAAAGAAAGCGGCGCGCCGATGATCAAGATGCAGCACCCGGAAACTGAGCTTTTCTCGAGCGGCGTGCACGCGCGAAGCGGCGTGACCTGCACCGACTGCCACATGCCGTACAGGCGTTCCGGCGCGGTCAAGGTAACCGATCACATGATCATATCGCCTCTGCAGCGCATCGAGGCGACCTGCCGCAACTGCCACTCGATCTCCGGCGAGGAGCTGAAAGCTCGCGTGCAGTTCATTCAGCACAGGACGGTGCTGGCGCTGCGCTCATCCGAGAAAGCGATACTCGCGCTTGTCGACGATATCGCAAAAGCGCGCGATCTACTGAAATACCAGCCGGCCGCGGTAGTGGATGAAGTCCTCAAAGAGCCGCGTGAATTCCACCGGCGGGCAAGTCTGCGCTGGGACTTCATTTTCAGCGAGAACAGCACCGGATTTCACAGCCCGCAGGAAAGCATGCGAGTGCTCTCGCAGGCGACCGAGCTTGCGCGCAGGGGCCAGCTCGCGCTCCAGGCAAAGCTTGTGGCGATGAACGCGGCCTTCGCGCCGACGGTCGGGGACGGACGCATCCCTCCGGCGCCCGCGCCTATCAGGGGACGGAAGAGCAATGCCGGCGATCCGCCGCCCCGCGAGCTTCTCCTTCTTGATAAAAATCTCTGAAAGCTATACGCCTTTCATGGTCAACAGGGGCTCCCGCATCCCCCCTGTAAGGGGAGCCCTTGTGTACGTTTAATTTTTTGTGGATCGTCCTGCTATTTCTGTAACAATTGCAATCCTATTGTTCTTATAGTTATATCAATTTTAAACAGAGGTGTTTTACCAATGAGAAAAGTATTTGTAGCAGTTTGCGCGTTCGCAGTTGCGGTTGCGCTCCCCCTTTACAGCCAGGAAGCCAAATCAACAACTCCCCGCGAAGGCAAAGCGGCCCAGACCCAGGAAAGACGCGTTGAAAGAAAAGAGTGCCGTGGCGCTCGCCAGGGCAGGCAGTGCGCAAAAAGAGGCCAGAACAACGCCGCCAGCCAGGAAGCAAAACCGGCAGCACCCGCACAGAATACTCCGGCACGATAGCGCCGCTGCACATGATACGGAATTAAAAAGTAAATAAATCCGTTATTACGCATAAAAGAGGAACACCTGTTACGTGTTCCTCTTTTTATATCCTCACTACCCGAAACGGGCTTCAATTCCGAACTCAAAATTATTGAAACAGTTCACCTGTAAGGCTATTATCTATTATATTCAGGAGGTGGACGAATGATCGAAAGACGAGAGCACAACCGCCACGAGGCAGACATCACACTCGAATACGAATACTATACTGCCATGGGTGACGAAAATTACAGCACCGCCTTCAAACCGGAGCGGGCATCGGCAAGGATTCTCAACATCAGCCTCGGAGGGCTCTTCATGCTTTCAGATGTTCTCCTCCGCGCGAGCATGCCGGTAGCAATGTTTTTCAAACGACGGGACGAGCACGATCGCGAAAATATTGTTCTCATCACAAACGGAACGGTGCTGCGCGCGGGACATGTCGGGGATGACAGCGTGATTAAAGAGCGTTACGGTATCGAGGACAATGAGGAAAGCTACTACAGCGTGGTGAAATTCTACAGTCCGCTGATCGAGCTGTCCGCATTGATGAGGTGACGGAAAGAGCGCGGAATACCGGAAGGGTCACTCAATCGAAGATGATCGTTTTATTGCCGTCGACGAACACTCTTTCCTCGAAGACAAGATTGAGCGCCTTCGCGAGCACAGTCTTCTCGACGTCCCTGCCCGCCTGCATCATATCATCCACACTGTGCGTGTGGTCGACAGGTATGATGCTCTGATGAATGATCGGCCCTTCGTCGAGGCTCTGGTTGACAAAATGCGCGGTGGCCCCTATTATCTTCACGCCGCGCTCGTACGCCTGACGGTACGGATTCGCGCCGATGAACGCGGGCAAAAACGAGTGGTGGATATTGATTATCCTGTTCGGATAGTGCGCAACGAATTCAGGCGAGAGGATGCGCATGTATTTCGCGAGCACCAGGAATTCAGGCCTGTACGATTCGAGCACACGCAGCACTTCGGCCTCATGGTTCTCCCGCGACACGCCCTCGTGGCTTACGAAATGGAACGGTATGCCGAAACGTTCGACCAGCGAGCGAAGCACCTCGTGGTTGCTCACCACCGCTTGAATTCTCGCCGCAAGCCGGTTGAACTCATTTCTCAGCAGGAGATCACCCAGACAATGGTGTTCCTTGGTCACCAGCACGACAATGTCCTTCTTCCTGCTGCCGACCAGCCTTATCTTCGTCCCCGCCGGCAGTTCGCTCTCGAGATCCGCCGTGATCGCGCCGTGGTCGAAACTTCCTGAAAACTCCGTGCGCATGAAGAATCGCGACGTGTCGCGGTTCACGAACTCATGGTTTCTTATGATGTTGAGATTGTGGCGGAAGAGCACGCCGGTAATCCGGAACACAAGCCCCTTCTCGTCGGGGCATTCGATCAGCAGCATGTGCGTGTTATTGACGTGGTTCTCCATTCCGCTCTCCAGTGGTTATCCTATTTTACGATGCGCCATATTTTGTCAAGTTTTAAAAACGAGGGGCGAGGCCTGTACGCCACAGTTGTTATTTGCGGATAAGCCTTGCGCACACGAGGGAGGCAAGCGCCGAGATGTCGTCGGCCGAAAAGATCCTTCGCAGGACCGCGTCGAAAAGTATTTCCGCGTCGGGCGGGAATTCATCATCGCCTGTATGATAGACCAGTATTACGGATACGCGGCCGAATACCCTGATCACCGCGCACGTATCCCCCCACCCGCCTTTTTGCCATTCCAGCCGGTCAAGCCGTTCGCGAAGAAGATTGAGATCATTGCCGATCGCCCGAACGAGCGGGACCACGGTGCGTCCGCGGAAGGGCGCGTAGTAGAACGCGCCGCCGGGAAAATCCCTGAACGAGATGACTTCCCCGGTCGGGGTCGCGTCGCCTTCCCATTGAAGATAATGAAGTATCAGAAGCCGCTCAACGCCGGATACAGGCGCTCCGGAGGATGTCTCCCGAATCCCGAACGAGGCCGGATCGAGGGAAACCTCACGGCCAAGCAGCGTGAAGATCAGCGAATCGCAGGCCTTAACGATGTCAAAGCCAAGCCGCCTGCAGCGAGCTTCGAGATCAATGTTTGAAAGCTTTTCAATCGCGCGCGCTGTCGCGATTTCAAGCGCGCGTTCACGGTTGGTTTCGCCGTCCATTGCGCCGCTCAGCCGTCCTTTCGCTTCCGTGAAACGACCGACGGAAACCTCGCGAAATCCGTGTGAGGAAGGAAGAGCGCCGCGGTATACTGGTCCATATAACCGGGATCATTGCTCAGGTTGATATAGGTCATGCGAGAGGCGAGAGTGTCCTGGATTTCGCACTGCTTAATGGACGTGAGCGCCATCGCCGAACCGCGAAGCGAAGCGTTGCCGATATACGAAAATTTCTCAAGTGGCACGTCAGGGAGAAGGCCTATGGTGATCGCGTTACGCAGGTTGAGATACCGGCCGAACCCGCCCGCGACGTAAATTGTGCCGAGATCATTGAAATCTATTCCCGCGTGGCCAAGCAGCAGGAGCGATGCCGAGTAGATCGCCGCCTTGGCGCGCATCACGTTATCGATATCGAGCTCTCCGACGGCAACCATCTTCTTTGCGGGAGGCACGTCGGCCAGAAGATACGAGGCGCGCCTTCCCTCTTCCCGTATCGCGGGAGAAGCGCCGCGAACGAACTTACCCGAGGGATCGAGCTGTCCGGCGAGGAACAGTTCGGCGAGGAGATCGATGATCCCCGAACCGCAGATCCCTTCGGGCGCTACGCCGCCGATCACGTCAAACCGCAGGCTGTTATCCGACCCGACAGAAACGCGGTTGATCGCGCCGGTGGTCGCCCTCATTCCGCATTCTATTCCTCCTCCCTCAAACGCGGGCCCCGCCGAGCAGGCGCAGGCGAGCAGAAAATCGCGGTTGCCCACCGCGAGCTCTCCGTTTGTGCCGATGTCGATGAAGAGGTTGACCGCCTCCGTGTCGCGCACGAAATCGGTGCAGAGAAGCCCGGCGGTAATATCGCCGCCGACATAGCTTCCCACCGAGGGAGAGATCCGCACGCGTGCTTTTCTGTTAACGGCAAGGCCGATCTCCTGCGCGGAGAAAACCGGAACGGTCAGAAGCGCCGGCGTGTACGGCTCCAGGCGGATATACTCCGGCTTTATTCCGAGAAGGAGGTGCGTCATAACGGTATTGCCCGATACGACGGCAGCCATGATCGAATCCGCGCCGATGCCGCTGTCTGCCGCAAGGGCCGCGGTAAGCCGGTTGATCGTGCCGAGCGCGCGCCGTGAAAGCTCCCTCAGGCGCTCATCACCCGACGCGTAGTTGATCCTGCTGATGATATCGAGGCCGCAGGGGATCTGATCGTTGTAGCCGCTTCGTGTCGCGACAACCGAAGAATCTTCCATGTCGATGAGGGATACGGATATCGTCGTAGTGCCGAGATCGACGGCGATGCCGAAAATCTTTTCAGCTTTTTCGCCGGAACGCAGCGACTGGAGATACACGCGGTCACCGTCACGGAAGCTCACCGCGGTCACGGAACCCGACTGCGACCTGACAATTTCGGGAATGGCGCGGATACAGTCGAGGTCCGCCGAAACTTCGCTCACTCCTCTCGACCGGCGCAGTTCGCGGGAGAGCCGCTCGAAGTCGGAGATGCCGTCATCCATTTCAGGGTCGGGAAGCATGAGTGAGTCAGAGCGGCAAAGAAGGTCTTCATGCAGCGGAGATATCTTTTTCTGAATTTCAGCTGACTCTTCCTCATCGGAGCGGTCATATGAGGCGAGATCGTGTTCGGGGACTTCGACGACAATGGGATCAGCGTCAACAAGCGTGCGGCACGCGAGCCTGTATCCGGCGGGGACATCAGTTACGGCGCTACCCGACGCCTTCTCTTTCACCTCACCTTTGAGTATTTTCACGAGGCATTTGCCGCAAGTGCCCTTTCCTCCGCACGGCGCGTCGACCGTGACGCCGGCGCGTATCGCCGCGTCCAGGAGTTCCGTTCCCCGCGGCACATCTATCGCCGCGCCGGAAGGTTTGAACATGACACGGGGCATCGGATCATCCCGCCAGGCGCGTCTTGATGAAGCTTTCCAGGTCGCCCGCTTCCTGCGGCCCGACGAGGACCTTCCAGCCCTTCAGGGTGTCCTCGAGCTCGCCGCTGATCTGCGACACATAGCCGGGAATGATAATCGTGCGGCCGGTGAGCTGCGATTCGATATCGATCTCCTTCATGAATTTCGCGATCGACGCCGCGCTGAATTTGCCAGCCGCCCACGCGGTGAGAACGCTCATGCCTTCGCATTCCGGAACCACCAGCCATGCGCTGGTCCCGCTGTTCTCTATCTCCCCCGAAACGACGAAGAAGGTGAGCGAAAAATTGGTGGTGACGAACAGAGGCGAATCCTTTTTCGGCTCGCCGATCGCGTAAAGCTTCGGTTCGACCTGGATCGGCTTCTGCGGATCGGTGAAGATATTAAGTCGCATCGTCATGAGCGAGGCGATCTGCGCCGCATCGAAACCGGGAAGCACCGCTATGCCGCCGTACTTCGTAATCTCGGTGATCGCTTCACTGGTATCGTCCAGGACATCGCCGGTATCGATAAAACGGATGAACGGGAACCCGAGCGGCCTGAAACTGTCTTTGATGGCGGCACGGCGAGCGATATAATTCGTCTGATACTGCTCCGCGATCGAATGCGTCGGGACCCCGATGAGGATGTTCGAAAATCCTGCGTCACGAAACGATGAGGTGATTTCCACGATCGAATCGATGTCGGAACCCGTTACCGCGAGCGAGTGTTCCGCGGCCTGCGCCACGGGAAGCAGTTCACGCGCGGCCGCACCGTCCTTCGCGCACAGTACGCTTCGTGAGCCTTTCACAAGCCCGGCCGCTTTTGTAAGCGCCTGGACGTCGTCGCTTTTCAGGACGAGGGGTTTTCCCGTTTCTTTCCACACGCGCTCCGCGAGGGCACAGAACGCATCCGCATCCGCCCCGCGATGGATCACCGCGACCATGTCGAGGGTGAACGACTCGCCCACACGCTCGAAACGGTATTGCTTTATCGCTGCAAGCGCCGCGTCGATTGATTTCTGATCGTCAGTATCGCGCACCGCAACGGCAAGGAGCGTCGGATGGACAAAGGTTTTCTCGTGCCGGTAGAGCACCGTCTCATCGCCGAGCACCAGCCTGCCGTCCTGCCCGAAAGCCACCGATTTAACGGGAGGCTCGGTCGCCTCGCCGAGCACCCGCTTCGCCTCGTCGGAAGCGTACGGGCACGCGGAGAGGTCCGCCTTCTTCGCCGCGAGCTTCATCGCGAAGGCGAGGCAGGTATTGGAGCCGCACTCCTTGCAGTTCGTTCCGGGTAAGAGTTTCTGTATCTGAAGTCCGGTAAGGGCCATGACTGTATCCTGTTTATAAAAATTCTACTTCATCAGACGCGCGATCGTCCGCTTCAGCGCGGCCGCCGCCTCGGGATGGTACATGATCAGCACATCCGCGCCGGCGTAGAGCATCGCGGTCGCGGTCGAAAGCTCCCAGAGCGCGGCGCGCTTTTCGAGATCCCCCCACATCGGAAACTCTTCGCCGGTAGCCTTCATCTCCTTGATCTTGGCGCACTCCTGGCCGGGCGAGAGGATCATCGGGCAGGCAAGCATCGAATCTCCGGCGAGGCCGGTGATCCGTATCCGCTCCATGACCGAATAGGTGTACTCGATACCGTATCCCATCGCCCCTGTCATCGGATCGATCACGATCTGGCCTGGCTTGCAATCCATGTTGGTGAGGAGAATGTTCAGCTGCTTCGCGATGTTGACGTCGATCGGGCTCTGCGCCACGAGCGAATGCCCGTAGGCCATCGCCGCTCCCGCTATCGTGCGGTAGTTGTCCTGCTCAACCCAGTTCAGGAGAAGGTTCTCACCCGCGCAGCCGCGCGCAACTTCCTTCATCACCTCATTGTTTTTCTCGAACTGGTTGTGGCCGGTGACGATGACCGGCACCTCGACCGCTTCAAGCACCGACTTCACCACTTTGAGCGCGTCGGCAGGCGAGCGGTCACCGCGCTCGGGATGCGTCCCATCGAGCCGCACGCTCACAACTTCGGCGCCGTATTTCTCGACGCAGGCCTTCGCCATGGCGGCGGGGTCATCAAGGAGCGGTCCCCAGAATTTCCTCAGTACGGGGGGATACTTCTCGCTCACCGCATCGAATACTTCCATTGCCACGAGCGGCCTGTTCGGCATCTCCCCTTCGAAATGATGGAACGGCATCGCCGTGGCGCCGCCGATCTCGTACGTCACGCCGCGTGTGCCGCCTTCCTTCTTTGTCGCGCCAAGGCGTACACGGTGGAGCGGCTTCTCCGCGGTTTCCTTCTTCACCTCAAATGAGCGGATCGAGTCGATCCGCTCGCGCGCTGAAGGGCCCTGCGGAGCGGCGGGAGATTCCGCAGGCTTCGAGGCTTCAGCAACCGCTTTCTTCCCCGATGACTGTCCGAGGAACTTCTCGCCGAGCACATCGATGATCTCGGTGACGATTTCCTTCGTAAGCGTCTGGCGAACCTCGTCGCGGAGCTCGCGCATCAGGTCGCGCTTCATCGACTCGAGTTGGTCTGCGGTGATTGCCTGCGATGAAGGCGCGGTATCGGCGGCCTTTGCCTTAGCCGGCTCAACGGCAGGTTTCGGCGCTTCGCTGCCGCGCGCGGTGGCGGCCTCTTTCACGGGCGCTGATTCGTGCTGCGCCGCGAGCGCCATATCCTCCATGTCGAGGGCCGGGTGTTTCACGCGCTCCATGAATTTTCTGATCTCGGCCGGTTCGGCTGATACCGTCTCGTCGGCGATCTGGTCGAGGAAGCCGGGGTATCCGGCGTTTGCGAATATTCCGGAAAGCTCATCACCCAGCGCATCCTTCAGGTCTTTCGTCATCCATACGAGCCGCCGGTGCCCTCCTTCCGCAAAAAGGAATTTGCGTGAAGTCAGGAAGACTTTCCCCATTCCCATGAAGCCCGGCGTCTGCATCCCGCCGCCGACATTGCCGGCGAGGCTCGAGAAGGTCATCCCCGATGGCGTCTCACCGGTGTACTCACGGTTGACCACCATAACACCGTTACATTCGGGCACATAGGCGCATATCACCTCGAAACATCCGCAGCTCGTCATCGGGTTGTGCATCAGCGAGTAGACGCTGAAGCTCTCGACCGACTTGTGCGACATCGAATAGACGTAGTCGTTGACGCCAGACCAGATGCCGCGCACCGGATCGAGGCAGTCCCCTTTCTTTACCGGCTGGTTCGGGCCGGTCTCATCGATCTCGTAAGCGGCCTTGCCGTCGAGCCAGTTGTACGCGCCGCACAGACCCAGCCGCTCAGGCGTAATGACGCAGACGTGGTTTGGCGCGAACGACTGGCAGAGGAGGCACGAGTAGAAGGTTTCAACCGATTCGTCGGTCATCGACGCGAGACGCCGGTTGCGCTCGACGTAGACCGAGCGGGCGATCTCCTGCCGCCGCACAACCTCATCCATATCGGTAATGAGCGTCACGCGCACCTTGTCGACGATAGCGGGATAATTTGAGAGGAACTTCGCGTGGATGATCTCGCCGTAATGGCGCAGACGCACGCCGCGGTCAAAGGCGTTCTTCGACACGCGCGTCCACACGATGTCGCGCTGCCCCATGTGCCAGATCCCCTCCGCGCCGTTGACCAGGTGGTGTATCTGGCGCTCGAGGATCGATTCAAAATCGGGCTGCATCTTCCGTCCGGCGACCTCGACCCAGATCGCGAGCGGCAGCGCGCTCCCCGGTTCTATCTCATCGATGTCCTTGCCGATGATGACAATCTCGTGGTCCTCGATCTGGTCCATCTCAACAGTGGTGACAAATTCAAACGCGGGGGTGATGTTCCCTCCGAATTCAGCGTAGGTGTCCTGCTTACGGATACGCTCTCCTTCAAAGGCCGCGCCGTAGGACACAGGGATCGGCACCTTGGTGATCTTCACTTTGCAGCCGCGCACTTCGAGCGCTTTCTCCACCATCGTATCGTGCGGCACCTGCGAGACGACATGCTCGTAGGTGCAGATACCGGTGGGAAGTATCTGGGGGATATCGGTATCGGAGATAACGGGAAATCCGTAGTTGATGGCGCCAGCCGCCGCCGCGTATTTTTCTGAATCGACCTCGCCGAACGCGAGCACGAAGGCGAAGATACGGTCCTTGTTGTAGCGCAGGTTGGCGCGGTAATCGCCCGGCTTCACGCCGCCGAACGAAAGCGCCGCGCGGTTGGCGAACCCGAGCGCGTAGATCAGCGCGGACACGTCAGTCCCGAACGGCACGAGCCTGGTTTCCCATCCGAGCTGGACGCCTTCCTCCGCGAGCTGTTCGGCAAACTGTTTCCCGCCCGTGGTGCCCGCCATGAAGACGTAGAGGTTTTTCTCCTGGAGTTCGCGCGCGATTTTCACCGCGGTTGCGTTATCGGGAGCGGCGCCGGTAATCGCCGCGAAGCCGGGTGCGGTCCCATCGACGAACTCGATTCCCCGCTCGCGCATGATGACATCGCTCGCCGCGCCGAGCCATATCCCCCCGACAGGAGCGGGACCGGTAAGGTATTTGCACGCCTCTATGATCTCGCAGGCAAAGAGCGCGGCGACTCCCGCGTCAAGGGTGTTGCCCAGGTAGGGTAGCCACACCTTCTCCGAAGGGCGCTCCGGAAGGAGCGCTTTCGCCTTTCGCAGCATGCCGCGCAGGTCAGCGAGCGTTTCCATCTTCTCGCCGGTAAACGAATATATTACAGGGAGATAATACGCGGTATCGGGAAATCCCACCGCGCACGACTCGCCTTTCTCTGCAATCGCCTCATCAAGTTTCGCCTCGGCCCGTGCGACCCAGGCGATCGCGCCGTCGATGGCGCTTGCCGCTATTATCTTAGACACTTAACTCCCTCCTGTCCTTCATGTCCATGAGCTTGCGTTCAGCCTTCCGGTTGATCCCGAGCCGGTCGCGACGCGCGTTGATGATGTCCATGATCGCGTCAGCCGCCTCGATCGGGTCGGCGTACACATGGAATTTCGCCCCGAACTGATTTTCCGCTTCGCCGTTAAGATAGCCGGTCACGCTCTCCGAACCGGAGATATAGAACGGGTGGCCGAGCACCACATCGATGCCCGACGCCACAAAGTAGGTGCCGATCGCTATCGCCTTCTCGCTCATCCACTCCGGCGCGACGCCGACCACCGGCACGTCGGAAAGGTCATCTCCGAGCCCTCCTTCGAGCACGACCTCGGTTGCCGCCTCGAGGAGCCGCGAGTTGTCGACACAGCTTCCCATGTGGAGCACCGGCGGCATCCCCACCGCCTCGCACACTTCGCGCAGCCCCTTTCCGGCGATCTCGAGCGCCGTTTCCGGCGTGAGCATTCCCGCCTTTGCCGAGGCGATCGCCGCGCAGCCGGTCTTCAGGACCAGCACGTCGCGCTTCACGAGCTCGGCGGTCAGCGTGTTGATATATTCATCGAGTTTCTGTTTCGGGTTGTTGCATCCGACGATCCCCGCCACTCCCTTGATCCGACCCTGAATGATCGCGTCATTCAATGGCCGGAACGATGCGCGGAACGATCCGCCGAGCATGTGCTTTATCGCGTCGACGCTGAAGCCCGCAACGAGCGGTTTTGAGATATCGGGTATGGCGACCTTCTTCGGATCGCGGTTCTTGTAATTTTCGATTGAGCGGATCAATATCTTCTTTGCGCTTTCGTACGCGTCGTCCGCGTTGAAGCTCACGTGCGCAGCTCCGATCGTCTTCGCGATATCGCTCGTCGAGACGATCTCGGTGTGATACGAGGACGCCACGTCGGGAAGGCCAGGCATACAGCACTGCACGTCGATGATCATCGTCTCGACCGCGCCGGTTACGATCGCGAGTTCCTGCTGGAGGAAGTTCCCGGCGACCGGAATGCCGTGGCGCATGAGAATTTCGTTGGCCGTGCAGCAGATACCGGCAAGCGTGATCCCTTCCGCGCCTGCATTCTTTGCCATCTGCTTGATCTCGGGATCTGCCGCCGCGGCGGCGAGCATTTCGGAAAGCGCCGGTTCGTGGCCGTGCACCAGCACATTGACGGTATTCTCCTTCAGGACGCCAAGGTTCGCAGTGCTTCGCACCGGCGTGGGAGTTCCGAAGAGAATGTCGGATACGATCGTCGCCACGCGCGCACCGCCCCACCCGTCAGCAAGCGAACTGCGGAACGCGTGAAGGAGGATGTTGCGGTAATCGTGGTCCACGCCCATGTGGGTGCGGTGCAGGCATTCCACCACCATCCGGTCTATTCCCTTCGGCTTGATGCCGGTGCGCTCCCACACTCCCTGCCGCTTTGCCGGCGCGAGCGTGAGTGTGCGCAGTGTCTCCTCCTGCGAGGTGAATTCCTCGAGGAACAGGTCGGCAAGTTTCCCCGCGGTTTCATCGGCCGAAAGACCGGAATCGTCGATACCATATTTGCGCGCGTTCTCGCGAAGCGTCTTTTCGTCCTTTATCCTGTATCCGCCCCCCTTGCCTTCGGAAATCTTTTTCAGAAGGAGCACAAGGTGCCGCCCGTGGTCGGAGTGCGCCGCGACGCCGCCCGCGACCTCGCGAAGGTAGTTGCGCGCCACGATCGTGTCGGCATCGGCGCCGCAGACACCGAACGGCGCTTTCGGCCCGATCCTGCACGGCCCCATGTGGCAGATGCGGCAGCAGACGCCGCTCGTTCCAAATTTGCACTGCGTCTTTTGAGATTCCATCCTGAAGAAACTGACATTTACGCAGTCCCTGCGGGCCTTCTCGATCGTCTCGATCGACGCACTGTCGACCGCCAGATCGCCCGACTTTTTTATATCCTCAGCCATTATTCTTCTCCTTCATCACATCATTCAGCATCCGATCTATCTCCCGCGCCACGCGGTTCCCGGACGCGAGTTTAAAAAGGCTCATCCCCTTCTCTCCCGCCTCCGCGATCTCATCGTCGGAAGGAAGGAGCGCAAGGCGGTCGGCCTTCGTGGTTTCCATAATGGTACGCATTTCCGCGGTCTCACCGCCCTCACGTACCCGGTTGATGATCACGGCGAGGCGGCGGTATTCTATCCCCATCTCGCGCGCAAGCTCGTAAAGCCTTTCGATCGTGCGTATCCCGTTCATCGAGGGATCGCCCACCATCACGAGCAGGTCGACCTTCTGCACGATGCGGCGCGACAGGTTCTCCAGTCCCGCCTCGTTGTCGATCACGACGTACGGGTAGTTGCCGGCGATCTCGCGGATCACCGCGCCGAGCACGTTGTTCGCGTAACAGTAGCATCCCGGCCCCTCGGAGCGGCCCATCGCGATCATGTCAAAGTTCTCCGACTCCACCAGGCACTCCGAGATCTTAAGCTCGAGGAGCTCGCGCTTGGGGATACCGGTCGCCGTGTCGCCGCTCGCGATCTGCCGCGCTTCCTCACGCACCGTGCCCACAGATTTTTCGACCCGCACGCCGAGCTGCATGTCAAGGCACGAGTTCGGGTCTGCGTCGACGGCGAGCACGGGCGTCATGCCGTTGCGGATCAGGTACGAAACACAGAGACCGGCAACGGTGGTCTTTCCGACGCCTCCTTTGCCGGTGATCGCGATTATATAGCTCATGGTCGAAATGTTTCCTGAAACAGCGGGGGGATACCTACTTCCTTTCCCGCAGCGATTGTGAGAGATCGCGAAGCGTAGCGAACACGCGCTCCGCGTCGGCCGCTTCCATGGAGCCCGTGCCGCACGACGGCGTGAGCACCGATGCTGCCATAACGGCATCCCGCGCAAGGCCCGACTTCTTCGCCAGGTTATCGACAAGGCCGTCAAAGCGGGCGGATAACGAGGCGACGCTCTCGTCGCGGATGGCTATCGAGGTGGGAACGATCCCCCAGGCAAGAAGCCCTCCCTTCTCAACGAAGCCTTTCACCGAATCCGGATAGAGGGCGATCGTTTCGCCGAAACCGAACGCATCGAAGTTCACCATGTCGACGCCCGCGTCTATCAGGATACTCCAGTCGGTATTGCCGCAGCAGTGTACGCCAGCGAGCGCGCCGTCCTCGTGTATGGCGTCGACCACCTCGGCGATGAGCGCGACGACATCCTCGCGCTTTACCGAAATGTAAGTCGATGAGCCGAAAGCCGAAAGGATCGGCTCGTCAATGAAACAGATGACCTGTTCGGCGTACTGCCTGAACTTCTGGATCTGCCAGCGGCATTTCATCGCCAGCGCCTTGACGATCACGTCGCGGAACTCCTCGTTGTAATAGATGGCGCGTTTGTTCTCGTCGACCACGGTAAGGGCGAATGAGCAGGGGCCGGTCGTGTGCACCTTGATGAACGGCCGCTTCCCGCCGGAGGCCTTGAGGCGGCTTTCGAGGGCGTAGATGCCCTTCGAATACTCGGGGCTTATTGTCATCGCGGTAAAATCGCCGGCGCCGCCGTCCGGTTCCATCGCGGCCATGTAGTTCTCATAGAAGGCCGCGAATTCCTCGGAGTAGTCGCCGGTGGTGTCGAAGTACATCCTACCCTTTTCACGGTCAATCACTGCCCGGGGCATTCCTTCGGAATACTGTATCTCCATCTGTTCGGTAAGGCCGGTCTTCGGCATTTGCGGCCATACGACCGCGTCGGGTATCGAGGCGAATATGAGGTCAAGCGCCTGCCCGGTGGTTTCGTAGGGAAAGCTGCCGATGGCTGTGGCGAGAAATTTCACGGGTAAGCTCATTTCAGTTGCTCCATCTTCTTCAGTGATATGAAAGTCCCCACACTCCGCCAGATTCAATGACGGTCAAGAACTTTTTTCTCGAGCGAATCGGCGATCGATTCGAAAACCTGCCGCATCGGGACGTCCATGCCGTCGAGCACCGAAATCCCGTCGCGGTCGGCCTCCAGCATCCCCCCCGAATAAGGAATAAAACCGATGACCTCGATTCCGGGAAGCGACGATTCGATAAAGGCGCGGTCATCGTCAGTGCGGATGCGGTTGGCGATCAGAAGGATGTCCCTGATGCCGATCTCTCGCGCCATCGGCGCGATGCGCCGTGCCGATTCGATTGATCGCTGCCCTGGCTCGGTCACGATGATGAAGAGGTCGACCCCGCGCGCGGTTGCCCTCCCGAGATGTTCGATACCGGCCTCCATGTCCATGATAAAAAGCTCGTCACGGTGGAGCACAAGGTCCTGTACCAGCGCCTTGAGGAGCGCGCTCTCGGGACAGGCGCAGCCCGAGCCGCCGCCTTCAATCGCGCCGAGAACCAGGAGGTCTACCCCGCCGTGGTGGTACGCGAATCGCCCCGCGATATCGGAAACCTCCGGATTGAGTTTGAACATCTGACCATAGCTGTCGAGCCGGGCGCCGGTGCGCTCTTCGATGAGCGCCTTCTCATGAGCGATTGTAACGATCCCTTTTCGTGACGCCGCATCGATTCCGAGCGCCGAAGCGCAGTTTGCGTCAGGGTCCGCGTCAACCACGAGAACGCGTTTCCCGCGCTGCGCGTAAATGAGCGAAAGCGCGGCCACCACGGTCGTCTTTCCGACCCCTCCCTTGCCCGATACGGCTATTTTCATTCAAACTCCCGATCTTAATGATTATGCTTTAAATATACACCATTTCATTTACTGTCAATAAAAAATGTTTTCATGATGCTATCCATCGCACCTCCATTGAACACAGTTGAAAAAGACCATAGCCCCTTTAGTTTAATCTTTACTCACCAGCTATAAATAATGATTGATTATTATCTTAATATTCTATTTAGTTCTAATCCACTATCATCGTTTATTAGATTTCACTTCAGGAGATCAGCTTGAATAAGAACAGCTATACTGCACGGGAACTGCTTGAAATCAAGGGAAGTTTTTACTATTTCATATTCATAACACTCATCGGCGCTACAGCAGTTATTTTCCAGCTGAGCGCAAGGCTCCATTCAAGCAATCCTGCAGTATCAATGTTTTTTTCACTGGGTATGGCAACAGTCAGCTACCTGATATATCACCGCAAGAAGAAAGGGCATGGCGCTGAAGGCCTCAAATGGCTGGCGGGAAGCCTTGCAATCATTGCTTCACTTGGAACGAAATTCACTTACGCTAAAAACATGGACTGGACTTATGCGGCACAGTCCTATCAGGTTATCTGCTTAACTGTGACTTTTCTTATCATCATGCAGTTCCTGTACAACAGGCGTCTCTATATATTCTTCACATTTGTGGTCTTTTCCGGATGGGCCGCTTTTCTCTATCTCGCATGGAAACATGGTGTGATCTTTCACTTTTCGGCATATGACAGTGCTGGAAATATCGTTCATGATGGCATTCAGGTCCACAGAGAATTGTTCTTTTTCATTCTCATGATGGTTATTGCGGTCAGTTCCTACCGCAACATACCGATTATTGAAAACTATGACAAAAAAAACCTCGCTCAGCAGGATCTTATTCTGCGTCAGTCAGAATCTCAGCGGGCTCTTTCCAATGAAATAAAAACAGACATAGGTGACCTCGTGAGCGAGGTCGAGAAGCAGAAAAACGGGATACTGGA
Organism: uncultured Leptospiraceae bacterium; assembly: GCA_964627815.1. GTDB lineage: Bacteria > Spirochaetota > UBA4802 > UBA4802 > JAGODF01 > CAZPZJ01. The sequence goes on from CAZVKE010000003.1 coordinate 356,947, forward strand.
TTTCAATCTCAAAATGCAGAACCAGGCAGCAACTTTTGAGGAGGTCACTTCGACGATGGAGGAACTTCTCGGCACATCCGAGAATATCTCCGAAATGGCAACCAGACAGCTTAATGAAAACCATAAAATGGAAACTGCAATTGTGGCTTTTAGGGAAATCAAGGCCGATACAAAAAACAATCTTCATGAAAGCCTGGAATACATTAACTCAGTTGTAGATAAAACAACTTTAGGTAATGAAAAGCTTTCAATGGTTGAGAACACGATGGCCCAGATAAAAGAGCAGAGCCGGCTGATAGCGGAGACCATCTCCATCATTGTCGATATTGCTGACAGAATAAACCTCCTATCTCTCAACGCGAGTATAGAAGCCGCCCGGGCCGGCGATTATGGTCGCGGATTTGCCGTAGTTGCTGACGAGATCGGGAAACTCGCCGTTCAGACCTCTGACAGCATAAAAGAAATCGAAAAGGTTCTATCACTCAACACCAGAACAACGGAAGAAGGAGTGGACGTGATACGCTCCGCAGCCATAATGATAAAAGAGATGATCGGCAAAATAGAGACAGGGGCAGCGAAAATAACACGTTTAAACGAAAACATCAAAGTTGAGGAAAACCACATAGGAAACATCATTTTACAGCTTGATGTCAACATAAAGCTTGCAAAGGATATCGGCACCGCCACTGATGAACAGAAGATCGCTATACAAAACATTTCTGACGCTATCGAAAGCGCAAACAGCGACATGCTTGCCATGGTAAAACTTATTAACGGTATTGCGGACGCTTCGCAGTATATAAGTTCGAAAGCGGAAAATTTATCCGACAAAGCCGAATCATCAATTATTGAATCATAAGCAGCCTGACACAACCTCTGTTCCTCGAATCAACTGGAATTTTCATTGACAGGAGTTTTTGCATCGTATAGCGTATTTGCAATCTAAAAAGAAACTTCTGTTTCCGACTCTAATGTAGTCAGGTTGTCGGCGCAGTACATTAAAAAAACTTTTCTGGATTGGTGATAATGAAACAGATACATCGCCTCGACGATTTTTACGCGATAGCAGCCGAAGACGCCCTGCGGAAACTTGAATCATCACCGGAAGGACTTACAGACGAAAAAGCCCGGGCGTTTCTCACGATTTATGGAATAAATGAGATCACGAAAGCGAAAAAAAAAGGATTCTTCGAAAAGCTCCTCGGCTATATCATCGAACCGATGGTCATCATCCTCATGGTCGCTTCCGGCTTTTCGTTCGTAATAAAAGATTATATCGAAGGGTTCGCCATTCTGGGCGTGGTCATCATCAACACGGTTATCAGCCTGATACAGGATTCAAAGGCCGAGCGTGCCGTGGAGGAACTGAAAAAAATCCTCTCGCCGCAGTTCAAGGTTGTACGCGACGGCAACACGGAAGTTATCGCGTCAAAATACATCGTTCCGGGAGACATCATAGTTTTCGAATCGGGAGACATTCTACCAGCAGATGCGCGCGTCACCGAGTCGTCCGATCTTTTAATCGATGAGGCGCATCTCACCGGAGAGAGCGAACCCATCCATAAGACCTCTCACAAGATTGAGGGAAATGACCTCAGGTTTTATGAGATGAAGAATATCCTCTTCGCCGGAAGCAAGGTGCTGCGGGGAACCGGAAAGGCCGTGGTGGTAAAAACCGGCGACAGCACAGAGATGGGTGCGATCGCCCGTGAAATCCAGCAGGCCGAGGACGAGAAGACGCCGCTCCAGCAGAAGCTCACACGAGAGATCAAGTTCCTCGTGGCGATTGCGGTCATATCTGCGGGCATTGTGCTGCTCATATCGCTTGTGAGACAGTTCCCGCTCAATCAGTCAATAATCATAGCGATCAGCATCATGGTGGCGGTGTTTCCCGAGGGGCTCCCCGCTTCGATCACCATCGCGCTCTCGCTTGCGGTAGAGCGGCTCGCGAAAAATTCCGTCATTGTAAAAAAACTCTCCTCGGTCGAAACGCTCGGAAACGTGGATTACATCTGCACCGACAAGACCGGAACGCTCACGCAGCACAACATGACGGTAAAGGAGTTCTTCATCAACAACCGTTTCTACTCGCTGGCCGACCTCTTTAAAATGATTTCCGAAGGAGAGGCTGAGATCGTCAACCACCTCTTTCTCATTTCAATGAAATGTTCGACGGCGGAAGTTGTTGAAGAGGATGGCAACTTCATCAAGGAGATCGGCGACCCGACAGAGATCGCGCTGATCAAGGCCTCTATCATGACCGGTTTCAAGCCTGAAGCTTTCACCGGCCATCGCGTGCTGCAGAGCATCCCCTTCTCCTCTGAAACGATGCTCTCCGCGGCGCTTGTTGACAGCGGCGGGAAGCGCGATATTCTCGCAAAAGGCGCTCCCGAACGCATCCTCGAACTGTGCGAAAGGATTTACCGGGAAGGCAAAATTGTCCCTCTCACCGAACGCATGCGCGCTTCGACAATTGAACATCTGGCATCGGTCGCCGAAAAGGGATTCCGGCTGATCGCCTTCATGATGAAAGAATCTGAAAAAAGCGCCGCCACGATTGATCCCGCTTCTCTCAGGAATTCCATCTTCCTCGGCTGCGCCGTCATCTACGATCCCCCCAAGGACGAGGTCAGGGACACTATTGCGAAGACCCGGGCCGCGAATATCAACGTCGTCATGATTACCGGCGACAGCAAGCGCACCGGCTTTTCGATCGCCGAACATGTTGGTATTGCCGAGGACCTTTCACAGGTCATTGAAGGACGTGAAATGGGGGATCTCCCGGAAACGGAATTCCATGCCCGCGTGGAAGAGTTCCGCGTCTACTCCCGGGTATCCCCCACCGACAAGCTCAACATTGTCAGCAAACTTCGCGAGCTCGGGCATACCGTTGCCATGACCGGCGACGGCGTGAATGACGCACCGGCGCTCAAGCAGGCAGATGTCGGTATCGCGATGGGCCGCGCTGGCACGCAGGTCTCGCAGGAAGCGGCCGACATCATCCTGACCGACGACAACTTCTCTACCATAGTCAAATCGATCAGGGAAGGCCGCACGGTGTATCACAATATCAAGAAGCTGGTGCGCTACCTCATCACCAACAATATCGGCAAAGTAATCACCGTGCTGCTGACGCCGGCGCTCGGCTACGCTATGCCGCTGACGGCAATCCAGATACTCTGGTCGAACGTCATCATGGAATCGCTCCCCAGCGTCGCCATCAGCACCGACCCCTCTGACGACAGGATCATGCGGCGACTACCGGCCCGGCTGTCGGACAACATCATCACGGTTTCAGACCGTTTCATAATGTTTCTCGACGGGACCATCTTCGGGATCGCGATTACCGCCGGTTTTATAATCCTTCACCGGCTGACTGGCGGAAGCACGGAAGTGGCGCGAACCGGATCCTTCGTCATTACCCTTCTATCGCCCCAGATTTACGCCTTCGCAGTCAGGGAAGGAAGCGTCATTGAAAAATTCACATCGCCCAACCGCCTTCTCAAACTCTTCTTCTTCATTACAATCGCGATGATCGGCGCGCTGGTATATGTGCCCGCGCTCAATGTGATTTTCAACACTTGCGCTATCGTCGATCCGTGGCATATGGCGGTAATTCTCGGGTTCTCATGCGTAACAACGCTGGTGCGGCTTGTCTTTGGAAGGTTTTTTACAATGTCATGAAGCCATCACTTCTTTGAGCGTTTTACCCAGGTCTTCAATTCGAAACGGCTTGACGATGACGCCCCTGAATCCGTAGCTGCGGTAATCGGACAGCACGGGGTCATTTGAATAGCCGCTCGACACTATCGCCCGCACATCAGGATCAAGCTTCTTCAGGTGCGACATCGCCTCCATGCCGCCCATCTTCCCGGGTACCGTTAGGTCCATGATCACGCAGTCAAACGGCTTCCCGTTCGAGCGCGCCGCCCCGTATTCTCTGATCACCTCATCGCCGTCACTCACGCACTCAACCGAGTAACCGAGGTGTTCGAGCATCATGCTCACCGTGCGCCTGATCTCCTCCACGTCATCCATAACCAGAACCCTTCCCTTTCCCGATACCGCCTCATTTTCGGCACCCGTGTGTTTCTCGACCGGCTCATCGGATGCGGGCAGGTAGACAAAAAACGTGGTGCCCTGTCCAAAACGCGACTCGAGGTCTATATAGCCGCGGTGTTTTTTGATAATCGAATAGACAATCGCAAGCCCCAGCCCGCTTCCTTTCTTTTTCGTAGTAAAATACGGGTCGAAAATCTTCTGAAAATGGTCCTTCATAATTCCTACGCCCTGGTCCTCAATTGATATGCGGATATAGCGGCCGGGCTTGAGCGGAACAATGTCGTCTTTGACCACGACGATATTCTCGGCGCGTACGGTGATCGTTCCGCCGTCAGGCATCGCCTGATCGGCGTTGATCACGAGGTTGTTGAATACCTGGTTGATCTGTCCCTCGTCGACAAGTGCCGGCCAGATATCATCCGGAATAACGAGTTTAAAGCTGGTTTTGCTTCCCCGCAGGGCAAAAGATACGGTCTCTCGCAACAGATCACCGATGGAGGCCGTCTTCCTTACCGGATTTCCGCCGCGCGAAAAGATGAGCAGCTGCTGAGTCAGATCGCTCGCCCTCATCGTTGCGCTTTCCGCGCTCGATACCATTTCGTACACGCGGCTTTCCGGGTCGAGCTCCATTTTCGCAAGAGAAAGGTTCCCCGCGACCACCATCATGATATTATTAAAGTCATGGGCGATCCCTCCCGCGAGTATCCCGATCGACTCGAGCTTCTGCGCGCGTTGAAGCTGCTGCTCAATTTTACGCGCTTCGGTAATATCGCGAATCACCCCGATGACCGCCTCGGGATTGCCGAGGCCGTCCCTGATCAGGGATGAATTAATATCCACGAGAAGCTGTTCCCTGTCTTTTCGCAGCATGTGCAGTTCTGCAACCTGAATGGAACTGTCATTCTTCACTCTCTTGAAAATATCGCGCGCAACTCCCCTCTCTTCGGGGACAACAAGCTCGAACAGGTTCGCACCGGCGAACTCCGCCTGGTCAGCATATCCGAACAGCTGAGCGGCCTGACAGTTTGAAAAAAGTATCGTGCCGTCAAAACCGGCAAGATAGATAGCGTTCGGAGAGGTTTCCACAAGCCTGCGATATCGCTCCTCGGATTCCCGAAGGCTGTCCTCGAGCTTTTTCTGTTTGGAAAAATCCTGGATACACGCCAGCACACCCGTGAAGCTCCCCTCGTTGAACAGAGGCGAAGAAACCATGCTGGCATACAGCATCCCCCCGTCTTTCCTGACAAAGGAATACGTCCGCTGTTCCCTGATGCCCTGACGCCAGTTTTCCATATGCGCGCGTGCGTCGTGCTCCCCCGGTTCGTCGAGAAATCCGTAAATGGGCCTCCCGATCATCTCATCGGCCTCGTAGCCGAGCATCTCGGCCATCCGGGGATTCACAAAAGACGTGGACCCATCGCTGTCAATAAGCCATACCCCCTCCTGCATCCCGAGAACAAGGTCGCGATACTTCCTTTCGCTTTCGTGTATCCGTCTTTCAAACCGGTGCTTATTTATGACGAGAGCGACCGTAACAAAAAGCTCGCTGGCGTTTACCGGTTTTACGAGGTAACCGTATACCTGGCTGTCCCTGATTTTATGGAGCGTGTCTTCGTCGGAGTGCGAGGTGAGATACACGACAGGAATGTCATAATCAGCTATGATACTGCGCGCGGCCTCAATCCCGTCGACCTGGCCCCGAAGCGTGATGTCCATGAGCACCAGGTCCGGCTGAAGCTGACCGGCCGATTCAATCGCGCTTTCCCCAGTATCGGCGATGCCGACGATCGTAAAGCCTCGCTTTTCAAGGATACGGCGGATATCGAGCGCAACGAGAAGCTCGTCCTCGACAACCAGAATCTTGCCTGTCTCGGAGGAAAGCAGATTATTCATCTGTTCAGTCATGCATACTATTTACAACGAAAATGCAGCCTTGTCAACTAATATCCGGCTTGCCCTGAAACCGTTCCCGGGGGGGATTATAGTATCCGAGCGCGAGGCGGGGATAACGCTGCCGCAAAAGCGCCAGGAGGTTTCTGATCCCGAGGGCGGGCGACTCCTCGTATCCCACATTATCGAGGTAATAGTCAGGATCGATATTGAGGTTTCTGGTCTGTATCATATTGACCGGAAAGCGGTCGAGGAATCCGGTGAGAGAAGCGACTTCAGATTCCATGTCGGTAAAACCAGGCAGGAAGAAGAGGTTGATAGAGACGAATATCCCCGATTTGATCGCGATATCGAGGGAGCGCAGCACATCATCGTATGAATATCCTTTCGGTCTGAAATACCGCTCGTAACAGGACCGGGTCGGGGAATTGAAGCTGATCCGGATAGAATCAAGGCCCGCGTTGATCATGCGCTTCACCATATCCGGCTTTGAGCCGTTCGTATTCAGGTTGATCGTGCCCCGGCGCGAGCGCTCTCTGACCATGATGATGGCATTCGCCAGGTCCTCTCCGCGCAGGAGAGGCTCCCCCTCGCATCCCTGCCCGAAGCTCATCACAGGAGCGTCAACCCGTTCCGCGTGATGGAGCATCACTTCCGCGATCTCGTCGGGTGTCGGATCAAATCCGATACGGTGCTGAGACTCGCTGAACCCGGAATCGGACTGCTGCGACAGGCAGCCCAGGCAACGCGCGTTGCAGGCGCGGGATGTCGGGATCGGCGCCTCGTGCCGCGAAAGAAAGAAATTTCGGGCGCACAGGCACCGGTATTCCACCGAACACGTCGAAAGCTGATTGATGAGCCTGTTTCGCGGGTGCTCCCGCCTGGTTTTTTTGATAGCTTCGGCAAGCTCGTCATCGTTTTCGTGTTCTGCAGGGTCCGAGCGGACATCCTCATCAATGCGGACCGCGGGCACATAAAACTCGCCGTCGCGCATCACAAGGCCGCAATATGCCCAGAGGGGAAGAAGCCTCGCGTTTTCCTTTCTTTCAAACGCCGGCAGATAGGTGCGCAGATAACCGGAGCTCAGAAACGATGAGGCGGCCCAGGCCTGCTTTCCGTCTGGCGAGCGCCTTATCGTCTTAAATCCGCCTTCAGTGGGATTGCAGGACACCGGCGACCTGTCCGGCAGGGAAAAAAGCACGCTTCCATACGGAAGGGGGATAAGATCGTCCTGTTGCGCGGGAACAAACGCTCTTCCCGTACGCAGCGCCGGAAGAAGGTCGGGATGCTCGTATACGCTCCCGTCGCGGTCACAGTACGCAAGCCTGAGCATTCCCCTATCCTTCCCGGGTTTCACGTTCCCGTTTCGCCGCATTACGCCTGTTCAACCGCCTTTCCATATGTTTTATACGGGTGGATATATGCCGCTGTTTTTTTTTAAGTTCGCGGTACTTCCTGTCGGCGCGTATCGCTACGGCATCAAGCCCGAGCCCCGACAATCTCATTTTAATGGACATGCGCTCGTCGCGCACAAGCCTCCACTCCCGGCGCCACTTTTCAATCTCTCCGCGCAGCCGGACAACGGCGGCATCTTCTGCGCCCTTATCGTCATCGCGGCCTCCGTTCAACGGTAACGACATCGAAACCATTACGCTCGTCCGCCGCGGTTTATTTCAACCACATCTCCCTCGGCCAGCCTTTCGACAGCAAAGGAAGAGCGATCGATTGATTTACCGTTTTTCTCAACTTGAATGCGGGAAGGATTCATTTTATACTGATCCAACAGATCCTGTACCGTGGATCTGTTAAATTCAATCTCCCTCCCGTTCACCGTGATTCTCATCTTCGTCACCCCACTCGTAGATAATAATCGCCGGTAACACGACAGCCGCCGTCTCCGATCTGAGAGCGGTAAATCCAAAGTTGAGCGGAACCCACCCGTGTTTCACCGCGTATTCTATCTCTTTCTTTGAAAAACCGCCTTCAGGCCCGACAAGCACCGCGGCCTGTTGTGACCGGCCCTCTTCCTTCAGAAAATCCCTGAAGGACCTGCAGGAACGGTCCGGATGCGCGATGATCCGCGCTCCTTCCTGCATCGAGGAGACCAGTTCAACGAAAGGTACCGGCTCTTCAATTACGGGGGTGAATTTCCGCATCGACTGTTTGGACGCCTCCTCGGCTATCCTGTTCCATCTTTCTGTTTTTTTATCGGTTTTTTCATCAAGTACCGGTATCGCCCGTTCCGAGATAACCGGCAGTATACGACCGACTCCGACCTCGACAGCTTTCTGAATTACAAGATCGAACTTTTTCCCCTTGAGCACGGATACGCAGAGAATCACTTCAACCGCGCTCTCGTTATTATTGTTATACCCGCTTTCGCGGGTAATTTCAACCAGAATTTTGCTATCCGTAATATCCCTGACGCGGCCCTGCATTGCAGTTCCCGCGCCGTCCCGAAGATCAAGCCGGTCACCGGCCTTTATTCTCCTTACCCGGGTGAGGTGACGGAAGTCCTGCCCTTCGATTATGCCCGTGGATTCGTCAATAAATGATGTTACCAGGAATCGTGGCATCAGCGCATTCCAAGCTCCTGGTGCATGAAGACTTTTTTATCGAACTTTACGTTTTCCTCGAAAGCGCTATAGCTCAATACGGTAAGCGTACCCTTCTTGATATCAAGCATATCGTATCGGATCGGAATGATCCTGTTGTTCTTTTCTATCGTCTCAGCGATGGAAAGCGTTTTGAAAATTACTTTATCGACATCATGATAGTCGATCCGAAGCGGAACGTAGGTGTTTTTAGCGACATACAATGTCAGCATTCCGTAACTGCTTCCCCTGAAAACCGGATCAAGCTTGAGGCGGTACGAATCCACGCCTTTCACATTGGCGTCACCGATGATCCTGGCTGTGTAATTGCTCTGAAGGTTTGCCCTCGAAAAATCGACATAATTGTAGTTCGTGAATATGATCGGTTCGTATTTATCGATGCCCATCTTATGAAAGAGCTTGGTCGATAGTATATTATAGACCCAGATATCCTCACCGCGGTAGTTAAAGAGCACCTTGAGCTGGTCTCCGCGATCCCCCGTACTGAAGGTGAACAGCGAGTTATCGTCCTGCACATACGCCACGAAGTCAACCTTGTGCGACTGCCCGGTCGGAAGAATGTGAACCATCTTTCCCCGCACAACACCGTTCGGATAATCCAGCACCCTGTCAACCCGGGCCAGAATTTCCTGCGCGGTCAATTCAATTTTTCGCTCTTCCTGCGCAGCAAGCGGCTGGACGCAGCAAAGGACGCATGCGAAGACCAGCGCGCACAGCCAGCGGGCCGGATATGGAAACATCGTTGCCTTATCATATGGCATAAAAGTGTATCTCAATAGCAGAATCGATTATAATTACCAACCGGATCGTTTTTACCTTTGGCTGAAATACGACCTCTCGCCGGCATTTTCCGGGGTAGCGGATGTTTCTAATATACTGAATGCTGCATTGCCGTATCAAGCAAAAAAAATCCGCGGGACTTTCATGGTGTACCGCGGACCTGATTCGCCTGTTGACCGGCTGTTTTCTATCCTTCCTGCCGGAATTTCTGCAGCTCGAAAATGGCGACTTTATTATCCGGATCGAGATTGACGGTCTTTTCAAAACTTGCGCGGGCCGCCTCGGTGTTGCCGTTTTTCTTATATGCCATTGCCAACGCGAAATATCCGCTGGCGAAATTCTGATCGAGCTGTACTGCCTGCTCAAGATAGTCTATAGCATTTTTATAATCCATCATCTGGAAATACGCCGCGCCTCCGAGGTAATACGCATACTTGTTCTTTTTGTCACTTGAAAGGTAGTTCGCCACATATTCAACCGTCTTTCCGAAGTTGTTGACCCTGAAATAATTTTTGGCGAGGTTATAGAGTATCTTTCTGTTGTTCGGATACAGCGACAGCCCCCTTTCGAGGTGCTGAATGGCCTCGTAGAATTTCTGCTCATCGGACAGCGCCTTCGCCGCCTTCACCACTTCAACGGCCTCGTCCCTGACCAGCTCGATTACCAGCAGGGTGATATCATCCTCCACCGGCGCGCCGCCGATAAACCGCTGGACATCCTCTACAATGAAACTGGTAAAATCCTCAAGGGCCAGGTGGCGGTTTCGAAGCACAACATCTTCAAACCGCTCAACGGTATATTCCTCCCTGTCGATGTTTGTCGCTTCGGGAATGCCGTCGGTATAGAGAATCAGTTTATCACCATATTTAAGCCTGGTTGATTTCTCCTCGTAGGTGTCCCTCGCCTCCTCGATAGCTCCGATAAAAAGGCCGTTCGTATCAAGGTGCTCGACCACACCATCTTCGGTGTGCAGGTGCATAGCCTTCTGGTGGCTCGCGTTCGAATAAGTTATGGTATATTCGTCGTCTATCGTAACAAAAAAGGCGGTAAGGTAATCCTGCGTCTTCACGTGGTCCAGAATGTTCTGGTTCACCTCCTGGAATATGCGCCGGGGAGAGTCGTACGCGGAACTCGCGTTATTGAACGCGATCTTGGCCATTGTGGTAACGAGCGCCGCCGGGATACCGTGCCCCGATACGTCGGCGACGAGAATGCCGAGCTTATCCCCCCTTAACTGGTATACATCATAGAAATCCCCGCCTATTTTCTCCATCGCGATATAACGCACGGAAAATTTGAGCTCCAGCCATTCGTCGATATGTCCGGGGAGAATGCTGCGCTGGATGAGGCTGGCCATATCCAGCTGTTTCTGAATGAGATCGTCGCGCTCCTTCAGGTCAGCAAGCACGGCCTGGAGTTCTTCGGTCCTCTGTTCGACTTTCTGCTCCATGTTTTTGCGGTATTCATCGATCTCATTCGCCATTTCGATGACCGCGTATTCGATCGATGAGAACTCCTGGTCAAGGGACTGGAGCTGGAACTTCGCGACGCCGCCGGAAGTAATTTCCCTCGCGACACGCCCCATGTCGCCGAGGATACGAAGCATCGAGTTTGTATTGATCGCCATCAGGAATACCGCAGCAAGCACCGATACGGCGATGTAAATGACATTGGCGGTGATATCAAGCTGGCTGTAGAAGATGCTCCGCTGCATCAGGGCCGCGAAGGTGAGCAGCGAAATAATCATCAGAATAACGAAGAAGCTGAACTTGATGCGCAATCCGATCAGGATCCGAGGCCGCTGAAAAATCATCCGGTTCCTGAGTTCATTGAAGCATGTCGCGCGTTCGCGGCCGGTGATGATTTCTGTGAGAAGGTAGGTCGAAATCCCGTAAAGAAGGATGACGATGATAACGGCGATCGATACCGTTCTCATGACGATCTTCATAAATATCAGGGAGTACATCCCCGAAATAACGTAATCATAGTAAATAAAGGCCACGAGGAAAATTCCGACCATCGCTGTATAAAAGATTGAAGATAGCGAATTGACCATTGGGAGGTCGCACACGTCTATATACAATTCCTGAAGCTGATCATTGGTAATATCCGGATTGAGGCGGTCACCGGAAAAACTTCGGTTGATGCCCCGCAGCGACCTCTGGAGCGCGGGAATCCTGAACGGAGTGAGAACGCCGAACTGAAGATAGTGGATAAGAGTCGGTATCAGCACCGACAACGGGATCCATTTGAGGATATCGCCTGTCACCTGTTCATAATGGGATATGATAAATGAGGTACCGACGAAATAACCGAAAACAACCCCCATCCATCCTCCAAGCACCGTCAGAAAGACGACCGCGAAGGTATAACTGACCTTTTCAGCGAGGAAATAGAAAAATCTCATTGCATCACCTTAATAACGATCCTTTATCCACCGCATAGAGAACACAGATGCGTGGTATATTACCGGCTTTTTGTGTCCCGGGTATCACAGATTTTTGCTGATAGCCATACTACTAAACATAAGTTTTCCACAATTGTGAACTGGCCTGTTAACAACTGTTACCATTTTACACAAAAATCGAAGAAAACTGTTGTTTGATTCTCATTCATAATCAGCAACGCCGGGCGCTCTGACACAGCGGAATCCCGCGACATCGCGATACAGATTCGGCAGCCCACCCAGGTCTCTGCTGGTAGTTCTTACCTGGTATGAACTGCTGTACCAGTATCCCCCCCTTACGACTTTGACCTGTGTGCCGTATTTCCTGTTTCTATACGTATTCCCTTTATAGGGCCCGTACCAGCTCGACGTCCATTCGCGCGCGTTGCCTGCCATATTCACCACACCATACGGCGAATCGCCGATGCCTTCAAACGCGTTTACCGGCAACGGACCGCGGGGATGCGATTTCCTGTAATCCGACACTATGCCGCTGTCCTGCCAGAAGTCAACCGAATTGAGTTTTGACGGATCAAACGTATTTCCCCACGGATAGATGATCGGATGGCGGATTATCCTGATGCTCTCATCGGCTCTCCTTTCCGCCGTTAATCCCTCTCCCCGCGCGGCCTTCTCCCATTCCTCCTCGGTGGGAAGCCTTTTGCCCGCCCACTTCGCATACGCATCCGCCTCATAGTAGGTCACCAGCGCCGGAAGGTCATCATCGCGCACGGTGCCGTTCCATGAAAGGGGAAGCTTTACGCCGGCGTCCTTAACGTACACGTAAAAATCCCTGTTCGAGACCTCGTACTTATCGATATAGTACGCGGGAAGGTCCACTACCTGCTCCGGGTACTCATCGCGGTCGCCTGAATTCGACCCGAAGACAAATTTCCCCTCGGGCACAAGGACCGCGGGCCTTTTGTCAACATTGCCGGTGATCACACTCCGGTACGTCTTTGGCCCCGCAGTAGATTTATCGGCAAAATCGCGCCGTATCTTCTCATTTTCAAACGGGATTCCTATTTCCGTTCCCGCGGCGAGAAGTTCGAAGTTTCTGTTATCGTAAAGCTCGTATCTACCGGTGGCACGGTACGGCGCGGAACCCGATCGGGGAACGCCGGTAATTTCCAGCAATGTGACCCTGCCGATCGGAGTGTCGTTGATTACAATATAGTAGAGCGATCTGTCAGGGCGTGAAGGGAATGCAAGATTGACGATATTGTCGCTCCGCACGACCTCTATCCGTCCGAGAACGCGGTAGGCGGGAGCATCCGCACGCACACCATGAACGGATGGAAGCACGATTATGAAGAAAAGCACCGCAAGCCCGAAACGCAATCGTGTCATGTCATTGCCCACATTTGTCTTTGTGTCAGGATATATGCCACTAAATCTGTATCAGATCGAAATCGGGCCACACGAGACAGGTAAGCCTGCCGCCGTACACCGCGCCCGTATCGATGCCGATGATATTTCTTCCTGAATCGAGATATATCTCCCCCATCCTGCCGTGAAGATAAAAGGTGGGCGTGTGTCCGAATATCACCGTTTTATCCCAGTGATAATCAGCTTTGAAAAACCCTTCTCTTATCCAGATCAGATCATGTTCTGATTGAAGCTCAATCCTTCCCGTAAAAGGCGCAAGACCGGCATGGACGGCAATAAAATTGTTTCCTTCATAATAGCGCTCAAGGCCGTTAAAGAAGCCGGCATGGCTGTCAGGCATCACCAGCGTGCCTCTGTTCCTTTTATAGCTTGCAAGCGTCGCATCACCGCCGTTATACGAGTAAAGCTCATAATCAACATTCCCGTCGATATAATCGAGCAGCATTTTTTCGTGATTACCCATGAGAAAATGCGTCGCTTCATCCCGTATTGAAAGAAGAAATTCGATAACCTCGAAAGATGACGAACCGCGATCGATATAATCCCCGAGGAAAATGAGCTCATCACCTTCACGACGCCGCCGCGAAATCCTTTCATAGAGCAGAAAAAGCCTGTCCATGCAACCATGTATATCACCGATTATATACTGCATCTTGCTCTACCGGCGCGATTGAACACGCACAAACAATTTGTGGGCCATGGATTTAGAGTATAAAGTGACGGATGATTATCAAGCTTTTTTTATATCGCGCGGCGGGAACGAATTGCGATCTCAGTTCGACGAAAGTTTTCGTTTCTCTTCGAAGGGATTCCGCACCGGCATGTTGATCGTCTGGAGTATTTTTTCGGAGATGGATACAACCGGATCTCCCGCGCCGCTTTTGATATTCGACTGCATCATCACCAGATTGCGCTCCTTCACATCGACACAACGCATCCACGCGGAAGAGCGTCCGGCATTGAATCCGATGATCATGACGTAGTCCACAGTATTGCCATACGCTTTCGACAGCCGCTCGATCATCTCCGAATGCCTGAAAGAAAAGTCGGTGAAATAATCGTGGTAAAGCCGCCGCGCGCGCGTGTTTTCGTCGATGTTACCACTGGTCGCCCATGTCCCCGAACGGAGTGCTGCTTTTCTCCAGTCATCGACAAGGTAATATGAATTTTCACGCGTCCTGATGTACTTGAAACGGTCAACATCTTTATCCCCGAAACGATTGATAAGCTCCGTGTTCTGGAAGGAGGCCACAGGGTAGCCCTTCCCCATAAATGTTGCGTAAAGGCTGTTGAGATCCGATCCATCGAGATTGGTGAGGAAGGCGATGCGCTTGCCCGGCGGTATGGTAACGAGGCGAAGTATGCGGTCCCTGTTGACAAAGTTCAGCACCATGACGGTTATCCGGTCGACGATACGGTATATCTGCGTCTCCATCCTTCCGACATCGGTTATGGCCAGCATTTCGTTGTTCTTCTTATCATAGAGATTGAGCGAGATACGGATGCGGTTTCCCTCAAGCGGCTCGAACTGGCCGCAAATGAACATGTCGGCCTTTATCTTATCGGCAAGTCCCGGAAGGTCTACATCCTCATATTCGAGCTTGAGTGTCGTTTTGTGTTTGCGAAGTCGCGCGTTCACCTGATGGGGCTTCAGCGTTTCGACATCATAAACCGAAGCGATTGAAGACGCGAAAGAGGCGGGGAAAATCGTTTCGACATAGTTGTAACTGTTCCTTCCCGATACGTTTCTCAGATATCCGAACGCGATCACCGGCTTTGAGAAACAGAGCCCGGGAAGCAACAGTGTAGCCAACAGCACCAGGATAGCGGTTGCTGTTCTCATCTCTTTTAGTTGCCGCTCATGCTCGAAATAAAGTGGTCGACTACCGTTGAAGGATCGTCTTTGTATTGACTCGGATAATTCTCAACCCAGATCAGCTCGAAGTTCTCGAGATTGACGGCCCTTCCCCAGCTTGTGTCCTGCCAGTCCTTGAGATCAAGCAGCACCAGGTAATTCACATTCCACTTCCGCCTGACTTCCGTAAGCGTTTCCGCCTTGCTGAGTTCGAAATTATAGATGTGGAGTTTATAGATGTTGTCATACGCGCGATTGAGCGAGGTCAGGGTCTGATCTCCTTCTTTAAGAGGCAATACGTTGGAGACTCGCTTCATGTCCCTGATATCAAAAACATCGCCCACTCCATACAGGTCGGAAGCGTTAAATGCCTTCACCCGGAAACCCTTGTTCATGAAGCGGCTCAACACTACGTTTTTGATATTGTTGGGGCCATCAAAAATGACCGCGACGCTCGCACCCTGCGGTACCCTTTCACGGGATACTCTCACAGATCTTTTTGTGCTGCAGGAGATGAGGAGCAGGGTGATTGCTGCCGTGACCGCTATCATGACCGCAGGTATTGATCTTTTATTCATCATGGTGGCCCCCTTTAATAAAGGCGGCAGAAGCGTTCACGCACTCCGCCGCGATATTCCATCAGGTCACGCGATCGGCTGAAAAAGCCTCACCACGGGACCGTGTTGTTCCGAAAAGTTATTTCGCCGGCGCCTTGTTCGCCGCGGGCTGGCTCTCGGCCCCTACCGGGGTTTCGAACTTGGGCATCAGGAATTTATCCGCGCCTTCGTTCCACTTTATGCCCGACCCTTCCCTCAGCCGGCTGTATACCATCATCGCCTTGCGCTGCATCTTGCCGCGGACGATGTTGGCCTTGATCCTCTTGACGGCTTCATCCACTGGGAACTTCGCCAGTTCCGCACGGTGCTCATTATATACTTTTTCGATCTCCTGGTCAGTTACCACAAAATCGTCTTTGTACTTGTCCATAAAATACTGGGTTGCAACCGCCTGAACTTCCTGATACTTCAGAAGGAGCTTCACATCACGCCTGTTCGCAAAACCATCCTCTTTCGCTTTGGTATACATCAGACGGTTGTTGATCATGTTCTCCATGAATACCTGTTTGTGAAGGGTGGGCACGCCTTTCACCATTTCAGGGTCCGCGGCGAATTTATCTATCTCGTCCTTGCTTACAGAAACCATCCCAAGCATCTGCTGAAAAAACTGACGGTGGAACGCGTAATATAATTCATCCAGACCGCTGCGCGTGATGACTTCTCCGTCGACATCAACAAGCCAGTCACTGGGCTTGCCGCATGAAACGGAAATTATCATAGCCGCGGCAAAAATAAAGAATATGCCTGTTTTCTTTAAAGAATTCATACTCACTTTCCTTGTTCTAAAATTATTTATATCCACGCTGATTGACAATTGATGACATCTCACAGCCTGTATTTTCATTATGACAGGGAATGCTTTTCAATGTCCGCTCCCCGTATCGATGAGAATTAAATGATAACAAAAAAAATAAAAATAATAAGAAAATTTCGAATGTGAAGTGTATTCAGTCAGGATAATTGTTGCAACCATTTTTTTAGCTCTTTGACTTTTTTTTCGTCATCGGTTTCCACGGGACGGAAATAGAGCACTTCCTTGTCACCGAGGTCGAGAGAGAGCCGTTTGTCTTTTTTAAGGAGCTTTATTATTTCTTCTATCTTTACCGTGGCGGTGCCGGTAATCCTGATCTTGATCGACTTCTTTTCCTCGAGTATCTCGTCGATGAGAAGCGAAGAAGCGATCGCGCGTATCTTTTCAAGCTCTACGAGCAGCGCCACCTCTTTCGGCGGCCTCCCGAACCGGTCGGTGATTTCGGTCTCGAGCGCTTCGACTTCATCAACGGTCTCGCACGATTCGAAACGCTTGTAGATTTCTATCTTCTGCCGCTCGTCGGCAATGTAGGTGTCGGGGATATAAAAATCCGTCCGCAGAAATACCGGCGTGCGGAACATGCGAAGCGGCTTCTCGCCTTTCAGCGCCCGCACCGCGTCCTCGAGCATCTGCGAATAAAGATCGAAGCCGACGTCCATGATATCGCCCGACTGTTCCCGGCCGAGGATATTACCCGACCCCCTGATCTCGAGGTCCTTCATCGCGATCTTGTAGCCGCTGCCGAGCTCGGAGTACTCGGCCACGACCTGCAGGCGCTTCTGCGCGTTCTCGGTGAGCGGCATGTGCGGCGGATAAAACAGATACGCGTACGCCTTCGTCACCGAGCGCCCCACACGCCCTTTCAACTGATAGAGCTGTGAAAGCCCGAGGGCGTCTGCGCGGTTGATGATCATGGTATTCACGTGCGGCATATCAAGCCCGGATTCTATGATCGTGGTGCTGACAAGCACGTCGTAAGATCCCTCGAGAAAATCGATCATCACCTCCTCGAGCTCGTGCTCCTTCATCTGGCCGTGCGCCACGCAGAAGCTGGCTTCGGGCACAAGCTCTCGCAGCATCCGCGCGTGGATGTCGATCGTCTCGACCCGGTTGTGTACGTAGAACACCTGCCCCCCCCGCTCAACCTCCTTGAGTATCGCCATGCGCACAATATCAGGGTTGTCTTCAAGCACATAGGTCTCGATCGCCTGCCTGTTCTCGGGCGGTGTGAGGATGATGGATATATCCTTGATCCCGGCAATCGCCATGTGGAGCGTCCGCGGGATCGGCGTCGCGGAGAGCGTGAGCACGTCCACCTGCGTACGCATCTTTTTAAGCTGCTCCTTGTGCTGCACGCCGAACCGCTGCTCCTCGTCGATCACGAGAAGCCCCAGGCCCTTGAACAGCACGTCCTTCGCGAGGAGCGCGTGCGTGCCGATGATGATATCCACCTCCCCGCCCTCGAGCTTCTTTTTGATCTGGGTGATCTCGGTCCGGCTGCGGAACCGGGAGACCATTTCCACCGTGATCGGATAATCCGCGAACCGATTTTTGAAGGTGTTGAAATGCTGCATCGAAAGCACCGTTGTCGGCACCAGCACCGCGACCTGCTTGCCCGCCATCACCGCCTTGAACGCGGCGCGTATCGCCACCTCGGTCTTTCCGAAACCGACGTCTCCGCAGATGAGCCGGTCCATCGGCTGGGACGCCTCCATGTCGTCCTTGACATCCTCAATCGCGGTGATCTGGTCGGGGGTCTCCTCGTACTCAAACATCGCTTCGAACTCCTCCTGCCAGAGCGTGTCCGGCGGGAACTGGAACCCCTTCATCGCCCGGCGCCGCGCGTAGATGTCGATCAGTTCCTTCGCGAGCTCCTCGACCGACTTCTGCACCTTTTCCTTGATCCGGTTCCAGGCTGATTTTTTCCCGAGCGCGTCAAGTCGCGGCTTCTTCCCCTCAAGGCCGATGTAACGCTGCACCATCGTGATCTGGTCGAGCGACACGTAGAGTTTGTCCTCGTCCGCGTACTCGACGAGCAGGAAATCACGCTCCACTCCACCCGCCGACATCCGCTCTATCCCCTTGAACACGCCGATACCGTGGTTGATGTGGACAACGTAATCGCCTACCTTCAGGTCCATGATCGATTCGAGCGCGCGCGACGACTTCTTCCTGAACTGCGATTTCTTCCGGTAGGTCTTGCCGAAGATCTCATGGTCGGTGAGGATGAGGACTTTATCCGCGACGATTTCGAACCCCTCCCGCAGCGGCGCGATCAGAATGTTCAGTGCGGCGTCGGGATCGAACGATTCGAATTCCTTCGATGGATTGAATTCGGCGAGCAGGTCGAAGAGCCGACGCGCCTGGCCTTCGAATCCCGTGGTGATGACGACGCGCCAGCCGTCTTCGATTTTTCCCGCTATCTCGGCGCGGACGTTTTTGATCTTTCCCTGAAAACTCGGGATGCTGCGAAGCTTCCACGATAGCGCGCCGATGCTCGCGGTAAATACGCGCAGCTCGGTCGCGCGCTCCCTGACTTCATCGAACACGGCGCTTTTCAGAAGTATCTCCGGCGGGACGGTAAGCGACTGTTTTGATTTTTTGCCGTAGAGTTCTCCGAACGTTTTCTCAAGCATCTCTTTCTGCGCGATAAGCTCGGTCGTTTCGGCGAATATGATGCGCGCGTCTTTCCTCAAAAAAGCGGGAAGTGTTTCCGCGCCCATGATCAGAGGGAAGAGGTCCTCTATCCCCTCTATAAAGCTTTCCTCTTCGGCACCTCCTTCTTCCGGAACGGGAGGGACATGCAGCCCTTTTGCCGAAGCCTCGCGCAACGCCTTCACCATTCTGTCCATCTCGCTTTTGGAAAGGATGATCTCCTTGCGGGGAAACAACGTAACTTCTTTGTGGCGCGTATGCGAAACCTGCGTGTTGATATCAAACTCGCGTATTGACTCCAGCGTGTCTCCGAAGAAGTCGAGGCGGAGCGGATTTTCAAGCGCGGAGGAGAACACGTCGATGATACCGCCCTTGACCGAAAACTGCCCCGCCGACTCGACACGGTACTCACGGGAGTAGCCGTACGAAACAAGAAGATCGATAAGGTCGTCGAACGGATACTCCTCCCCCTCTTTCACTGAAAATCCCTTGTTGAGAAAGAAAGACTTCTCGGGTATGGAGCGGATGATCGACTCGACCGGCGTGACCACGAGCACCGGATCGCCGTTAATGATCCGGTAGAGCGAGGATACCCGCTCCCGCTCGATCGCCTCTGAGGGCGACACGAACTCGTACGGGAGCGTTTCCCATGACGGAAGCTTAACAACGCTTTGCGGATCGACAAAGCAGGTCAGGTCGAGATAGAGCTCGTGCATCTTCTGGTAGTTTCTGGTGACGACGAGCGTCTGCGCCGGCTTCTGATTGTAGATGGCGGATATGATGAAGGCGAACGATGAAGGCGCGATCCCTTCAATGAAGACCTTCTCTTTTGCGGAAAGGTATTGCCTGAATTCCTCCGAGGCGCTATATGAATCTGAAACAGGTCTGAGGAGCATAGTATTAGAACCGGAACTCCGCTTCGGTGGTAATGCCGCTTCCAGTCACTCCGCCTTTGATGGATGTATTTTTGTCAAGATCTATGATTCGCTGAAGGCGCTTTCGCTCTCCGTAGTAACGCCATGTGTAGTAGCCGGCGGCGGTATATCCCACCGCCGAAGATCCGAAACATATCGCCGATATCACCGTGCTCCATACGCCCAGGTTTATCACCTTATAGAACAGGATCCCGATGCCGAGCGTCACGGTGCTTGAGGTCGAAAAGAAGAGCGCGTTGTACCCGTTGTTGAGCGTGTTCTTCCGGTCGAGATACAGATATTGCACCAGCGCCTCGTCGCTCAGGTTTTCGATTTCGCTTTTCCTTCCGGTATCGACTTCGAAGCCGCGCGCGATCGGGTAGCGGTAATAATGATAGTAGCGCGAATCCATCGACGTGCCGCCCATCATCCTCTCGATCGAGTAGGAGTACTTTCCGTTTTTCAGGCTGTCGGGAAAACGGTACAGATAAAAATTCGTCAGATAGCGGCGCGGCATGAAGTCGTACACCTTTATCCTGTTTTCGGCGGCCGACTCGTCCTGCAGCGTAAGCCGGTATGAAACCTTTGATTCGCCGTCGCGCTCGAGATACAGGTCCTGCCAGATAAAGAGCGGCCTAGGCGCGGCAACGACGCCGAACGGATATTCGAGCGGCTCGACAAGCCCCTGCGCCCATGAGGGGGCCGGCGTCATCAGGAACGCTACAAACAGCGCGAGGGCGCGGATACATATCCCCCCCCTCCGATACTTCCTGTGCAGATGTCTCACACCGCCTCTATCAACCCGATAAACTCAAGGAGCATCCCTTTTTCGGGCCCATGCATTCCGAGCCCCTCCAGCCGCCGCTTCGATGTCTCGACGAGCTCGGCGAGCCTGCGCTGCGACTGCTCCAGACAGCCGCTTGCTTCTATCGCCCTTCGTATATACGCTATATCACGTTTAGATTTGTTTTCACGCCCGAACCTGCGTAAAAACTGTTTTTTCGCAGCGTCGTCCATCGTCGCGACGGTGTCGACCACAAGATGGGTGAGCTTGCCTTCGACCAGGTCGGACTCCGCGGATTTGCCGATCTCATCCTCTCTTCCGAACACGCCGAGCACGTCGTCGCGTATCTGAAACGCGAGGCCGAGGGGAAGCGCGAACTCACGCAAGCGCGCCGCCTCCTTCCCTGAATGCGCTCCCGAGAGCAGAAGCCCCATTACGAGCGGATAATAGATCGTGTAGTGCGCGGTCTTCAGGCGTCCTATCTCATGGGGAACGGACGCGTCGCTTATTTCGCGAGGAAGGGAGTGCAGGCTGTCAAGGATCTGCCCCCAGGCCGTGTATTCGTAAGTTTCGGCAAAGAGCTTGAGGAACCCGTTCTTGATCGAAGGCTCTATTTTCGCGTCGGCAATGATCTCGATCGAATTGGCGAACAGCACATCGGCCAGGATGAGCGCCACGTCACTTCCGATCCTTGAGTTCGTGGTGTATCCGGCATAGCGCTCCTGTGACAGGACATGCAGCGTCTTCTCGCCGCGGCGCAGGTCAGACCGGTCGATGATATCGTCCTGGATCAGCAGGAACGAATGCATGATCTCAAGCACGGCCGCGAGTTTAACTGTCTCGCGCCCGCTTTTCACGCGCTGCGAGTATCCCTCATGCGCGAGCATGAGAAGCAGGGGGCGCACCCGCTTGCCTTTCCGAAGACAGTACTCTTCCAGCTCCCCGTAACATCTGGACATAAAAGGCGACGGGGCGGATTCCCGCTTCGCCTTGAAAAACGCGCGCATAAATCCGTCGATTTCAGGGATATGCTTCGCGCTGAACTCCCTGAATGAGGGTGTTGATTTCTTCCGCCTGCCGGTCATTTGATGGTCCAGATCTTTCGTGATTGCGTCATCATAAAAGTAGCCGTACGCGGGGGCAATCTGTCAATCTCTTTATTGTCGAGCAAAGGAGTGAAACAGAAGGTGAAGCTTAACATTTCCGGGAGAGCGAAGACAACAGACGGTTTAAAACCGCTTATTCCGCCGATGCGATCCTCCCTCGAAAACATGATCTTTCACTTGACTTTTGCCCCGGCGACAGCGATTATTTTATCAGCGGCATAAGCTACCACACCGGAACAAAGGAGGGACCGATGGACTGCCCGAAATGTAAAAAGGTTCTCACCATGGAAGAAACAAACGGCGAACGGCTGAATGTCTGCCGCTCCTGCGGGGGAATGTGGGTACACCGGCATCAGCTCAACAGGCTGCTTCCTGAAAGCGGCGGCGACGTGGAATCATGCTCCATCGACAGCGCTCCCCACGGCGACTATCACCGCTACCTTAAGTGCGCCGAATGCGCCGACACAAGAATGAAGAAGATAAGCTTTCTTGAGTATTCAGACATTATTCTCGATTACTGCGCTTCCTGCGGATCGTTCTGGCTGGACCGCGACGAGCTGGCAAAGATGCGCGGATATCTGAAGAAAATCGACGAGGGAAGCCATCAGGTTAAAAACATATCTGCCCACTCTATACTGACCCGGTTGAGCGAGATCGCCTACTCGATCTTCAGGTAAACATTTTTTATTCCGATGCCGGAATTTCTTCTTGACGCGTTCCCGCCCGGTGGTTCCATTCAAAGGAATTCCCGCCGTACATGGAGACCGCCATCAAAAGGATATTCGACAGGGCCGCATCGCTCCCGCGCGATTTTCTCTTCTTTGTTACCGCCGCCACGCTTTTCGCGTTCTCAAACAGCATCATCACCGCGGTGTTCAACAACTACCTGAGCGAAACGTTTTCGATATCCAACTTCCAGCGCGGCGTGCTCGAAATCCCTCGCGAGCTTCCCGGCTTTCTTGTCGTCTTCGTTGCCGCGATCTTCTTTTTCATCAGCACCAGAAGGCTCGCTTCGCTCGCGAACATGCTTGCCTCGATCGGCGTCCTTGGCATCGCGCTTTTTTCGTCAACCTACCCGGCCATGCTCGCGTGGCTTTTTCTTTTCAGTGTGGGCCAGCACCTGTATCTGCCGCTCAACCCCGCGATCGCCATGGAATTCGCCCGCGAGGGCACGACCGGCAGGAGCCTCGGCCGCCTTCAGGGCGCGATGAACTTCGCCGCCATCGGCGGAAGCTTTCTTATCTTTGTCGGCTTTCGCTACCTGAGCTTCAGTTTCCTCGTTTCGTTCCTGATCGCCTCTGCAGGTTTTCTCGGGGCAACTGTCCTCTCCTTCTCCATGAAGCCTGACGATCCGCAGCCTTCAAAAAAGAAGCTGACCTTTCGAAAGGAATACGGGCTTTTCTACTGGCTCAACATCCTCTTCGGCACGCGCAAACAGATATTCCTCACTTTCGCGCCGTGGGTGCTTGTCACGGTTTTCAACCAGCCGACGGCAGTCGTCGCCACGCTTCTTTTTACGGGGGGGATAATAGGCATCTTTTTCAATCCGGTTCTCGGCAGGGCAATCGACCATTTCGGAGAGCGGAAAATCCTCATGGCCGAAGCGTCCGTTCTGGTGTTCGTCTGTCTCGGATACGGCTTTGCGCGCGTCCTGTTTCCGCCGACCGCGGCCCTTCTGGTCGCCTCGGCCTGTTTTATCCTGGATCAGCTTCTCATGTCGGTGAGCATGGCGCGCGCGACCTACATCAAAAAAATCGCCCTGCGCCCGGAGGATGTATCCGGAACCCTCACCATGGGCGTCACCATCGACCACCTGTTCTCCATCATAATCGCGCTGGTAAGCGGCGTGCTCTGGGTCAAACTGGGGTATCAGTACGTGTTCCTACTCGGCGCGCTGATCGCATTCGCCAATTTCTTTTCCGCTTCACGGATACGCACGCCGCGGCGCGATCACTGAAAGCGATAACGGCTGTTCGCGGTCCGTTCAGAACTGGCTGAGGGACTTCATCGCGTCAAGCGCCTGGCGCCGCTCCTGTTCCATGTCAATCTTCCACATCCCGTCCTCTTTCTTCAGGCGGAAATCCATCTCCGCGCCTTTCATCGTTTCCGAAGGATGTTCTCTGAACCGTATCTTCACCACCGCGGTATCTCCCGTCACCGTCTCATCGACAACCACCCACCGCGCCCTGCCGGCAAAGATGTTTTCGGCTTTCGTCCTGGAGCTTTCCGGCATCAGCTTTCGCAGTTCATCCATTACCTCGATCGTCCCCCGCGTATAGAAAACCGGATCGTCCTCGATATTCGCCCCAGCGTACCTGCTCATCCGGGTAAAGATATCGCTCGGCTTTTCAGTCTTTTTACAGCCGGTGGAAAGAAATACAACAAGCAGCATCAGAATTCCCGCGCACAGCTTTTTCATATCAGGACCTCCGGATATATCAGAACAGTGATGAACCAGTTGAGATGAATGCGTTCGAAATGACAGCATCATCCTACCCCATGACGCGGCGCGCCGTCAATTCATTTTATTATTTCCCGTTGCCCTCCATGCTTGCCGGACGGCATCAGCACAGGATCTTCACCGGTGCGGTGCAACGAGGTTTTTATCCGCAAATAAAAAAATCGCTTTACGGCGGGAAAAACAGGCGTAGTATTGCCCCCCAGCAAATGAGGAAACACATGTTTATCGGCATCGACATCGGCGGCACGAACATCAAGGCGGTACTTACGAACCGTGAAGGAGAGGTCTTCGGATTCAAAAAGGCGCTCACTCCGGCCACCACTAAAGAGATCGATGACGCGCTCATCGCGATCATAGATGAACTCACTGAAGAGCACTCGATAAACCGTCGCAGCCTTCACGCGATCGGCATCGGGGCCGCCGGCGCGATTGACGTCAAGAAGGGAATCATCATCACCAGCCCCAATATCCAGACATGGAAAAACTACCCCCTCGCCCGCAATTTCGAGAAGCGCACCGGCATCAGGGTATTCATGGAAAACGACGCTACCGTCGCGACCATGGGAGAATGGTGGCAGGGGAACGGCCGCATGTTCCGCAACTGGATCATGCTGACGCTCGGCACAGGCATCGGCGGCGGAGCGGTCATCGACAATAAGCTCCACACCGGACAGTCGGGAAGCTCGATGGAATTCGGCCACACCACCATCGATTACCGCGGAAAGAAATGCAAATGCGGAAGCGTGGGCTGCCTGGAGCAGTACGCGTCGGCGTCGGCGCTTGCGCGCACCGCGGGAACGATGCTGAAGAAATACCCCGGCTCATCGCTGCGCGCGCGCATGGCGGGAGAAAAGCTCACCTCGCGGATGGTATACGAAGAGGCGATCAAAGGTGATGAATGCGCCGCTACGGCAGTGCGTGAGATCGCCTTCTATCTCGGGATCGGCATCGCCAATTTCGTGAATATTTTCAATCCCGAAGCGGTGATACTCGGCGGCGGGCTTTCCAGGGCGCACCGGCTCCTCTTCCCCGTGATAAAAGAAGTGGTCGAAGAAAGGGCGCTGCCGGGATTGAAAGACAACGTAAAATTCCTCGCCATGAAGAACCAGGACAGAACAGCGGCGCTGGGAGCCGCCAAGGTCGCCATCGACTCCCTGGGCGTTTAAAGAAACCGGTTTCCCTTACGGCTCAATATTCAAAAGTCCCGTACTCGAGAAAAGAGATCACATTGCAGATCACCCTTTTTTTGTAAAGCAGCAAGGTGTGCTGCCCGCATATGATAATGTGCGCCTTCATCCCCCGCAGCCTTGTCTCCTCCACCGAAACCGTACCGTCGTTATCGCCCGGTATAAACGGGTTCAGCCCCATCCTGTTTCCCGTACCTCCCGCTATAATCCCGAACTCCCTGGAGCTATTGTGAGGAATTTCAGGAAAACCGCCTTCAGCGACTTCCCTTCCCGCGACCCCTATTATATGATTGATGAAAGGGATATGCTCAAGCAGCAACCTGGCCCATGCCGATCCCTTATTGGGCGGAGCGATCATCACCACTCTGCCGGGTGCGACCTTTTTGCCATCCGCCATGTAACGCCTGACGATGAGAGAGCCCATACTGTGGGTCACGAAGTGCACCTCCCCGCCTTTCGGGACACTCCCCTGTATCATCATTCCCATTCTCATCGAAGCCGATGCAACAGTTTCTTTCCTGCTGTCATAGGTAAAATTCAGCACCTGAAAACCTTGCTCGTGGAGCGCCCCGCCTATCTTCGACATTGCCCTCGGACCGCTGAGAAGGCCGTGAACGAGCACAACCCACCCGCGGGATTTACTCTCCGCCTGCTGTTTACAGGTCCTTTTTCCCGCAGGCATGTCGCATACACCACAATTCCGTTCGATGTTTATTGCCCCGGCAATCAGCACGACAGCCAGCAGAAGTAGTGTCACCGCAATTATTCCCGGATTATTCATAGTTCAGAAGATTGGAGTAATACGCAATAAAAGCCCTGTATTTTTCGACAATCACGACCTCGCTCCCGTGTATTTTCAGAAAGCCACGCCGCTTCATAATGTCAAGCGCGATCCCGGCCATGTCGCGCGCGTCATCCGCGCTCAGAAAATCCTCCTCAAACGCGACGAGCTCCTTCTGGCGTACGCCTTTCTCCCGCTGAAGGTGGTCATGAATCCTTTTCGAATGGAGGAATACCCTTCCCTCAACGATTCTTCTTTTGTCCCGCAGCAGTTTTCGACGCAGTTCGATGATCGTTTCCAGGAGAAGCCTGTATTCAAATCGCGGGGATCCGATCATCATGATCGCTTTTGCCGCAATACAGACAGGAGTGACCGGCACGACCGCTCCGATTCTCCGGAGGAGATCATCGGCAAATTCTTTCACCAGCGCGAGCCTTTGACTTCTTTCGATCATGAAGATTTTTTTATGTTGCCCGAGAAACCTCGAAACGGGCACCGGCTCACCGAAACTCACGCTTGCATAACCGTGTTGTTTAAGCTTTCCCGCGGCGTATCTGAGAAAATTAATGACCGTAAGGTAAGGGGCCTTTACGAGGATCCGTATAAACGAAATGATATGGTCCCGTATTCCCGTGCTTGTCTTATTTTCCGTCCACTCCCTGACAAGCGAGCGGTCTTCAAGGACCCAGTCGTAATTTATGCCTACCGGAACAAAAACTATCTCCTTATTAAACCCGGGATCGCTTTTGATCTTCAGAATATAATCGAGAAGACCGATTTTTGAGTCCCGGAACCTGCCGTCACGGCTCAATCCGCCTTCAATGAAGATCCCCTGCGTAACTCCGTGCATGGTAATCATCTGGATATACTTCTCAAGTACCGTGTGATACAGCTTATCTCGAAACTGGCGACGGAGAAAATAGGCGCCGAACGACTTGAAAACATATTCCAGCGGCCATACCCTTGCCCATTCCCCGACGGCGTAGCTGATCGAGATGTTGCGGGCCAGCATGAAAGCGACCAGCACGTAATCAACATTGCTGCGATGATTCATCACGAACACGACAACCGTGTTTTCGGGTATCTTCCTGATCATTTCTGAATTTTCATGGTCGATTACCACCTCGAAGATCTTGTTGAGAAACAGATTGGCAATCCAGAATCCAACTTTGTAATAGGTGAGCAGATTAAAGAAAGGCACGATCTCATCAATATAGTTTTCAACGACATCTTCCGTATCCTGAATGCCGCTGCCGGCTGCATGCGCGTGCTCAATGACGGCTTTATGGATACCGGCGTCATTCATCAGGTGCTGCTTGATGATGAACTTATTTATAAACTTATATTCATCAAGCTTGATGCCATACTGGCGGATGTAGCGGCGCACCGATCGCGTGAGCCGGCGAACTATGATATATTTTACCGCCGCGCGGATCATTTCATAACCGGCGACAAGGAAAACAGCTGTCAGGATGTATTTCAGTATCACCGAAAGCACTGGCCGCTTCCACATTACCCGCGTTTTATCATTTCCATCCGGCACTCCGGAATTCGAACATACATACTCAATATACAACATGCCCCGGTCGAAATTCCACCACTTTCAGGATAAAACCGTACCGTTCATATATTAATACCTGATATGCCCGAAAAGAGACACGAATCCCCCCAAATGATGCCGCAGGGAAACCATTACCGGAAAACAGGAACATGAATATCGATATTGTATAGATTCCCTTTAATGAATTATTATGTTTGACATATATCTGAAAGCGCATAAAATCCATGATGAAGGCGATACCCTTGATTTCAGGACAACAAGCCTGACATGCCGGACGAGAAAAAGACAATACTGCTGGTCGAGGATGAGGCGATCCTCGCGCTCTCCCAGAAAGAGATCCTCACGAAGGCGGGGTACGATGTCCTGCTTGCCCACGATGGGGAATCCGCGATTGCCAGTGTCGGCGAAACCGGCCGCATCGATCTCATACTGATGGATATCGATCTTGGCAAGGGGATTGACGGGACACAGGCAGCCGAGATCATTCTTCAGAACCGCGACATCCCCGTGGTTTTCCTCTCGAGCCACACGGAACCGGAAATAGTCAACCGGACCGACAGAATCACCTCATACGGATATATTGACAAGAACTCTGGGGTGACGGTGCTTCTCAATTCGCTGAAAATGGCGTTTCGCCTTTTCAAAGCACACTCCGACATACGCGGCCAGAAAATGGAGATCGAAGCAACCAACGAGGAGCTCGCCGCGACGGTCGAGGAACTCCAGGCCACCAATGAGGAATTCGAGGCCGCCAATGAAGAACTCATAAGCTCGCAAAAGGAACTCCTCCTGAGCAAATCCGAACTGGCGGATCGGGAAGCATGGTTCAGGGCGCTCTACGAGAAGTCACCCATCAGCATAGAGCTGTACGGGCCCGACGCGTCGCTTATTGATGTTAATCAGGCATGCCTGACTATTTTCGGCGTATCCGACGTGACGCATATCAGGGGATTCAACCTCTTCGAAAATCCGACCTTTCCCGAAGATCAGCGGACAATCGTTCGCGGCGGCAAAACGGCGAGATATGAAACCCTCTATGATTTCGACATGATACGTCAGCTCGGCCTGTATCCCACATCCAGATCAGGGAAAATATACATCGATGTCCAGACAACTCCCCTGATGAATAAAGAGGATTGGATCACGGGATACATGGTCCATATTCAGGATATCACCGCCCGCAAACAGACCGAAGCGGAACTGATTTTCAAGAATACGATCCTCGGCACGCAGATAGAAACTTCGCTCGACGGTATTCTCATCGTCAACAGGGACGGTAAAATCATCGCCTTCAACAGGACCTTCCTTGACATCTGGAAAATCCCCCCGGAAGTCGCCGCGACAGGCTCTGATGAGCTCGCCCTCAGTTCGGTGCACGATGCGCTCCTCGACCCGGATGCGTTCTTCACGAGGGTCTATTATCTCTACGAACATACAGACGAGTCCAGCAGTGAAGAGATCCTGCTGAAAGACGGCAGGGTGCTCGACCGCTACTCAGCACCGATGCGCGGAGCGGATGGAGCGAACTTCGGAAGAATCTGGTATTTCCGCGATATAACCGCCCGAAAACGCCTCAATGAAGAGATCAGAAACTCACAGCGCCATCTCAAGTACATTATTGACTTCTTCCCCGACGCGATCCTGGGTATTGACAGCGACAAGCGGGTGACCATCTGGAACAGGGCAATGGAAAAGATGACCGGGATTCCCGGCGATGAAATGATCGGCAAAGGCGATTACGCCTACACGGTACCTTTTTACGGCATCCAACGGCCCCAGCTCATGGATTTTTTCTGGGTCCCCGATCACGAGATCGCGGCCAAATACCCCAGACTGGAAAAAGAGGGTGACAACCTTGTCATCGAAGTCTTCTGCCCGGCACTCTATGAAGGAAAAGGCGCGCAAATCTGGGCAAAAGCCGCCCCGATATTCGACAACGAAGGCCGCCTGGCCGGGGCCATAGAATCGCTCAGGGATGTAACCGCGCAACGGAATTCCGAGGAACTTCTGCACAAAAGCGAGGAGCGGTTCAGGCGCTTTGCCGAAAACGCGCATGATATCATCTATCGCATGTCTCTACCCGATGGAAGATACGAATATTTAAGCCCCGCGACGTTTGAAATTACCGGCTATACTCCGGAAGAACTCTATACCGACCCGACACTTCTGCAGCGCATAATCCATCATGAATCGCGTGAGTATTTCGCTACCCAGTGGGAAAATCTGCAAAAAGGAGAGGTGCCGCCCGTTTATGAATTCAGAATCATTCACCGGTCGGGACAGGAAAAATGGCTCTACCAGCGCAACGCACTGGTGCTCGACGATAATGGCGACCCCGCGGCGATCGAGGGAATAGTCACCGACATCACCGGAATCAAGAAAATAGAGCAGGAGCTTTCCGATGCCAAGACCATGCTCGAAGCCGCCTTTGAACAGACCCCGATACCGATGGTGCTGATGAGCATGCCGGACGCCATCATCCGCATCGCCAACAGCGCAAGCCTGCGGTTTCTCGGGATCCCGGAACATCCGAATCCAAAAGGAAAGCCCCTGAGCGGGATCAATCAGTCATGGAAAGATTTCGATTCTCTGGGCAACGAGTATTCGCTTGACCGGATGCCCCTGGCCCGCGCTTCCAGAGGCGAGAAGGTCTCCGGCGAAGAATACTACGTAATAACCCGGGACGGCGAAAAGAAGTGGGACATTGTCAACGCAACCCCGATCTATAATTCCAGTGGGGATATTATCGCCGCCTATATTGTATTTATGGATATTACCGAACACAAGCGTCTGCTCGAAGAAAAAGATGTCCTCTTAAAAGAGATCCAGCATCGCGTCAAGAACAGCATGTCTGTCATCGCAAGCCTCGTTGGGCTGGAAATGCACCGCGCCGGCGATGCAGACACACGTGAGATGCTGCAGGGCATCCGGGACCGCATCCATTCCATATCGGGCATCTATGAGATGCTCTATCTCTCCGAAGAGATACGTGAGATCCAGCTCGACCAGTATCTCGATCGTCTCATCGCCTCGCTTCTTGCCACGCATTCCACATACAGGGAACGGATACGGACGTCGATACATCTTGACAAAATAAGGATAGACGTGCGGCGGGCCATACCGATCGGCCTTATTGCCAATGAGCTCGTCACCAACTCGCTGAAGCACGCATTTCCCGTCGAGCGTCAGGGAACGCTTTCGGTTTCACTCCGGCGGGACAGTGAAAATACCGCAATCCTTGAAATTTCCGATGACGGAGTGGGATTCAACAATACAACCGGTGACGGGAAGGATTCAGGACTCGGGCTTACGCTCGTCCGCATGCTTACGGCGCAGATCGGGGGAACCTTCTGCAGAAAAAACGTAACAGGTACGGCGTTGGTGCTGACCGTTCCCGATGTGACGCGACAGGCGAAATAGAAGCTCTCCCCTTCCCGCTCCGGCAGAATCATCGATCAATGCGGATGAGCGTGCGATTGGACATCAGCCAGCCGTCGTTTCTGCGCTTGCCTTCCGTAAACCTTATAAATACCGCGTTGCCGCGCATGATCCCGGACGGCCTGTGTGTTTTGCGGTCCATGATGGTGCCTTCAAAATTAATGCCCCGGTGTACGAAGCTCGCTCCCTCCTGGTCCTTTCGCGCCGCGTCCTTGCTCTCAGGTTCGATATCGGTAGTCATCATATCCACGAGATAATAGTCCTTATACATGTCCCTGAAGACCTGTTCGCTTTTCGGATACGCTTCACACGCCGCATAGGCCGGGTAATTGAGCTGTTCGATCGACTTCGCCCACTTCTGCAGCACGAAATTCGGCTCCGCGTACTGAGGCTTCTCCTTGCACGAAAATACCGCGGCCACACAGAGAACCAACACGCCTGTCAACGCTCGTTTCATGATTTATACCTCGAAATTATAGTGATTCGCGATCCGCTTTCGCTCCGCGCCGTCCGCTACAGCAATCCCAGCTCTTTCTCGCTGAAAACCTGCGCTGAAAACTTTTCTATCTTTGTCGCCGGATTGCTCCAGGCGTTTCCCGGCAGGCCCGCTTTATAACAGGTATGCTCGAGGAACTGGCTCACGTCCCAGCAGTACTCGGTGGCAACCTGGGGAAGCAGGAGCCCGTTTCTAGTACCATGGGTGATAATGAGTCCGTCTCTGCCGACAACGATCTCCGACACATCGCAGACCGTTTCTATGGGAGAAAGGACCGATATCTCTATATCGATGCCACTGTACTCTTTCATGGTGAGCGAAGGAAAGCGCGGGTCTCTGAACGCGGAGGCCATCGCCATGTCTATGATCGTCTCGGGTATGTTCTTCACGCCGATGATATAGCCGATACAGCCGCGGAGCCTTCCTTTACTGTGAAGGGTGACGAACGCACCGCGCTTCTCGGAGAATATCTCTTCATTGAAATCGGTTTCCATGTCGGGAACCGGCGCCCTTTTTCCCTGCAGCGCCTCGTAAATGGTGACCCTGGCAAGTGCAAGGAGTTTCTTCTGTTGATCGACGGTCAGATCGCCCACGAAACATCTCTTCCTTATTTCAATATTGCTGCCGCGCAGTATCCCACGACCCGGTCCTTATCGCCGGCGGTGTCCCCTGAGTTCGCGTACTTCAGGAGTTTCGCTTTCTGCCCTCCGAGTTTTTTGGAGGCTACGAGCCCGCAGAGAAGCGGCCCTTCACCGCACGCCTGCGCCCTGTCCGACGAAAGCGCCTTATACAGTTCGTTTTCGTCATACTTCAGAAAGGTCTGGATAAAAACATTATCGACATCACACGCCTTTTTATAGGGGAAATAGTGCGACAGGTCGGTTGAGAGCACAATTACGTATTTCCGTTTCTCATCGGCGATAGCGCCGGCAAGCTCCTCTCCGATCGCGCGGCACATGTCGAGATCAACAGTGCCGACAATTATCGGGACAATCGAAAAATCCCCGAGCACCCTCTGAAGAAAGGGCACCTGCACTTCAAGGGAATGCTCACCCATGTGGACTTCCCTGATAAAGTCGTAATGCGGCTGCCCCATGAGCTTCTGCCCGATCTCCTCGTCCGCGCTGACGCCGCCAAGCGGCGTCTCGTATATGCCGGCGGGAATTACGGACGCTCCGCTGAACCGGGCTCTGTGCGACGGCGCGATGACCACAACCAGATCAACGCCGCTCCCGACAAGCTGTTTATAAGCATATGCCGCAACAGGCCCCGAGTAGATATATCCGGCATGCGGAGAAACGAGCGCCAGAACCCCTCCCTCAAGAGGCCTCTCATCGACCTTCCCGAGATAACTGTCTATCTCCTCGGAAAGCCGCTGTGGATTGGCCGGATAAAAAGATCCCGCCACGGCAGGACTTCGATGCCACATAGCCCCCTCCTTGCACATGCACTTATATTTACATACTACATAATTTTATCGCAAAGTCAATTAGAAATTCGACTGACGCGAATATGTCGTGTTCGTCAGGCCCCTTCATCGGCCCCACGTTCAAATCCAGTGATTATGAGGAGTCATCCTGTGGGGAATTTTGAAGGTTTTCATCCCACCGGATTCCAGCCATTTTTTTGCGTTGTAATGGGCCCGGGATATGAATTCGGCGGTATTGGAAAGATCGTGAAGCATAATACTAACCGGGCAAAGCGGAGGGATGATGTGCAGCTCGATTTTCCCGCGATAGAGCTCAATATCATGAAGGAGTTGCTGGCTGATGAGGATACTCAATGAATGGAGGAATATATCGACCAGCCCTGCAGGAAGTGTACGCAGCGTGCATGGATATCCGGCCGGCAGGATATAGACCTCCTCCGCGCCGTACTGCGCCGCGACCGACAACGGCGTATTGCTCGACACTCCCCCGTCAACGAGAAAACGCCCTGCTATTTCAACAGGAGGATAGACACCCGGGATGGCGGTGCTGGCCATAACAGCGTTCACGGCATTCCCCGAAGAGAGCGTGACCTGCTCGCCGGTCAGAAGATCAGTGGCAATGAGTACGCATGGGACACTGGCGTCCCCCAGCGTCTCGTAGTTCAGATTTCGTTCGAGCACCCGCCTCAACCCCTTCGGGGATACGAGATAATTCCGCCGCCTGAACAACCTCATAATCCCCGCAAAAGGGCTGACGGGAAAGATGTCCTTTCTGCGCAGGGAAATCCATATTTTTTCAAGCGATAGCACCCCTTCCATACCCGGATTGCCGCACAGGAATGCCGAGTTTATCGCTCCGACGGAAGTGCCCACATAAAAATCAGGAGCAATACCGTGCTCGAAAAGCGCCTTGATCATTCCTACCTGAACCGCGCCGAGGCTCCCCCCTCCTGAAAGTACAAACGCTGTTTTCTTTTTGGGTGGATTATCAGGCATGCTCATTTCCCATGTCTTGCATCATTTCACAAGTTTGGAGGCGATAATCGCGACATGCCTTCCCTGATACCGTGCTCCAGCCAGTTCAATCTCTCCGGGCATCCGCTCTCCCTGTCCACCGGCAATTGTCGAGGCGCCGTAAGGTGAACAACCGGACATTTCATCAATCCGCATCTGGTCCTGGAAAGAATAAGGAAGCCCCACGATAATCATGCCCAGATGGAGGAGCGTGCAATGGGTGGTGACGATGGTGGTTTCCTGGCCTCCGTGCTGCGTGGCCGAACTGGTGAATACGCTTCCCGCCTTTCCGACAAGAGCCCCTTTAGACCAGAGAGGCCCCATTGAATCAAAGAACGCTCGCATCTGCCCGCACATATTTCCGAATCGAGTCGGAATACCGAAAATAATGGCGTCGGCCGTCTCAATATCGTTCAGCGTGGCAACAGGAATATGATCAAATGCTTTCTGTGCCGCCGCGATTCCGATCTTTTCCAGAAGTTCACGAGGCAGCGTCTCGGGCACCCTCATAAGATCGACCTGAGCTCCCTTCACCTCCTTTACTCCTTCCACAACCGCCTCCGCCATTTTGTAGATGTGTCCGTACGCGGAGTAAAAAACCACCAGAATTTTCATGTTAACCCCCAAAGACTGTTGATTATAATTATGTTGAAACACGACTGCGACGACACGACTCCGACTTCCTACTTTAAATCAGGCAAAAGCGTTAAGGCTTTGAAACAATGACACATATAAAATATATGAATATTATATTATATTGTATTTATAGTATTTATTATATAGCATAAAGTCAATATATTTTAATTTCTCATGTCATCATCAAATCATCTTTCCGGAATATACATCTTTCACTGCTCCGTTTCTCCATTTATTACTCTTTTATTCACATTCAATCCCCGCTGCTGCCGGTGATACATCCGCCAAAAGAGCCGTTCACTGAATTTTCCCTTGCCATTTTACCTTCCCTTTTTTACCGTATCCGGCATATATACACAGATTTCCTGCAAGCGGACTGACCATGACATCGACATCGCGACCTTCAGGGCCCTCAACGGGCCGCGGCTACATCATTTCCATATCCATCATCGGGATACTCTTCTTCATCTTCGGGTTCGTAACATGGCTTAACGGCACGCTGATCCCGTTTCTCAAAATCTCGTGCGAGCTCAACAACTTCCAGGCGCTCCTGGTCGCGTTCGCGTTCTATATCTCATACTTCGTCATGGCTCCCCCGTCATCCTGGGTGCTCCACAGGACAGGATTCAAAAACGGAATGTCGCTCGGGCTCGTCATTATGGCGGCCGGCTCGCTCGTGTTCGTCCCCGCGGCGCTGACGCGCGTGTTCGGGCTGTTCCTGGCAGGCCTTTTCATTCAGGGTGCCGGCCTGGCGCTGCTGCAGACCGCTGTCAACCCGTACGTCACCATCATAGGTCCGCTTGAAAGCGCAGCCCGCCGCATCAGCATCATGGGCATCTGCAACAAGACCGCGGGAGCGCTGAGCCCCCTGATCCTCGGCTTCATCGTGCTCCGCGGCGCAAGCGGCATTATCGAAGATCTCAAAACCGTGTCCGGTCCGGCAAGAACGGCGCTCCTTCAGGGGCTTGCTCACCGTGTTATCCTCCCCTATCTCGTGATGGCCGCGGCGCTTATCGGCCTTGCGCTCATGGTAAGGCTCGCGCATCTTCCCGACATCGACACCGACGCTGAAGACGCGGCCTCCCCGCGTGACGGCACCGGCAAATCGGGCCTTCTGCGCTTTCCGCATCTCATTCTCGGCTTTATCGCGCTCTTCGGATACGTGGGCGTCGAGGTCATCGCGGGCGACACGATCGTCCTTTACGGCCAGTCTCAGGGCATTCCGCTCGAGACCGCCCGCACCTTCACCACCTTCACGCTGCTTTCCATGATCGGGGGATACATCGCCGGCATCATTACAATCCCCCGCGTCATCACGCAGGCGCGCGCGCTCGCGGTTTCCGCCGTACTTGGAGTAATGCTCACTGTCGCGGCGGTTTTCACCTCCGGATACACGAGCGTCGCCTGCATCGCGCTCCTGGGGGCAGCGAACGCCCTGATGTGGCCGGCCATCTGGCCGCTCGCCATCGCGGACCTCGGCAGGTTCACAAGAGCTGGCTCGGCGCTGCTGATCATGGGAATCGCCGGCGGGGCAACCATTCCGCTCCTCTACGGCCGCCTTGCCGATCTGTGGGGCGATTCCCGCCTCGCCTATGTGATCATGGTGCCGATATATCTGTTCATTTTTTACTATGCGGTCCGGGGATACCGCATTCGAAAATAATTCTTGCTTTTCTTCCGCCGCTCGTTACCGTGCGTCGGATTGTTAACCAACAAAAAATCAGGATGGTGAGAAATGATTGCATCTCTTCTTCTTACACTTCTTCCGCTCGTTATCATTTTATGCCTCATCATAATCTGGAAAAAACCGGCCGACATCAGCGGCATCATCGGATGGGCCGCGACCGCGATCGTCGCCTACTTCTTCTTCCAGACATCGGCCGGCGTCATACTGCGGTCGACCGCCGCCGGACTTATCCGGTCGTTCTCGGTCTCGCTTATCGTCGCGACCTCGCTCCTGATGATGGCGCTCATGGAGCGCACCGGCGCACTCAAGCGCATCATCATCTTCATCAAGACGATCGCGCGCGGCAACATGGCCGTGCAGATCATGATCATCAACATAGGGTTCGGCACGCTCATGGTCGCCGTCGGCGCAACGCCGGTTTCGCTGCTGCCTCCGATCCTGCTCGGCATGGGATATTCCGCCTACGTCGCGATCGCGCTTCCCGCGATCGGATACGACTCGCTGTGCACCTACGCGCTCCTCGGCGCGCCGATCGTGGTGTTCGTCGACATCGCCAATGTCTTCCTCGGACGCGGGCATGAGATTACGCTCTCCCAGGCCGGAAGGGTGTTCTTCATGTTCCTGCCGGTCATATCGACGATGATCGGATTCTGCATGCTCTGGATCGTCGGCAAGTGGAAAGGCATTAAGGAAGGTTTTATCCCCTGTCTTATCACCGGCGCGGTGATCGGCGTGGTGTCATACTTCACCAACAGGCACGACAACCTCGTGGTCCTGACCGGCGTGCTGTGCGGCGTCGCAGTGATCGTGGTCATGGTTCTCTACCTTCTGGCTACAGGCAAAACCGTGATCGACACCAGCGAACTGACCGCCGAGGAAATGGAGTACGCGAAAAGCTATCCGCTCTGGCGGGCGCTCATGCCGTGGATACTGCTCGTGCTCATCATCCTTGCGCTGAACGTCCCCAAGAGCAGCTTCAACTTCCTTTACCGAACGATGAAGATGCCGGTGGTCGGTCTGTGCGCCGACGGAAGGAACCTCGACACAAGGGCGCTCTGGAACGCCTATACCTGGATCCTCGTGAGCACGATCCTCGCCGTACCGTTCATGAAGCCGAGCGTCGCGGCGCTCAAGGACACCATGAAACTCTGGTGGAAGCGCGCGCCCCGGCCGGTATTTTCCGCGGCGATCTTTTTTGCCGTCGGCGAGGTGATGAACATGTCCGGCTACAGCATGATCGAACACCGACAGGTCACCGACAGCATGGTCAAGGTGCTTGCCGACTTCTCATCGCGCTTCTTCCAGGACGCGTACGGCGCGGTCGTTCCGTTCATCGGGCTCCTCGGAGGGTTTATCACCGGCAGCGAGGCGTCGACGATCGCGATGTTCGCCAAGTACACGATGACCACCGCCACAAACCTGAACATGGGCCTTACCGGTCTTCTGCTCATCACCGCGGGAATGGCCTTCGGCGGCGGGCTCGCGAGCGTGATATCGCCCGCCAAGCTCCAGAACGCGGCCGCTTCCATCGACCGCCTCGGCGAGGAGAACCGTGTGATACGGATCGCCTTCGTGTTTTCGCTCATCCTCACCGCGGTCACGTCGGTAACGGTGATAGGCCTGCTCGCGCTCAACGGCGTTTAAATCAGCAGGAATACCTGTCGCGCAGCAAAAAACCCTCCGGGCAGCCGGAGGGTTTTTTCTTTCAACAATATCCTCTTGATTATCAGGACTTTTTCGTCATCCACACATTCGCAAAATAAAGGGGGATACCGAGGAGAAGCACCGCAAGCCCGACAGCCGCTCCTACTCCCGAATAGAGTCCGATCCGCGGAAGCAGCATGATGTAGGAAATGCCGTTCTGGAACATGTACAGGCCGATGATACAGAAGAGTATCGGTGTGACCGGATAGAGCGGCACGCTGAACACGCGCGGCGTTGAAGCGTCTTTTCTGCGCAGTACGAACACCGACACACCCGCAAGGAAGAAGAAGAACCAGAACACGGGCGTCGTATAGGCAACCATCGTCTCAAAGCCGGTATTGACGTTGATCGCGTTTCCGAGAATGATGAGCGCAAGAGAGATTACGCACTGGATGATCAGCGCGGTAACCGGCGCACCGGTCTCTTCATTCCATTTTCCGAGGAAGCCGAACACCTTGAAATCGCGGCCAAGCGCGTAGTTGCTTCTCGCACCCGATATGATCGTCGCGTTCATGGTGCTGAGCACAGCGAACACCACGCAGAAGGTGATGATCGGAACGAATTTAGGCCCGAGCGTGTTGCGCACCAGATCCTGCGCCACGTTGCGGGAAGCCGCCATGCCGCCGAGGCCGAGTACTTTGAGATACGACCAGTTTACGAGCAGGTATATTAACGTAACAACTGAAAGCCCTATCACCAGCGAACGCACAATATTCTTCTCAGGGTCCTTGATCTCGGCGGACACATAGGCCGATTCATTCCATCCGCCGTAGGCAAGGAGCACGAACACCATCGCCATGCCGAGCCCGGTCAGCGACTGTGTGCCTGCTGCCGCGGGAACAGCGTTTGCGTGCGAACCGCCGAACCCTATCCCGATGACCGTCAGGAGCCCCGCTACGATCGCCACCGTGAAGAGGTTCTGAGCCCATTTGCCCTGCTGGATTCCGAACACGTTGACCGCCGTTAGCGCCAGCACGGTAATGACCGCGTAAATCGCCGAGGAGTACGCGCCAAGCGAATAGACGCCGGTAAGATAATCCCCGATAAAGAAGCCGAGGAACGCGATGGATCCTGTCTGAATCACCGCCATCCGCGCCCACGCGAAAAGGAACGACATCCCTTTGCCGTAGGCCCGGTTTATGAAATAGTAGTCCCCGCCGGCGTTCGGATACGTCGAGGCAAGCTCCGCGTAACAGAGCGCGCCGATTATCGACATCACGCCACCCGCGACCCAGGTAAGCAGGAAGATAGTCTCGTTCGCGGAATTCCCCGCCACCATGCCCGGCAGCTTGAATATGCCGGAGCCGATTACGATACCGACGATAATTGAAACGACATCGAATAATGAAAGCGTCTTTTTAGGTTGGACCTGAACATTCGGATCTGTCATTTATGGTAATCTCCAGAATAAAAATAGCGTTCCCCGCGCGGGGGACGTGAGAGCATTAAGGTGAGACTTTCCCTCATGCCGGATAGAATGTCAACCTCTTTCCATTACGAAAGCGGCTCCCCGCGAAACGGGGAGCCGTGGCATTGAATTTTCATGAAGAGTCGCGGTCAGGTGAGATAGCTGCTGGTGGTCCTGGTAAGCCCTTCTTCAATACAGTCGAGTATACGGGCCGCGACGTCCGCCTTCGAGAGCAGCGGCAGCTCTATCCGCTCTCCGGCGCGCGTAAAGATGGTGATGATATTGGTGTCAACATTGAATCCCGCGTCCTTGCGTCCCACATCGTTGACGCAGATCATGTCGAGGTTTTTTTCGTGCAGCTTGCCGAGCGCGTAGTTTTCGATATCATTAGTCTCCGCGGCGAAGCCCACCACGAATATGCTGCTCAGCGAAAAATTGCTCTTCCTTATCGCCGCGACGTTTTTCAGTATGTCGGGATTGCGCTTGAGGCGCAGCACGAGCTCCTCATCCGCCTTTTTTATTTTCACCGGTGATGCCGCTACCGGAGCGTAATCAGCCGGCGCAGCAGACATGATGAGCACACTGTTGCCGGAAAGCTCGCTTTTGACCGCTTCAAGCATCTGTTCGGTTGTTTCGACTGCCACAAGGCGGTACTCACGGCGGGCGATTAATTCACCGCTCATCGGCCCGTGAATGAACACGGTTTCGGCACCCCGCTCGTGCGCGTTATCGGCGATCGCCACACCCATCTTGCCTGATGACGCGTTTGATATGAAACGTACCGGATCGATCCACTCGCGCGTGGGCCCCCCTGTGACAATGACCT
This sequence comes from uncultured Leptospiraceae bacterium, assembly GCA_964627815.1. Lineage (GTDB taxonomy): Bacteria > Spirochaetota > UBA4802 > UBA4802 > JAGODF01 > CAZPZJ01. The sequence continues at coordinate 397,499 of CAZVKE010000003.1, forward strand.
TCCTATCTTTTAATGGCATTGACCGCGACCTCGTATATTTTTTCTATTTCGGCAAGCTTCCCCTGCCCCGTATCGCCGCAAGCAACTTCGCCGTAATCCGGATCGACGAAGGTAATCCCCCAGCTCTTGAGCTTGGCGATGTTTTCTTGGACAGGGCGATGGTTCCACATGTTGGGATTCATCGCCGGCGCGATAACGACGGGGCAATCAACCGCCATGAAGGTCGTGCTCACAAGATCGTCGGCTATTCCGTTGGCGAACTTGCCGATGATGTTCGCGGTTGCCGGGGCAACGACCATGAGCGACGCGTCGTCCTTCAGCGTGATATGACCCATCATCCTGTTTCCCCGTACGAACGACTCGCTGTAAACCGGATTTCCCGAAAGTATCTCGAGTGTGAGCGGCGCGACCAGGTGAAGCGCGTTTTCGGTGATGACCGTATGCACCGAGTATCCCCCCTTTACAAAGAGGCGGGTCAGATCGCATGCCTTGTAGGCGGCAATCGATGAACTTATCCCCAGAATAATCTTTTTCATTGTGTATCAGTCCGTTGTTCCTTTAGAGTGGCGGTACATTGTGCAGTATAGCGCTTTTCTGTCCGGTTTCCGAAAGTTGTTCCGCTTAAAGCTTCTCTTCATGCTTCCTGACGATAGGATGTGCTTGTTTTTCCCTTCTGTCAAGGTTATTTTATCTGTAACAGCAGCGCCCGCACTTTTCCGATTGACAGCCAATCACGGGATATTAATCATGCAACCATGAAAAAGAACATTGTACATAATCATTTCAATTTCGCCGCGTGCCTTATATTGATCGCCGCGATGCTCGTGCTTCCGCTGGGAAACTGCACAAGCGCCATCAATAACCAGGAAGAGCGGATAACACCCAGCCAGCAGTGGAACGACCTCGCCCGTTTCCTCGCCGGCATGCCGGTCGGCCCTGAGAGCAGGTATAACAAGGAAGCGTCCCTGCCGGGCTACCGGAAATACGCCGCGTCGATGGACCAGTTCTTTGACAGGGTAAAAAAAGAAAACATCGACCTGATAACGCCGTGGCGCGACGCCAACATCCCCGAGCGCGTCCGGAAGAATACGGTCATCTATCCGCTCAGCGGCGCAGACTTTATCAATCTGTACACGTTCTTCCCTGAAGCCGGAAAATATATCATGCTGTCGGTTGAGACGCAGGGCCCGATTCCCGACCCGCTGAAACTGAGCCCCGCCGAGCTTCAGAGCGGCCTCACGTCGATGCAGCGGTGCGTATCCACCATCGCCTCGCTCAACTACCTGTATACGGCCCTTCAGAGATCTGAAACAAAAAATCCCCACCTGCCAGGCTTCCTTCCTATATTGATGGTTTTTTCGGCGCGGCTCAATCTTTCGATCACCAACGTCGAGCTGATCGCGCTTGATAAAGAAGGCCTCGTGGTCCCGCTCGAGACTGCGGGTCAGCAGCCGGCAATCACCGGCGCGCGCATCACGTTCGTCTCGCCGAAAGCGAAAAGCACGCAGGAACTCTGCTACCTGAGCATGCGGGTTCGCCCCACCGTGGACAGCGATTCGGTCGAGGGCAAATTCCTTAATCGGCTTCACGGCATCAACACGTTCATGAAATCGGCGATATACCTTCTTCAGCTTGAGAGCTTCCGCAACTTCTGCAACTTCCTCATGAACCGCAGCGACATGATCATAGAGGATTATTCCGCGATTCCGTACGGTTATTTCAATCCGGCCGAGTGGGACATCAGGCTCTACGGGACCTATACGAGGTCGGCGGGATTTTCCAACTATCCGAACCCGATCCAGCAGCACGATATGGCACAGGCGTACCGGTCCGTAAACAATCCGCTCCCGTTCAACTTCGGTTACGGCGCGCTGCACGGCAAAGGCAGGTCAAACCTTATGCTCATGCTGAAAAAACAGCCGGGGGGAAAAAAGTGATTTTCAGGCATATTTAAGCTTGACGAACCTTGCCGTCTACATACGAATCTGACCATTTAACTTGCCGGATACAACTTAACGCTTCTTGAAAAGGTGCACTTGAAAAGAACACTTATCCTTCTGCTCTTCTCTTTCGCATGCGCTCTTTCCGGGGTTTCCTGCAGGACCGAAACCGTACTTGACCCTCCGGAAATCGATGCCGCTGCCGCGCGGTGGCACGATCTCGCCTGTTTCCTCGCCGGCATGCCGCTCCCGGGCGACAGCAGGTTTCACACGCTTGCCGCGAATCCGGAATACCAGACCCATGTGAAATGGATGAACGATTACTGGGAGAGAGTCAGGAAGGAGAACATAGACCTTATACTGCCATGGCGAAACAGCCAGATGCCCCGCGCCACCGCGAAAAATCCAGCTTTCTATCCTCTCTGCGGCGGGGACTTCGTGAACCTGTATACGTTCTACCCGGAAGCCCGCTCCTATCTGATGATCGCGCTTGAGGGCGCGGGATCGGTTCCGGACCCGTTAAAACTCCAGCCGCAGCAGCTCTGGCAGGGGCTCGGGTCAGTCCGTCGGGTCATCTGGTCGATAGCATCAATCAACTACTTTGTCTCAAGCGCGATGAGGGCAGAGATGATAAACCGGTATATGGACGGCACGACGCCGGTGCTGCTTATCTTCGCGGCGCGCCTCGGCCTGACGATAACGAACGTTCAGAGCATAGGACTTGACGCCACGGGAGAGGTGCAACCGCTCGATGAAAAAGGACTTCTTAACGGCATGCAGCCGGTAATCAGGGGAACCCGGATCATGTTCCTCGGCAAGGACGACAGGACGCCGCGCGAACTCCTCTACCTGAGCATGAGGCTCGAGGCGGACTCATTTGACAAGCAGCATTATCAGGGCCCGCTCCTGAGACGGCTTTCGCGATTGAACACCTTCATCAAATCGGCGATATACCTTCTTCACCTGCCATCGTATCAACACACCTGCGAGATGATCATTGAGCGCAGCAACGTTGTAGTCACCGATGATTCGGGAGCGCCTTACCGGTATTTCAATAAAGATTCATGGGTCTCGCGCCTCTACGGGATCTACACGATACCCCCGAAGCTCAGGGAAATCCCGAACCCGCCGCGCCAGGATGACCTGACGAAGGATTTTGGAACCGGCAGCCATCCGCTACCTTTCAAATTCGGATACGGCGTGCTGCGCAAGGACGGGAGGTCGAACCTGATGCTGATGACCCGCAGAACCCCGCTTCCGTGATCATCATGAACGGCCGAAGAGCCGCTCGAAATCCCTCTTCTTCAGCGAGAACACAAACGGCCTGCCATGCGGGCAGCGCAATTCATGCCTGCCGGAAAAGACCTCGTCGATGAGCAGGCGCGCCTGCGATTCCGGGATCGCGTCGCCCGCCCGCCAGGCGGCGTGGCAGGCTATCCGCTCTATCACGACTTTTCTGAGATCGGGCGCCTGCGTCTCCTCCTGAAGCCTGTCGACGATCTCATCGAAAAAAAGCTCCATGTCGAACTTCGCCGCGACCGCCGGAACTCCCCGCACCGCGAACGCGCTTTCAGAAATCGGCTCGATGTCGAACCCGAGCCCCGCAAACAGTTCCATCTTCTCCTCGACGAGACGGCAGGCGTCGATCGAAAACTCCTTTACCGCGGGAAACATAAGCTCCTGCGTGTCGGGACTCCACTCTTTCGCGGTAAGCTCATCAAAGAGGATCCGCTCGTGCGCCGCGTGAAAATCGATAACGCCGAGCTCGCCGCCATGATCGACCAGAAGGTAGGTATCGAAAATCACGCCGAGATAGCGCGTTTCATGCTCTACATAAGCGACAGACGCCTCAACCGGTGTCCGAAACGCGTGCTCGTATACCTCGCGCACTTCCCTGATAAACGTTTTATCGCTGCCGGTTTCAAGCGGAAGCGACGTCTGCCCTGATTGCCGTGGATGTTCCCGAAATTTCAGGGAAGCCGGTTCATTACCGGACTTCTGATTGATAAGGGGGGATATATCCCCGCCGTCAGGCGTATCCCCGCTGCCGCGAAGATCCTCTCCCCGGTGAAGGACCGCCTCACGGAAAAGCCCGGTATCGATCGGATGCGCGCGGCCGCCCAGTGCCTTCTTCGCCAGTCCGAGTATCAGGCCGTCAATGTAGCGCCCGTCAAAGAACTTCACCTCGCGCTTTGCCGGATGGATATTGACATCGACGAGCGACGGATCGATCGTGAGAAAGAGTATCGCCGCCGGATGCTGCCCCCTCGGCGCGAGGCCCTCGTACGCTTTCGAGAGAAGAAAACCGAGCGAGCGGTACTCGACGGGACGCCGGTTCACGTAGAGCGCCTGCATGGCGCGCGAAGCCTTAAAAAAACCCGGAGAAGAGAGGAAGCCTTCCAGCCCCGCTTTCATGTCGGATATACTTTCGCGGTACAGCCCATCCGCGGCGGCGCGCCCGTAAATCTGTGCCACCCGTTCGGCGATATCCCCCGTCGCCGGAAGCGAAATCTTCTTTTCCTCGTCGGATACAAACGTAAAGGAAATCTCCGGCCGTGCAAGCGCGGTGGCGAGGAACGCCTGCCTGACGGCGCGCTGCTCGCCCGTCCGGCTTTTCATGAATTTCTTGCGCGCGGGAACGTTGAAGAAGATGTTCTCAACTATCACAGTGGTTCCGTGCGGGCCGGCGTATTCCCCGATATCCACCCTGCCGTTGTCGCATACGAGCCTTCCGCCTGTCTCCTCCTCAGGGCTGCGCGAAAGCAGCGTCAGCCGAGAGATCGAAGCGATGCTTGAAAGCGCCTCGCCGCGAAACCCGCAGCTCGCTATCCGCTCGATGTCCTCGATGCTCCTGATCTTGCTCGTCGCGTGCTCCCGGACCGAAAGCGGAATGTCCTCTCGAAGCATCCCGGAGCCGTTGTCGCGCACCAGTATCCTGCGGAACCCGCTTTCGGCGACCTCGACGGTGATCTCGTCGGCGCCCGCGTCTATCGCGTTTTCCACAAGCTCCTTGACCACCGAAAAGGGGCCCTCGACCACCTCCCCCGCGGCTATCTTGTTTTTTACTGAATCGGAAAGGACCTGTATCCTTCTCACTGACGCGCGCGCTCCTTATTTGTTGATTGTCCGCCTTTTTAATGGGTGATCACAAAAACTACCGTTTTTGTGCCTACCATCGGGCGCAAGTAGTGAAAAAACCAGCTTTTTGAATGGCTACAAAATGAAAAAGCTGGTTTTTATAACCGCCCTAATGCTATATATGAGTCACACAGGCGATTGTACAAGTAGAAATTTAATTGACGGTACGCTCCGGGTATCAATGCTTACCGGATTGAGACGCGCCTGAGAGGAAAAAGGATGAGCACCGACACGCTGTCACGAATAATCTGCAACGAACTCAATGTCCGCGCCTATACCGTGCTTACGAAAGACACCGTTGCCGCAATCGTAAAGGCGCACGAGGCCACCTCCGCCGAATCGATCTTTCTCGGCAGGGCGATAAACGCAACGGCCCTTTTGAGCGCATCGCTCAAACCGGAATCCGACCAAAGCGTCACCGTCAAATTCCTCGGCACCGGCGCCATCCGCGAGATTCAGGTCCAGGCCGATGCCCGGGGGAATATCCGCGGCTACCTCCGGTCCGGCGAACAGCCCATCCGGGGCGATCAGGTTGCGCGCAACAATCCGTTCGGCGAGGGAAATCTTGCCGTCATCAAAGACCTCGGTCTCCGGGAGCCGTACAGCAACGTCGGCGCGCTCTACTACGGGGATATCGCCCGCGACATCGCCTATTACCTCACCACGTCCGAGCAGATACCGTCGGCGATAATGCTCGCGGTCAAACTCCTGCCCGACGGCGAGATCGCCTCGTCAGGGGGGATACTGATCCAGACGTTCCCCGAAACCAGCCCTGAAGCGGTATCGATGATCGAATCAAACATCGCCGCGTTGCGCGAAGGGCTCGGCGGTTTCCTTGCGCGCGGGGCGGATATCTACTCATATCTGAACATGGTTCTCGGCGACGTGCCGTTCACGGTGCTTCAGACCTCGCCCGTCAGGTTCTCATGCAGGTGCACCCGCGAGCTGATCTTCGATGTCCTCAAAAGCCTCCCCCGCGACGAGATCGCGGAGATGGCAGGCGAGGAACGAAATGCCGAGGTCGTCTGCACCTTCTGCCGGAAGAAATACACATTCGGCCCGGACGAGATCAGATCGCTCCTCTGACCGCCCGCAGGTCGCGTCATATTTTTGTTGCGAAAAAAAACCGTCTTTTTATGGTTACACAACTCTACTCGGAAAGGAACAGCACAGAATGGAATTTATCGCCCAGGTTATCGACTTCGTCATCCACATCGACCGGTATCTCAACGTCATCATTCAAAGCTTTGGCATCTGGTCGTATTTTATACTCTTCGTCATCGTCTTCTGCGAGACAGGGCTTGTAGTCACGCCGTTCCTTCCCGGCGACTCGCTCCTCTTCGCGGCGGGAGCGCTGGCCGGCATCGGATCATTCGATCTCGCCGTCCTCATGATTCTGTTTCCCGCCGCCGCGATTATCGGCGACAACCTCAACTACTGGATAGGTCGCGGCATCGGCCCGAAGATATTCAGCCGCGACAACGTGCGGTTTCTCAATAAGAAACACCTTGACCGCACTCATGAATTCTACGAAAAGTACGGCGGCGTGACCGTGATACTCGGCAGGTTCGCCCCGATCATCAGGACTTTCATGCCTTTCGTGGCGGGTATCGGCAGGATGTCGTATCCCCGCTTCCTTGTGTATGATATCCTCGGCGGCATCCTCTGGCCGTCTCTTTTCGTGCTGACAGGCTATTTCTTCGGCAACCTTCCCTTCGTGAAGCGATACTTCTCCCTGGTCGTCGCGGCGATCATCATTATTTCGGTGATCCCGATCATGTACGAAGTCGTCAGGATGTGGATGCAGAACCGGAAGAACAACGGCCTCGCCGTGCCCGAAAAGGAAATGGATTGATATCAGTGCGATAGCATCCGCACACGCACATGCGTTGTAATGAATATGGAGGAATCTTTACATTATCATGGTGAGAAAAATAATTCTTTCAGTTGTTCTGCTGTTAGCGCTTTCAGTTCCGATTCTTCCCGGATGTTCGCGCGTTTATGACGATCCGCTTCAGATCGTGTTCACCCGCAACGGCAACATCTGGATCGTCTACGAGGACGGGACAGGTGAAAAACAGCTTACCACCGGAGGGCTCGATTCCACGCCCTCGTCCTCCCCTGACGGGATGCAGATCGTTTTCAGACGCAACAGCGACATCTGGGTCATGGATCGGGACGGATCAAACCTGCGTCAGGTAACGACTGCCACGGGCTACATCAACCCCACATGGTTCGCCGACGGAACAAGGTTCGCGACGGTATACGGCCCCAATTATATCATGCTCATGAACACCGACGGCAGCGGCCAGACGCAGGTCGGCTCCCTGATGAGCGCGTTTGTATCGCTATCGCCCGATGGAACGACGATCGCGGGAGAATCAACCGGCATCAAGCTCTTTCGTATTTCCGACGGAGCGCTCACCGCGTCAATCACCAGTGGAATGAACTACAGCTCTCCGAGCTGGGCTCCCGACGGCAGCAGGGTCGCGTATTCCTACCAGACGGCGTTTTATCAGATATACACGGCAAACACGTCCGGCACACCGGTACCGGTCCAGATCACCAGCGGGACCTATAACAGCTTACAACCGTCATGGTCGCCCGACGGAACAAAAATCACATTCGTGAGCAGCCAGTCGGGTACCTACAATGTCTTTGTAGTCAACGCGGATGGAACCGACCTGCGCCGGGTCACCACAAGCTCGTATATCGAGGATTCCCCCTGCTTTATCGGCAAGCCAAGGTAGGATACAGATCAGCCGAGCGCCTTCACCTCGGCGACCAGTTTAGGAAGCGTTTCGCCGACCCTGCCTTCGATGAAAACATCCGTGATGGCGCCGGTAAGCCCGGTGTGCTCCACATTCATCTCGATCACGGCCGCGCGGTTCTGCTTGGCCACGTACGGGATGCTGCTCGCCGGATAGACCACCGCCGAGGTGCCGATCACCAGGATCGCGTCCGCCGAGCTTGCCAGCATCTGCGATTCCATCAACGCGTTCTGCGGGATCATCTCACCGAAAAACACCACGCTCGGCTTGAGTATTTCGCGGCACTCGCGGCACCGCGGCACGTTGCCGTCCGCCGGGTACTCTTCCACGCTGTATTCCGCGCCGCACTTGAGGCATTCCAGGTTGTGGGCGTTTCCGTGGAACTCGATGACGTTCGTGCTTCCGGCCGACTGGTGCAGGTTGTCGATGTTCTGCGTGATTACCGCCTTGAGCACTCCTATCTTTTCGAGCTCGGCGAGCGCGATATGCGCGGGATTGGGGCTGGCAGACTTGGTCATATCCACCATCTCGAAGATCATCTCCCACACCATTTCAGGCTTTCTGCGGAAGGATTCGATATTGGCGTAGATCATAGGATCGTATTTCTCCCACAGGCCGCCGGCGCTCCTGAAATCGGGTATGCCGCTTTCCACTGAAATTCCCGCCCCGGTGAGCGCGATCAGGTGCTGCGATTTTTTTATGAGCTGCGCTGCCCTCTTGATTTCCTGGTCCATGTCGTACCCCGGTCTGTTCTCATAGGAATGCTGGCGGAAAGCCGCCCTCCGCTTTCGGGCGGAATGAACGGCTGCCTGATGGTCATTGCTTACACGGCAAGCACAAAAAAACAAGTGAAAATACGCCTGCCCGCGCGTTTTCCTGTTATGTTACTACACCGCGCCCGCGAAGCGCGGCTATCTCTGTGACATCATAACCGGCCTCCGCGAGCACCACGTCGGTATGACACCCGAGGCGCGCGCCGGCAAAAGCCGCGTTGCAGCCGCCTGAAGCGAATTTGATCGGGTTCGCGATCTGGCGGAATTCCGTTCCGTCCTCGTTTACGACGGTGAAGATCATGTCCCGTTCGCTGAGCGGCGGCGAGGAGATCGCCTCTCCGAGAGAGCGCACCGGCTCCACGCAGGCATCGACATTATGGAAGACACCGGTCCAATGATCGAGCGGATACGAGGCAATCCTTTCGGCGATCCGCGACTTGAGCGCACGGACCTCCTCACTGGAAAGCAGGCCCTTTGCCAACTCATCACCGAGTCCGAGCGCCTCGCAGAAACCTGTCAGGAACTTCGGCTCGATCGGCCCAGCGGAAAGATATCCGCCATCTGCCGTGCGATAAAAATCGTACAGCGATCCTCCGTTCAGTATCTCCTCCTCCCTGGCGGGCTCCCTGCCTCCGGCCAGATATCCCGCCGCATCGAACACGGACAGCGAAAAGACGCCATCGGTGATCGAGATGTCGATATAATCTCCCTCCCCCGTCCGAAGCCTCTTAATATAGGCGGCGAGCACCGCGATCGCCAGATTTTTCGAGCCGCCGGCGATATCGGCAAGCTGAATACCGTGGAGCGTGGGCCCCCGCTCTCCGCATCCTGAAAACGACTCCACGCCCGAAAGCGCAAGGTAGTTGATATCGTGACCGGCGCGCTGCGCGTAGCTTCCCGTCTGGCCGTACCCCGAAAGGGAACAGTAGATGATCGAGGGATTCACCCCGCGCAGGTCATCGTAGCCGAGGCCGAGCTTCTCCATCACGCCGGGCCTGAACTGCTCTATAATGATATCGTACTCGCGGGCCAGCCGGAAAATTATTTCCCGCGCGCCGTCGGCTTTCAGGTCGAGCGCGAACGACCGCTTGCCGCGGTTGACGTGCGCGTACGCCGCGGAGACATCCCCCACAAGCGGAGGGACGAGCCGCATCATGTCGGGATTGCGCGGATTTTCGACCTTGATGATATCGGCCCCCATGTCGGCGAGCGTCATAGTGCCGAAGGGGCCCGGCAGGAGATAGGTAAAATCGAGTATCTTCATTCCTTCAAGCGGGGTTTTCATCTGCTGCCTCTCCTCTTCCTGATAAAGTCGCGTGTGTTCAGCGACACGCTCATCACGCACGCCGCGAGGAACACCGCAAGCACGGCCATATCCACGAGAAACGGGTTGAAATCGATACCTGTTATTTCCTTCAGCAGGAAATGGATATATGAATGCGAACGGATCGGACGCCCCAGCGCCTCGCGCACGCGCCAGTGCCAGTCGGTGCAGAAGCAGTATCCCCAGCCATAGCACAAACCGAGCCCGAACCACGAGAACGCGGTGAGAGAGACCGACGCAAGGTGGAAGCGGCGGGAGCGTTTCCATATCCACCCTGTCGCGTTAAAAAGCGAAAGCAGCGAATGGAACGTGATGAAAAACATATCAAGCAGAGAAAGTATCGTGGCCATAGCCCGCACCGCGTGGAGTCCTACCGGCTGTCACGCGGCCTGCCGGTGATCGCGCTCATTACTTCCGAAAGGCGCTCGATGGTGAACGGTTTCATGAGAAACTCCCTGATGCCGAGCTGGCGCATCTCTTCTATCCTTTCATCCTCCCCGTATCCGGACGTGAGGACAACGGGAACGGCAGGATCGATCTCTTTCAACGCGATGAAGATGTCCCTTCCCGATTGCTTCGGCATCACCATGTCGAGGAGCACCGCGCGTATCGAATCATGATGGCGCCGGTAAAGTTCGATTCCCTCCTCGCCTGTTTCGGCACAGAGCGTTTCATATCCGCAGACCTGAAGCATCGTCTCCGCCGTGTTACGCACGCCCTCCTCGTCGTCGATGATGAGAATTCTCCCCTCGCCTTTCCGTATGGCCCCCTTTCCTGTCCCGGACAGCTCCGGCTTCACTTCGGCAAGTGCGGGAATATACACCAGGAACATTGTCCCCTTCCCCGGCATCGAGCGCACGCTGATGAAACCGCGGTGCTGCTTTACGATATTGTACGACATGGTCAGGCCGAGCCCGGTTCCCGAGTATTTCGCTTTCGTCGTGAAAAACGGATCAAATATTCTGGATATTAATTCCTGATCGAGGCCGACGCCGGTGTCAGCGACCGAGATTTCCCAGTAGCGCACTCCTTCCTCCGCCTCCGGCTGTGCGGCACAGAACTTCCCGTCGGCAAGCAAGGACCGAAGGGCCACCGAAAGCGTACCCCCGCGCTTCTCGCCTTCAGCGCGCATGATCGTCATGGCGTGGTAGCCGTTGACAAAGAGATTGAGGAGCACCTGCTCTATCTGCGCCGGATCGGCGGATACCATCGCTGGCCGGTCGTGGTATCCGACGGCGAACTCCACCGACTTATCGAAGGAGTTTACGCAGACGTCGATCACATGCCTGATCGCGTCGTTGATATCGACCGGAACCATCGCCACCTCATGCTTTCTCGACAGCGTAAGGAGCTGCTGCACGATGCTCGTGGCGCGCTTCGACGAGCTGTCGATGATCTCGATCATCTCCCCGAGCGACTTGCTGTCGAACGGGATGTTTTCGGCCATCTTGTATTTGAGCAGCGAGACGGTGCCGATGATGCCGGCGAGCACATTGTTGAAATCGTGCGCAAACCCCCCGGCGAGCATTCCGATCGTCTCGAGCTTCTGGGCCTGGCGGAGCTGCTGCTCCTTCCGTTCGATATCGGTTATATCGTCGATGTGAAACACCACACCCTTCTGGTCGTCCGAGAGGAGCGGGAATATCGAAATACTGTAATAGCGCACCGCATCAAGCATGACCGTTTCGCGCGGCAGGACGATAGGCGTCCCCTCCTCTATCACCCTGCGGAATCCCGCCTCGTAACGGGCGAACTCCGGAAGCTGTGTCCAGAATTTTTCACCGATCGCCCGGCCCGCGGGTATGGCAAAATGCTCCGCCGCTGACCTGTTCCAGCGGCGGATGACGCCGGTCTCGTCCAGCGATATAAGTATTGAAGGCATCGATTCAATGATGTTGGAGAGGTACAGCTGCAGGTTGACGAGGTCCTGTTCCCTGTTCCGGATAGTCATCGACATCTTGCCGATATCATCGGCTATGCGCGAAAGCTCATCGTCCTCATTGAAATGAATATCCACCGGAAAACTCCCGCTTTCGATCATGCTGATGCCCTCGCTTAACCTGACGACGCGCCTGATGAAGTAGCGGTTGAAAAGCCTTGTAAGAATGAAAACGACGACGACCATGAAAAGCACCGAAACGCCTCCCGTCGCCAGCATGATCGTCGTGATGCGGAAATACGCCTCCCTCGGAGGGACTCCCACTATCAGCACAAAATCAGCTTCCGTTTGCGCGCAGATCACGTTGTGGGGGACTCCATTGATACGGATGCCGTGGCGATCCCGTTCTCCTCCGGGGCCTGAAAGCACTTCGGGCACATCCCTGCTCCACGGGATCGAGGAGAACGGCCGCATGACAAGGCTCTGGTCGGGATGATACAGGACCATACCGCTCCTTCTATCCACCAGCATGATGAACGAGTTTCTGGTGAAATAGAAGTCCTTCAAATTGTTCCGGATGACATCGATCCCCCAGTCGGTCGTGCTCACGCCAAGGAAGCGGCCTGCCGTGTCGAACATGGGGATGGCCATGGTAATGAACACCGTTCGCCGTCCCTCGAGGGTGTCATAATAAGGGGCCGTCATGTATACGCTTCGCCCCGACGCGGTAACGCCCGAAGGTCTTCCCGTCAACGCGATCCGGTACCATTCCCGCGTGTGATAATCATAATCGGGACGGTTATACTCCCATGTCGTCCTGACGCTTCCCTCCTTCCAGAACGCATACGGTCCGAAATATCTCGCTGACTGCCCGAAACGATACGGCTCATACCAGAGACCGCTGCCCAGTATTATCGGGATGTCCGAAACCCTCGCCGAGACCAGCCCTTCAAATACTCCCGTGATTCCTGCAATTCCGTTTGTCCGGTATACTCCGTAGAGCATTTCGCCTGCCCTTGCAAGCGCCAGGCCGTGGGTCTGCATCTGGCGGACTATGCCGTTAAGCCTGTTCAGATGCATGTTGAAGGTATAGTGGATATTCCGCTCGATATTCCTGTTGAACTCGTATCGGACGATCATGAAATTCACGAGGGCACCTGCCCCGATGACGATCGCGACAGCCAGCGAGACGATCAGAAAAATGCGTGATTTCAATGTTTTTCCGACAAGCTTCACGGGCCCCCTGGTCACGCAGCACGGTGATGGAACAATTCAAACTGCGCGGAATGGTTATGATATAACCGTTTTCCGGCAAAGGCAACCACAAAATTCCTGACTACCGGCTCTCACATGAAAAATTATTGCGCCGTGCGCAGCGGTATGCAATCATGCGTCAGGCCTGATTAAGGCTACGAACACGCTTTAGATAAACATGAAAGGAAACAGATAAGAGAATGAATGATATTTCACATGAAAAGCTCCTTGAGAACCTTTTCGACGGAGTATATTATGTTGATCTTGATAAAACGATTATCTACTGGAACAGGGCCGCGGAGCGCATAACGGGCTTCAAGAGGTCTGAAGTCATCGGAAAATGCTGCTCCGAAAACATACTGCGCCACATTGACGATGACGGCCGTGAGATCTGCATCGAGGGATGTCCCCTCGGCACTTCCCTGATCGACGGACAGATACACGAGGCAAACATATACCTCCACCATAAAGAAGGCCACAGGATCCCGGTGTCGATCCGCGTATCACCCATTAGAGAGCCCGACGGCCGTATCAGCGGCGCGGTGGAAATTTTTTCCGACAACTCGAATCTATACGAACTGCTGCACGACCTGGAAAGGCTCAGGAACGAGGTGTATGTTGACACACTTACCGGAATCGGCAACAGAAGATTCGGGGAAATGTCGCTCCACACCAAGATGCATGATTATGACAATTTCAATGTGAGCTTCGCGGTCCTTTTCATTGACATCGATCATTTCAAAAAAATCAATGACACCTTCGGCCATGAGGCGGGCGATTCCGCGCTTAAAATGACATCATATACCATAGCCAACCTCCTCCGCCGCATGGATTCGATCGTCCGCTGGGGCGGGGAGGAATTTCTGGTCATAGTTCCCAATATCGACGCGAAAGTGATGAATGAAATCGCAGAGAGGATACGCATTTTTGTCGAACGGAGTTTCATCATGATCGGGGATACAATGCTTTCAGCGACCGTATCGATCGGCGCAACCATGGCAAGGCCTGACGACACCGTGGAGTCCATCATCCGCCGCGCCGATGAACTGATGTACGCGAGCAAACACTCGGGAAGGAACAGAGTCACCGTCGGTTGAATTGTATTTTTCTCATCATTCCATTTCTTACGGGAGGCCGTAATGTTTTACACCTGCAGCAGGGAAGGATACAGGCAGGCGCTTGAAGGGATCAGGATGAAGACGCTCGTGCACGGGGAGAAAACGCTCCTGGCCGAATTCATTCTTGAAAAAGGAAGCGTGCTTCCGCGCCACCGTCACCCCCATGAACAGTCCGGATACCTGGTCGCGGGAAGGATGCGCCTTTCGATCGGCGGCGAAACCCGCGAGCTCGGGCCGGGTGACAGCTGGTGCGTCGTCGGCGACTGCGAGCATGGCGCGGAGATACTCGCGGATTCCGTCGCGATAGAGGTCTTTTCTCCGGTGCGCGAGGACTATCTGCCTTAGCTATTATCTTTTAAAATTTTTGCGTTCGCGCAAGATCGTACAATACAGATTCATATGCCGGCGGTATATTTCCGACATCACATCCGGAAAGGAGGGCCGCCATGCATACCACGACACGCGACACACATGACGCACCGGCAATCATTCACCTCATTCACGAAAGCATCGATCCGGCAAAAACGCTCCCCTGGAACGAGCATGCCGCATTCAGGGGCGTATACCTGAAACACCTGATAACGGGCACCGAGACCAATCGACGTTTCAGCACACACCTCGTAAGGATAGATCCCGGACGCGAGATCGGTTCCCATTCACACCGTGCCCAGATCGAACTCCATGAAATAATTTCAGGGAGGGGGAATTGTTTTCTTGAAGGCAGGACGCTGGCGTATCACAATGGCGTCGTCGGGCTCATTCCCGAAGACACGGACCATCGCGTTGTTGCCGGAGATGAAGGACTGCTGTTCCTTGCGACCTTTGTACCGGCGCTTATCTAAAGGAGCACCCATGCCGGCACAAAAAGCAAAAGAGGAGCTGCACATCGCTACATACCCTGAACTCTACGGCGTTACAGTCGTATCCGGAACAGATATTTCAAATAGCTTCTCGCGCCATGTTCATGAATCGTACGGAATCGGGATCGTTGATCGCGGCAGACGTGAGCTTGAAATCAGTGGAGCGTATTACTCAGTCGGGCCGGGCGAGGTTTTCATCATTAACGCCGGAGAGCCCCACTCGTGCCGCTCGGGTGAGGGCGGCTCTCACAGCTATTGCGTCATTACGCTTCCGTCGGAACTCATCCGGCAAATCGCCGGTGACCTTATCGGTACGTCCGCCGATCTCCCTCTATTCTCACATACGACTTCCGGCGATCCACGTCTCGCCACGATGCTTGGTGACGTAATCCGGCTGACCGGCGATCCGGCACTGACGCCTGAAGCAGAAGCATCTCTTTTCTCGCTTATCGAGCATCTCTTTATCAGCCACCTCCGCGCAATAACACGCGTCAATCCGCCGAAGGATACCCTTCATACGGTAGACCGCATCAAACAACACATCGACAGACATTGTACCGAGCCGCTTTCCCTGCGAGACCTCTCCCTGGCGTTCGCAATGAGCCCCTTTCATCTCAACAGGCTCTTCTGCCACGAGGTCGGTGTGCCGCCTCATACATACCTGCTCCACCAACGTGTTCACCGGGCGCGCGACATGCTGGTCAGCGGCATGTCTCCCGCTGAAGCGGCGCTCGAATCGGGCTTCGCCGACCAGAGCCATTTCAGCAGGTTCTTCAAAAGAATCGTCGGGACCACACCGGGCAGGTTCGCGGAAAACAACAAAGAAAGATAGCGGGGGATACGGGCGGATATGATCCGGTTCGGCAATTTTTTCGGCGCGGCATGATAGTCGAAAAAGAGAAGAGGTGTTGGCCGTGCGGGAAGGCGCTTCGATGGGAAATCTATGAATTTCCATGGAGCCGGCTTTTTTCCTGAAACCGCAGATCTCTTGCGGATATCAAACTCAAGCTTATGGACAGGAAAGATCTGGCGCGATAAAATCGAACTCCTCACCACCAGATACACGGATGACTATTACAATAAGATTGTTGTTCAACGGGTTCCTGATACATCCCCCAAGCAAGATTTTCTCATAAGAATAATCCGAGTTAAAATCGGCAATTGAGCGACTCCTGCCACCGGTGATCTGGACCAGCGAATAACCTTTTATTGGCCATGATTCCGCAGGTTCGTCAATATGTCCGGCCTGACTTCGCTTCAGTTTGATTTTGAATTCAGACCTGCATGAACCGTGTTTAACCGCGCCTTTTTCAAGTGCAAAGTCCGCGGGCTTCAACCTGTACTCGTTAAGTTTGTGGTTGATTTCCGTACTGTAGATATCCCATACATCGAGCCTGTCGCCGCAGTAGTCCTGTGCGAATACGGTTTTTCGTGTGGCAGTATCAACTATTGCGAAGTAACTGCCTGCACATGCAGGGTTCTCGGTGGGATAGCACATGTATGCAAGGAGTCCGTCTGATGAACATCCCGCGATGAAAAGATCAGGGGCACCATAACAAATTTTACCATCACACTCGCCGGAAGTGGTCCACGGCAGCCCTTTAAGCTTTTTTTCGGGTTTCGGGAAGTATATCGGAACGAAAAACGCGCCATGTACCCATCCGGCATCAACACCGTTACGTTTTATCCTTAACCAGTGTGACGAAAACTTCCGTGCGGGGATACTATCACCGCTATCGCGTATTCCCGGAACCGTTACCGTTGTTTTATGCCCGCTGTGCTCAATCACCTGCACCGCCTCACCCTTTTTCACTGTTCCGATAACATTACCTTTCAGGTCGGGTGTAGCGCGGATGCTTACGTTTTTTGCAGTACAGTGAAGCACTTCGGGTTTTGCCGCGTCTTCGTTCTCTTTGCTGCATGATGCAGCAACCATGAGAGTTGCGGTCAATATGCATAACATGCGTCCGGACTTTATCATAGAAGCACCATTACCTATGAAGACTTAATCATTCTCGGAACAGGTCAAGTATAAATTACCTGATATAGATACCCTGTTTTTTCATTTCACTAAGATACGCATCCATGCCTGACCGCATACAAGCACAATCCCCGGCGCCTTTGCTGACACCGGGGATTGTATCCACCGTTTCATACTGCTACCCGTGATTGATAAAAATCGGAGGATCTGCCACGCCCCCTTCCCCCGCAGGGGAGAGGCGCCGCATCATTCTCCCGTGTGGATATTATCCTATCGCTTTTCCGCCACGCTCTCCGGTGCGTATGCGGATGCACTCCTTGAGGTCGAGGACGAAAATTTTTCCATCTCCGATCTCCCCTTCCTTCGCGCCCCTCGTTATCGCGGCGATTGTCCTTTCGACGAAATCATCATTTACCGCGATCTCGAGTTTTATCTTGCGAAGAAGGTTATCCACTTCCTTGACGCCCCTGTAAATTTCGGTGACGCCCTGCTGCCTGCCGCATCCGAGAACTTCGCTCACGGTCATAAGGTGAACCTCTTCCCGGAGCAGCTCCTTCTTGACATCCTCAAGCTTGTGAGGACGTATGACTGCGATTATATACTTCATTGAGATACCCCCATTTCCTGTTGTATTCAGTTACTCCATCACCGTGTAGCCAGCCTCATGATGCTGGGTAAGGTCAAGGCCTATGTACTCATCCCTGTCGTTAACTCTGATCCCTACGATCATGTCGACGACCTTGAAAAGCACGAAGGTTCCGATTGCCGAGAACGCGATGGTAACAAGTGTCGCGACAAGCTGGATGAGCGCAAGCTTTGGGTTACCGAAGAAAAGTCCGTCGGCTCCCGCGGGATTGATGGACTTCTGCGCCAGAAAACCGGTTGCAAGCGCTCCTACGATACCGCCCACACCGTGTACGCCGAACGCATCAAGCGTGTCATCATAGCCGAACGCGTGCTTGACTTTGGTGACAAAGAAGAAACAGACCACGCTTACTAGTATACCTATAATAATCGCGGAAAGCGGACTTACAAATCCCGCAGCCGGCGTAATGGCCACAAGTCCCGCAACCAGTCCGGTGATAACGCCGAGCATGGTGGGAACCCCGTTGTAAATCCAGTCGAGGATCATCCATGTCGCACCCGCCGCTGCCGCCGCGGTGTTGGTCGCCACGAACGCGGATACCGCAAGCTCATTCGCGCCGAGGGAGCTTCCCGCGTTGAAACCGAACCATCCGAACCAGAGAAGACCCGCTCCGAGGATCGCGAACGGAAGATTGTGCGGCGAGCGGGGCGTTTCTATCCCCTTGCGCTTTCCGATCATGATCGCCACCACAAGCGCCGCGATACCCGCGTTGATATGCACCACCGTGCCGCCGGCGAAGTCAAGCGCTCCGAGGTTTCTCAGCCACCCGCCGACACCCCAGACCCAGTGCGCAAGCGGATCGTAGATCAGCGTCGCCCAGAGGACCATGAATACCATAAATCCCGCGAACTTCATCCGCTCGGCAAACGCCCCGATGATCAGCGCAGGAGTAATGATGGCGAACATCATCTGGAATGCCATGAAGAGCTGATGTGGGATGGTTGCCGCGTAATCCGCGTTCGGCGCAAGGCCGACGCCATGAAGTCCGAACCACGCAAGGCTTCCGATAAGATGGCCCCTGTCGGGCCCGAAAGAAAGGCTGTATCCGATAAGAACCCACTGCACCGACATGACGCAGATAAGCACGAAGCATTGCATCATAATTGAAAGCACGTTCTTCTTTCTCACCAGACCGCCGTAAAAAAAAGCGAGCCCGGGCGTCATAAAGAAAACGAGAGCCGTTGATATGAGCACCCACGCCGTATCGCCGGCACTGATCGCCGGGGCAGGAGCGCTCTGCGGTGCGGCCTGCTGCGCAAAAAGCGCGAGAGGAAGCAGCGCGAAGAGCAGACTGCAGAGTAGAATGATTGTCCTTTTCATTTTCAAAATTTACCTCCCCGTAACATATTGTATGCGTTGAAAATTTCATCTCTGGTACATGCCGGCCGGGCTTTCCATCAGATGTTGGTATCAGTATACAACGCATGACATTTCTGTCAATTTTTGGAAACGCGAAAGAGCCTCTGCGAGATGTTATTTAACATTATGGAAATATCAAACACAGGACGCAACATCAGCGGGCGCTTCTTCTGAATATTCTTTAAACCGATAACACTTTCTGACCCGCGCCTGTTTTCTCTTTGAACAGAATTGTTCTTTTTCATTCACTACATCGTGTTTCATTAATGTAAAAAAACATCACCCGTCATGGAGAAAAAAAATACGCGGCCTTTTGGCCGCGCGTTACGTCAGGGGGTATATATGGTTGGTGCATTTTCAATGAGCTTCAACTGTTATCTTTCTGGGACGGACCTCCTCGCGCTTGGGAAGCTTGAGAGAGAGCACGCCGTTTTCAACCTTCGCTGAAATGGCAGCGGCATCGATATCGTTGCCGACATTAAAGCTCCTGTAATAGTTGAGCAGATCGAACTCACGTCCTGTCGCGCTGCCCTTATCGCTTTCTTCTCCTACATGGCCCGATATCTCAAGCCTGCGGTCATTGAAAGTTATTTCGATATTTTCCTTTTTAACGCCGGGCATATCCGCCCTGACCATATATTCATTTTCAGTTTCGAATATATCGACGGGGGGAATTATGACCCTCTCCTGCTTTCCGTTCGGTGTTCTCGTTACAAGTGCGGTATTCATGGTTTTTCCTCCTTGCCCTCAGTTGATCGCAATGCGCTTTGGCTTTGCGTCTTCGCTCTTCTCAAGCGTGACCGTGAGAATTCCATCATTAAGTACGGCCTGTATGCTTTCTGCGGCCACACGGTACGGCAGCTCAACTACTCTCCTGAAATGGCCGAAGTTTCTTTCACTGCGAATATAATTCCTGTTTTCCTCCTCTGGCTGTCTTTCTCCCTCAATGATGAGCCGGTTCTCCACGAGCTCGACATTGAGCTCATTGCCGGGAACTCCGGGCACCATGGCGCGTATCTCGATCCTGTCCCCTTTTTCATACACATTGACATACGGGAAAGTCCTGACACGCTCTAAAGCAACTGGTACGGTCTTGAAAAAACCGTCAACCACATCCCTTAACCTGATAACATCGTCGAACAAATCATGTGTGAAAAACATATCCATTCCTCCTTTCGTTTGTGTTATTGAACCTGAATCTGAATCCGTTTCGGCCGTGCCGATTCCTCTTTCGGTATTCTTACCGTCAGCACTCCCTTGCTGAAATCCGCTTTAATCTGGTCCGCCCTGATCCCGTCAGGAAGCGCTATGGACCTGCTGAAAGAGCCGAACCTCCTTTCCGACATTACGTAATTCCTCTTCCTGTCCTCATCCTTCCTCTCTTCCTGCTTTTCACCCGATATAGTGAGGACGTTTTCCTCCAGTGTTACATTGATGTTCTTTTCGTCGATACCTGGCACTTCGGCTTTTACTGTGATAGCCTTTTCGTCCTCGGATATATCTATTGAAGGCATCCATTGGGATTCGAAGAAGGATGAAGGAGTAAACGAGAAGAAATCATCAAAAACTCTGTCTATATCTCTGTGAAAAGCATCAAGAGAAGAACTGTTTTGATTATTTCTTCGTGTTGCAAGACCCCATTTCATGGCAAACCTCCTTATCGGTTTAGTGTTATTAGCACTCATTATTACCGAGTGCTAATAACGTTGTGATAATAAAATACATATTCAAATGAAAATCGTCAACGGCTACTGCGGATTTTTTTGTCTTTTCTCAAAAATTTTTATTTCCACTATCCCGAGACAACTACCATCATCACAACACCGCCCTCCCGGGGGGATAAAGATACCGGTAAAGCCTGAAATACTTCTCAACAGAAATACGTAAAAATACATTTTTCGATTGCAATTTCTCAATTAAAGACGCATTATCGTCACGGGCGTGGTCAGATATGAACATATCCGACTTCACGAGATGATCTAACCACCTTCCAATCCAGATGAAAACAGTACACGAAAACCTGAAGACCCTTTTGTCCAAACATTTCGGCGCCTCCTCACGCATACCCGATTCGCTCAATGATTTCATAAACGATGTCAATGACGACTACTTCCGTTTTAACAGCCAGCAGGATAGAATAGCGACAGGAACCTGGAATCAGCCGTTACGCAATCCATTCCTTGACGCAGTCGAACTCTCCTTTGACCCTGTTTTCATCCTGACAAAGAACGGCCTTTTATCCTACATCTCCCCTGCTGTTGAAAGGCTGACAGAGTTCAACCGTGACGAGCTCATAAACAACCACTTCGCCGTCATATTCCCCAAAAGCGAACTTGACGCCGCCCATGAAATACTCTCTTCATCCGAAAAGGGACGGCACATCAGGGGACTGAAAACCAGGCTCCGGAAAAAAAACGGCGGGGAGTTTTCGATAGAAGTCTACGCGACGCCCCTCTTTCGGGATTCCGCGCCGGAAGGACTCATCTGCGTGGCCCGCGACATATCTTCACGATTGAAGATCCAGGAATCGCTGGTCAAGAGCGAGGAGCGGTTCCGCTCCATGATCGAGTACGGATCCGATGTGATCACAATAATGGGGTTGGATGGAACCATCTATTACGAAAGCCCTTCAGTCGAACGCGTCCTCGGATACAGGCCCGAGGAAGTCATAGGCAGGAACGCGTTTGAATTTCTTCATCCTGACGATATGCCGACCATCATCGGCGCCATAAACCGCCTCATGGAAAACGACAGGATAGCGATCTCAAGCGACCTGAGAATAATGTCGGTCTCGGGAGACTATAAGATCGTCGAAGCAACCGGCGTTAACCAGATCAAAAATCCCGCAGTAAACGGCATCATCATCACCTATCGCGACGTAACCGAGCACCGGAACTCCATTCAGAGGCTCACTGAAAGCGAAGAGCGCTACCGCACGCTCGTTGAAATGGCAAACGACGGGATCGCCATTATCAAGAACGGGAATATCGTGTACGCGAACCAGGGATTCCAGAACATCACCGGGTACACCCAGGACGAGATGCGCAATCAGCCGATTTTCAGCTTCATGTTTGAAGAGGACATCTCCCGCCTGATCGAACTGCGGAGAGAATATAAAAAACAGCTCAACACGCCCTCAATTTTCGAATCCTCACTCAAGGACAGGCATGGGGCGCGGGTATATGTCGAGGTCAACGTAAGCAACATCCCCTACAGCGGCGGAAGAGCCGAGATGGTGGTGTTTCGGGACATATCCAAACGGAAGCTCGCCGAAGCAAAGCTCCTCGAAAGCGAGAAGCGGTATCGCATGCTCGCTGAAAACATGAGCGATGTCGTCTGGATCATGGATATCAAATCGCTTATGCTCACCTATATAAGCCCGTCTGTCAAAGACATGGTCGGCTACGAGGTTGAGGAAATACTGCAAATGCCCGTATCCGGCTATGTTGCCGAAGAGTATATTGAACTGATCTTGAAGGATCTCTCAGAAGAGCTTGCCCGCGAAACGCGCGGAGAAAGCAGCGGGATCGACCCAAACCGCAACCGAAATGTGGATATAAAGTACCGCCACAAAAACGGGACTCTCGTCTGGGCCGAGATACGGGCGAAATTCCTTCGGGACGCCGACGGCATTCCGGACCGGGTAATGGGCGTGAGCAGGGATATATCCGCCCGCAAACTCGCCGAAAAAAAGCTCAGAGAAAGCGAAGAGCGGATGCGCCTCATCATCGAAACCAGCACCGACGTCATCTACGTGCTCAACCCTGAAGGGAAATTCACTTATATAAGCCCCAGGTTCGAGGAAGTGACCGGCCACCCGCTCGAGGAAATTCTCGGCCACAGTTTTACAGACTTCCTTCCCGCCGACCACATCAAGGCACTTTCCTCTACTTTTGAAAACGGCATGCGGGAGAAGGTATCGAATATTTACGAATGCGTCATGGTCTTCCCCAACGGCGACAACATTCCGTTTGAACTCAACGTGAACTCGATATGCGACGCAAACGGAACGATAGTCGGAAGGCTCGGCGTTGCGCGCGACATTCGCGGCCGCCGTGAAACCGAGCGGGCGCTGCGCGAAAGCGAGCTCCGCTACCGCCTGCTGGCCGAAAACAGCAGCGACGTCATATGGACGATGGACCTGGACCTCAATTTCACCTACGTGAGCCCGTCAAACCATGTCATTTTCGGCTATGATCCCGACGAAATGCTGCACAAAGGCCTTTCGGATCTGCTGACTCCGGAGTCATATCGTGATGCAATCGATTACTTCCAGAGGGAAATTACCGCGTACAGCAATGGAGTCGACCGGGACCCGTTCAGGAAACGCACGCTCGAGCTTCAGCAGATTTCGAAGGATGGAAGGCGGATCGACATCGAGGTCAACATAAGCCTGATAAACGACGGGGCCGGAAAAGCTGTCGGAATTCTCGGCATCACGCGGGACGTTACCGCGCGCAAGCGCGCCGAAAACGCGCTGAAGGAGAGCGAAGAGCGTCTGCGACTCCGCAACGAAGTCATCGAAAAAGACCTGAAGACCGCGCAGCTTATCCAGCGGTCCCTGATATCCGGCAAAGCCACACGCTCGGAACACCTCGATGTCGATGTCCGCTATCTTCCGCTTGACGCGGTGGGAGGGGATTACTTTTCCTTTACAGAGCTCGACGAGGGAGGGCTCGGCGTCTTCATCGGCGACGTGACCAGCCACGGGGTAACCGCGGCGCTCTATCTGTCCCTCATCAAGGCCACAACCGACCGCATCTACAGGAGCCATGCCCTTGATCCGGCGGAATATATCACCGAGCTCAACAGGGAACTGTTCAACAACATGCCCCTGAGTTTTCTTACCGCTATCTACGGCATTTTTCAGCACGACCAGGCCCGTGACGCCATGCGATTCACCTTCTCCTGCGCAGGGCACCCGCCGCCACTCTTTTACCGCGCCGCCACCGGGACGGTTGATTTCATACCGGCAAGGGGGCCGATTATCGGAATGCTCCCCAACATAAACTGCGGAAAGATCACCATCACACCCCAGAAAGGGGATAGAATATACCTGTATACCGACGGACTTCCCGAAACGCAGAACCGGAAGAAGGAACTCATTGAACTCGACCGGCTGCCGGAGCTCATACGCGCCGCCACGAACCCATCAATGACCGATACCCTCGACTCGATCATTGACGCAATCAACGCGTTCAGGGGTGACGTCCGCTTTACTGACGACATCGTCCTTATCGGGGTAGAGATAAAGTAAATACGCGTATCAGAGGATATTCTTGAGAGGCTGGTATTTCCTCTCGGAGAGGTCTGCCTCAATAAACTGCCGCTGCCCGGAGTCGTCGATAAAAGTCGCGCGGAAGATATCGCCGATTTTCGCCCCGTTCTCAAGGCGCAGAATACCGTTGTCGATGAGTTGTATGAAGAAGGTGCGAATGATGCCGAAGGACATCTTCTGGATGTTGACATCGGACTGGTGCTGGTGATCGTAGAGCCCGAGGTTCACATCGGCGATTCTGTATCCCCCGAAGCATGAATCGATGTTGATGCCGGTCTCTATGCCGTAGATCTGCCAGAAGTTCACCGAGTTGAAGAAATCGAGCGTTCCGGCGACCTCACCCGAGAGCGGATACGCGAAGTCGGTAAGCTTGCCGATCTTCGGGTGATCGATGAGCGAAAAGAGCGGCTGCGCCACGTATTTCTTCACCCTCCCCATCGCGCGCCAGAAGCTCGCTTTTGCGAAATCGTAGCCATCGAGCACGGCTCCCGCGAGCCCGGACACGAAATGGTCGCCGAAGTAATCCGGCAGCACGTCAGCGTCGAGAAACACTATTATGATATCATGCTCCGTCACCGCGCCCTTGTGTTCGCGGTTGATCAGATAGAGCGCCCTGCGCATATCCGACCCCTTCCCCTTCTCATCATCCATGTCAGGCAGGTGAGTCGTGTTATTGAGAAGGATCTTCACGCCGGGATCGGCCTCCCTGGCGCGGATTTCGGTGATCTCCTCATCTTCGCCGACCCTGCGGTGCGAAAGAAAGATCTCGTCGATGAGGCCGTCCGTGGTGTTGCGCAGCGTCGTTATTTTTTCGTAAATCAGCTCGGCCTCACGCTCACCGTATGTCGAGAACACGACATATATCTTCCGGTTGCCTTTAAGCTTCACCAGTTCATCGGCCGAATAATGCGATGCCTCGAGATGCGTAACAGGATGCATGTCGCTCCATTAATTCAACACAGATTCAGACGGCATTAAGGAAAGTCGGATCATCGAACCGCGGAGGGTTTTCAATGAAGTCACGGACGTCCGTCGCCGGATTGTCCAAACATATCCATAAGCCGGAATTTGGCAATTATAAAATAATGGGATTCAAAAGAAGTGAAAGCGGGGGATACGATCAGCTCCGCGGTAATACATCCTCTTTGTCGTCTCTGCCGGCGCCCCCCAGGCACTTTGAACACCGCTCGTCATCACAGAAATTGCAGGAAAAGCAGTCCCGGCAGCGGTGCTTCTTCCTGTGCGCCGGCAGCGCGTCCGGAGAATAAATCTTCCCCTGAAACCCCTCTATCGTGATGAATTTCATGACTCGGAGATCTGCTCCCGCTTTGAAACGATGGTCCGCGGATCGATGTCGGCGACCGACTCGAAAATATAATCCGGCTGATACGGAAACCGCGGAATCATGTCGCGCGAAGTCTCGCCCGAAAGCACCAGGCAGCAGGTCATTCCCGCCTCAAGCCCCCCCAGGATGTCGGTATCCATCCGGTCGCCCACGATGAAGCAGTTCGCCGAATGCACGTTGAGCTTTTTGCGCGCCCAGTACATCATCGCGGGATTCGGCTTCCCGAGAAAATACGGGGAGCGCCCCGTAACCTTTTCGATGGGCGCCACGAGCGCTCCGCACGCCGGGACCGACCCTCTGCGCGTCGGGCCGGTAATATCGGGATTGGTCGCGATGAATTTCGCGCCTTCCTGTATGAGCAGCGTGGCCTCCATGATCTTCCAGTAGTCGTACTCGTCGGTCTCGCCGATGATCACGTAGTCCGGCGCCTTGTTGGTGATCGTCACCCCGATCCGCTCGAGCTCCGCGACGAGCCCCTTCCCCCCGATCACATAGGCGCTGCACTTCGGCTTCTGGTACTCGAGAAAGCTCGCCGTGGCCATCGCCGACGTATAAAAATGTTCCTCGCTCACGTCAATGGATAGGTTCGAAAGGCGCTCGCGCAGTTCGAGCGTGGTGTGATACGAGTTGTTGGTGATGAAAAGAAAAGGGTAGCTTCCGGACATGAGGCGGCCGACGAACTCGTCCGCACCGGGGATCATAGCGCTACCGCGGTTGATAACGCCGTCCATGTCGATGAGAAATGATTTTTTGTAGCCCATGCCCTCGCACGCCGCATCTTTCGCCGTGATAGTTATCAGTAAACTGTATCATGTTTCGCGGGAGTGTCAAGAAAAATGTCACCACCGGGCAGGCATGATTGTCGCACGTCAGCTATTTCTGCCCGCTTTTCGCCTTTATTTCCTGCGATTTCTGAAGCCACTTCCGGAACATGTCCTCGCGGCCGGTTTCCTTGAATATCATCGCGATATTGTTGTACGGCACAAAGTCGCCCGGATTAAGGCGTATGCTCGCGGTATAGTGCCTGAGCGCGCTGTCGTATTCTTTGAGGTCGAAAAAGAGGTCGCCGAGCGTGTTGTGCGTACTGGTTCTGTTCGGATCGAGCTCGTACGCCTTCATGAGGTCCCTCTGCGCGGCCGGGATGTTTTTCATTGCGTAATACGCGGTCCCACGGTTGTGATAGGCCGATGAAAAGCGCGGATACTGGCGGATCGCCCTGTCGAAATACGGGATCGACTCCGCGTAGCTCCGCTTCGAAAGGAAAAATCCCCCGATATTATTGCATTGCACGCCGACAAATTCCCCGCGCGAAAGGCTCGCGAGATACACGCCCTTGCGCACCGAGCCCGGATCGATCTTCAGCTCTTTGACGTACCAGGCGTCGGGAAGCGACTTCGCCATCGTCGGCTCCCAGTTGAGGTACGAGCCGTCGCTGAAATAGAAACGCACGAAGCTGTGATTGGGCGCGTAGACGGGAATTATCGGCAGCGGCAGCGCCTCGGCGATCGCGGTATAGAGCGCCGAATAACCGTCGCAGTCGATCTTCTTTGTCTCGAGGGCGCGCGACAGAAGATAGTTGTTCTGAAAGACAAATCCCTCGCGCTTCAGGAAGAGATCTATCGATCCGAGAAGAGCGATCGCGTCATTGGTCGAATACTCTTTTTTAGGGGCGATACTGCCCTTCGCTTTCGCCAGAAGGCTGTCGACTATCGCGTGATGCGACTGGTTCGCCCCCGCGCCCTGCTCCATATCAAGCATGATGTGCGCAATCGAGCGGTGCGCGGCCGCTCCCGTCTTCGAAGCGGTGGCGGTATCCGAATAACCGGAAAGACCTGACACGCATATAATCGCGAAAACAACCGCAGCGTAGAGAAACAGGCGGTCTTTTATCATTGGTTTGATTCTGTTCATAGTTTCAGCCTTTTAAAGGATTTAAATCCGCCTCGCAGGCGTATTCGACATTTTATTGAGCGCAAACCGTATCAGCCATCCTCGCGCTCGATCTTTTCTCTCTGCGCACGGGAAAGGCTTTTATAAACGAGATCGTACGAATGATCGATCATCGCAAGCACTTCTTTTTTCGGAATGCTGCCGTCATCGACGACCGTGTTCCAGTGCACCTTGTTCATATGATAGCCGGGCGTCACCGACCGGTACCGATCGCGCAGGTCCATGGCGAGGAACGGATCGCACTTCAGGTTCATCGCCACGGGCCTGCCTTCACCCATCAACGCAAACATCTTCTTTCCGACCTTGAACACCATGGTTTCAAAATCGAAAGGAAAATCAAGCCATGCGCCTTTCTTGGCAAGACAGTATGATTTGATGAATTCGAGTGTCATAGTCGGATATATCCGGGCCCTTCGCCGTATCCCTTTTCATCAGCCCATCAACAGCGGCTCGGTGCGCGGCGCGGGCCGTGTATGCGGAAGGAAGGCGGCCAGCGCCTCCTTCGAAATGATGACCGGCGGCCTCATCGCGCGCTTCTGGCGTTCGGCGTTGCATTTAACGACCGACAGCACCCCGACCTCGCCGCATTTATCGCAGAAATCGATCGAGAAGGTGATCCATTCATTTCCGCCCGCGAAAGCAGGAACTCCCGCAAGGATAGATGGGTCAAGCTTTTCAACGGCATGCAGGATATCGGCCTCGCGGTCCGCAGGGAAGAACGCCTCGCCGTACTGGAGCGGCGTTCCGCAATTCGCGCACTTCCACGCGCGCGCCGCGGCCTGCATCAGCATGCTTCCGGCCAGGACAAGCACGCCTGCAATTGCAAATACTATCCCGCGCGGCAACAGAATCCCATGGAAACGTAATCGGTAGTTACTGAACAGGGTAAGTACGACGAATGCTATCCCCGCCGCGACAAGTGCCGCCGAGAACGCGAATTTACCGAAGTCGACGCCTTTCCGTACCGCTTCTGTTTTCATAATCTCCCCCTCTGCGCAGCATTGCATCGCTGTAGTATTACAGCGGTCGGGTGATGCCACCTCGCAACTGCCTGATTCCGGCTATCGCGTCGTTTATCGATCATTCATGATTCCACCCTGTTCTTTCCCGAGCGTTTTGCCCGGTAAAGCAGACTGTCGGCTACTTTTGTGAGTTCATCAAAACTTTTAATGCCGCTCTCCAGCCCCGCGACGCCAATACTTACCGTAAACATCACGTCACCGTCATCGTCGACATGTACGGGTTCCGACTCAACGATCTTTCTTATCTTCTCTGCCACATAACGGGCCCCCTCGATATCGGTATCGGGCAGGATAACAATGAACTCCTCGCCGCCATACCGTCCGGAAACGTCTTTTCCCCTGATATTGCTTTCGATGAGTGACGCCAGGTGCTTCAGCACCCTGTCGCCGGTAGTATGTCCATACCTGTCGTTAATTGACTTGAAGTCGTCAATGTCGAGCATCATGACCGCAATGTTCTTTTCGTTTTTCACTGAAAACATAAATTCATGTTCACCGACATTCCAGAAATATCTCCGGTTGTAAAGGCCGGTCAGGGAGTCAGTGTGCGCCAGTCGCGCGTTTTCGATTGCGCGCTCAACCGCTTTTTTAAGCGAAAGCTGGGTCTCGATACGCGCCATAAGCTCGCTTTTATCAAACGGTTTTACGATATAATCGTTGGCGCCCAGGTTGAACGCCGTGACGATATCCTCACACCGGTTCTTCGCGGTGAGCATCAGGATCGGAAGTTCGAACGATGAATACTTCTCACGCAGTTTACGGCAGACGTCATATCCCGACATGCGGGGCATCATGACATCAAGCAGGATCAGGTCGTAAGATCCGTTCTCCGTCATTCTTATCGCATCAAGCCCATTATATGCAAAATCCGAACCGTAACTTCTGGTCATCAGATAATTTGTGAGCACCTGAATGTTAACCTTTTCATCATCCACCAGCAGGACTTTCCCTTTGAAACCGGCTTCCTGGTGTTCGGCGGCGGGAAATTCGCCGCGGCCCGTGTTTTCCATCTTTTCGGGCACACAGGCTTCGGGCGTGCTTTCGATACCACCCGTGTTCGCTCGATCCTGAATTGATTTCATCAGGCTGAAACTGAAGCGCGATCCCTTGCCGACCTCGGATTCGACACGTATCCGCCCGCCGTGCAGTTCAACCAGTTTTTTCGTAATAGAAAGCCCCAGGCCGGTTCCGCCATATTCACGTGAAATCGATCCGTCCACCTGTTCGAATGATTTAAAAATATCATCCAGCCGGTCAGAGGGAATGCCTATCCCCGTATCTTCAACGCTTATCTCGACAGAATCGCCGGACTCTACGGCGCCGATACGAACGCACCCGTGCTGTGTAAACTTGAAAGCGTTTCCTATAAGGTTGTACATAATCTGCTGCAGGCGATTCTCATCCGCTTCCACAAACGGCATGTCAGTCGGGATATCGTTCAGCACATCCACATTCTTTTCCGGCATGGTCGCGCGAATGACGGTTATTACCACTGAAACGACCTGTTTCAGGTCTACAGGCTTTGCGCTGATGGCGATATCGTTATTCCTGAGCTTCGAATAATCGAGAATATCGTTAATCAGCGTCGCAAGCCGCTTCCCGCTCGTAACAATAACTTCGAGATTTTTTCTGACCGGCACCGGCAGGGCCCCTGCTGCGCCGTCGAGCAGCGACTCTCCGATACCGATGATGCCGTTTATGGGCGTGCGAAGTTCGTGTGACGTATTCGCCAGAAAATCATCCTTGAGGCGATCAAGCGCCATGAGTCGCTCAGACATGCGTTCGACAATCTTATGTTCATTGGCAAAACGTATTGAAAGCAGGACAGACTGCGCGATGATGAAGGCGGAAAAGAAAAACGAGAGATAATAACCGGTGTTGATGACCTGCTTGTAGTGCAGCATATCGTTTGTAGCGCCAATAAAAATGAAGGAAAAACCGGCCAGGAATATGATCGCGTACCGGTTCCCCCTGACAATAGATACAATCGCTGTCCCGATAATAAAAACAGAAGATGCGACTATCACCAGCAGATACCACGTGTATACTGTTGAATAGAAAAAGGTCGAGGTTACAAAGACGAGCATGATATACATCATGTTCAATCCGGTCAGCACGCGTGTCGGAAGCTTGGGCATGGTGTCAACAAAGAAATGATATGAAAACAGGAGAAAGCACACCACGCTCAGCGGTATCACGGCCGTTGCGATCCTTGACCCCGTCCCGAACGTCATATCCGGAAAGAGCTGCATCATGTAGGTATTTCCGGTTGACATCGTGCGCGCGGCGATAACCAGGCAGAAAAGCCCGAAATACAGCAGGTCCCGCTCTCTGTGTCTGAACGCAAAAATGATGGTATGATATATCCCCGCAAAGACGCAAATGGCCGTGAGAATCATCTCAGTGATAACGCTTGCCATGTGCTTCCTTGCCAGCACTTCCGGTCTTCCGAGAAGGAAGCTCTGCCCTATTCCCGCGTTGCCGTGCGCGTAATTACGGACCTGCAACACAATTTCAACAACGCCGGAATCGCTTGAAAAAGTAAAGACATCAGGCTTCAGGAAGCGGACCGGGCCGCCAGCAAAACTCCCGTGGGCGTCGATGATCCTGCCGTTGATCCAGAGCCGGTACTCGGTGAATATTTCGGGCGTCTGGATGCTCAGGAGTTCGCGCGAACCGCCTGTTCTGACAGTAAGCCTGTAGGTCGCCATGCCGCGCGACGGCAGGTTCAATCCATGGTAATCAGTCCAGTAAAGCGGCACTCTTCCGAACCGCTCCGGCAGTACGGTTCCGCTTCTGAAAGCGTCCGGTTCAATAAGCCTGCCCCAGTAAAACTCCCACTCCCCGTCAAGCGCGACAACCCCGCCACGTGAAAAATCAAAACCGGAGAGGTCCATCACGCCGCCGCGCGATGCCATTTGCCCGGCATACACATTACCGCCAGCAAGCAGCGGCACGCACAGAAGCACCAGTGCCATTACAAATGCGGATACTGCAGTTCTCGTATTCATTGACTTTATCCGGTATTACATGCTGACACATATAACGCCATATCAACCTGCGCTACCTTTCCGTAAAATTCATGTAAACGGTGTTATCATATCGGTTCACCGGAATACATGGAGCGGCAACCATACAACGGAAGCCGAAAATTTCTTCCCGTACGATAAAAAACTTTTATCAATCTCCGAGACTGATCATCTCCTCGCAGTACTCCGCGCGGGGGCGCAGCGTATCGTAATTACGCGAGAAGACGAGCCGGCTGTCAATCCGCTTTACGAGCAGGTCAGTCGATTTTTCATTGTATTTCGCGCACACGTGGCCCGTGTCGAGGCCGAGAAGCCCGCACGCCTCAAGCGTCGGACAGAAATTCTTCGAGTGGAACACGATGCGCTTCTCGCTCCGCGAAACAACCGGCATCTCGCGTTCACTTATCCCGAACCGCGCGAGAAGAAGCCGGTAGCCCGCGTAGACGGGGTCCTCGACGGTAAAATCGAACGACGCGCGGTTCTCATCGAACCATCGTATCCGCTT
Organism: uncultured Leptospiraceae bacterium; assembly: GCA_964627815.1. Lineage (GTDB taxonomy): Bacteria > Spirochaetota > UBA4802 > UBA4802 > JAGODF01 > CAZPZJ01. The sequence continues at coordinate 429,671 of CAZVKE010000003.1, forward strand.
CGCAGCCGACTCGTCGTTGTAGCGCCGAAGCGCGTCATCATCGGCGGCGCGCAGTCTTTTCACTTCGCTCCTCACGTCATCCCGGTAAAGCAGCGCGCATGCTTCGCGAAGCACGCCTTCCCGCATGACGATTTCAGCGCCCGCCCTTCTGAACATTTCGCCGCACGGCATGTCTATCCGCGCCCTTCCCTGAGCGAGCGCGTCGCGAATCGCGTAGCCGAACGCGATCTCCCGCATTCCCGACCAGACGATCGCGGCGGCGCACATCGGGCACGGCTCGTGGGTGGATACAAGGATGCAGCCCGCCAGGTTTTTACCGCGCAGCGCAGAGGCCGCCCTGATCGCGTTCATCTCGGCGTGCGAAGTCGGATCTCCTTCCGTCTCCTCGCGATCATGCGCCCGCGCGATAATCTCTCCGCCGCAGGCAATCACCGCGCCGAACCCGTGATTTCCCTCACGAAGGCTTAAAGCGGCCTCATCGATCGCGATCCTCATGTAATGCTCAAGGTCCATCCTTCCCCTCAAATCTCATTACCCATGCATCAGGCCGGATACCCGCCTTTTCCACCCCCCTGTTTCACTATGAACAACGGAGGAAGATGTGTATAATTTAAACCCGTTTCCGCCATTCATGTCAACCATGAATTCAATCAAAGGCTTATAACGATAGCGCGCCAAACCAGCAGTGAAAACGGCAAAGCAATTGACACAAATACTTCTGTATGATAGGGTCGCTATTACAATGCCGCCGGATGGTCAATTGTCATCAGCGGCGGTTTCCTTTGCGCTTCGGAACTATTTCAGTACATCTTCACCGGCCGGCACCATCGACAGGAGGTGTGATATGGGGAAAAAAATATTTGCCGTGCTGCTTCTTCTCTCCGTTCTCCAGGCCCTCAGCTGCGTGGCGATATATCGCTCCGTGAGGGACAAGAGGGACCGCAATTACAAAGAAGGCGTCGAGCTGTTCAAGCAGAACAGGATACCGGAGGCCCGCGCCAGGTTTGAAACCGTCGTCGAAATCGAGCCCGACTTCAAGGACGTTAAACAATACCTGAAAAAAACAGGCTGGCTGCTCTCGGTGAAAGAGAGAAACGCAAACATCAATTACGAAAAGAGCGTCGCCCTGATGGGTCGGGGCCGCTACGACGACGCGCTCTCTCTCCTCCTTACGGTAAAAGAACAGGACCGCAACCATCCTGACGCTGACGAAAAGATAGAGGAGTGCAGGAGCAAGCTGACACAGAAGTTCGACAAGCTGCTTGCGCAGGCGGAACACCAATTCAAACGAAAACAGTATATCCCCGCCTACAACACACACCTGAAAGCAAAAGTATACAATCCTTCCAGCGGCCAGCTCTCTTCACTCAAAAGAAGGATCGAGGAGAAACTTGAAGAAAGAGCGGAAAAATACGTCACAAAGGGGAAAGACCTGAACAACAAAAAGCAGTACGCCGCGGCCCAGACGCAGCTGCATCTGGCGCTCAGGGAGAACCCGTGGGACAGGGACACAAAGGAACTGTATGACAAAATCAACGGCAAGCTCAACCTCGATAAAAACTACAGCAGCGGCATAGCGCTCTATAACGGCGGTAATTATTTCGGCGCAAAGTCCGCGTTCAGCCAGGTTAACGCTATCGAGCCCGGCTATAAGGACACCAATCAGTATCTTGGCAAAATCAACACGGCGCTCGGTGGCCAGATAGGCACCTTCTATAACAATGGCGTTTCGTTCTATGACAAGGGGAATTATGAGGCGGCGATAAGCGAATTCACCAAGGTGCTCTCGATCAACCCGGGGCACAGCAACGCTCAGGAATACCGCCAGCGGGCCCAGACAAAGCTCGAAATGCAGAAATCACTGCAGGGAGGAAACTCATAATGGTAAAAAAACAGGTACTGGACGCATATCTCGCTTCGAATAATGTTCCCGAGATGATCGTAAAAAAGATCAACATCAACTCGTTTCTCACTGACAATTTCGCGTACATGGCATTGAGGATCGGCAACTCGATCGGCGACCTCCTGGATATTTCCATCGAACTGATCCTGCTGGAAGAGATCGCGAAAAGACACAACCTTGTGATCAACACGACCGAACACGCCGAACTCCATACCAGAGGAACTACGGCCGAGGACCTTGATGCCCTGGTCCGGGGGGCGGTGCTTTTCGAAAACATCAGGCAGAACAAGAAGCTCTACAAAAACACCCTCAGGGAAATCGCCGACTACATCAGGAAGGAAATGATCGGGATCATGGAAAAGTGAGACGGCCGGGCTACTTCATCCCTGTTATCTCATAGATTTCGATCGGATTGGCCTTACCCTTTACCCTGATGGGTTCAAGCTTTTTCCCCTTGAACTTTCCCTTGGTAACATTCGCGATTATGTTCCTTGAGGCGATGATTGTTCCCGGTTCGGCCTGGGAACAGAGCCGCGCCGCGAGGTTCACCGTATCGCCTATCGAAGTATTGTCCATCCGGTCGCTCGACCCCATCCTCCCGTGAACCACGTCACCCATGTTGAGCCCGATACCGACGCTGATGGTTTTCAGATTTTCACCTTCCCTTTTGCTGTTCAAACCGTCTATCTCGCGGATAATCTCGATTGCGCATATTGCGGCGTTATCGGCCCTCTTATTGCCGCTGAACACGGCCATCACCTCATCGCCTACGAACTTGTCGATATCGCCGTGGTTCTTCTTGATGATCCGCGCCTGCAGGTCCAGATACTCGTTGAGGATAGTGACGACCTCCTCGGGCTCCATCTTTTCCGACATGGCGGTAAACCCTCTCACGTCGGAAAAGAGGAACGCGAAATTCTGCCTGGTCCCGCCAAGGCCGATATCGCCAGAAGCCGTCTGTTCCCTGATCATGGAAATGGTGGATTTGGAAACGAATTTCTGCATCTGGAGCTTTTCGCGAAGATGCATGATCATATTATTGAAATCGGCGCTCAGATCGCCGATTTCATCATGACGCTGGACATCCATCCTGACGTCAAGGTCGCCGTCCCTCACCCTTGTCATCCCGTCAGAGAGCCTCCTGATGGGGCTGACCATCCCCTTTGCCACGAACATCGAAATCAGTATCCCGATCAGGAGCAGGACGCCGCCAACCAGCAGTATCACAGTCCGGGCCTTCCTGACCGGGCCGATGACGGACTCCTCGGAGAACACGATCTCGATCACCCCGACCTTCACGTTGAAAAATTTGAAGGGAAGCCGGTACTGGTAACAGGGCACACGTGAACCGCTCCTGTCCGCGAGGAGTATCCTCTTCTTTTGAAAGTCATTCACGTTTTTTATTTCCTCGTAGAGCTGATCGGGCATCTTCATCGCCCTTTTCGAGTAGTCAGTGTGCGCCGCATACGCGCGCTCCTGCTCGACCAGCTTGCCCATCAGGTCGTACACCGCCGCGAACTCGAGCCCGTTGATCCTGCTCTTCACAAGGCCGCTCACGGTGTCCTGGAGGATAAGCGAACGCTTCATCGTTTTCTCCTCCGCGGTCAGTATTGATTCGGTGGCGGAGATATTGCCCGCGATCGTTTTGCACAGAACGTCGTTTGCCGACATGAGCGACTTTGACGACATGGCCGTGAACAGGGCGACGAACATGGCGATAATGAGCAGTAGTGTAATCGAAATAACCGCCGCGAACTTGAAACTGATGCCGCCTTTCCTCGCCATGCCGCTCAGGAAGTGCGATTTCTCAACCACCCGGTAGATAAAAGAACCTGTCTGATCTGCGCTGTTGCCGGAGGAAGTCTCGTTGCTGACGGAATCACTTTTCTCTTTTTTCATGGCGCTTCACATGGCCCCGTTTATTTAAAAGCAGATTTCTATAAATGTAATGCATTTAACCATATTCATTTTACAAACGCAACCGTTTTTTATCTGATCGCGAAAGTCCTCCTTTCATGGGTGCGGCGCGTCAGCCTTCAGACCCGCGCCCTTAGCGGAAGCGCTGTTCAGCATCCACTTCCCGCTTCCCGCGCCGCGCAGCAGCCCCTTCCCTTCAAGCTCGGAAATATGATTGAGCAAAATACCGCTTTCCCAGAAGGTGTAGAGCCTGCGTCCGGTTGTATCCAGCCTGTCCATGGAGCTCTTCCCGTAATACACGCCCTTCAGGGAGATGTCGTCGAGTCCAAGCGGCCTGCCAGGGGCGAAAAGGTCCAGCAGGCGTTTTTCCGTTTCGTCGATTTTCGCGGCGGCCTCCCTGAATACATGCGGCTGCTTTTCATGATACACCGGCCCGTGGCTGCTTGCAAGGATGTAATCCCCGTCAAGATAAAGCTTTTCAAGTTTATCAATCGAAGCGCGCACTTCATCGAGTCGGCAGTACTTGAAGCCGTACCATGTTCCCATTTTATCAAGGCCCGTGTCCGACGTAAAGAGCACGGGACGTCCGGATCCGTTATCAACGATAAACGCCGTGTGACCCGGCGAGTGCCCGGGCGCGTGGACGGTGCGGATGAGAACATCGCCGAAGCGGAACTCATCGCCGGGATCGAACCCGTTCACCGAATCGAGCTCACTGAAGCCCAGGCCTCCGCGGATGAATTCGCTCATGAGCGGAGCCACGCCGTAATCATACGAGCCGTTGGCGGCGAGAAACCGGTCAAGCTCCAGCGTGAACGCGTCCTCGGGGCGCGGGCAGTATATCGGAATACCGGCTGCTTCAATGGTTTTTATGTTATTGGCATGATCGAGATGGAAATGAGAGATGAAATACGCGTCTACCCTGACACCGAGAAATTCAAAAAGTTCGGCGGCCTCGTCCTTTTCAAAGTTGCAGTCGATGAGCACGCAGCCATCCTTCCCGGAAACGGCAAGGCCGGAGCACTGCCATTTGCGCGGCGAGTGTGTCCTGACAAGGGAAATTCCTTCAGAAATTTTTTCAAAGCCGAGCATTGTTCAACGCCTCCATTCACCGGAAAGAGATCGCCGCCAGTCCGTTCACCGAAGAGAAGATGTTGAATAAATAAGATGGCCCGCCCTACTTCCTGCGGTGAAGAAAGAGACCATTAGCAATGCCTAATTTTGTTGAATCAAGCACCGGCAGGTTCACCAGTCTGTCATTTTCCCAGTAGGAGGGAACACCGACGTCCGAATCATTAACCGAATATCCGGCAATACAGACCGTATCGTTCGTGACGACGATCGATCTTGCCGTAGATCCTTTTGCGGTATTGATTCCCGGCAGTTCAATTCTACTGTCGTTTTTCCAGTAACAGGCAACAGGGGGAGCCGAACCGTTTATCTGCGTATTGCCGCAAGCATACCTGATCCCGCCATCAACAAAAATTGAATAAATATTTCCCCGAGGCCCGGTGCCTTCCGGTAAAGACAGCTCAGTACGAACACCGTTTATCCAAACACAGGGAAACACTGTTATCGGTGCTGAAAGCTTTACATCACTACCTCCGACGTACAGGGTGCCCTCTGACACGCTTATGGCTATGGCTGCGCCCGTAGTATTATTGATTGGAAGTTCGTACACGCTGCCGTTTTTCCAGTAGCAGGGCTTGCCTGTGGAGGGTGTGCCTGCCATGTAGATGTCTTCGCCGTCAACGCATATTTGTGAAACTTCAGGCGGGTCGGCGAGGTCCTGGCGAACGCCGTTTTTCCAGTAACACGGAACCCGCGTTGGGCCCACCTTGTAGGTTTCTCCCGAGATATACACATCGCCGCGCGCGACAACAATCGAAAAGGCATTGCTCCAGTCAACCGAACCGTCCACCATCGAAAGATCGGTGCGCACACCGTTCTTCCAGTAGCAGGGTATTCTGATTCCCGTTCCGTTCTTCGAATACCCCGAGACATACACATCGCCATCGGCCACGAATATCGACTTCGCCTCGCCGTTCCTGGTGCTGTCGATGACCGGAAGGTCGGTGCGTGTGCCATTTTTCCAATAGCAGGGAACCAGTATGCCTGAACTATTCGTCGTATACCCCGAGATATACACGTCCGTGTTGACCGCGTCGCGCGCGTCGTTGAGCAGGTTGCTACAGCCGAACGCTGCGCACAACGTTGCGAAAATGGCGATGATGAGCTTTTTCATGTTAAAAACCCTCAATTAAATATTTTCCGTATGTAATCCCTGCGCCCTACTCCCTGCGGTAGATGAATATCCCGGACGCGTTTCCGTTTTTCGCTGAGTCAAGGACCGGCAGGTCAACGCGTTTGCCGTTTATCCACACGCAGGGCACGTTCACCGAACCGTTCATGGTTGAACCTGTTATATAGATTGTGCCGTCAATTACTCCGAGTTTACTCACATATGAATCCTTCGTTGCATCAATTATATCGGTAATATTTGTTCTGACTCCATTTACCCAGTAACAGGGTATTAATTTCCCGTTTGCATTAATGACATTCCCCGCCACAATAATACCGTCATCGGTAAAAGCCATATTCCTCGCGTTGCTGCCTTCATATCCGAGAATGTCTATCACAAGGTCAGTTTTTAACCCATCTTTCCAATAACAGGGAATGCTGGTGGCATCACCAGGATCGGGATAATAGCCTGCCACATAAACGAACCCGCCTGCCACATGTATCGAGAATGCATTGCTGGTCCACCCAGCGGTTGCGGGAGTGTAGAGCGTTGTCCGCAATCCGTCTTTCCAGTAACATGCGCTTGAAGTATTCGAGCTGTCAGTTGAGATTCCCGAAAGATACACCCTCCCCCCCGATACGGTTATTGAGGACGCCTGGCCCGAATCTGCCATGGTCAATGTTGCCAGCGTACCATTCTTCCAGTAACACGGAACCATCTTACTGGAACTGTTAATACTGTATCCCGAAAGATACACATCGCCATTATCTATAAAAATCGAGGTTGCGCCCGAACTTTTTGTCGAATCCAGCAAATTCGCCGCATCGATATCGACCCTCACGCCGTTCTTCCAGTAGCAGGGTATACTGATTCCCGTTCCGTTCAACGAATACCCCGAGACATACACATCGCCATCGGCCACGAATATCGAATTCGCCGCGCCGTTCCTGGTGCTGTCGATAACCGGAAGGTCGGTGCGTATGCCATTTTTCCAATAGCAGGGAACCAGTTTGCCTGAACTATTCGTCGTATACCCCGAGATATACACGTCCGTGTTGACCGCGTCGCGCGCGTCGTTGAGCAGGTTGCTACAGCCGAACGCTGCGCAGATTATTACAAGAACAGCGATGATTGCATTTTTCATTGTGGCTCTCCCTTGCTTCATATTCCGCTTCAGACAGCAGTCCCGGCGCTCGGCAGGAACGGCCGCGTGCAGCTTCTTCCCGGCCTTACTGCACCCTTCCCCTTGTGAAGGGCCGGGGATGGGGTCCGTCACAGCCCGAACACATACCCGGCCCCGAGGTTGACGGTCGAGAAATACATAAGCCCATCGCTTTCAAATATCGCCCCGAACCGGCCGTCCAGCCGCAGGAGGAAGCTCTGGCTCAGGTGGAAGGTCACGTCGAGGCCTCCCGACGCGATGGGCTCCAGGGCGGTTTCCGATTCCACGTCCGCGAAGAGCGTCTTCTGGTAGCTTATGGTGTTGTATGTGTACCCGAATGAGACCGCGGGCGACACCGTCAGCATGCTGAACATGCGCAGGTCATAGCGGGCACCGATCATGAGGGGAACCATGGCGAAATAATCCACGCGGTCGCTGGATCCGGGACACCGGTAATAACCCGTTTCAAAAAAAGCGGTAAGGTTTTCGAGAAAAAAGTCGTTCATGCCTGCCCGTAGCGCGATGCCGAAGCCGGGATCGGCGAGATCGGCAAGGTTTCCCAGCGGCGCGAAAAACGCCGCCGATGCCGATACTTCGAGCCCCCGGGTCCTCGTGGAAACAACGCCGCTGTCGCCGGATTCGTCTCCCCGGTCGTCCACGGCGCGGACGAGGAAGCGCTGGCTGGCCTTCGGATCGAGGCCGGTCAGCGCGTGACTCGTGGCTTTCGTATCGGTCAACCGTCCGAAGCCCGATTCATTTTCACGATAGATCCGGTAGCCCGTCACCGTGCCGTCGATGTCGGTCGCGGCCTGCCAGGAGATCTCGGCGTTCAGCTTCCCGCTTGCTTTTTCTATCTGGCTTTTCAGCATGATGCCTTCAGGCGCGTTCGGCGGCGCGTTCAGCGTGGTGATGCTGATCTCGTCGCTCGGCAGCGTTTCCTTATCCTCCCGGTCGACTGCCGTTACGTATAACTGGAACGGCGTATTGCTCCGGAGCCCGGTGATCCTGTAGTTCGTGCTGCGCGATGTGCCCACCACTTTGAATGCTTTTTCTGACGCGGCCCGGGCGTAAATATTGTAGGATTTCGGCGCCACAAACGGCGCGCTCCATTTCAGGGCGATATAGCGTCTGTCGGCCTTTGCTTCGAGGTCGGTGGGATTCGATCGCACCAGGAACATCACCTTGCTGCGCGGGAGCGTGAACTCCTCAGGGCGGTAAAGCTCCTTCCGGAAAGTGTAGGTATCCTGGTCCTCTTCGACCATGTAGCCGTCGAGGACCTTTCCGGTAGTCAGGCGGATAAACACCTTGCCCATATAGAGCCGGGTATAGAGTATGCGCATGATGTCGGCGCGGTTGACCTGCTCCGCCCTTCCATCCGTCTTTCGGATGGTCACGTTCTTCGCCGTCTCCGCGGTGATTTTTCCATCGATGATTGAACCGTCTTTTTTAAACAGATATTCCGAGCGCCCCTGGCCCGAAACGAACGCCAGGGCAATAACAAGCATGGTGACACGATAATGCCATTTTTTCATAGAACCCTCTACCCGTCTCATTATTTAGAGTAAACTACAGAACTTCCGGCAATGAAGAAACGCGATTGCTTCTCTATACTATTTGTTAATTACCGGTAAATTAAACACCATACGAAATCTTCTGTCAATCATTTAACCAGCGGGTTGATCAGGGGCGGACAGAGAGTGCCATGGGGAGGAGGTGGTGGTGGTGCCTTTTGCTCATATCCCGCTTCAGCGCCCCCTATATCCCCATCCAGGTGAAGCCGTATCCGGACGCTAACGCGACAGGGAGCTATGAAAGCCGCATTACAGGGCGAATCAGAACAGCGTATAAAGTGATACAGGATCCTTGTATGGATTTAACGGCATCAAAGGCAGGACTATTATTCTTTTGAAATAATGGGAGCTGGTCCGTCATCCGCCGATACTTCGATTCCCCCGTATCGCAGCGAATAGAGCGCCACGATCGCCGCGCCGGCAAGGCACGCTGCCGCGGATACATTGAACGCCGCCAGGTACGACCCCCGCGCGTCGACAAGGAACCCGAGGGCCAGCGCGAATACCATCATCCCCCCGTTGAACATCGCGGTGAAAAGCGCGTTCGAGGCGCCGCGGTCCTTCTCCGGGACGATGGCCACGGTGATAGTGTTGAGCACCGGATAGAGGATGCCGTGCGTGATGCCGTACAGGATGCCCACGAGCACCAGCACCGGAAGAGAATCAAGAAAGTTGAGGGCGAAGTTGGACAGGAACCCGGTCACGAACACTACCGCGAGGAGCCTATTTTTCCTGACGCCGCCCACGATGCGCATGAAGGTAAACCTGATCACGATCAGTACGGCGATATAGACGATGAAGAAGTACGAATAGCGCAGGCTGGTGGTGGCCCGGACAAAGTTGGGAAGATAGGTGATGATCGTGCCGAACCCCCCGCCGAAGATAAAGGACATGAGCGACACCAGGACATATCTCCCGTCGCGGAAAAGGCCGGTCACAGTGCCGCCGTCCGGTGAAACCGCGGATACTCTTCTTTCCGGGTCATTCATGAAAAGCGAGAGGACGAAACTTGCGGCGACACAGCAGGAGGCGATAATGAAGATCGTCCGATGTGAATACCCGTGGAGAAGGAGCTGCTCGCCGACCCAGGGACTGACCGCGTTGCTGATCGCGCCCGTCACGCCGTAAATGCCGATCGCCTCGGCGGCGTTCTCGATGGGAACGATCTCGAAGATGATGGTGCTGCCCAGGATCATCGCGATCGAAAAGCCCGCACCATGCGCAATCCGTATCAGCGGAACGAGCCAGCCGGGCGAGGAGACGAAAAGATAGGACGCATAGACGGCGAAGAGGAGGAAATATCCCGCCCGGAGAAGGCCGATCCGCCTTCGTCCGTGCAGCGCCGATCCGATTACGACCGCCGTCAGTATCACCATCACCTTGTCGATGTTATTCATGACGCCGATGTATGACTCGGAGGCGCCCAGGTCCTTGAGGAACACGGGAAAGAGGATGAAGAGCGAATTGCCCAGAAAGAAGAGCAGGTTCGCCGCCGACATGGAGTAGAACATGGGACCGAAGCGTTTCATGGCTCCAGAGAACAGAGGCATCGCAAAAATCAAGAACTATAACGCCCCGGACAGTTACTTCCGGTTATCGTGCTCCTCCTCGCGGACCAGCCGTCCCTTATCTATCGTAAGCAGCAGGCTTTTCTCATAGCGAGATTCGTATCCCATGTGAACATATGAAAGGAGCTTGCCGCGGGGCGCCGAGAGCACGCCGCTGTACCACACCGCTTCTATCGGCGGCCGCCGCCCGAATATTTTTGAAATGTCAATTTCCGGCGCGGTGGGCGAACAGCTTCCCTCGACCATCTTGACCAGGTAGAGCTTTTCGTTCTCGATCTTCCACGTCGCCACGTAACCGCGCCAGCATGCGGTACACAGTCTCTGTGAAATGAATTTCGGCCTCGGATTATCCCTGCTGAAATACGATTCGAGCGGATTGGTGAAAATGGCCAGCGTTTCGCCGCGGTAGATAAGCTCATCGGGCATCTGGGCGGTGGCCCAGGCGCCGGTAAGCCATATCGCGACCACGATCATCATCACAACAATACTACGTTTCATATATCCACCTCCGAACCGCGATTTTCAGATAAGGTTAATTCAATCATAATCAGGCAAAACAAGTCAGTCAACAGTAAAAACACCAGGGAGATGGATCAGGGCGAAGGAGTGTTTTTTCTGCCGGATACAAACCCTCTTACGCCAAAAATGATCAGCGCGCACCCCGCGAGCGCGTTGAGCGCCCGAACCGCTGCCGCCGGAAGGAGATAATACGCCGCCCGCCCGACCAGCGCCGCGCCGGAGAGGAAGATGACTGTCGAAGCGACCGCTCCGCACGAGAAGATGAACACCTCCCCGGCCCGATACTCCCTTTCAGAAATCCTCGCGCCGAATACGCCGGACCAGAACAGGATCGTGAGGGGATTTGATGCCGTGAGCACGATACCCTGAATGAAGGTACTGCCTCCCGCCGGAGAAACCGCCGGCGCGCTGCCCTGATAGAAAAGCGTCGAGCGCAGAAGCATTGACGCGCCGAACAGGACCACCACCGCGGATGAAACCATCGCGAAGAGCTTTCTGTATCCCCGGCCGGCGAGAAAGGCGGATACGCCGGCCGCCGCGAGCGCCATGTAAACGGCGTCAACCAGGGCAACAGCCGCAATCCCGGCAAACGCGCGCGCGAAGCTGTAGTTCACCGCAACGTCAAGCACCCACAGGCAGACGGGCCCAACGGCAATTTGAAGGACCATACCGAAGCTGAAGCCGCCTGCAAAGGACGCTTTTCTATCCATCACCCCAACCCTCTCTTTCTGAACCCCGTTACCATTTCCCTCCGGCCCCGTCCAGCAGATAAATCATTTTCAGGGTCTTCTGATACCGCGCAGGCACAAAATCTGATGCTTCTGTTTCCATGAAAAGCCGATAATAAAAACGAAGCATTCATCCTCACGATGAAATCAACCGGCGGTACTGCGCAATGAAATCAGAAGAACTCATCCAGATCCTCAATGGCATTCCCGTATTCAAGGGGCTTGACGAAGCAAACCTGGCTATGATCGTGCCGCTTCTGCGTCACGACTTTCTGCCGGCCGGCAAACTCATCATACAGGAAGGCACCAGCGGTGAATCGATGTATATCATTAAAAACGGTTCGGTCAAGGTTACGCGCTCCCAAGCCGACGGCGACGAACTGCTGCTCAGCATGCTTCCCGCAGGCGCTTTTTTCGGCGAGCTCTCCCTTATCGACAACCTTCCGCGGTCCGCGAGCGTGACTAGCGTTGAGGACACCGAGATTTTCGAGCTTTCCAAAGGCGATTTCGACCGCCTCCTCTCCGAGGAAATAGTCATCGCGATGAACTTCTACCGCAACTGCCTGAACGAGACCTTCTCGCGCTTCCGCAACGCCATCGCCAATTACGCCTTCTCCCAGCACGACCTTCGCCTGAAAAGCGAGCGTCTTGCAGAGATAGACAAGGACCTTTCATTCGCGCACAAGATACAGAACTATTTCATCACGTCGGGCTCCACGCTCGGATCGACCGACCGCCTGCATCCGAACATACGCTACTCGTTCATCTACGACCCGTGTATCGAGGTTGGCGGCGATTTTTTCAACATCGTCAAGCTCGATGACGGGCGGCTCGGCGTCATCATCGCCGACGTCGAAGGGCACGGCGTTACCGCGTCGCTTGCCACCGGAATTCTCAAAAGCGCTTTTTCGATCCTCTGCCGCGAACACGGAACCGATCCGGCGTCGCTTGTCCGCTCCCTCAACGACCATTTCTCCGAAGTGCTTTCGCGGCGCCTCTTCGCCACCGCCTACTACCTGATGATCGACACATGGGCGGGAGAAGCCAGCTTCGTCAAGGCGGGCCACCATCCGCCCCTCTTCTGGCGGAACAGCGAACAGGGCTTCTGCGGCCTTTCCAGCAAGGGCGCGGGTCTCGGCATGATACGTGAGACGGTTTACGACGAAGTCAGGCACCGCGTGGGAAGCGGCGACAAGATACTCCTCTATACCGACGGCATCATAGAACAGATGAACCCGGCCGGCGAGATGTACGGAATCGAGCGGATCGAGCAGAAAACGCGCGAGCTGATACTTCAGGGCAACGCCCCGATTGCCGCCGAGCTCCACCGCGACCTTATGGAATTCGCCGCCGGCTCCCCGATCGCGGACGACATTACGCTGCTCCTCATAGAATTCGATTGAGCCGCAAACGGCCGGTCCGCCAAAATTACTTGACCTGAACCGCGGCCTCATTACCTTTTCAGTATGGAACGCCTTCTTCTACATGACTTCGATTACCGGGGCGTGGTGGATGTTTCCCGCGGCGGTGCGGCTGACAGCGGCGACGACATCGACGCACTGATCAGGGAGATTACCCCCGACCCCCGCATCACAGGACTTCTTATTACCGAACGATGCATCCTGAAAAGGATCGAAGCGCTCGCCGGCGAGATACTCAGTGATTACCCCTCGGGGCCTATTGAAACGCTCCCGGTCCTTGCGGGCACGTTCATGTTCGCCCCTGACCTCGCCCGCGCGCTCTACCGGGCAGGCGCCATGGATGTACGGTTCCATTTTGCCAAACTCAGCACCTACGCCAACGGCATAAAAAGCGGCGGCGAAACGCACCGCGCGGTTCACACCCATCTCTTTCCGGAAGACCTGGCGGGAAAGGACATCCTCATCGTCGAAGACATCATCGACCAGGGATTCACCATGCGCAGGCTCCGGCAGATGCTCCTTGAGGAGAAGAAGGCCAATTCAGTAAGGATATGCGCCCTGCTCGTCAAAAGGCTTGATAATCCGACAGAAGAGGTCCGCCGCGCGCGGGAAGGGCTCACCATCGATTACGCGGGTTTTTCATTCCCCGACGTGTGGATCGCCGGATACGGCATCGACGCGGCGGGCGAGTTCAGGAATGTCCCCCATATAATCACCGTCAATGAGGCCCTGTACCGCTGACTCTCCTCACCCCGCCTGCGGTCTTAATTTCATCATCACCGGATTTTCGGTTTTTTCGGATATTGCCCCCCGAGGGCAAGAAAATGTATTGATAAAAATCGGCATCTGTTTTTATATCCCCATCACATTATTACAGGGTGAGAGAAGCCATGAAAACCAGCTATTATGTATATATTATCCTTTTCATCTTAATCGCCGTTATTACCGGGTTTGTGCTCTACTACAGGCGCCTGGCGCGAAGGAAGATGGCCGAACAGCAGGAAATCGTCAACCAGCACAAGCAGACGGTCTCGATCATGGTGATCGACAAAAAGAAGGAGCGGCTTTCCGATGCGAACATGCCAGCCGCCATCGCCGAGAAGCTCCCGAGGATCGTTCGCATGAAGAAGATGCCGATCGTAAGAGCGAAGGTCGGCAACCAGGTCGTCAACCTTCTCTGCGATGAAAAGGTGTTTGACCAGATACCCGAGAAGAAAATGGTACGCGTTGAGGTCGCCGGCATTTTCATCGTGGGGATCAAGCGGGACAAGCGATAAGCTTCCTGCCTATCAAAGGACCGGGCCGCTTATCGGTTCGTTTACGGTGAGCGGCGTTTGTAACGCATCTCTTTTCCCGCTTCCCGATTTCGCCTTTCCCGCATTCCATCTCCATTATTACATTGAAACGTTCACTTTACGGGGTTACAGCACAATTTCCCCATCCCTGCCGCGTATCGCGTCGTAGACCTTCTTTTCTCCGTATTTCAGTATGTCGCTCATCGCCTCTACGGACCGTTCCCTGCTTTTCTCCGCAAGCGCGTTCACCAGCCGCCTGTTCAGGCGAAGCGACATCTCGGGCGCGCCTTTCAGCGAATAGAAGAATTCCGTAAAAAATGAATAGATCGGCCCGATCGATTTGAAAATCATCTGGTTGATAATGTTCCCTGAGACGGTAATGATACAGTAATGAAAATCGAAATCGCATTCCGTAAGTACCGCGATATCCTCAAGGTTCTCTTTCTTTCGCGCGAGGTTCCGCTCAAGATATGCTATGTCTTCAGGCCGGATACGAACCGCCGCCTCGCCCGCGGCCTGTGTTTCCGTCATGTATCTGAATTTCAGCAGTGATTCAATCGTCTGCCTGTCGATCGTCCGGCGCACGTAAAGCATCCGCACGAGCGTGTCGAGCGATCCCTCGCGCTGAAAATCCTTCACATAAGTGCCGCTCTGTGGCTGCGTTTCCACAAATCCGCCCTGCGTCAGCATCGCGATCGCCTCACGGATGGCGAACCGGCTGGCATTGTATTTCACGGCGAGCTCGCGCTCCGGCGGCAGCCGGCTGCCGATCGGGTATGCACCGCGGATTATATCCGTCATCATGTCGTTGAATATCTGGCTTGAAAGTCGCTCGTTCGGCACTTCGCAAAAACCTCTTAATATTCCGTGATTTTCAGTACGCCGGAATAACACCGACGCAAGCGTATGGCAAGAAAAAAAGTTGACAATTGGTTATACCAATTATTTATTTGGTATAACCAACATAAACCACAGGGAGGGACCCGTCAATGAAGATTTCATCGATAGAGCTGTATCATGTATCCGTTCCGCTGAAAGAGACATTCTGGCCGACCTGGATACCGGGCTATCCGCAGACCCACAACAGGTTTACGCTCATCAAACTCGTCACCGACGACGGCATCGAAGGCTATTCGGCCGGATCGGCCATGGGAAAGGAGCGCGAGGGACTGGGAGACCTGCTGGGAGGGTATCTGCTGGGGGCCGACCCCACCGACATCGACCGCATGCAGAGCCTGCTCAAGCAGGCCGGGTTTCTGGGGTGGAGGAATTTCTGGATAGAACCCGCCTGCTGGGACATAATCGGCAAAAAGGAAGGCAGGCCCGTCTACGAACTCCTCGGAGGGAAGGCGCGCCCGATCGAAGTCTACTGCTCGACCGGCGAGATGCACGAGCCGGAAAAAAGGGCGGAAGAGCTTCTCGCAATCCGCGAGCGCGGCTACAGGTGCGCGAAGCTGCGCGTCAAGAGCGTTGAACTCAAAGACGACATCCGCCAGCTGGAGGTCGTGCGTAAAAGGATCGGCGACAAATTCACGCTGGGCGTCGACGCCAACCAAGGATGGCTCGTCTCGCTCATCGACAAAGTGCCCGCGTGGGACCTGAAGCGCGCGAAGGCCTTCGCCGACGCCTGCCACCACAACGGCATCGACTGGCTCGAGGAACCGCTGGATTCGCGCGACTACGACGGAAACGCCGCGCTGAAGAAATACTCGAAGGTGAAGATCTCCGGCGCGGAGCTCAACTACGGCTGGGATGAAATAAAGGTCATGTTCGAAAAGGACTGCTTCCACGTTTATCAGCCGGACGCGACCTTCGCGGGCGGCATCGCGCAGGTGATGAAGGTGATCGAAACCTGCCATGAAAAGAAGCGTCTCTACACGCCGCACACCTGGACGAACGGTATCGGCTTCTACGTCAACTGGAACCTGGTGCTCGCCGACAACAAAAACACGCTCCCGCTCGAATATCCGTTCGAGCCGCCGTCATGGGTGCCGGAATTCAGGGAAGGCATCATTGATCCGATACTCCCTGACCGAAACGCGATGCTCGCGCCGTTTACCGCGCCGGGTCTCGGGTTTACCGTCAACAAAAAGCTTCTCAGGAAATACGGAACACGGTTCTTTAAGCTGACCGAAACCGGGCTCAAGATAAAGGTGATACGGGAGAAGGGCCTGAAGGCTGCGCTGGAGCTGGGGAAGAGAAAGGCCGGCAACGCATAAACCAGCCCGAAGCGCTTTCGTGCGGAAGGCAGTGTTCTCCGATTGCGGCCGTTTCAATTCAGGGATTCGTTCCGGCTGGCGGATTGTGATTTCATCAGACGTTTCATCAGTGATCTCACGATAAGGCAGTGGAACGGCCGCACGGGAACAAAATAAAGCCTTCCCCAGACGTTGTTGAAATGCACGACCGTGACGAGGCTTGCGACCGCCTGAGCTTCAGCCTTTGAAAGCATTACCGAAAGCCTGAAGTTCAGGTGCTTGTCGTCAAATCCCATGACGACTTCATTATCATTTCTCGCGATTACGGGTGGATATGAGGCGCGGGAGCCATTTCGGCGAGAGGCGGCCGTTCCATCCTCAACCCGGTCGCCCGTTTTCAGGCCGAACAGGCGGACGACGGCGTTCCTGACCTTCACGAGGAGCGAAACCCACGCCGGGAAGGCAAATATCCGCTCAAGCGCCTCATCCATGCCGATGGGCACATCAAGCGGCGCGGTATACGTGTCACAATAGTGAATCACGCCGAACCCCTCACCTGCGATCGAGCCGTCAGGAACGCTTCGGGACACACTCACTTTCCGCACGGCATACCTCCCCGTCCTGCAATCAATATACTATCCGCTTCCTGCCTACTCGTATCGAAGCGCCTCTATCGGGCTCAACTTGGAGGCCTGCATCGCCGGATAGAACCCGAAGCAAACTCCCACCAGTACGGAAAATCCGCACGCGAGTACAATTGAAAACAGTGAAACCCGGATCGCCCACCCCGCAACGCCGGAAAGAACCGCCGACACCCCGGTGCCGAGCAGTATCCCCACGAATCCCCCGGAAAATGTCATCAGCACCGCCTCTATCAGGAACTGCACCAGAATATCCCTTCTCCTTGCGCCGATCGCTTTCCTGAGGCCGATCTCTTTGGTCCGCTCCTTTACCGAAACAAGCATGATATTCATGATCCCGATCCCCCCGACAAGGAGCGATATTGCCGCCACGGAACCGAGAAGCATGCTCATCGTTTTCGTAGTGGCGCTGAGCGTGTTCCGTATCTGCGACATGTCCCTGATCTGGAACGACTCCTCATTGTCGGGCGTGATGTGGTGTCTCCTTATGATGAGCTCTTTAATCGATCCGGTAGCGCGTTCGATGAGCGACGGGTCTTTCACCTCGACATCGATAAAATCGAGATACGTCTTTCCGAACACCCGGTACATCGCCGTGGTATACGGAATGATGACCATATCGTCCTGGTCGCGCATAAATGAAACGCCCCGCTGGGGCAGCACGCCTACCACCTGAAAGGTTATCCTGTTGATTTTAACGGCCTGTCCCACCGGGTTGGTGGTTCCGAACAATTCCCTGACCACGGACAATCCGACAAGAGCAACCCTCTTACGCGTCTGGACCTCATCTTCGGTGAAGAAACGGCCCGCCACCGGGGCAGCCGATCTCATTGTCTCATACTGCGTTCCGACGCCCTGCACCATGGTATTGTAGTTTTTCCCCGCGTAGAGCATCTGCCCGCGGCTGGTCACGGTCGGGCAGACATTTTTCACCTCGGGGAGTCTGGCGATCGCCTTCGCGTCATCGAGCTTGAGCCGGGTAATCGAGCCCGCCTCCATGGCAACGCCGCCGTGCCTGAACAGTCCCGGCATGACCGTGACGATGTTCGATCCGAGCGAGCTCAGGCTCTGGGATATCGACTCGCTGGCGCCCGTACCGAGCGCCAGCATCGAGATAACGGCCGCCACACCGATCAGGATCCCGAGCATCGAAAGGAATGAACGCAGCTTGTGTGAGAAAATCGAACCCATCGCCTGCCGGATATAATCGACAAACTCGGCCTGTCCGAAAGCCGTGCCGCTTTTGGAAAGCGCCTCATCGATCGGCCTGGTCATACCTTCAGTTGATTCGCGTTTTACCGCCTTTTCCCTTTTCTCGTCGGATATGATCCGCCCGTCACGCATCCGTATTATCCTTTTCGCGTGGCGCGCGATCTCGTCCTCGTGGGTGACCATGATAATGGTTTTACCGCTTTCGTTCAGACGCTTGAGGATAGCGAGTATTTCCGCTTCGCTCCTGGTATCGAGGTTCCCCGTAGGTTCGTCGGCAAATATGATAAGCGGTTCATTGACCATCGATCGCGCGATCGCGACCCGCTGCTGTTCGCCTCCCGACATCTCGTTCGGAAGATGCTTCTCGCGGTGCGCAAGCCCCACGTCGGCGATCTTCTGTTTTGCCACATCCTTCAAATGGCGCTTTCCGGCGTAAATAAGCGGAAGCTCGGCGTTCCCCACCGCGGTCATCCTGGGCAGGAGGTGAAACTGCTGGAACACAAAACCGGCGATATGGTTCCTCAGGATCGAAAGCTCATCGTCTCCGAGGTTGCTGATGTTCCTCCCCTGCAGCAGATATTCACCCTCATCAGGCTTGTCAAGAAACCCGAGGATATTGAGAATGGTGGACTTTCCTGAGCCCGATGCCCCCATGATTGCCACGAATTCTCCGGCCCCGATCTTCAACGACACATCGTCAAGCGCGCGGAATTCAACCTTGCCGGTTTTGTAAATTTTTGTGATATTTCTCAGTTCAATCATGCTTTCAGTCCACCGCCTTCGCTTTACTTCGGCCCCGCCCCTTTCGGCGGTTTCGGGAGGAACGGGTTACTTTTCTTCTTCTCGGTCGAAATCTTCAGTCCTTTCTCGACGATAAGCACCGTGTCGGTCTCCGACAGTCCGCTCACGATTTCAACGTGCTGCTCGTCATTGAGACCGGTCTGTATCACCCTCTTTTCAGACTTTTCGCCCTTTCCTGCGCGCACCATCACATAGGATTGCCCGTTTTCGCGCCGTATCGCGCTTTCCGGCAGGAGGAGGACATTGTGTTTTTCCCGGTCGATGATGTTGATATTCGCGGTCATCCCCGACCTGAAAACAGCCGGTGTCCGGTCCGGCATGATATCGACTTCATAGGTCGTAACATTATTGACGGTGGTAGACTCATACTTGATGTGCGTGACCTTTCCTGTCGCCGTGACATCGGGATACGCCTCAAGGCTTAACTCCGCCTTCTGGCCCACACGAACCCTTCCGATATCCGTTTCATCAACATTCGCCTCTATCTGCAGATAGTCGGAAAGCACAAGTATCGCCGTGGTGGTGAGGGCGGTCTGTCCCGGCTCAAGCGACCTGACGATCACCGTCCCTGATATCGGGGCCACCAGCGGGATCGGCCTGTACACTTCCTGCCAGTACTTGAGCTGTTCGTTTCCCTGCGCGCGCGCCGCGTCAATAAGGGCGGCCCTGTCGGTCGAGCTCATCCAGATAAGGGTCTGTCCGGCGCGCACTTTATCCCCCTCGCTGACAAGAATCTTTTCCACTCTTCCGTTTATCGGCGGTTTGATCTCCAGGCGGTTTTTCGGAAGGATAGTACCCGTCGTCGAAACGAATGTCCTGATGGCGCCCACATGGGGATATACTTCCCGCACGGTGAACTCCGGAGATTTTTTGCCGCGCGACATCATCACAATGATCACGACGGCGGCAATGAGCAGCGCCAGTATCAGGATTGTCCGCTTTCTTTTATTCATACTCCAGCGTGCCTCCATTGGCCAGGATCCAGTCCGCTTCGTATTGCAGCGCGTTCGTCGCCGCGTTGATATAGTTCTTCTTGGCGTTCACAAGGTTGTCCTGGATGATAGTCCAGTTATCGAATACGATCGTTCCTATCGAATATTGCGCGTCGGCGATAGCGGCCCGCTCCTCGGCCGCCTTTACGTACTTCCGCTGCACTCTGACCGATTCAATGCCGTTCTTCAGGTTCGCCCAGGCCTGCTCCATGTTGAGCAGCAGCGTATTGCGGGTGCTTTTCTCGTCAGCGAAAAGCTGTTTCATCTGCGCCTCGGAAAGCTCCGCGTTATACCAGCTCTTTCCGCCCTGGAAAAGATTGAACGACATCTGTACGCCGAGAGAGTATTCGTTGCCCGACGGCGGCCAGTCGCTTCCGGTCCGGCCGATGCTCCCCACGCCGTATATCCTCGGCGAGTAGTCGAGCTTCGACGCCTTCATCGCGTACTCGGCCGCCATCCTCTGCTGTATGATATATTTCAGTTGCGGCGTCGAATCGACCAGTTGATCGAGATCCGGCTTCCTGTCGTACGCGGCAGTGACGACGAGGAGTCCGTCCGCCTTGAATTCCCTGACAGTTTCAAATCCCATATTTTTCGCAAGGCTTCTGCGCGCCAGGGCGATGCTGCGCTGGGCCTGTGCGACCTCGTATTCCGCCTGCGCGAGGTTAGCCTCCGCGGTGAGGAGCGATCCCCGGTGTTCAAGGCCCGACTGGTGGCGCATCTTCACCAGCTCGAGGTTGCGCTTCCGTATCCTGACGATGTCTTTTTCTATCGCGGCCGATTCCTGGGCGCTCAGGAGCTGGATGAAGGCATAGCGGAGGTTCTGCCGGATCGTCGCGGAGGTCACCAGATAGTTCGTATCCATCGACTCCGCCGTTTTCTGGTATTTTTTCATATCGTACAGCGACTTGCCGCTGTCAAAAAGGAGTTGCTGGCCCGATACGTCGTAGGAATAGGTTTTCACCGCTTCACCAGTCGGGCTTGAGGCGCTTTTCGATTTTGTCGCCGAAGCGCTCGCGTCGATCTGCGGAAGCATCGCGCTCCTGCTGATACCGACGTTCGCCTGCGCCTGTTTCGCCTTTTCCTTCGCGGATTGCAGATCGGGATGGGTTTTCGCCGCCTGCGTCAGGCACTCCCTCCATGTGATCGGCTCCTCGGGAAAAGAATCCGTCGCGGGGAAGACCGTGAAGAGGGGAACCGCCAGCACCAGTAATAAAAATCTTTTCACCGTTTCACTCCATGCCTTCAAGGCCCGGGCCGGACCGGCGATCCGTCCCTCATCGTTTCACATGATACCGAACAATGTCCGGGGATCAAGCAGAATTGCCGTAACGGAGCATTATTTTCAGGCATCGATTAATACTGTAAACCCGGCAACGACTTTCCGGTTCACTTTAATTTTATCCGATCATGTAAAACATCCAGCATTGAGAAACATCTAACGGCAATAGCTCGGGGATCGGGGATACCGATTTTTTACCGGACAACGATCACGCCCTTGGCCTCAATCTCGTCGAGTACCGCAAGGTCGCGTATCGGGTTCTCAACGACATTCACGTATTCGAGCGCGGGAAGCAGCTTCAGGACGGATACATCCTCGATCTGGTTGAACGATACGTCAAGCTCCTTCAGGTTGATCAGGTCGGAGAGACAGCTGATGTCCTCGATGCAGTTCTCGGAAAGGAAAAGCGATTCAAGCCGGAACAGGCCCGCAAGCGCCGCCACCTTGACGATGTCGTTACCGGAAAGGTTCAGCACGACTATATTGACACAGTGCTCGGCGCCGGCAAGGTCCTCTATCTCAAGATCGGACATGTCCAGCGTCCCGTCGAGGTTCTTCAGGTCATACGCGGTTATCGAGACATCGAGGTTGCCGAAGAAGAGCCTGTTGACCGCGTCGACGAAGCCGCCGGCGCCCTCCTCCGCGTCATCTATCCGGCCTTCATCGTATTCATCCTCGTCAACTTCTTCCTCTTCCTCCGGATACTCCTCCTCGTAGCCGAAGTCCCCCTCATCAAAGGCGAACTCCTCCTCGTATTCGAACGGCTCATCCCACACCGGGGCGATGCTTTCGATATCCACCATGAAAACATGCTTCATCCTGACGAGCGCGTCGATGCTTCCTTTTTCATAAGATTCATCGAGCTCCTGCATGATCCTTCCGAGCTTGTCGGGGTGATAGACCTGGATGAGCTGCGCGAACACGCGTCCGGCGTCCGGGCACTCCAGGCCGAGAAGGCGGGCAAAACGCGCCAGCGAATCGTGGTCTTTGCGCTTGTACCTCCCGATCAGGTATACGCTCACTTCCTGAAGCCTTTCGGCGTTTATTCCCGATTTCAGCTCTTCGTAGATGGAATCTATCCGGCCCACATGATCTCCATTGCGCCGACGCGGCGGTTTGATACTGCCTTCAGTATACCGCTAATCGGGAATGTCCATCAAATAATCTCAGCGTCCTCAATTCATGCGCGAGGCGCGGCGCGCCAGGGCCTTCCGGATCATCCGTACGCGCACCCCCCATCCGGATTTTTTCAAGGTGCCGGCAAGCGCGTTTTCAGCCAGATCGAGGCCGTCTTCAAGCAGCGCATCGTGGCAGGGCCCGATCACCATATGCCAGATGAGCCAGTCCTTGATCCCGCACTCCCCCTCGACCACATGCCGCAGGATCGCACCCGAACGCCGAGGCACGACTTCGAAGTAGTGACGCCCGTCAAAGCGCGCAAGCGCGCCGGCCTCATCGAACCTGAACACGATCCTCCTGCCCGGAACGTATTCCTCCACGGTATACCTGACAAAGCCGTGCCCGCCGGAAGCGCCCGCGCCGAGCGGTCCGTCGAGCTCCATCGCCGGCCATGAATCTTTCGGCCAGAGGATATCGTCCCTGCCTGCCAGGCCGTCGATCGCCCTCCCGACCGCCTGAGGAGGCAGATCCATCTTACGCTCGTGCACGTTCATGACTTTCATATCACCCTCCAAGCATCCCTTCGCATGTTTTTTGAACAAGCTCATCGACGAAAGCCGGCGGCGCCTCGCCGTTCTCCAGGTACCGCCTCACCGCGGCAAGCGGCACATCGGCAAGCGCAAAAACCGCCCTTGCCATATTGTCCCGCGTCACCCTGCCGAATCGCCTCCCGACAAAGCATCGCATCACCTCATTCAGCTCCCGCCCCAACGCCTCCGCCCTTTGCGCGACGGCCTCAGGCCATCTACCCGTTATAAGTTCATCGCGCCTGTACAGAAGCAGAACGCGGGCTTCGCGCATGTTGTTCCGCACCCACCGCGGCGTATACAGTGATGCCTCCACATAGTCGCCGGTTTCCAGTATCGCGAGGAACCCGCGCTGAAACGATCCGGCGATGCCGAGCCACATCTCCGCGATGATAACCTCGCGCGAGGGAAACCTGTGGTAGACCGAACCGACAGGCGCGCCGATCTCATCCGCTATTGAAGCGACAGTAACCGCGGCCGGCCCGCGCCTGGCAAGCAGGTCCAGCGCCGCGTCCGTAAACTGGCTGTTATCGAATTGAGCTTTTCTACCCACGAGGATATATTAGAATATATATTCTATTATTGCAAGAACATAATTATTCCTCCGTCCTTTTTCATTATGCGGAAACGGCATTTACCTCGGCGCTCAGGTGAGATATCAGAAAACACCTTGCCCGCCTGCTGTTTTTTGTTTATATTATATCCGTCAGCAGGCACCTGCTGCGTGAAGCAACAGCCGGGCCGGAATGGTCCGCAAGTAGAGTGTTTGAGGTGAAAAGATGAAACGAGATTACTTACTCTGTATGGATATAGACTGCAGAAAGGTCGCGAAGCTCTCGGAAGACAGGCTGCTTGAGTATTTCAGCCGCTTTGCCTGGATATGAGGCTTTGATCATGCTGCCGGTATTCGTCATAAAAGGAACAGCTCAACGCTGTTCCTTTTAGTTTTCTCCCCGCAGGGTATATCCCCCTCCACATCACTCCGGCGGGAGACACTCAAGCATCTCGGGCTTACCTCCTCCGGAAATGAACCAGCGCAGCACCGCGAACAGCGATTTTCGCTTGTCGCGCTTTTGGAAATCATCGTCCGCGTCACATCCTGTTACTTCAAAGATTTTCCTGTCATTATGGATTTCGGAGTGATCAGTAAAAAGTTTTTCCAAGCATCCGCGATTGACGCCAGAGCAGTTTATTCATGAATTCTTTATCTTCGGCGGATAAAACAAATTAGCATACCACTCCGGCACGGTGCTACGCCAGTAACCGCGGCGCTCCGGTCAGGAAAACCCCGCAGGGAGTGGATACATGATGGAACATCCTGCGGGTTATCTTATGCTTTTTATCGCCTCAATCATCGCCGGCATGATCAATTCTGTCGCTGGCGGGGGGATTCTCATCTCATTTCCTCCGCCTGTCAGAGACAGGTTGCCGGCAGCATTCGCGAACGCCCCTGGAGCTTTCCGAAATGATTGTCCCGTTTCCCGTCTTCTTTGCCGCGGTGTTCTTCGCGTTCAAGGGACTGGTCGCATGGCCCCTGTCGCTGCTTATGGCCGCCGGCTCCTCTATCGGAGGACACGGCGGCGCGCGCTTCGACATAAAGTCGACCTGAAATAAATCCGGTCGTTTGACATCACCGTCAGATGTATCGCTTCCACGTTCCTGTTCCTGAAATAGCGCATCCTTTCGCCTGCAATTCCTCTTGACAATGCCTGTTATCGCTGGCACCATAACCGCATGAATATCCGCGACTTCTTTAACCGCTACCGTGACCGCATACCCTCCTGGTTATGGCTCATATTCATTCTTCTCGGGATACTGCTCGTCATCGCGCTGCCGATCGCGTTTGTGTATGTGATATCTCATTTCGAGGGAGTGGCCAGCGCGCTCTTCCTTATCGCGGGATGGATCACGTTCGGCTCTTTCGCGAAAACGAAAAAGAGGAATTCCCTGGTCCTGGGAGGCGCGGTGCTGTTCTTCGCGCTCATGGGGATGTCGATCGACCAGCCCGGCAATTATATCTACAACCGGCCGCTCGCCCTTTCGTGTCCCGCCGGCACCACTTACGGCAGAACGGTATCCACCCGGCATCCGCTTCCTGAGCGCACCGACTTTGTGCAGGACTTCCGCTGTTACAACGAAAAAGGAAATCCGGTATACACCATTCCCATGGGCATAGTGCTTCTGGTCCGGTTCGGCGAATATATCCTTCTTGCCTACCTTCTTCTCGGCATCAGGACACTCATCCTGAAACTGCGCGGCGGGGCGGAAGATCGTATCCCGCCTTCATAAAAAAATATTTTTTCACTGTCAGCCTGCCATTGACCTCACCCTTCAGTATATTTACAGTGTGATTTCTGTTCCATCTTAAACAGGGAGGAAAATCAATGAATATACAACCGTTTCTCGAGCAATGGACGCCGCGGCTGTTGAGCGTGCTGCGCATAGTAGCGGGACTGCTGTTTTTCGAACACGGCACCTCGAAGCTGCTCGGCTTCCCGAATGTTCCGATGCCTGAATTTCAGCTTTTATCGCTGACGGGTATCTCAGGCATCCTTGAGTTTTTCGGCGGCGGGCTGCTCGCACTCGGCCTGTTCACAAGGCCCGTTGCGTTTGTCATATCCGGCGAGATGGCGTTCGCCTACTTCATCGCCCACGCGCCCAGAGGATTCTTCCCGATCCTGAACCAGGGCGAGCTGGCTGTGCTCTACTGCTTCCTGTTCCTGTTCTTCGCTGCCGCGGGCGCAGGGCCCTGGAGCGTCGACGAGCTCATCCGCAAGAGGAAGGCAGGCTGAAGTGCAACAAACGGAAACGTGCTTTAAATAGCAGCATCCGGCGTAGCATGCGGGCAGTGAACTCACTGTCCGCATTGTTTCATCGACATGAAGGGCCCTGAAGCAGAGACCGGCATGTTCAGCGTGGTAAATTCTTATGAAACTTCCGTTATGGTAACCTGTCGTATATACAAAGCAGAAGCGGGGGATACAATTCTTCTCCTTCCTGCTAAAACATTTTGATTATTAAAGGCAATGTATGAATCAGACTCCTGACGGCCCTTTCTTTAAAACAGTTTTAAACACCGACAGCGACGACCAGCCGCTTCCCGAGAATAAAGAATCCGCATTAAGCGCTGATACAGATGTCATGGACGCATATTCACGCGCGGTAATTCACGCGACCGACAAGATCAGCCCCGCTGTTGTGAACATCACCATAGACAATGGGAATAAGGCAGCAGGAGCCAATCAACCTGCCGCCTCCCGCGACATACTGGGGAGCGGTTCCGGATTCATTTTCACTCCCGACGGGTTCATCATCACAAACAGCCATGTGGTCCACAATGCGCCGGGGATACGCGTAACGCTGCCTGACGGCAGACAATACCAGGCCCAGGTTATAGGCGACGATCCTGACACCGACATCGCGGTAATACGCATACACGGCAGCGATCTCCCCTATGCACACCTTGGGGATTCGCGGTCGCTTCGCGTGGGACAGCTCGTTATCGCGATCGGCAATCCATACGGCTTTCAGTTCACCGTTACCGCGGGGGTAATCAGCGCCCTCGGACGGTCCTTGCGTTCAAGTTCCGGCAGGCTGATTGATGATATTATTCAAACGGACGCCGCGCTGAACCCCGGCAATTCGGGGGGACCGCTGGTCAACTTCCGGGGAGAGGTTGTCGGGGTCAACACCGCGATTATTCAGGCCGCGCAGGGCCTCTGTTTCGCGATTCCTGTCAGCATCGCCGGATTTGTAGCGCTTCACCTGATGCGCGACGGCAAGGTGAGGAGGAGTTACATCGGCGTGGCATGCCAGAATGTTTCTCTCCACAGGCGCATTGTGCTGCACTACAAACTGGAAACCGAACAGGGCGTTCTGGTTATCATGGTCGAGAAGAATAGCCCGGCGGATAAAGCCGGCCTCCGTGTGGGTGATATCATTATCGAGCTGGACGGCAGGTCTGTTGTAACAGTGGATGATCTTCACAAGTCCCTAACCGGCGAGCTCATCAGAAAAAAAACGGAAATCACTCTCCTGCGGGAGATGAGAAAGCTGACAGTCACTGTAATTCCCGAAGAGATACCGTAACAGCGCTGCCGGCCCGGAATGGCAGCCCACGGGATTGCCGGCTATTTCCAGAGCCCGGCATAAATCTTTTCCATATCGGCCGTGGTGATTTCTTTCCTGGTGTTGGAAGGGCTCCCGCTTTCGAAAGCATCCTTCGCCATCTTCGCGATGTTCGCGTCAAAGACGCTCTTGTCGATCCCGTACTCTTTCAGCCGCGGGATGCCGAGCCCATTGAGCAGGTCCCGCACCTCCGCCATGAACATTCCGGCAGCGTCAATGTTGGAATCCCCATCGCGCGCGGCTGAGATCGCCCTTCCAAGATCGGCAAACCGGCCAGGGGCACCGTCTATTGCAAACGAAAGGCAGGTCTCGAGAAGCATCGCGTTTGAAAGGCCATGGGGGATATGGAAGAGCGCGCCGATAGGGCGGCTCATGCCATGCACGATCGTCACGGATGAATTATTGAGCGCGATGCCCGCCTCAAGGGCGGCCAGCGACATTTCCGTTCGAGCCCGCACATCACCCGGATGGTCACAGGCAGTTTTCAGGTTCGCGAAGATCCGCCTCACGGCGGATACTGCAAAGATATCGGAGAGCGGTTGAGCCCTGCGCGAGGTGTAGCACTCGATCGCGTGCGTAAGGGCGTCAATACCGGTCGACGCGGTGACATTTTGAGGGGCGGACACGGTGAAGCGGGGATCAACGATCGCGAGTCGGGGAAGAAACGCCGGGCCCTTCAGCAGCATTTTGACATTACGGGCGGTGTCGGTAATAATTGTAAACTGAGTGACTTCCGAACCTGTACCCGCCGTTGTGGGAATCGCCGCCATCGGAGGAAGCACGCCGTCAACCACCTTGCCCATATAGTCGGATATTTCCCCTCCCCGGGCCGCTATCAGCGCAATTGCCTTCATGGCATCGATCGGGCTGCCGCCGCCGAGCGCGACCAGAAAGTCGCAGCCGTCGGTCAGATACAGTTTCGCCCCCGCATATATCATCGTGTCGGTCGGCTCTGAATTAACAGAGTCGTACACGCTACAGGCAATTCCGCGGCTTTCAAGAATTCTTACCAGCATCCCCACATGGCCAAGCCCATACATTGTCCGGTCGGATACGATAAGCGCTTTCGCGCCCAGCCCGGATACATGCGCTGAAGCGTCATCCAGAGCGTTCTCCCCGGTTATGATCATGGCGGGAATTGAAAACTGGTTCGACATGTGACCTCCGATGAGCCGATTCAGGTAATGCTGTGTTTTATATCCGCACCATCTTCCTGTCCACTATTTTCAGAAAAAGTGATAAAAGAGCTTGACGTGATTAGAGTTCATTCTATCATGGCACCATCGTTTATGTGAAAGCCCCTTACATGGAAGGGGCTTTTTCTATTAATTGACGCCTCTGACGTTTCAATATCCCCCCTCACCGATCGTAAAAAAATCATTGAAAGAAAAACCACACTACCAACAATTATTGACCATGTCTGTTTACAGCGGAGGGAGTTTTCGAACACCGCTGTCAGCCGTAAATCAAATAAAAAACCGTTGGGAGGAGTTTATGAAGTACATTAAACCGCTGCTGTTCCTGTTTTTCGTTTTCGCGATCATTCAATGTAATTCTATCAGCGTGGTAAGGGACAATTTCAAGAACCTCACTATCGTCAGCATGCCGATGGATCACGACTCAAAATTCGAGAACTCGTTTTTCAACCGGAAACTGTTCGACTCAGCTGACAGCAAATATGTAAGAGAGATCAAAGACGGAAAAACCATCAAATTCACGTACTTCGGCCGGTTTAAGGTAATAAATATCGAGAGGATAGAAAAAGAGGCATTCGTTCAGATCGATAACAATAACATCAAAGTGGCGGTAAATGATGTCAATCTGAGCCAGGAGCAGTCGGTACAGCAGAAGACCCCGAATTACGGCGCGCCGCAGACGCCCGGCACTGCGCCTGCCCTTCAGACTGTAACTACGAATTACCTGAACTTATCCATCTCGATCCCGGTCGAGCTCGAGGAGAAGGTACTCAAGGCTAACCAGATGGCTTTCAGGGTATACTCGAAAGACCTGGGGATCGATCTGCTGGTTTCCAAGGGGCAGTTGAAGAAAATCAAGGAATTCATCGCGACGAAAGACAGCAGGTAGAGGAAGTAGGCTGCGGGCGACTGGCCTTTCTTATCATCAGTTTTTACTGCTGTTGTACAATAATCTGTTGCCGGAAATGAGAACTCCGGATAGAGCTATTGATCTTCTGACAGGCTCTATCCGGCCTTCACCGGCCATAACATTTCATTGTTTTCCATTGGCCGTTCCCTGTGAAGGGAAAAATCCTTTGATTATACTACCTGAAAACCTGTATTCTAACCGGAATCCACTCGAGATGCCGCGACAGGCTCCATCCACCCTCCGGACCCGATTGGATTGACGTCAGATAAAGGCTGAAATGCGAAAAAACTTTACAATTTCTCAAGTTACGTCCATCATGGCCCTTCAAGGTATGGAGAAAGGATGTAGTTGCCGAAAATAGAAATAGTATTGGCTGCTTTTCCGGCGG
This sequence comes from uncultured Leptospiraceae bacterium, assembly GCA_964627815.1. Taxonomy (GTDB): domain Bacteria; phylum Spirochaetota; class UBA4802; order UBA4802; family JAGODF01; genus CAZPZJ01. The sequence continues at coordinate 459,451 of CAZVKE010000003.1, forward strand.
CCGCCCGACGACATCAGGAACAGAAAAACAATGCGCGTGATTAAACGATATGCCGCCTTCCTCATCGCCCTGCTGCCGGCCGCCTGGCTCTACGGCGCGCCGCAGGAGTTCAACCAGTGCTTCGTTGACGCGGCGAAGCAGGCCAGGGACTCGGTGGTCAATATCATCATCTACAATGCGGCGCGGGATGACGGAAAGGCGCGTTACACGAAAGTCGCCTACGGATCGGGGACAATCATCACGAACGACGGCTATCTGGTTACCAACCATCATGTCGTGAAAAAAGGCAACTTCTACCAGATAATCCTTCCCGACGGCACCGAGCACGAAGCGAAGCTTCTTGGTAACGGCCGGTTCTACATCGCCGATGAGAAGACCGACATCGCGGTAATGCGCATCGATGACCCGACACGCTCGATTCGCGCGATCCAGTTCGCCGACTCGAGCGACCTCTCGGAAGGCGAATGGGTGCTCGCCATCGGCAACCCGTACGGCCTGCGCCAGTCGGTCACGAGCGGCATCATCTCCTCAAAGGGCCGCAGCGACATCGGTTTCGCGGACATCGAGGACTTTATCCAGACCGACGCGCCGATCAACCCCGGAAACTCGGGCGGGCCGCTCGTCAACCTGCAGGGGAAACTCATCGGCATCAACACCGCGATAAGGACGGTCTCGGGGGGATACCAGGGGATAAGCTTCGCCATCCCGTCCAATATCGTCCGCCGTGTCGCGAACGAGCTCATCACCCACGGCCGTGTGCGCCGGGGATGGGTGGGCTTCATGGCGCGCGAACGCAGGATATTCTCGCGCGGTGAGCGCACCGTCGTCGAGATCCTTTCGGTCATGAAAGATTCCCCCGCAGAGGACGCGGGCATCCGCAAAAGCGATATCATTAAATCGATCAACGGCAGGCCGATCGACACCCTTGGCGAACTGGTGAAGATCATCAGCACCAAGCCGGTCGGCTCCGACCTGAAGATCACCGCGTCGCGCGACGGCCACCTCCGCAACTTCACGCTCCTGATGCGCGAGAAGGACAACTACCGGGACATGAAGCGCCAGATGGGATCGGTCTTCTCGCAGTACGGCATCGAGCTCGACGAGAACGCGCGCACCGGCGATGTGGTGATCTCATATCTCTCGCCGATGAAAAAAGGCTACCGCAGCGGCCTGAAACGCGGCGACATCATCGTATCCCTCAACGGGAAGAAAGTCGCCTCGATCGATGACTTCCTGAATATCTACAGGGACTCCGCCTCAGGGATAACCGACGTCGAGCTCTACCGGGGCGCGAACCTTTATACCGTTGAATTCACGGACGACCTTGAGTGAGAACTGCTATGCGGAAAACGAGAGCATTCGCGCTGACAGCAGCCGCAGCACTGACGCTTACGTTCGGCATGGCTACCGCACAGCCCGCGCGTGAGGTCACGCTCAACGACGAATTCATCGGGAAGATCACCGCGAAAAGCCCCCTGCTTCGCGACAATCACCTTGAATCAAAAATCGGGCGTATCGTTCACGGCGAATTCGTAGTCGCGGGCGTCGATGAATACAAGCGGTACGATTGCACACACCGCGTTACCGGCAGGATAGAGAAAGCCGATTTCACGCTCATCATCTACCTCTTCTCCACGGGACGCCAGGCAAAACGCATCTCCACAAAAGGTTCGACGATCACATTCAAGGGCCAGATCATGGCCGCCACACCGCTTGACCTGAAGAAAGACGCCTACATCCTCGACATCAAGCTTTCCGAAGCGGCGCCGAAAGCCGACTGACGCGTCAGGGCGCGAAAATTAGTTCGGCCGGCCCTTTTTTGCTTGCGTGAAGAAGCCGCGAGGTTTACTCTATCTGTTCTGATATTGGAGCGCAGGATACGTTCCCGCGCTTCGCATCTTACATGTTGATCAGATGACCATGAACGTACAATCTTCATTAAAAAGGACAATCCGCACAATCCCGATCGCGCTCGCGGCTGCCGCCGTGCTGGCGATTTCATCCTACTCCTTCAGCACGCCGCAGGCCAGCGTGGACGCGCTCTCGCACGACTTCGGCACGCTGCGAAAGCAGGCGGTCGCCAAACACACCTTCACACTGCGCAACGAAGGCACATCAACGCTCATCGTCGAAAAGATCGAGGCGGGATGAGGATGCACGGGAGCGCTCCTCACCAGCAAGGAGATCCCCGCCGGCGGCGAGGGAAAAATTGAAACGACGATACATATCGGTCAGAGAACCGGAAAGATCAGCAAAAGCATTTACATCTACACGAATGATCCGCAGAAACGAATGATCCAGATTCAGCTCAAAGCCGCGGTCCCCGAGCGGTAGAAACTACTTTACGGGATGGATATATCGACCCGATGACAGTGCGCACGATCCTGCCCGGCCTTCCTCATCCGCTGGGCGCCACACCCGACATCCACGGCACCCAGTTTGCCCTCTTCAGCAGGCACGCCGATTCGGTGAGCCTGATCCTCTTTGAATCGACCGATCCGGATTCATCCTTCGAAACGATCGAGCTCGATCCGGTCCACCACAAGACCGGTGATATCTGGCACGTCTGGATTTCGGGAGTGGTGCGCGGGCAGCTTTACGGCTATCGCATTGACGGCCCCTACGAGCCAGAAAAAGGGCACCGCTTCAACCGGCACAAACTCATTCTCGATCCGTACACGAAGGCGGTAACGGGAAACTTCCAGTGGGACCTTTCCGACGCGCGGGGATACGACCCATCCTCGCCGCTGCTCGATCTTTCATTCTCGAAGGCCGAGAGCTATCCCGGCGCGCCCAAATGCATCGTGGTGCGCAGCGACTACCGCGGGACCGACCGCCCCCTCAAGCGCTCGCTCGCCGATACCGTCATCTACGAGCTGCACGTGCGAGGCTTCACCCACCACCCCTCGTCCGCCACTGAGAACCGCGGGACGTTCAGGGGGATAGCCGAAAAGATCCCCCACCTCCTCGAGCTCGGCGTCAACGCGGTCGAGCTCATGCCGATACAGGAATTCGACGAGACTGAAAATATCAACACCAACCCGCTCACCGGCGAGAAGCTTAAAAACTACTGGGGGTACAGCACGATCTCATTCTTCGCTCCCAGAGGGCGATATGCCGCGACAGGGAGCATGGGCGAGCAGGTCGGAGAGTTCCGCGAGATGGTGCGCGCGCTGCACGCGGCGGGGATCGAAGTCATTCTCGATGTGGTGTTCAATCACACCGCCGAAGGCGACCAGTTCGGCCCGACGCTCTGCTTTCGCGGCATCGACAACTCGATCTACTACATCCTCGAAGACGACAGGCGACGGTATAAGAACTACTCCGGCTGCGGCAACACGTTCAACTGCAACCACCCGATCGTGCGAAGCTTCATCATAGACTGCCTCAAATACTGGGTGATGGATATGCACGTGGACGGTTTCCGCTTCGACCTTGCGTCCATTCTCGGCCGCGACCAGAAGGGGAACATCCTCTCCAATCCCCCGCTCCTGGAATGGATCGCCGAGGACCCGATCCTGCGCAACACCAAGATCATCGCCGAGGCGTGGGACGCCGCCGGCGCCTACCAGGTCGGCTCCTTCCCCGGCCGCTGGGCCGAATGGAACGGCAAGTACCGCGACGACGTGCGAAGGTTCTGGCGCGGAGACACGGGCATGTCAGGCGCGTTCGCGACACGGTTGTGCGGAAGCTCGGACCTCTACTGGGACCGCAGCCCTATCCACAGCATCAACTTCATCACCTGCCATGACGGCTTTACCATGAGCGACCTGGTGACCTACCGGCACAAGCACAACCTGGCCAACGGAGAGGACAACCGCGACGGGGAAAACCACAACTGCAGCGCCAACTACGGCATAGAAGGGCCTTCGGCCACTCCCTACATCGAATTGGTCCGCGCACGGCAGGTCAAGAACATGATCGCCACGCTCTTCCTCTCGCAGGGCGTGCCGATGATGCTGGCGGGCGACGAGTTCAGGCGCACGCAGATGGGCAACAACAACGCCTACTGTCAGGACAACGAGATATCATGGATCGACTGGGGACTTGTCGAACGCCACGGCGAGATACTCCGCTTCACGAAAGAGATGATCCGCCTGAGGATGAGCAATCCCGCGCTTCGCCGGAAAGATTTTTTCTCGGGCGCGCCCTCGCACGGATTCCCGGAACCCGATATCGCCTGGCACGGCACAGCGCCGTGGGACCCGGACTGGAGCGAGGAAAGCCGCCTTGTCGCCTGTACGCTGAGCGGACGCCAGACCGGGAGGGAAAACGGAGACGACCTCTATCTCGCGTTCAACGCTTCGCTCTACAACCGCATTATGGAACTGCCGCCTTCGCCATCCGGAAAACCGTGGCGCGTGAAAGTTGATACCGCAAACCAGGCGCCGTACGACATCTTCCCGGAAAACGGCCCGCTGCTCGACTCAAACCGCTACCGGATGCGGCGCCTCTCTGTGGTCGTGCTCGCCGCCGGGCCCGGCACGGAGGAATAAAAACCATGCGTATCATCTATCTCACCGACGTCCACGGCGACTTCGAAAAGCTCAGGAACATCCTCTTCGAAACAGTCGCCGACATCTACCTCTTCGCGGGCGATCTTATCGACATCCCTTTCTACAATATGGATACCGCCATCCGCTACCACGAACTGCAGACCTACTTCAACGGCCTGCGCACGCGGATGGAGCGCGAGGACTCGGTGATCGAGGACTTCGTTGATGATCTGCTCGAACTGCCCGACATTCCGGAGGAGATGCAGGAAAAAGGCACGCGCTACCAGCAGTACACAATACGGGCGCGCCGGGTGATGCAGCAGAAGTACAAGGTCATCGAAAACCTGATCCTCTCCAAGCCGGGCGGCGCCTGCTTCTGCCTCCCCGGCAACTACGACATGGACCTGAAGTACACCGCGCTGCACGAGCGCGATCTGCACCTGCACTGGCACATGATCGAAGGGCTGAAGATCGCCGGATATGGCGGGGCCGACATCTTCACCGCGGGCATCCCCGAGCGCTACGTCGTCAGGTACAAAGCCGGGATCGGCACCGACGACCGCAGGAACGAGATGTATCTCTTCTTCAAGGCGATACGCCCCGATATCATCGTCACCCACCAGCCGGCCCACGGCATCCACGACTGGATATCCCCGATAGGCCCCTCCGGCTCCCCGGCGCTGCGCACCTATTGCGACAACAACGACGTCCTCTTCTGCCTTACTGGCCACATCCACAACCAGTGGGGCTTCGAATGCCGTGAAAATACCGTCTATCTGAACCCGTCGAATTTCGGCGAAGTGACCACGACATGGGGTGACGTAAACGAGGGGGGATTCTTCTACCAGATCGAGCTCGAGGGAAACGTCCCGAAGCAGGTGCTCTTCCGCAAGCTGGTTGACGAGCGGATCTACGATATCGTCGAGCACACACGCGACAACGGCGCCTGGCGGACCAAGGTCATCGACGCCGAAAGGCTCGAGGCGCTCCGCCGCTACAGCAACTATGACACCAAGGTCCAGAAGTATTCCCACATCCCGGAGATCGTGCTGTACAAGGAGATCAAGCAGTTTTTCCGCATGTTCCAGACGCAGGAGACCGAAGACCGAGTGGAGAAGCTTGAACAGGCGCTCCAGCTCATGGAAGGCAAGTTCCACGATATCGCGCTCGATGTTGTGGGATCGGTGAACTTCGGGCAGGCACAGCCGAGCTCCGATATCGATCTTGTCCTTTACATCCGCGGCGAAGCCGGCCGCGGGGAAGACTCATGCAGTGCCGAAAGTGTCGAAAAGACAAAGGAGCTTATCCGCCAGTATCTCGGGGATGAATACGGCTTCGAGATACTTGACTGTCTGGACCTTAATGTCATCGAACGCAGCATCCGCGACAAAAATTACGAGTGCGAGGTCACCCAGCGCTTCGTCGCCTACCGCTCGATCTGCCGCACCATCAACTACCGCCTTATCGCCCCTGTCGAGGACATGCTCAACGAGGACATCGAATTCCGCAAGGAGCTCGAGGGAAGCATCCGCTCATATTTCAGGATTTTCGCCACGACCACTCCCCAGGCCATCTCGCTGGATAAATACGAAAACCGCCTCAAAATGGTCGGGATACGGCTTCCTGAATCAATCCGCGGCAAGATCCGCGCCTATCTCCAGCGTGAAGATCCCCCGAAAGAACAGTAAATTTATCATTAAACCGACATAATATTTCAACTGACGCTGGACTTCCCCTGAGTATTCAGTATTTTAATACTACCGGATTTGACTCATTTCGGAATGAGGAAATTACTTTTTTTTTCGACAAATCCTGAAAATCGGGGGAGAGGAGATATGAACACGAACAACCAGAGAAACAGGAGCCCTGACCTTGATTCAAGAAAGCTCGTCGGGCGGTCGATAATGAAACTCGCGCAGGAGGGTCATGAGAGCCGGCTGAAAGTCTATCTGCGGATGCTCCTTGATGCAAACGCCTTCGACACTCCGGAAAAAGTGATCGCGATAACCGACATGTTCGTTTCGGGGCTCAATGAGAACGGAAAACGATAGAAAGACAGTTTACCGCTCGCGGTGCCCGCAAGCCGCTGAAATCGCTTGCGGACATATCGCGCATCGATAATACCCGTAAAGGGGGGATACAGATCAGTACATCCATTTAAACACGCCGAGTCCCAGTATGTTGCCTGTGACAGGAATCGAGTAAATCACCGCCAGGGTGATTATTTTATTTTTAAGCTCCTTCATCTGCGTCACGAAAAGCGCCGCGACAAAGAAGGGGAAGTAGCCGAGCAGGAACACCATCCAGACGCCGGCGAAAGAGAGCCTCCACCACGGATACACCCAGACCAGGTGGCCGCCCACATTCAGCATGCACTCGATGAAGACGCAGAACACCGAATAGGTTATCGCCCAGAACCAGCGGTCGGGCAGTCCCAGTATCTTTTTCTCACCGCTCTCATCGAGTGTATGATAGTAGATAATGCCCAGTATCGAGAACATGAACATGATCTCGATGTTCCAGCCCACCGTGGTGCGAAGCGCCGTATCTCCGGGAGTAGTCCACACCGCTGAATACTGCGTGAAATGCAGGACCCATCCGTTCCATGTTTCGTTGATGAAGTCCATACCGAAGATCGTCGCCCCGGCGAGGACCGCGTTCCAGTTCCCGCTCTTTTTCGCCTGCTTGATCTCCACGGTATAAATATAGAACACAATCGCGAGCAGCGGTATCACGTACCACTTGAGCGTGGATAGATCCCGAAGCCCCTGTAACGCCATCTGGGTCGCCTGTGTCGTCATGTGCGCATCCTCCATCGATTTCATTGTCCACCTTAAGAGGTGGCGTCTCGAATAACAATAGCCCACACAGCCGGATAAAAGCAATCAAAAATCGATCAGACGGCAGCGGATCAGGCCGGATACGAGGCAGGAGTAAAACAAAAACCAGTGCTTTATTTCCAGAGGCAGACCGTGAAAGCGATATCGTGCGGCTTCATCTTCACCTCGCATCGGAACGCGAGTTCCGCGCAGAACCTGCGCATCTGGTCATGGTCGGTGTAGAAAAAATCGTCGGAATCCGGAAAGTATTCGCGGGCGGCTTCGGCGAGGAGATTGATCGCGCAGGCGCGATTTGACAGGGAGTACATCTTTTCAATGAACCGTCTGACGAATTTCAGGTGGGCCGAATGATCTTTTTCGGTAATGATGTTGAGCGCGCCGGAGCAGATAACGTAATCGAAGCCGCCGGAAAACACGCGGGCGGCGAAATCACCCGTGATGAAACGGGATGATGGGTGCTTCACCCGGGCGCCGGCGACCATCTCGGGAAGGATGTCGATCCCCGTGTAATCAATCCTTTTATCGAATCCGGTGACTTTTAGGTAGTCGACGAAGTCGCCGAGCCCGCATCCAACGTCGAGCAGGCTACAGGTTCTCCCGTCTGGCGCTCCTTCGAAGATATCGGAAATATGGTCGAAAAGCAGTTGCTGGAGATATTCAGTCCAGCCCACCGCGCCCGGGGAATGTATCCCGAATGACTCTATCCGTTCGAGATAAAACCGTTCCTGTTTCTTCGCCCGCGTACGGCTGTATAATTGATCTGGCATAGGTGACCGCGTGTCAGACAGTGTATTCACTACTTTAATTCGTGAAAGCTCGTAAAAGAGGCCTCGAATGTCAAGTATAATGACATGTCGTCAGCCTCCCCTGTCACTAAAATTTATCCCGCGAAGTACGATAAGCTATCATTATCCCTTTAATATTTGACGAAATTAGTAGTGCGGAGGTATATTAACTCCGCACAAGCATGAGGTGACGCGCCCTGCAAACCGCGCACCGTAAAAAGGCGGACCGCACAACAATGGACATTTTACTCATACTGCTCCTTCTCGGGATATTACTGATCGTGGCGTGGGCGCTGTTCGGCAAAGGCGACGGCGCCGAAGAGACGAAGGAGGAAACTGCCCCCGACAGGATGTTCCGCCGGCGCGCCAGTGACCATGAGATCGAAGAGAAATACCCCGAGCCGGGGGAAAGGAGGCGCCGCAGGAGCTCCGATGGACGCGAAGAGGGGGAAACGGCAGAACCGGTTGAACCCGACGATGTTTTCAAGCTTCCCTACGCCGCGGACGAGATCATAACGGATACCTCGCAGTTCCGCATCTACAAGCGCACGCTCATCAACTCCGAGATCTACGCGAAGAAAGGCGATTTCGAGACAGCGATATCGCTGTATGAAGGCGTCAACTCCCGCATCAACGACACCAACACCAACCGCAAGATCGAAGCGAACATCGATTATATCCGCAACTACAAGGCGTTCAGGGAGCAGGCGAAGCGCGAGGAGGAATCGCGCGCGCGTCAGTTCAAGCAGAAGCAGGCGAACGAGATCAGGCTTTCCGTCGACGGCCCGCTTCAGATCCCCGACCGGATACAGATCGGCCTCACGGTCCCGCCCCAGCCGGCCGTACAGCCTCCCATCGATACCGAATCGATCATTGAAGAGATCACGAAAAAGATCATCGATTCCAAACTGGTTGACACCAGGCGCGACACCGAGATCAGGAAATACCTCGACGAGATCGATGAGCTCAAGGGGGGGATAAAAGATCTCATCAGCGAGATACGTGACCGGGAAGCGGCGCCCGAAAAGCCCGTATCCGGCGAGGAGGCCGGGCGCCGGAACCGCGAGCTCGAAAGCAAGGTGGAAGAGCTTTCCCGCCTGAAGGATGAGATGGCCCGGCTCGACGACAAGCTCAGGGTGCTCGAACGGCAGCGCGAGTCCGTTCCCCAGATACCGGTAAGCGAGGAAAAACCGGCGATCATTCAGGCCAGATACGAATCCCCTGTTCCGGTCACCCTCGACCCGCGGCCGATCATCGAAATTCTCGAACGCATTCCCCGGCAGGTTCGTCCCGAACCGCCGGCCCCGAAGGAACCGGAGCCTGCCGTCGAAGTGAAGGCCGATATCCCCCTCCCCGCCGTTGAACCCGAACCGGTCAGCGGAGAGCCGGAGGCTGCAGGCGCGGCCGCTTCCGCCGTTGAGGCCGAGCGCGTAATCGAAACCGCACCGGAGTCCCCGACGCCTGTGGAGAATGTTGAGGAAGCCGAGCCGACACCCGCGCCGGCGGTTGAAATGAAAAAGGAGCATGAGGACATCCGGCGCGACATAGCCTCAAAACACGATGAGCTTGAGAGCGATGAGGAATGGGAACTGATCAGCCAGTACGGTAAGGAAAAAGAGCTGGACGCGCTCACGGACGAGGACATCTTTTCGAAAATCCTCCGGGACGACCACAAAGGGAAGATACAGGATTCGATCGAAATACTCGGCGACAGGAAGCGGCAGGAGGGCCCCGCCTCCGAGGTAAATGACGCGGAATACAGCCGCAAGAACAGGGAAGACGAAGAGTTCTACGAAAAGTTCCTGCGGCACGAGCGGCGGGTCAGAAAGGAGCTCCCGATCCTGAAGGTGTCATACGACTTTTCGCGCCTTCCGGACGAGTTCAGCCTTTCGCGCGACAAGAACATCCTGGAGTACTCATTCTACAAATACAAGCCGCTGCTCGAAAAAGCGAACGGCTTCATTAAAACGCGCCGGGTGCGGGACGCGCTGAACTACTACAAGATGGTGATGAACCAGAACATCCCTCCCGAATTCAAATCGATGATCCGCCGCAACATCAACGACCTCACCGAATACCTGGAGAAATACCTCTCATCTGACTGACCGGCGCATCCCTGTTCAGCTGACGGTTTCCGCCGCCGGAGCTTTCTTCTTTTTCCTCCGTGGACGGCGACGCTTGCGTTTTGCGCCTTCTGGCTTCTCGCCTTCCTGCCGCGGCTTCTGCTCTTCACGATGGGGCCTGCTGATGTCAGCCTGGGCCTTCCGCCAGAACGCAAGCTCCTTTTCGTAATTCCCGGTCGATTCGGCGATTATTTCGAAGAATCGCAGCGATTCCGCGAAGGACTCGCTCTGAAGGAACCTGCCCCACCCGCGCTTTTTACGCTTCGGGTCGGGAGGATTGGAAAAGGTCCACACCCGGGCCGTCATGGTGGAGATGCTTTCCCATTCGCGCTTCGGGATGAATATCCTCTCGGAAAGGCCGTGCCGGCCGCTCCGTATCGCCGTAAGTACCGCGTGGAAGCCGCCTGATTCAGTTCCGGCGGGAACGGACTCTTTCAGATGATCGAAGAGGAGCACCGAAAGGAGCAGCGATGCCGGCAGTTCCTGCCCCGCGTTTCGCAGCCTGTCGACGACGCGGAGCCTTGCGATGAGCGAGTTCCAATGCCTGTCGCCGGCAAGTTCAGGGAGCCATATCTGGAGAAGCCCGTATTCCTTCAGATTGATAAAAGTTCTGGCAGACGCGCCGCAGCGCAATATCTTGTACAGCTCCTCGAGCAGGCGGTGCGAGTTGGCCGTGGTAATGTGGGATGCGCAGGCCCTGGCCGCCTGAAAGTCTTTCTTTGAAAGCCTGAAGTCGAGCTGCGCGCAGAACCTCCCCGCCCGTATCATGCGCACAGGGTCCTCCCTGAAACGCCGGTCCGGATCTCCGATGGAGCAGAGTATTTTCTTTTTGAGGTCGCGCAGCCCGCCGGTATAGTCGACGATCGACGAATCGACGCCGTCGTAGTAGAGCGCGTTGATGGTGAAATCCCTGCGCAGCGCGTCCTCTTCAATTGTCCCGAACACGTTGTTCTCTCCGAACTTTTTGACGCGCTCCTCTTCCGGATCGACGACAGCGCGGAACGTGGCCACCTCGACGAAACGGTCGCGCGACACGTACACATGCGCGAGGCGGAAACGCTTGCCGACGAGAAAACAGCGCTTGAAAAGCCTGCTTATCTGGCGGGGCCGCGCGTCGGTGACGATGTCGAAGTCTTTCACCTTCTTGCCGAGAAGGATGTCCCTCACGCAACCGCCTACCAGGTACGCACTGTACCCGCTGCCCCTGAGCCTTTCCATGATAGCGAGGACTTCTCTGTCAACTCGGCCTCGCGTCATCGGGTGTCTGTGTGCCGGCAGGACCACCGGATATTTTTTCCTGAAAAAGAACATGATATCAGTACCAGTTAATTATAATTCTACCGCAATCCGCATTATTTTCATACGAACGCCGGTTGTCGGGATCCTCACTTTACGCCCCTGCCTCGCGCCGGTCATTAGCCCGCATCATCACGAAATATACCGGAAGCGCCGCCGCCTGCGCGGCGAACGCCAGGACCATGATATAGAGCGTTCCGGATTCGTAGAGCGCGCCCATGATGAAGCTTCCAAGAAACATGGCAAGCCCGTAGGCGGTATTGAATATTCCGTATCCGGTCCCTCGTTTCCTGATTGATGTCAGGTCGGCAATCGCCGCTCGCATGATCGTTTCATGTATGGCCATCACCACCCCCCAGAGCACCATTCCCGCCGCGACCGCGTGAAAGCTTTCCGTGAAGGCCAGAAACGGTATGATCGCGGTGAGAAGCGGGATCAGCAGCAGCGTCTTCATCCCGATCTTATCGTACAGCCGCCCGATCACAAGCGCCGCCGCCGCATCTACTCCCATCGCAATGGAATAGAAGAGCGGGATCTGTCCGTCAGTCATGACATTTTTCACCTTCAGGTGGTACGCGATCACGCTGAAGTTCGCGAATCCGAAGACCGCCAGCGACGAAAATACCGTGTAGAGCCAGAATACTTTCGAGAGGTTGTTCTTCAGGTCGGCGGGCTTTCCTCCTTCGGCCTCAAGAGCATCCGGCGCGGGAACAACGATCCGCGCCACGATGAGAACGGCCATAAGAAGGATAAACGGGATCCAGAGCAGCGCGTATCCCTGCCTGTATCCGCCCTTGAGGGCGAAAATCACGGTGAAGAGCAGCGGACCCGCAATGGCGCCGATCTGGTCCATGGCTTCGTGAAGCCCGAAACCGAATCCCCTTCCCACCCTGCTCGTCGCCTTGGAGAGTATGGTGTCCTTGGCGGGGCTTCGCAGCGCTTTTCCGAAACGCTCGCAGATGATGAAGACTGCCGCGACCTGCCAGATGCCGGTAAGACCGAGGAGCGGAACCGAGATAAGCAGGCCGTAACCGAGAAACGTGAAAAACCAGTACGCTCCGGTACGGTCCGCGAAATAGCCCGATGCAAGCCGGACCGCGTAGCCCAGAAACTCTCCTACACCGGCGACAAGACCCACCATGGCCGCGCTCGCCCCCATCGTGGCGAGATAGGGGCCGTTCACCCCCCGCGCGCCCTCATAAATGATGTCACCCAGAAGCGATATAACTCCGAAAAGCAGAATCAACCGCAATGCGCGCTTCCTCGAGTCACCGCCCACGTCACCGCTCCGCACATTCAGAATCGCCGCCGCGCTGCCCTCTCCGGCACCACGACGCATCGGTATGATTATCCCAACGCAGCAAAGAATTCTCCATTAAGCGGGATTGTCAATCCTATTATCTGTTATCAGGGAATTCGGCAGGCAATCTTTGCAGACCTCCTGTGGAGGCAATTTCACTGTGCCGGCCGTGAGGGCGAGAGCTTCATGGCATTTTTTTATCACCGTAAATGTCTTGACGCACACGTGTCCTGTTCAATAGTGACAAATTAACCAGTTCACGAAAGGCGGTACGGGCGGCAGCGGGGTACGCAAGCGGCAATTGGCACCATGAAAAAGATAAAACCGACCATACTGGTGGTTGAAGACGAAACCATCATTGCCCTCGACATGCGTGAAAAGCTCGGCACGCTGGATTACGACGTTGTCGGTATCGCGACCAGCGGCGAGGAGGCGATCGAGAAGGCGACCCTGTTGAGGCCGGAGCTCATCCTGATGGACATCATAATGCCCGGAAAAATCGACGGGATCGCCGCCGCACGCGTCATCAAGGACGAGCTCAAAATTCCGTTCATCTACATGACCGCGAACGCCGACAAGGCAACAGTCGAACGCGCGCGGGACACCGAGCCTTTCGGATACCTGAACAAGCCTATCCACCATCGCGACCTTTTCACCACCATCGACTCCGCCATCCACAAAAGCAGGATGGAGCGCAGGCTGCGCGAAAGCGAGGAAAAATACCGCCGACTGGTCGAGGAGATAAGCGATATCGTATATTCGATAGACGAACGGGGTGAGATCGTTTTTATCAGCAGCCAGATCGAGCCCCTGACAGGATACAGGATCGATGAGATTATCGGAACGCCAGTGCTCAACTACATATATCCGGATGACCGCACGCATGCGCTTATGTATTTCGGGGAGTTGAAATCAGGCAATTTGCATGATCCGATCGAATACCGGATAATGTCCAAAACCGGTTTCGACATCTGGGTGCGCGTATCCGGACGGCAGGTCATGGTCGACGGCAAGCTCAAAGGCGTCAGGGGGATACTTACCGACATCACCGCCGAAAAGCTTTCCGGTCTCGCGCTTAAAAACTCGGAGCGCCGCCTGCATGACATCATCAGCTTTCTTCCTGACGCGACCTTCGCGATCGACCCTGAAGGCAACGTCATCGTCTGGAACAGGGCAATCGAGGAGATGACCGGCATCAGGGCGGAAACGATGGTCGGAAAAGGCGGATACGAATACGCGCTCCCCTTTTACGGCATCCGCCGCCCGATCCTCATCGATTATGTCATGGATCCGAACCTGGAGATCAGCGCCGAACTCTATTCCGTGCTAGCACGCGACCGCCAGACGGTAATCAGCGAGATCAGCATAGACTCATTCCGCTCCCGGACGGTCCATCTGTGGGCCAAGGCTGCCCTGCTTTTTGATCAGAACGGGAACACCATCGGCGCAATCGAGTCGATCCGCGACATCACCGAACAGAAAGAGGCCGAACAATCGCTGCGGGAAAGCGAATCGAAATACCGTACCCTTATCGCGAACCTCAACATCGGCGTGTTCAGAACCACCGCCGACGGCAAAGGCACCATTATCCAGACCAATACCGCTACCGCAAGGATGCTCGGATTCAACTCGATCGAAGAAATATTAAGCCGTCCGGTCATTGAACAGTATTTCGACCCGCAGGAACGGATCCTCTTCCTGCAGGAGCTTCGGTCGAACGGTTCGGCAAAGAACAGGATCGTTACGCTCAGAAGGAAAGACGGCATTCCCATTCAGGCATCGGTCTCCGCGACCGTCATATATGATGACAACGGCAACATGCTCTGGATCGACGGGGTGATTGAGGACGTGACCGAGCGCAAGGCCGCCGAACTCGCGCTTCTGGAAAGCGAAGAGAAATTCCGCACCTTCGTCGAGCACGCGCCCGTGGTAATCATGATTCACCAGGACAATTTCTGGATCTACGCGAACCACGCCGCTGAAATGATAACCGGATACACCCGGGATGAACTCTACGCAATGCATTTCTGGGAATTCGTCCATCCTGACGACAGGGACCTGGTGAAAGATCGCGGTCTGGCCCGGCTCAGAGGCGAAAACCCCGAAAGCGCCTATGAATTCAGGATCCTCACGAAGGACGGGAAAGAGAAATGGATTGACTTCAGGGCGGAAACCATTTCGATAAAAGGTAAAATGGCCGGCATGGTGTTCGGGGTGGATATTACCCGCCGCAAAGAGATGGAGTCCGCTTTCTCCCGCAGCCAGTACAGGCTTGAGACCTCGATCGCCGAAAAAGAAACACTGATCAGGGAAGTGCACCACCGGGTCAAAAACAATCTTCAGCAGATCATGAGCCTGCTGAACCTCCGGAGCCGTTCGCTGGAAAATGCCGAGGCCGCTTCCATTATCCGCGAGTACCAGGACCGCCTCATGATCTTTTCCATCGTCCATGAAAAGCTGTACATTCAGGACAACTTGAGCAGGATCGACGTGAACGGATTCATCCGCCACGTAGTAATGGCGATCCGCCAGCGGTATATCGATCGCTCGCGCGACGTTGAGCTCGATATCGACATCGGTCCTGTTTCGCTCGATATGGACCGTTCGATCTCATGCGGGCTCATCCTCAATGAACTCGTATCCAACGCGTTTAAATACGCGTTCCCGGCGGAACATACCGGGTTGAAACGCTTGACGATATCTCTCAAATCGGACAAAGATGGTTTCACCGAGCTCATAGTCGCGGACAGCGGTAAAGGCCTTCCTGAAAGCATCGATATCGAGAACGCCGATTCGCTCGGTTTTTCTCTACTGCCCCATCTGGTAAGGCAGATCGACGCAAATCTCGAGCTTTCACGCGAAGGCGGGACTCGCTTCACCATCAGTTTTGTGGCCTGATAGCCGTTTTCCGCGGAAAAATCAACTTGACGTGACCGGACCGGGGTACTATCTTTCTTTATTGAGGATAACTTGTAACCATGTATTATTACTGAATGCCGATTTCCTCAGAAACCGGCGATAATGGCCTGAAAAATGAACGTTCGGTTTAACATAACACCTTTTAAAAATCCTTATGCCAGGTTCATCACTCCGAAAGGCGAGCAGGATCCCCTTGCCCCGATGAAGCGGTTTCAGGCCGATATCACCCGGCCGGAAACAGGGCCCTCACCCCGCAGGGAAGTCGATATTTTCGCCCCGATGAAAAGATACGGGCGCGATATCCGCCCTCCGCGGATGTCGCAGGCGTACCGTAATCCCTTTGAAGAGATGTCATCAGGCACACCCTCCGAGCCGATGAGCGTTATCGCGATAAGGGCCTATGAGCGGACGAGGGACCATTCCGCAGGTTCAATTCATCGCATCACCTTCATGGGCTGAGAATTCCTGTATCCCCCTTCCTCCGCACCCGTGAATCCTCATGATGTTTTCCCCGGATGAAAACCTTTAATAAATGCTGAAATTATTTACAGCTTATGCCGATTTTTTGATTGATGTGCGTGCTTTTAGCTGATAGAAGAATCAGAAAAAGAAAAGACGCTTTTCTTCGATACATTCGGCGATGAGGCTGTACGACTTTTGAAATTACGCAAAATTTTCAGATTTTTATTGCGTAAAATATACGCGGATTCATATTGTATTGTCTGTTTTTATTTTTGTGATTGAATCGTGAAAGGTAGGAAATGCCTTCAGAACAGTTTAAAGTCGAGAATTACGTTGCCAAGTCTTTCATTATCGTCGAAGGCAAGAAGAACGCCGGTAATTTTTACATAATCCGAAGCGGCAATGTCCGCCTTTCCAAAGAGAACCCGGTTTCAGCCGAAGAACCATACACCATATTGGGGCCGGGCGACTTCTTCGGGGTCATATCCTGCATGAGCGGCCATGCGCGCATTGAAACCGCGGTGGCGCTCACCAACGTATCCCTCATCTCGGTGCAGAACGAACAGTTCGGCATCCTGATCCAGAAGAACCCTGCGGTCGCGATGAAGATTATCCGCTTCTTCAGCCGCAAGCTCCGTGATTTCGACACCGCGATCACCCGCCTGACGTTCAAGAACTCCGTCGAGGAAGACCCTTCGCACCTGTTCAACATTGCCGAGTACTATCTCAAAAACAAGGCGTACAACCACGCGATCTACGCCTATCAGCGTTTCATACAGTACTGCCCGCAGAGCCCGGACCGCGAAAACGCGCTCAACAGGCTCAAATCACTGAAGGCGCCCTTCAAGATCCCGGACGCGCCTGCCGGCGGCGCGCTCAACCGGACATACCGCGACAACACAATGATATTCTGTGAAAACGAACCGGGCAACGAGCTCTACATTATCCAGTCAGGCAAGGTGAAGATCACCAAGATCGTTAACGAGGAAGTCCTTCTCGCGGTGCTCAAACAGGGCGATATTTTCGGGGAGATGGCACTGCTCGAGAACAAACCGAGGAGCGCCTCGGCCATCACCTTCGGCGATGTCAACCTCCTTGTCATCAACAAGTCAAACTTCGAGGGGATGGTGCAGGCCCAGCCGCAGCTCGCCACAAGGCTCATCGTACTCCTGAGCGAGCGGATATGGACCGCTTATCGCCAGCTTGAAAACCTTATGATCGGCGACCACCTCGGAAGGATTTACGACACGCTCCTGCTGCAGATTGAAAAGCAGAAAATCAAGATAGCACCGCGAACGCCGCACAACTTCGAGTTCGGCGTTAAGGAACTGATGAACATGGTTGGGCTCCCACCCGAAAAGGGCGAAGTGCTCGCGGTCCAGCTTCTCGAGGACAAACATATCAAGCTCGAACAGGGAAAGATCGTGTGCTCGGACATGGAGTCACTCGAGAAGAACGTCCAGTTTTATAAGAAAAAATCGTCTCTGGAACGCAAGCGTGAAGCCAGCAAAAATATCTAGGATCATTATTGCCGCAATAGTTTTTTCCCTGATCCTCCTTGTCGTATCATTCACTCTTTTTATCACACTCTTCCCGCGCGAGAAGCTCCTCTCCATAATTACAGGCAGGGCCGAAGCCGCGCTCAACCGCAGGGTGACGATAGAAGACATACGGTACAGTATACGCGGAATCATGCTTAAAAATGTAGTAATCCATGACGGAAAAACATCTGAAGAACCGGTGCTTGCCGATGCCGAGGAGGGCCGTGTAAAGTTTTCCGTCAGCGCACTTTTAAGGAAAGAGTTCGTCATTACCTACCTGGCGGTGCGCAACCTCAATCTCTCGATCCAGTATGACGGCCGCCGATCCAACCTGGACCGCCTGATCGACGATCTCACAAAACCTGGAGACGGAAGCCACGGAGCGAGACTTTCTTCAATCCGGCTTGAGAATGCGAGGGTATCGCTCAAAAACCCTCCCGAATTTTTAAAGCCGCTTGAAGGCACCTACCTGATCGACTGTCTGATCGAACTTCCCGGAGGAAAGGGAATGACGGTTTCCGACGGTCATATCCAGCTTCCGCAGAGGCGCGGCACTATCAGGACCGATCTTTCCATGTCGTCATTCGACCGCGATTTCATTGTCAGGGCGAAAATCCTGCTCAGCGATTGCTCGCTGGGATGGGTCTATACCTGGAGGAAGAACTTCTCACTGCCCTTCAGAAGCGTCGACGGCCGTATCCCCGACCTCACTATCACCAGAAAAGGTATTTCCGGCAGGCCCAGGGTGACGTCAGTCCTTTCAAACCAGAAAGTTGTCAATGCTGAAGGATCGTGTACCGTAACGTTTCCTAAAGGAGATGTCTTTATTACCGACGTGCACGGATCGAGCGGCGGCTCCACCGCGCAGCTGAAAACGCTCACAATCGATGACAGCCCGGGAATCGCCAGGATTTCCGTTCCCTCGTTCAACATCGACCTTCGCGAAGTGGAGGGGCTTTTCGACATGCTGCCAAAGGACCTTTCTGGCAGGATAAACGGCAGCTTCAGCGCTGAACATGGCCGCTACACATCAACGGTCACATCCAAGGACGTAAGCATCGGAAGAGGCAAAAAAGGGATCAGCGGCCTTAACGAAACAATTTCGATACAGAACAATGTCCTGAAAAAAGAAAATATCGCATTGAGGATATTCGACAATCCCGCGCTCGTTTCGATCGCGTCGCTCGACGGGAAATTCAGAAAAATCGTGATGAATATCGACGCGAAGAAGTACTCGTTTTCACCCGATAAAGGGACGAAGCATTCCCTGGATTTTTCCGGGGTCAAATCACCGGTCGACATCTCGGGACGGATAACTGTCGGCGAGCTTGCCGTCGACTCGCTTCTATTCACCGAATCACAGTTTTTCTACAGGATGGCCGGCCGCCGGATAACAATCGACCGGTTCAATTCGAAGCTTTTCGGCGGCGCAGTCAGGGGGACCGGCGCGGTTGATTTCTCGAAGAACACGATGGATGTCGATTGCGTAATAGGCTTCGACCGGATCAAAGTGCAGAACCTCACCGCTCTCAACGATAAGCTGAAGAACCGTTTCTTCGGAACGGCGCGCGGGACGATCGACCTTGCATTTCGCGTCGGGGAAACCATCAACACTGAAAAGTCAGTGAAAGGCAAAATGGACTTCACGGTGCTCAACGGCAAGGTCGCCAATACGGGGATACAGAACGGGCTGGGCACATGGCTCGCGGAACTCCGGCACAAGCTGAAGGACATCGAATTCACCACGATAGCTGGAAACTTCAATATAATAGGAAATTCCTATTACATAAATTCCTTCGCGTTCACCGCTCCTGATATCCGGCTGAAAATGGAAGGTTTTGTGAATAAAAGCCTCGAAGGGGATATCAGAATGGACCTTCAGTTCAACAAAAGCTTCATTGCCGATCTTCCCAACCCGGCCTTTATTCAGCTTAACAAATACAAGCAGGGCGCCTGGTACACCATACCCTTCTCCATCAAGGGGAAGGACATCACCGACAGCAAAAACCTCCAGCGCCTACGATAGGCCGCTTTTGATCTTGGCCATGAGACCACCTTTCTGAATGATCTCCTGCATGAACGGCGGGAACGGCTTGGCGCTGTACTCCTTTCCCGTGGTGATATTTTTAATCTTTCCGGAATCAAAGTTGATCTCGATCTCATCGCCCGGTTTGATATCGGCTGCCGCTTCCGGGGACTCGACGATCGGGAGGCCGATATTGATGCTGTTGCGGTAGAATATCCGCGCGAAGGAGCCCGCGATCACGCAGGATATATCCGCGGCCTTGATGGCGATCGGCGCGTGTTCCCGCGACGACCCGCAGCCGAAATTGCTGCCGGCGACGATAATATCCCCCCTCGAAATCTTCTTCATGAAATCCGGGTCGGCATCCTCCATGCAGTGCTCAGCCAGCTCCTTCGGGTCGGAAGTGTTGAGATAGCGCGCCGGTATTATTTCATCGGTGTTGATGTCGTTTCCGAATTTCCACGCCTTTCCATGTGCTTTCATCGGTTTCTCCTCGGTTATTTCAGTTCGTCAGGATGGCAGATTTTGCCGAGCACCGCGGAAGCGGCGGCCACTGCCGGATTTGCCAGATATACTTCGCTCTTCGGATGGCCCATCCGGCCCACGAAGTTCCTGTTCGAAGTGGCAAGGCAGCGCTCGCCCTCGGCAAGGATTCCCATGTGGCCGCCCAGGCACGGCCCGCAGGTTGGCGCCGAGATTGCGCCTTCCGCCTCGATGAAAATGTCGAGCAGCCCTTCCTTCATCGCCTGCTGGTAGACCGCCTGCGTGGCGGGGATGACGATCAGGCGCACATCGCGATGCGCCTTTCTACCTTTGAGCACCTGCGCGGCGACACGGAGGTCTTCTATCCGCCCGTTCGTGCACGAACCGATAAACACCTGATCGATCTTCACGCCGGCCTCGCGCGCCGGCTTTACGTTCGACGGAAGGTGCGGAAACGCCACGATCGGCTCAATCTTCGCCGCGTCGTATTCGCGCGTTTCGGCGTACTTCGCGTCGGCGTCGCTTGCGTAGACGGTAAACGGCCTGTCGCTTCTCGCCTTCACGTATTCCAGCGTCTTCTCATCGACGGCAAAGATGCCGTTCTTCCCGCCTGCCTCGATGGCCATGTTCGCCATTGAGAGACGCTCTTCGATAGTAAGCGCCGAGATCGCATCGCCCGCAAACTCCATGGCGCGGTAAAGCGCCCCGTCAACGCCTATATCCCCGATCGTGTAAAGGATCAGGTCCTTGCCGGTCACATACCGGTTGAGTTTTCCTTTGAAAATGAATTTCATCGATTCGGGGATCTTGAACCACGCCTTTCCGGTGGCCATCGCCGCGGCCATGTCGGTCGATCCGCTACCGGTCGAAAACGCGCCGAGCGCCCCGTAGGTACAGGTGTGCGAATCGGCGCCGATGATCACCATACCGGGACGCACCAGCCCCATCTCCGGCAGGAGCGCGTGCTCGACGCCTACCCTTCCCACGTCATAGAAGTGCCTGATGTTCTGCTCGCGCGCGAACTCGCGCAGCACCTTCACCTGTTCGGCGGACTTGATGTCCTTGTTGGGCGTGAAGTGATCGGGGATCAGCGCGATCTTCTCGTTATCGAACACCTTCTTAATACCGAGGTCCCTGAACTCCTTGATGGCGATCGGCGCGGTGATGTCGTTTCCCAGGACAAGGTCCACATTCGCTTCAATGAGCTCGCCCGGTTCTACGGCGTTTTTACCCGCGTGCGCGGCAAGAATCTTCTCGGTGATCGTCATTCCCATGGCATAACCTCGGACAGTAAAAATGGAGAGTGTCGTATTAAATACGGCTTGAAAAAAAATCAACTCTGTTTTAAGAATTTAGCGCATAATTAAGAATATTCAAAAAACAGGGGGGATACGAGGACTCATGAGGATAGGAATTGCCGGAGGCGGCGCAATGGGCTCCCTCTTCGCATGGTATTTTCACCGCGCGGGAATGGACGTGTCGGTCTATGAGGCAGACCCGGCAGTCGCTGAAAGCCTGAAAAACAGCCTTTCCGTCTCCGCAGAAGGCAGGACAGATGTAATCTCCCTTTCGGCGGGCTCTGACCCCTCGATACTTGGCAACCGCGGGATACTCTTTCTCTTCGTGAAAAGCTATTCCACCGCCGCGGCGATGCGCTCGATCGCGCCGCATCTTTCGCCTGACTCGATCGTTGTGTCGCTCCAGAACGGCCTCGGCAACAAAGAAACGATCGCCGCGCATGTTCCCGACAGGAGGATCGTGTACGGCTCCACCACCATCGGTGCATACAAAACCGCTGCGAACGCGCTCGTCCTCGGCGGAATGGGTGATATTCAGCTTGGAGGCACCGACAGCGCCGCGGTAGGTGCCGTCGCCGAATCTCTGCGAGGCGCGCGCCTCCCTGTCACCATCACCGAACGGCCGGATGAAACGATCTGGCGCAAAGCGATCATCAACGCGGGGATAAATCCAGTCGCGGCCCTCCTCGGCATTACGAACGGAAAGATCATCGAAAGCGAACACCTCTCGCGGCTGCAGAAGCACATTGTCATCGAGGCGGTGGCGGCGGCGCGCGCCCTCAGCATCGATCTTGACAGCGACGGGATGATCGCGACGACACGCGAGATCTGCGCAAAGACCGCCGCGAACCGCTGCTCCATGCTCCAAGACCTGGAAGCCGGACGGCCCACCGAGATCGACAGCATCAACGGGATGATCATCCGTTACGGCAGGGAGCACCGTATCGACACGCCGTACAACGAAGCCGTATATGCGCTGATAAAATACAGGGAGATGAAAAAAGGATAAAAAAAATACCGGGGTTACCCCCGGCATACATGGATTGGGATTGATTGATATGAACTTATGGATTACCTTGATCAGTCTTCTCTGTACCGGTCCATAATGGACGGGTTTTTATGGTTCTTGCTGTATCGGTAATAAAAATACTCAACAAGGACCCAGAGAATCGTTGATGTCCAGAAGACTACAAATATTTCAAGTATTGATAATTTCATATTCGTAAGCCTCTGCTCATATAATAAGCAATTTCCGTGCCAAACCTCAACAAAATCATATTGTGAGAAAAAAGTTTCAAAAATGGTGTTTTAGAGGGGGATACCATCCTCTTCCGCGCCACCGGGGAACTATCCGTCTGAACCGGGAGGAGGCATCAATGCAACTCCTGAATTATTCAGGAGTTACAACACTCTCGAAACCACCTTCGAGATTCCTTTTCGAAGCGGCACTGCGTTCACGCCAGGCTCTGACCCCTTCGAACGATGCTATGACTGGCCGCCGGTATCCACCCTTTTAAAAACTTTTCTGAATGCGGATGAAATCCCGTTTTAAACAGTACACTTTGCTCCACATTGTATCATATCTGCAACAGGTACCGCATCGAATGAAACAGGGCGGCGTTACTTTATAAAAAGTGTTGCATCCAATCGCCCGTGGTGATATACTATCAGACATTATTTTCCTATTAAAGTACAGGCGCCGCGCCCGATGAGAACTATTCCCGGCAGATATCCGTATCCTGAAGAGATGCTCGATCAGCTCAACGAAGGGCTCATTATCATTGATGATGAGAATCGGATTTCCTTCATCAACCGGGCGGCGCGCACCATACTCGGCATCAGGAGGAACGGGTCTTCCCGGCAACAACTTCGTGACTGTATTAACGGCCCGAACCTTGAATTCATTGAGCTCGTCGAGGAAGGATGCGGCAAATCGAAACGGCTGAAAGATCAGGAGGTGCAGTACCGTCGTGGGAACAGTCTCCTCAGGCTGGTCGTGAGTATTTTTCCGATCAAAGACCGTCCGGTGCACGGACCGTGCCACCTGATAATCGTCAACAACATCACCGAGCTGTGGCGGCTGCACAATCGCGAACGAAGCCACCTCGGCCGGCTCCGGCGGTCCTACACCAACCAGATAGAGATCCTCCAGGCGATCGCCGACAGCGTGGCTCACGAGGTGCGCAATCCGATCAGCTCGATCGGCGGCTATGCCGACCTGCTTCTCAAGAAATGCGGCGACCCGGCGCAGGATAAAAACGAGCTTGCGAAATATCTCATATATATAAAAGAAGACGCCGACAGGCTCAACAGCATCGTGTCGCTTGTCGAACGCTACTCCGACATGTCAGACATCAAACTGCGGCGGGAAAACGCCATTCTGGTATTCAGGGACGCTCTGAGGATTGCGCGCAAGCTCGCCATTATGAGAAACCGCCCTATTGAATTCCCGCACATCGACTCCGATGAATACTACATCTTCGTCGACAAAAAGAAGCTGCGGGCCGCGTTCATGGACATCTTCTCCCAGTCGCTTGAATGGTCGGTTCCTGACAGGCCGCTCATTGTTGACTTCCAGTTCTCCCCCTACGAGGCCTCACTCAACGTGGAATTTCTGACGGAAAAGATCAGGCGGGGGGATATGCATTTCATCTTCAACCCGTTCATGCTTACATATCCGAGAAAGCCGAGCTTCAACCTGTCGCTCGCCCAGCGCATCATCATACTTCATGGCGGGATAATCGATGTCTCGCTCCAGCAGGAGAACCGGCTGGTGCAGCGCGTCGTGTTCCCCCGCGAGAAGCGCGACATCCGCGGATAAAGAGCTACTTCATTACTGCCGCGAGCGATTCGCCGATCGCGCGCACCGTCTCCTCGATATCTTTCTCTGAATGCGCGGTCGAGAGAAATCCGACTTCGTAGCCGGAGGGGGAGAGGTATATCCCCCGGTTGAGCATCTCGCGGTGGAATTTCCCGAAGAGTTTCATATCGCACGCGCGCACCTCGTCCACGGTCCTGATCGCTGAAAGACCGGTGAAAAAGAGCGCGAATATCGACTCGAGCTGGACCGCGAGCACGCGTCCCCGGTACGGCGCGAGCACCGGCCCGAGCAGTTCCGAAAATTTCGCGGCCTTAGCCCGCAGAAGCGCGTGCGCCTTTACCGCGTCGATTTTTTTCAGCGTGGCGATCCCTGCCGTCATGGCGAGCGGGTTGCCCGACAGCGTGCCCGCCTGGTAGACCGACCCGTCAGGCGCGATCTTGGACATCAGGTCTTTAGAGGCGCCGTAGGCGCCGACGGGAAGCCCTCCGCCGATGATCTTGCCAAGCGTGGTTATATCCGCCCTGACGCCGTAATACTCCTGCGCGCCGCCCCGTGACAGCCTGAATCCGTTGATCACCTCGTCGAAGATGAGCAGTGCCTCGTATTTATCGCAGAGCTTGCGCACGCCCTTGAGGTAGCCTTTATCGGGAAGGATGAGCCCGTAGTTGCAGGGGACCGGCTCCATGATAACGGCCGCGACCTGGCCCCGGTTCTTTTTAAAGGCGTCTTCGAGACGTTCCAGGTCGTTGTACGGGACGACGATCGTGTCCTTTGCGTTGTCGCGGCACACGCCGTCGGAATCGGGAGTGCCGAATGTGGCAAGCCCTGAGCCGGCGGCCACGAGCAGGTAATCGACATGTCCGTGGTAGCAGCCGTCGAATTTGATCACCCTGTCGCGCCCGGTATAGCCGCGGGCGAGTCGGATGGCGCTCATGACCGCTTCGGTGCCCGAATTGACGAAGCGTACCTTGTCGATCGAGTTGAACCGCTCAACGACCATTTCGGCGATCTCGACCTCGTAACGGTTGGGCGTGCCGAAGCTCGTACCGTAGCGGGCGGCGGAAATGACCGCGTCGGTCACGTCAGGATCGGCGTGGCCGAGTATCATCGGCCCCCATGACATGCAATAGTCGATGAAAACATTTCCGTCCTCATCTGTCATCCGCGATCCGGACGCGGAGCGGATATAGAGCGGCGTTCCGCCGACCGACCTGAAGGCCCTCACCGGAGAGTTCACCCCGCCCGGCATGAGCCGCTCGGCCCTTTCGTACAGTTCCTTCGATTTCCGTATCTTCATGTCACATCCACCTGTTTTTCATAATGTCCCGCGTGTGATACGATATCACCATGTCCGCGCCCGCGCGGAAGATTCCCGTCAGTATCTCACTCACCAGCATCCGCTCATCGCCATAGCCGAGCTTCGCCGAGGCCTTTACCATCGAATACTCGCCGCTCACGTTGTAGGCGCACACCGGGAGGTTCACCATCTCCTTCACCCGCCGGATAATGTCGAGATAGGCAAGCGCGGGTTTCACCATCACGATATCGGCGCCCTCATCGACGTCGAGGAGCACCTCCTTTTCGGCCTCGCGCGCGTTGCGCCAGTCCATCTGGTAACTCCGCCTGTCGCCGAACTGCGGCGCGCTTCCCGCGGCGTCCCTGAACGGCCCGTAGAACGCGGAAGAATATTTCGCCGCGTAGGAGAGTATCGGAACGTCAGGAAACCCTCCCCCGTCAAGCGCGTCGCGTATCGCCGCCACACGCCCGTCCATCATATCCGACGGTGCGACGATATCGGCCCCCGCTTCGGCATGCGAGAGCGCGGTCCTGGCGAGTATCACCAGCGTCGGATCGTTCAGCACCTTCCCGTCGCGCACGATCCCGCAGTGGCCATGGCTCATGTATTCGCAAAGGCAGACATCGGTTATGACACAGATTTCCGGAAAGCGCTTCTTGGCGGCGCGCACCGCTTCCTGTATCACCCCACTGCCGTCAAATGCCGATGAAGCGGTTTCGTCCTTATGCGCCGGTATCCCGAACAGAAGCACAGAGCGTATCCCCAGGGAAAGGTCGCTTTCCAGGTCGCGGAGAAATTCGTCAATGCACACCCGTTCGATACCCGGCATCGACGGGATTTCTTCTCTAACACCTTTCTGCTCTACCACGAAATGCGGCATGATGAGCTTTCGCGTATCGATCACCGTTTCGGCGACGAGGTCGCGCAGTACCGGCGTTTCGCGCAGTCTTCGAGGTCTGTAGAGCGGTTCCATGGATAGCCTCCGGCTGATGAATCTGTAGCAGCGATCATTAATACAGGAATACATTCACGGGGCAAGAATTATTTCTCTCAGAATGGAAAGCGGCATAAAAGCTGCCGCTCCGAAAACACCTGCGGGCAGAGAAGCAAATACGATCATTTCTTGATTGTCGCGAGTAGTGTTGTTACATTTCATTAATGGACCACCTTACGGCTGCAAAATCAATCAACTGTCTGATCCGAAACCTGCACGAAGAGGACATTCCGGGGCTGATCGACATGTACCGAAATTTCCAGCCTAAGAACTACATCATGGGCCTGCCTCCTCTCGTCGACCCGGTATTTATCCGATGGATACACAACCTTCTCAGGGAGCAGCTCAATCTCATTGCCGTTACAGGGGATACGATCATAGGCCACGCTTCGGTGATAGACGCCGCCGGCGCCGATTTCTGCGAGCTCATCGTATTTGTGCACCAGGAATACCGCGGTTCGGGTATAGGAAGGCGGCTGGTCGATGAAATCTGCCGGAGGGCGCTCTCTCTGGGAAAACACAGAATATGGCTCATGGTTGAAAGTTCCAACATAAGCGCGATAAAAACATATTACTGCACCGGTTTCCGCACCACTAAAGTTTACGGTGATGTATATGAAATGGAACTGGATACGGGCGCTCCCTTCGACTTCATGGGCGACTGAAACCCTTACCCCAAACATACTTCTTTACCTCACTATAAAATTGCAGGAAAAGCATTGACAAAAAAAGAAAGCCCAAAAAACAATCTATTTTACATAATGCATTATCGATTATCGATTATTTTAAGGGGGTTTTATATGTCTTCTTTTTCCAAACAATACAAAACCAAACTGCGAACCGCAGTTGAAGCCGCAAAGTTGATCAACTCGGGAGATGTCGTCGAGTATGCGCAGTTTAACGGCAAATCGGTCGTGTTCGATACCGCGCTGGCAAACAGGCGCGATGAATTGAGAGATGTAAGCATCTACTGCAGCGTCTGCCTTCCTCCCCTGCCTGAAACCTGCAAGTATCCTGAAAGCTTTATCTTTCACGACTGGCACTGGAGCAAGCTTACTCGCATGATTGAATTCGTGGGAAAACCGTTTTACAATCCGATCGCGTACAGAAAAGCGCCTGATTACATGCGCAAATACGACGCCCCCGATTACTGGCGTTCGTTCTACTACACTGAGCCGGAAAAAGCGGCGAAGACGAAGCGGGTATTCGTCACGCGCGTCGCCCCCATGGACCGTAACGGATATTTCAACTTCGGGCCGCAAAACTCCTTCCATTCGGCTGGAGTCGAGTCGTCCGACCTGGTGATCGTCGAGGTCAACAGAAGCATGCCGGTGTGCATGGGAGGAGCGGAAGAGGCCGCGCATATCTCGCAGGTCGATATCATTGTGGAAGATCCCGACAATACTCCCCTCTTCGCCCCCGATCCCGAGGAGCCGAATGATGTCGAGAAAAAAATCGCCGCGAACCTGATGCCCTATATCCACGACGGATCGTGCCTGCAGCTCGGTATCGGCGGCATACCCAACGCCATCGGGAAGATGATCGCCGAATCCGATATCAAAGACCTCGGAGGGCACAGCGAGATGCTGGTGGATACGTATCTCGACATGTTCGAAGCCGGAAAACTCACCAACACCAGAAAACCGTTTGACCGCCACCGCACCGCCTTCACCTTCGCTATCGGCAGCAATCGCCTGTACGAGTTCATGAATAACAATTCCGCGGTGGCCTCGTATCCGGCAGACTACGCGATCGATCCAACCACCATCAGGAGCATTGATAATTTCACGAGCATCAACAGCGCGGTACAGATCGACCTCTTCTCGCAGGTAAACGGCGAAAGCAGCGTGGTCAACGGCGTTCCCAAGCAGATTTCCGGAAACGGCGGTATGACCGACTTTGTCTACTTCTCACAGCTTTCAAAAGGCGGCAAAAGCTTCATCTGCCTTGAATCGACCTATACCGACAGAGAGGGCAAACTCCATTCAAGGATCGTCCCGACGCTCGAAGCGGGCACCATCGTCACCATCGCGCGCCAGCTCGTCGACTACATCGTCACCGAATACGGCGTCATCAAGCTCGGCGGGAATCCCACCTGGCAACGCGCCGAAAAGCTGATCAGCATCGCGCACCCTGATTTCAGGGACGAGATGATCGCGGCGGCGGCAAGGATGGGGATATGGAGAAGGTCTCACAAAAAATAACACGCACCCGCTTATTTACTTAATCAGGATTTCCCCAAAAATCGCGCCTAAAAAGCCTGCACGATCAATCGGCAGGCTTTTTTTATTCCAACCGCGTCGCCAGCCAAAACAGTCATCGGTGAATGCATAAATAAAATGATACTTTATGTATTAATGTTGACATACAATTCTATCGACTACTGATTGAACAAAGCGACGGCAAATGCAATCATACATCATAATCAGGCCGTTTGCTAATCTCATATTAATATACAAAAGGAGATGTTTTATGAATTTTCAGGAAGAATACCGAAAAAAGCTCATGTCACCTGAAAATGCCGCGAAGCTGGTAAATTCGGGCGACGCAATCGAATACGCCCAGTTTAACGGCAAGCCCGTGGCGTTCGACGCGGCCCTGGCCGCCCGGAAGGAGGAGTTGCGTGACGTTTCTATTTTCTGCAGCGTCTGCGTTCCCCCTCTTCCCGAAACCTGCAAACACCCCGACAGCTTCATTTTTATCGACTGGCACTGGAGTAAACTAACAAGAATGATCGAATTTGTCGGCAAGCCGTTCTATAATCCCATTTCCTACAGGCTGGCGCCCGATTATATGCGCCGCTATTCCGAGCCGTATTCGATGCGTTCGTATTACTATAACGAACCGGAAAAGGCCGCCCGGATGAAAAATTTCTTCGTCTTCCGGGCATCGCCCATGGACCGGCACGGCCACTTTAACCTTGGACCTGAAAATTCGTTTCACTCCTCGGGCGTGGAAATGGCCGACCACGTCATCGTCGAAATTACGAAAGACATGCCGGTGTGCATGGGCGGCGCCGAGGAAGCGATTCACATATCCCGCGTTGATCACATTGTTGAAGATCCCGCGAACACGCCCATGTTCGCTCCCGATCCTGTTGAGCCGAATGAAATAGAGAGGAAAATAGCCGGACACGTAGTGAAGTATATCCGCGACGGGGCGTGCCTGCAGCTCGGGATCGGCGGAATGCCCAACGCCATCGGGAAAATGATCGCCGAATCCGACCTGAAAGACCTGGGCTGCCACACTGAGATGTTTGTTGATACGTATCTCGACATGTATGAAGCGGGAAAGCTTACAAACGCGCTCAAACCGATAGACCGGCATAGAAGCGCATACACATTCGCAATCGGCAGCAAAAAGCTCTACGACTTCCTTCACCTGAACTCCGCTGTCGCGTCATATCCGGCCGACTACACAAACGACCCTACAATTATCAAGATGCTTGATAATTTTATCAGCATCAACAGCTGTCTTGCCGTGGACCTTTTTTCCCAGGTCAGCGCCGAAAACCTGGTCATCAACGGCATCCCCAAACAGGTGTCCGGCAACGGCGGCATGACCGATTTCGTTTACTTTTCCCAGCTTGCTAAGGGCGGCAAGAGCTTCATCTGCCTCGAATCATCATACACCGACAAAAACGGCAATCTTCATTCCAGCATCGTACCGACGTTTCAGCCCGGAACGATCGTTACCGTGGCAAGGCAGCTTGTCGATTACGTTGTTACGGAATACGGCGCGGTCAAACTTGGCGCCAATCCCACATGGCAGCGCGCTGAGAAGCTTATCAGCATCGCGCACCCGAACTTCCGTGATGATCTCATCAAAGAGGCGGAGAGAATGGGTATATGGAGGCGGTCGAATAAGATTTAACCGTTCATAAAATCTGAGGGCGCGAAAACATTTTCGCGCCCTCAGATTCATCTTTCACATCAAAAAAGTTCTTCCCATTGGAGCGCGCCTGTGCCAGACTTTCGCCATGGGCACCGGTACCGATTCATCCTCCCCCCTTTCGCTCTTTCACCCGATCATCGCGCGGTGGTTTGCCGAACGCTACGGCAGACCCACCGACGTCCAGGCGCGCGCGTGGCCTGTAATCGCCGATGGAAAACACGCGCTCATCACCGCGCCGACGGGAAGCGGAAAGACGCTCACGGCGTTCCTCTGGGCGATCGACAGCCTCGCATCAGGACGATGGCAGGGGGGCGGAGTACGGGTGCTTTACGTGTCACCGCTGAAGGCGCTCAACACCGACGTGCGCGAAAACCTGATGCTCCCGCTCACCGAAATACGGGAGCGCTTCCACGCTGAAGGTGAGCCGTTTCCCGCGATACGTGTGCTTACCCGGAGCGGCGACACTCCCGCCGAGGAGCGCAGGCAGATGCTCCGCCGCCCGCCGGAAATCCTCATCACCACGCCGGAGAGCCTCAATATCCTGCTCTGCTCGCGCAACGGCCGCGGCCTCCTGACCGGGATCGCCACCGTGATCCTGGACGAAATCCATGCAGTCGCGGCAAACAAGCGCGGCACGCACCTCGCCACCGCGGTGGAGCAGCTCGTTCCACTCTCGGGAGAATTCCAGCGGATCGGTCTTTCCGCAACGGTGCGGCCCCTGGAAACGGTTGCGGAGTTTATCGGCGGGGCGATGATACGCTCCGTATCCCACTTCGAGAAAAGGCCCGTGACGATCATCCGCGGCGGCGACAGGAAGGAGTACCGCGTGAGGGTATGCCATCCCGGTCCTGCCGAAAGTGTCTCTGACAGCGACACATGGTGGCAGGCGCTCGCAGCTTCATTCAGGGAGATCATTCGTGCGCACCGCTCAACGCTCTTTTTCACCAACAGCCGCCGTCATGCCGAGAAGATCACGCGCTTCATCAACGAGGACGAGCCGGAGGAGCTTGCCTACTCGCACCACGGCTCGCTTTCCCGCGAGATCCGCCTCGCTGTCGAGAAACGCCTGAAGGCCGGCGAGCTTCGCGCGATCGTGGCGACAAGCTCGCTTGAGCTCGGCATCGACATCGGGAAGCTCGACCGCGTCGTGCTCGTGCAGGCCCCTCCGGCCGTTTCATCGGCGCTGCAGCGCATCGGGCGCGCGGGCCATGGAGTCGGCGAGACGAGCACAGGGCTTGTGTACCCGCTGCACGGACGCGGCTTCGTCGACGCGGCGGTGATGGCGCGCCTGGTCATGGAGCGCGATATCGAGGAGGCGCTGATCGTATCCAACCCGCTTGACGTGCTCGCGCAGGTGCTCCTCGCCATGACCTCGCAGGAGATGTGGGATATCGACCGCCTCTACGACTTCATCCGCTGCGCATGGCCGTACCGCGAGCTTCCCCGGCGGCACTTTGACCTTGTGCTCGACATGCTCGCGGGCCGCTACGCCGGAACGAGGATTCGCGATCTCACGCCGCGCGTCACCATCGACCGCGTTGACAATACCGTAAAGGCAAAAGAGGGGTCAGCCCGCATGATCTACATGTCGGGCGGCACCATTCCCGACCGCGGATACTACGATTTGCGCCTGCAGGAGAGCCGCACGAAGATCGGCGAGCTCGACGAGGAGTTCGTCTGGGAGCGGAGCATCGGCGACACATTTGAGATGGGCACGCAGACTTGGCGCATCCAGCGCATCACCGCAAGCGACGTCGAGGTGGTCCCTACCGCGGCCGTTCCGGGGATCACGCCGTTCTGGAAGGCCGAGGAGATGAACAGGGACTCGCACCTCTCGGAGAAGATCGCCGATTTTCTGGAAGAAGCGGATGAGCGGACAGATGATCCCGTTTTTGCCGCGGAACTGCGCGGTCGTTTCTTCATGGACGAAGAGGCGGCCGCATCGCTTCTGGAGTTCCTGCAACGCCAGAAGGAGGCGACGCGGGGCCCTCTTCCGCACCGGCATCACCTGCTCATCGAGCATTTTGACGATCCGATGAACCGCACCGACCGGAAGCAGGTGATCCTTCATACGCTCTGGGGAGGAAGATGCACCCGGCCCTACGCCATGGCGCTCTCCGCGGCATGGGAGGAGCGGTACGGCTACAACCTGGAGTGCATCGTCAACAACGACTGCGTGCTTCTGATGCTTCCCCACGAGTTCGACGCCGGCGCGATCCTCTCGCTCGTTACGCCGGAAAACCTGGACCGTCTGCTGCGAGAAAAGCTCGAAAAGACCGGATTCTTCGGCGCGCGCTTCCGCGAGAACGCCGGACGCGCACTCCTTCTGCCGCGCGGCGGATTCAAAAAGAGGCTTCCCCTCTGGCTCAATCGCCTGCGCGCCAAAAAGCTCCTTGACGCGGTGCTGCAGTTCCCTGATTTTCCGCTCCTTATCGAGACGTGGCGCACCTGCCTCGCCGATGATTTCGACATCGAGCGGCTGAAGTCGCTCCTCGGCGAGATTGCCGCCGGAGAGGTCCGCATCAGCGAATCGATTACCGCGGCCGCCTCCCCGTTCGCCGATAACCTTATCTGGAAGCAGACAAACACTTACATGTACGAGGACGATACCCCGACTTCCGGCGCGCGCTCAAGCCTCTCGGACCGGCTGATCGGCGAGATCGTATCCACGGGGTCGCTGCGTCCGCTCATTCCCGCCGGGCTGATCGGCCTTCTTGAGGCGAAGCTCAAGCGCACCGCCGAAGGGTACGCGCCGCGCTCATCCCGCGAGCTTGTCGACTGGGCAAGAGAGCGCGTGCTCATCCCCGAAGATGAATGGAAGGATCTCTGCGCGGCCGTACGGCGCGACCTCGGCACGGAAGGCGACGATGCGGTCGAAGGATCGCTTCCGCGGCTCGTGCGCGTCCTCCTGCCGGGCGCATCAGTCAGATGTTTTGCCGCGATCGAAAGCCTGCCGCGGATCACGGGCGCGCTCGGTGCGGCGCGGCAGAAGATCGATATCCACCCCGCTGACATGAATGGCATGCTTTCGCCCGCCGCCATTCATGACATCGATCTGGTCTTTTCACGCTATCAGTCTGGAAACGATGATGACTCCGCGCAGGAACTCGTGGCGGAATTTCTCGCATCTTACGGGCCGGTGCTTCCCTCGCTTCCCGCGGGCGTGTTCGGGACCGCGTCGATCGCGGAGCTTCTCAACGAGTGCGCAGAAGCGGGAACGCTTGTCATCGACCGGCTCGTCGAGGGAAGCGAAGAGGGGTATGCCTGTGACCGCGAAAATCTCGAGATACTGCTGCGGATGCTCCGTGCGGCGCGAAGGCCCTCCTTCACCGCGCTCGACATTCACGCGCTGCCGCTCTTCCTTGCCGCATGGCAGGGTGTCGCGGAGCGCGGAAGCGACATGGAAGCGCTTCAGGACCGGCTCGAGCGGCTTTTCGGATACCCGGCCCCCGCGTCGGCGTGGGAGGAGTTCATCCTGCCTGCGAGGATGCGCCCGTATCACACCGCGTGGCTCGATTCGCTCATGCAGTCAAGCGACATGGTCTGGTTCGGCTGCGGCAGAAAAAAGATCAGCTTCGCCTTCAACGATGAGCGCGCGCTTTTCAGCGAGCCTTCAGACGACGAGAAAGGGAACGGCGATGCGGCATCGATTTTCGGCGAGAGGCGCGGAAGGTACGATTTCTTCGACATCGCGCGGCAGACCGGCCTTGACAGCGCGCGGCTCGCCGAAACGCTCTGGTCGCTCGCATGGCAGGGAAAAGCCTCCAACGACGGGATGGCGGCGCTCCGGTCAGGCATCCTCAACGACTTCACGCCGCTCCAGCCGCGCGAAGAATCCGGCCGCAGGCCCTCCCGCTCGGCGTACAACCGCTGGACCTCGACGCGGCCGCTTGCAGGCCGCTGGTTCGCCCTCGACCCGATGGAAGAGCCGCGCGACCGCATTGATGAAGAAGAAATTGTAAAAGACCGGGTGCGCCAGCTCGTGCGCCGCTACGGAGTGATCTTCCGCGAGCTCCTTGCCAGCGAAGCCCCGCCGCTCCAGTGGGGGCGGATCCTTCGCACCCTACGCCTGATGGAGCTCTCCGGAGAGCTCCTCGCCGGGCATTTCTTTTCGGGCACCACGGGGCCGCAGTTCGCCTCCCACGAGGCGTTCCGCCTGTTGTCGGGGGGACATCCCGACGACGCCGTCTACTGGATGAACGCGACCGACCCGGCCTCGCCCTGCGGGCTCGGCCTTGAATCCCTGAAGGGGGAGCTTCCGCCGCGCGTTCCCTCGAACTGGCTCGTGTACAGAGGAAGTACGCTTGTGCTTGCCGCGCGCCGCGACGGGAAAGAGATGACGATACTTGCCCCGCACGACGACCCGCGCCTGGGAGAATACCTGAGCTTCTTCAGGGAGCTCCCCGGCCGCGAGTTCAATCCCGAGAAGATGGTGCTCATCGAGCGCGTCAACGAAAAGAAACCCCACGAGAGCGAATACGCCGCCGCCTTCAGGGAAGCCGGGTTCTCGCTCTCCTACCGGGGATTCGAGCTTCGCAAGCGCTTCGATGATAACATGTGAACGATTGTACAGGCCGAAAGCTGTTCCGCTCGTCCGCCTCGCAAAAACCTCCTGTTTGCTCGGCGGAAACAGCGACATCATGTCGCTTGCTCGCTGGAAAGCTTTCGACCTTCCCCAAAATCAGCGGCAACAACAGATTATCCACACAATACCTTCTTGACGCGCCGGTCGGCAGACCGCTATAGTGGCGCGGGCCTGAATCGCCACACCTTTTCTTGCGGCGGCGCTTCTTCCGCGATATCATTCATTCATCATGAGAACCATGTACGGCTGGCACGGTAAAATTCTCCATATCGACCTTACCGAAAAGCGCTATCGGACCGAGGTCCCTTCGAGGGAACTCCTCGAAACCTTCATCGGCGGCAAAGGCCTCGCGGGCCATTACCTCGCGCAGCGCATCACGCTCCCCTTCGATGATCCAGGTATGCCGCTCCTCTTTTTTACCGGCCCCCTCGTGGACACGCCCTCCCCGACTTCGGGACGCATGACGATCATGTCGCGCTCGCCGCTCACCGGCACCGTGGGCGACACCTCGGTCGGCGGCCGCTTCGGCACCCTCATCAAGCGCGCGGGCTGGGACGGCATCGTCGTCACCGGCAGAAGCGAGCGGCTCTGCGGCGTCACCGTCATCGATTCGAACATTGAATTTTTCGACGCCGAAGAGCTCAGGGGCATGGATGTGGGGGATACGCTCCGCCGCTTCGAAAAAGAAGGCTCCACCGCGCTCACCGGCCCCGCGGCCGAGCATGGCGTACTTTTCGCGAGCATCATGATCGACGGCCACTACTCCTCGGGGCGCGGCGGGCTCGGACTGGTAATGGCTTCGAAAAACCTGAAGTTCCTCCACGTGCGCGGCGGCGGAAAGACTTCCGTGTATGACAGCAATGAACTCGCGCAGGCGCGCGAGGAAATCTTCCGCCTCACCGCCGCCTCGCCGATTCTCCAGGGCGAGCTCGGCATCGCGCATTTCGGCACCGGCGCGCTGTACGACCTGATGTCGGACCGCCGCATGATGCCGACCGACAACTTCACAAAGACCCACTTCGATCACGCCGATACGATGAACGCGTACCGGTATAAGGAGCGCTATCACACCAAACGCTTCGGCTGCATGGGATGCCACATCCTCTGCAAGAAGAAAGGCGAGCAGGGACAGGCGATCCCCGAGTTCGAAACAATGTCGCACTTCAGCGCCCTCATCGGCAACACCGACCTGGACGCCGTGGTCGAGGCAAACAGTCTCTGCAACGAGCTCGGGATGGATACGATCAGCGCCGGCTCGACACTCGCCTGCCATCGCGAAATCACCGGCGAGGCCCTGGCCCCGGAACGCCTCCTCGCGCTTCTCGCAGACATCGCATACTCGCGCGGCGCAGGAGAGGAACTGAAGCTCGGCTCGGCGCGCTACGCCGCGCTCAAAGGCCGCCCCGGAACCTCCATGTCGGTGAAAGGGCTCGAGCTTCCCGCCTACGACCCTCGCGGCGCCTACGGCATGGCGCTCGCCTACGCGACCTCGACGCGCGGCGGCTGCCACCTGCGCGCCTACCCGATCTCGCACGAGATCCTCCGCAAGCCTGTGGCCACCGACCGGTTCACCTTCAGCGGGAAGGCGCGCATCATCAAGCTCGCCGAAGACCTGAACGCCGTGATCGACTCGCTCACCGCCTGCAAGTTCCTCTTCTTCGCGGCGTCGCTCGAGGAATACGCCCGCGCCTTCCACGCGGTGACAGGCGTTCCCACGACGGCGCAGGACCTCCTTCGCGCGGGAGAGCGCATCTACTACAACGACCGCGTCATGAACGCTCGTAACGGCTTCTCCGCCGATGACGATGATCTTCCCGCGCGCTTCTTCACCGAACCGGGAACGGGCGGCGACGGCATCACCGTTCCCGCGCTGGACCGTGATGAATTCCTCAAAACCCGCGCCGACTACTATCTCATCCGGGGTCTCGATGCCGACGGCCGCCCTACTGAAGAAAAAGAACGGGAGCTTGGACTTTTATGATCGCGCTCCTTGACAAATATTCCCGAAAGCTCTCCACGCAGGGCATCTGCGAACCGGGCGTGCCGCTCCTGGCCGGGCTCGACGCGCGCCTCGTATGGAACAGGGACGACAGCGCGACGGACGTGCTCGGCGAAGTGATCGAAAACCTGAACATCACGAGCCTTCTCTTCGCGCCGCCCGCCGAACCATACTTTTCGATACTCAATCACCACGCCGCGATCGCGCTCGAACGCAACGAGCCTATCCGCCCGGAAGACACCGAGACGCGCACCTTCCTGCACGACATCCCGGTGCTCGACTCGTTCGATCCGGCCGCGATGATCGCGGTGCTCAAACGCCGCAAGAGCCTTTTCGTGAAGGACCGCGGTATCATCACCTACGGCACCGTCACGCCGGAACAGGCGTTCATCACCTACAGCTCGGTCTGCTTCTCGGCCTACGTCAAATATTTCGCCGATCACTACTACGCGCGCGGCGCTGGCGGTACCGGCGATCTCGCCGCGAACGCGCTCCGCTCCTACAGGGATTATCTTATCCGCGAAAGTGCGAACTGGTCGCTTCCCGAAGGCCCCTATCATGACCGCGGGGGGATACTCGATGCGGTCGCCTCGGCGGGGAAGCTCACGGTGGGCCTGCGGCTGGTCGATTCGTTCTTCGGCAACATCTCGTACCGCACCGACGACGAAATCTATATCAGCCAGACCGGAAGCTCGCTCGATGAACTGCCCGGCTTTATCGACCGCTGCCCGATGGACGGCTCCTCGTGCGCGGGAGTGACCGCCTCAAGCGAGTTCTCAGCCCACAAGGAAGTGTATCTGCGCACCGACAATCGCGCCATACTCCACGGGCACCCGAAATTCTCGGTGATCATGTCGATGCTCTGCGATAAGGAAAACTGCGCGAACCGCGGAATATGCTACAAGGCGTGCTCCGAGGCGCGAAGGATCGGCGATATCCCCGTTGTGCCGGGAGAGGTCGGAACGGGCCGGTACGGCCTGTGCAACACGATGCCCGCCGCCGTCACGGGCAACCGCGGCGCGATCGTCTTCGGGCACGGGCTTTTCACCGTCGGAAAGGAAGGCTTCCGCGAGGCGTTCGCACGGCTCCTCGATATCGAACTGATGTGTATCGGTGAATTCGAAAAACTGCTGTGAGATGATTACTTCTTTCCCTGCTTGCTGAGGATCTCTTCGGCGAGGATCTTGAGTTTGGGTGACACTTTGAGCGGCGGGAGCTCCACCCTGACGGCGGGCTTTTCCTCCCCTTCTTTTCCTTCCTTATCGCCCTTAATCAGCTTTCCGAGGGCAAAGACCATGCGCGCGAATATCTCATCCACCATGTCGGTGCGGCCGGCGCGCCGGTAGTAGCCAAGCGCGAAAAGGGGCTGCTTCTTATCGAAGAAGTAATGGTCCCCGATCCGGATCAGGCCGTCCTTGTATCCGGTCTTCTCGAAAATCATGGCCGCCTTCTCAACTTCTCCGGCGTTGAAAAGCTCGTTGGCCTTCCGGATGAGCTCTACCCGCTGTTTGCTGTCCATAAATCCGCTTTATTCACAGATTACATAAGCGACATAATTTTGCAAGCAAAATACCGCTATCGCGATAAAGATTTCTTCCCGTCGCTGCGATACCGGAAGATATCCCCCTTCATGCCCGATGATTATTTTTTCTCTTAAACTGGGTCTCTTCTTTAAAATAAACCTTTTTGATATTCGGAAGCCGGGCTATTTTCCTCATGACGTTCAGCGCTTCTTTCTCATAATTTTCCAGCATCGCGGGCGTGACCTCGAACGGGTCATCGAGCGACAGTCCGAGCGTCGCGGGCCGCAGCCGCCACCCCCGTGTAATATCGGACCCTCCGACAAGGTTCACCGGTACGATAAAATCTCCGGGCCGCATATACGCCTGCATGTATTTCGGGCTCACATACTTCATGACCACCGAACCGTCCGGGTCTATATTCGAGCGTGAACCTTCGGGAAATATGAGAAAACATTCATGCATGATTTCCCTGAAAAGATCGTAATCCTCCTGTTTCAGGTCTTTCATGCTTTCGGAAAATTTCTCCCCGGCCAGGAATGCCTCCAGTTCCCTGATTTTTCTCCGGCCAAGAACCTTCGTATACTGTTTCATAGCTTCCCTGTCACCGTGCACCATAACTCTCATGAAATCCCGGTAATCCAGCTTTTCAATAACAGCAAGGCCCGTGTCGGGCATCTTGATGAAGCACCTGGTCCGTGCGGCTATTTTTCTCAATTCTTCCGCAAGACCGATGGTTTTGATGCTGGTTGTCTTTTGCGATGGTACGGTGACAAAGAGGTTCCCGCCGTTCAAAGCGCCATTCCTCAACACGACATTGGAGAACATGCGCGGCCCCACGACGGTGTTGCAGTTTTTCGTCAGGTTATCAAACCCGAGCTTCCTGATGACACAGCGGACAAAATACGGGCCGAGATATCCCTCATGGTGCCCGATAAAGAATACCCTGTGCCCGTCCTTTTTTATTTGCGCGGTCCTTTCCAGTATTCTAATAACATCCGTTGAAGCTATTTCGGCGGCGGTATCGTGCTTAAAAGAAACACGCTCATTGTTCCTGTTTACCAGGATGATGTCTCTGGCGATTATATTTTCGAGCAGCGCGAATACCTTGTGCCAGAATGAGGAGTCCGGCAGAACGGGATAGATATTCCGGTCAAATGAGAACTGCGTGGCAAGGACCCTTTCAAGGATTGATTTCGAGAACTCCTGGAAAAACTTGTGCTGCAGCATCTCGTTTTTCTTTTCCCGCAATCGTTTCCGGGCCCGGGGAATGTGCGCGTCGATATCAAGCCCGTGCTTCTCACCGAATTCAATTATTTCCTCAAGCGTGCTTATCGCCTTTTCATTATGGGGAGGGCGCCGGAAGGAATAGAGCTTTGTTCTCAAGAATTCGATCAGCTCCCTGAAATTCAGGTTATTTTTCCATGCCCTGATTTTCCCTATGACGACGCGGAGCAGCGGCAGCTTCTGGAGAACCCTCTGCACCGTTACCGAGATCATATCCGCGATGCCGGCGATCCGCGAAACGACCGTGAACAGCCGGTGTGATCCCCGGTAGATCACTTTCTTTCCGTCGAGTTCAGAAAGATGGTTTTTAAGCCCTTTCTTGTTGGCCAGGATGATCCTGATTTTTTCTTCGGGATTGTGATGGCCTCTCGATTCATCCCACCACATCGATACCGATAACTTATTCATTAGTTCCACTACCCGTTCTCAGACTTACCACAATATCTCCGTCTCGTCCCATAATAGTTTAATCAAAATGTACTATTAATGATCACACTAATTTTCAGCCTTCTAAAAGTCCAACGTAATTCCTTATCCAGCCCGGCTGTGAACATACGCCTGCCGCTATCGAAATAACCGGAATCCGGTTATATCTACTTTCAGAAACATTACTTCTGATAAAAATTATCCGGCTTGCTACTATTTGTTGCTAAATGCCCTTTTCTTTATTACTTTAATATATCCGGCACAGTAATAAAGGATGTGAGAACAGTATGGGACCCGGGAAAATGCAACCTGATGCGACGACGGGAACCGCCGATTTTAACGACTACCTGAACACGCTTACACACTCATGGCTTAAAATACTTACACTGCTGGCGTTCCTGCTTATCCCCCTGTTTATAGTCCTTGACTATTTCATCGTGCCCGCCCTCCTTTTCGAGCGGTTCGTCTATTACCGTCTTTCTGCGACGGCCCTGTTGATACTCCAGCACCTGATCATCCGAAGCTCGCAGCCGCGCCGCACGACGCTCCTGCACGGTTATTTCGCGTCCGCGGTGATATCGCTCATGATCACGGTAATGACGGTAAACCTGGGAGGCTTCGACTCGAGCTACTACGCCGGACTGAACCTGATCATCATCGCCGTGAACCTGCTCCTGCCGTGGAAGCCGGTCCATTCCGGCGCCAACAGCCTGACGATAATCGGCTATTACATCATCTTCAACGCGATCTTCGGCGGGCGCTTCCAGATGACCAATCTGCTGAACAACCTGTATTTTCTCTCGTCAACGATATTCATCACGATCTGTATCAGCTATCTGCGCTATAACCTGACGAAAAAGGAGTTCACCCTCCGCGCGGAACTTGCCCGGGCCCAGGTCGACAGGATTCACGACCTCGCCAACATTTCGCAGATCGTCGCCTCGGGAGACCTCTCCGTCACTATCGAGAAAAAATCGGAGAGCACGGCAGGCATCCTCGAATCCGCCTTTGACACGATGATCCGCAACCTTCAGAACGCCATCCTCCAGATAAAGGAGATCTCCGATTACATCAACGAGTACGGGCAGAACATCAGCACGAGCACCGAAGCGATGGCGCTGGGAGCGAAGGCGCTGATGAACCAGACGAAGGAGTCGTCGGAGACGATCAAGAAGATGACGGATACAATTATCATGAATTCAAGGAAGGCGGCCGAAACTGACCATATGGCCGATAAGGCGATATCCACCGCGTCACAGAGCGGCCGTTTCGTCGATGAGTCGGTCGCCGCAATGAACCAGATCGCCGAAACGGTGAAGAACACCGCGGACAAGGTAAATTCGCTCGGCC
Source organism: uncultured Leptospiraceae bacterium (assembly GCA_964627815.1). Taxonomy (GTDB): domain Bacteria; phylum Spirochaetota; class UBA4802; order UBA4802; family JAGODF01; genus CAZPZJ01. Next base: position 501,193 of record CAZVKE010000003.1, read on the forward strand.
GGTCGAGTGAAAAGATTAACGAGATCGCGCAGGTAATCAACGATATCGCCAACCAGACCAACCTCCTCGCGCTGAACGCATCCATCGAGGCCGCCCACCACGGCGAGGAAGGAAGGGGCTTCGCCATCGTCGCCGATGAAGTAGGCAAGCTTTCCGAGAGAACGACCGCCGCGACGCGCGAGATCACCGAGATGGTAAAGAATGTCCTTTCCGACATCAAGGGGGCCATGACCTCAATGAACTCGGTGACCGGCGAGGTCGATAATTCGATCAGGCTCTTTCATCAGATGAACCGCTCCATGAACGAGATCGTCGATCTCTCGAACAGCCTGCGCGGCATGATATCCGGCATCGCCTCCGCCGGCAAGGAGCAGTCGGATGCCGCCTCGCTCATCAATGAAAACATCACTTCTATCAACGACATCTCGCTCGAGTTCGCCGTGCTCATTGAAAGGATCGCCCAGGCCATCGACAACATGCTCAACCTGACGATCAACCTCGAGAAGATGGTGAACCGGTTCAAGCTGAAATAGACCGATCCTCACCCACCGCCCGTGCCTCCGGCCGGTAAAATCGCGTTAATCTTATTGACAAATACCTCCGCCTGTATGAACTACTTTATTCTATTCATTTTTGATATGAAAAATGACATGGACCGCCCCGCTGCCGGCGTTTCATACGGATAAACATATTCCAGGCGATGAAAAAATTCTTTTTTACAGCCGCTGCCGCGTACGCGGCCGTTATCCTGTCAGCCGCGTTCGTACAGAAGTATTTTCTGCCGGCCGTCGGTAAAAAGATATTTCCCGATTATGTTGAGATTCTTCCCCACCAGGTTAACGAGCTCCGTTACCGGTACGAGCACAGGAACGACCGGCCCACGCAGGTCGTGAAGAAAAACTATTTCCACTCCGGCGAAAACCACGCGCGCCTCGCGAAGTTCTTCACCAGGCTGCAGGCCCTCGAAGAGAAAAAGGCGGACCATGTCCACATCATGCACTGGGGCGATTCGCTCATCTGGGGCGACAACATGTCCTCTGTCATGAAAAAGAATTTTCAGCGCGACTTCGGGGACGGCGGTAGGGGGATAGTATCCGCGCTCGAGATCTCTTCGACCCGACTCTGCGACCATGTCAACAAAACAAGCCCGCAGGCGTTCCAGGTCAACACGCTCATCCATTTTTTCAACCAGAACGGGGTGTTTTACTGCTTTCCGCCGGCGCGCCAGGACCTCGGATTCACCGGCGAATCATGCAGGCCGCTCTCGCCGCTCTCGGAGATACGGCTCGCAACTCCCGACGGATTTACTCCCTGGCGGAAAGTCGAGCTCTTCCTTCGCGCGCCCAACGGCACCGCGCCGACCACTTACCTCTGCCAGGTGAAGCTGGTCACGCCCGCGTCCGGGTATGAAAAAGCGGCGGTAATAAAATCCGGGGAATGCGCGGTGCTTCCTTTCGACAACGTAAACGCGGGCTCGGTCGCGATAAGTTTCTCGGGGACGCAGGGGGCCCTCCCCTTTGTCGACGGGATCAACCTTGAAACGCCGCGGGGCGTCGTCTACAGCACTCTCGTCAGGATGGGCACCCACATGTCATGGCTTGCGGCGGTGCCCGAGGAGAACTTCGCCCCGAACATGAAATACGTCGCCCCCGATCTCGTGATCTTTCAGTACGGGATCAACGAGGCCGCCTCGCTCGATTCGTACTCGAAGCTGACCGCTCCCATGATGAAGGAACAGATGACCGACTGGATCAGGCGGCTGAAGAAACACGCCCCCGACGCGAACATACTCCTGATCGGCCCGCCCGAGCGCCTCAGGAAAGTCGCCGGCGCCAATGTCCCGATGAAGGAGACGCTGGACGTCATCCGCCTTCAGCGCGAGCTCTGCGAGGAGAACGGGCTCGCGTTTTTCGACACCTACGAATTCCTCGGCGGCGAGGGACAGATGGCGGGGCTCGTACAGCGGGGCCTGGCGCTCGACGACTACATGCATATCTCGGTCCGCGGCGGGAACCTCCTCGCCACCGCCGTCTACGACACCGTCATCAACGCCTACAAGGAGCACGTCGGGCGGACCGCCGAGATCAGGCAGATACAGGACATCCGGACCCGCGCCGAGAGGAACCGGCCGATCGTATTCAACTCGAAGGGCTTCGGATACTTCTTCCTCCTGGTGCTCATCGTATCGATCCTCCTGAGAAAAAAGGAGAGGTGGAGAATGATCTTCACCGCGGCGGCCTCGTTCTATTTCTATTCCACTCTCGCGCTCATGCCCCTGCTCCTCGTGCTCGGGATGTCCGCGTCCGACTACATCCTCGGCAACAGGATCCGTTCGGCGAAGCTTGGCGGCAGGAGCGGGCGTGCCTATCTTGTCGCTTCGCTTGTCGTCGACCTCGGCGTGCTCTTCGTGTTCAAATACGCCGCGTTCACGGCAAACTCGATCAACAGCATTGCGGGGCTCCTCGGCCTTCACCCCGGCGTTCCGGTATACAATCTCATGCTGCCCGCGGGAATATCGTTCTTCACATTCAAGTCGCTCACCTACACGATCGACCTCTATCACGGGAACGGCGCGCCGGCAAAATCGTTCATAGACTACCTGACGTTCGTGTCGTTCTTCCCGCAGCTCCTCGCCGGGCCGATCTCGCGCGCGTCGCACTTCTTCAAAAACTCGCGCGTTACCGGCAGGGTGTTCTCCGCGATGAACGGAAGCCTTGCCTTCGCGTATCAGAAGACCTTCTCCACCGCGATGTTCCTCATCCTGTGCGGCCTCATGAAAAAGGCGGGCGCCGACTGGCTCGGGGCGAACATCGTCGACCGCGTCTACTCAAATCCGGGCATGTTCTCATCCGTCGAAGTCCTCACGGCCGTCATCGCCTACGGCGTGCAGATCTACGGCGACTTCTCCGGCTACTCCGATATCGCGATCGGCTGCGCGTCGATACTCGGCTTCAAGCTGCCTGACAACTTCAACCGCCCCTACCTCTCCTTTTCGATCACCGATTTCTGGCGCAGGTGGCACATGACGCTCGGCGCCTGGTTCAGGGACTATCTTTATATCAGCCTCGGAGGCAACCGCAAACGGGTCTATCTCAACCTGATGATAACAATGCTTCTGTGCGGCCTGTGGCACAACGCGGCGGTGAATTTCATCATATGGGGGGGATATCACGGCCTCTTCCTCGTGTTCGAAAGGGCGGCGGGAATGGCCGATAAGCCACGCGGCCGCTTCACGTCGGGGATACGGATCGCCCTGACGACCATCATCGTTCTTTTCGGATGGATCATCTTCCGCGCCTCGTCATGGCAGAACTTTATCGACATCCTGCGAACAATGGGGGCGCTTAAATTCAGCGCGGCGAACCTCTCGGCGGCGATACTCGCCGTGACCGCGCTCTTCTATCTCGTGCACTTCACGCCGCTCTCATGGAAAACTTCGCTGCGGTCTTTCTTCATGCGGATGCCGTCGTGGGCAATAGGCGCTTCGGCAGCGGTAGTCACGATCTTCCTCTACAATGTCTCGATCGCCGACATCCAGCCGTTTATCTATTTTCAGTTCTGAAAGCCCTCTGCGTATTCTATTGACTTGTTGCATATCTCACGGTCATTGCGACCGCAGGAAGTCCCTGCGGGGCGAGGAGCTCAAGCGACGTGATCTTCCTATCTGTAAACTGTCATTGCGAGGAGTGTTCACGGCCCGAAGGATTGCTTCGCTTTGCTCGCAATGACAGTTGGGAGTGCATCAAATCTAATGATTCCCGCGCGTGATCCGCCCGGCGCGGGAGGTCTGTCGCGGGACAGGACGTCCCGAAAAGCTTCGGTTTCCCCCTCTCTTTTTAAAGAGAGGGGGTCAGGGGATGAGTTTTTCATCTACGCTGGTGGTGCCAATAAAGCGTAAGGTTAAGCCCGGGCCGTGTCTTGCGCGTGAGGCGCGGTTTCCACGGTCGCGGTGTAATAAATTGTCTCCGGGTTCGCTGATGCTATCTTCTCGGCTGCCGCCCCTGGACCGCCTTCGGTGTTTCCGCGACCGGCTCCGCTCTCGTCTCTGAAGGCGCCGATGAGCTATAGTCGAAATCGTAGCTGAAGATGATGGTGAACTTGTCGGTGTCTGAATTGTTCACCATATCGAAGAGCGCCCCGATGCTTACCGGGCCCAGTTCTATATCGAAGCCGAAGAGGTGCGCGTTGACAGGGTCGACATCGACATCCTGCGCGTAGCCGTTTACCTCGACCGTGTAATCGAAATAGAAGCGCTGGAAGATATAGAACGGAATGAGGCTGAACGTTTCAGAAAATTTCAGTTTCGCCTTCACCCCGAACAGCGGGCCGTATGAAGGCCCGTACACATACACATCAGTTGTACCGGCCGTTACGTCTATCCACATGTAGGTGTAATGGAGGCCCCCGAACACCGCGAGATTGCTCGAATCCCTCGATCCGGCGATCCGCAGCGCCAGGTTCGCGTTCAGCGGTACCGCCCACGCGTTCGCGTCAATATCGGCATTTCCTCCGTTCAGGTAAAATGCCCCGAAAGCGAGGTTATATCCCACCGCATCGATATTGTTGATATAGTTGAATCCGACGCTTCCGCCATCCATGGAAAAGTCCTCGAACTCGTAATGCATGTACATCAGATCGAGCACCCGGTGTCCACCGTCGCCGAAATCGGAAATCGGGACCTTCGGCGGCGAGGTGGGAGTGAGCGATTTAGTGTCCAGGCCAACCACTGCGGCAAGCGGAAGAAAGAGAAAGAAAACAACACCCGCAAAAATTCTCCTGTATGACATTATCATACCATCCCCCTTTCATCAGAATCTATTTAAAATCAAACAGGCTGTCGTCTTTAAATGAATTGTTTTACGGTTACACTCATCTGACGATTACGTAACACAAGACAATCTAAACATCTCAGACAGCCTGTTTCGATATACGATTTTGATCTCGTCGAAGGATGCGTTTCCTAAGTTCCGCACATCCGATTTATGCGAAAGCTTTTTCCCATCCTCCCGCAATCTGAACGCCCTGTTGCTTCTCAATCCTCACTTGTATAAACATAAAATGTTGTAGAAGCGTTACAGGTACTATTTGAGCTGGAAACGCTTGCTGTATATTTACGACCCTCCTCCGGCGCTGTTAAATAACTTGAATAGTAAGTATATCCCAGGCAATATATCCTGATTCTTTCTGACGAAAGAGGTATATCTTTATATTCGCTTGGAGTATTGGAGTAATTCAAATTGCTCCAGGTAGTGCTTCCGTATGATATCGTCGTGATGGTATACCCGGAATTCATAATATTAATCCTGGCTTGTGCAGGGTCCTCCTCGTCATCGCCGCAAATAAATCCCAGTGACGAAATTGAAAGAACGAACGCGGTTATCAGCAGAAAAAGTCTGGTTTTCATAAAATCCCCCTCTCACTTTTGATCGCCACCTGACCGTAAAACATCTTCCAGGAACCAGACACTATCTTTTATGTTAAAAAAAACTTACCCAATCTTCCAACATCATCCGCCGGTTGGCCTCTGAAATCTTACTAATCGAGATGGTCTTTTTTATTATATGATATTTAATAATATTTATACTTTAATATTAAGTCAACATAATATATTATTTATTGTTTATTATATGATTATAATTCAGGCTTCACCTCCTGCCGAAAAGAAGTTGCCAATTCATTATGTCCTGAATAATCTCTCCGGAAATGTCACACAGAGGCACATATATGAACGATTTCATTTTCAGAATGCTCACCACCGTGCGTTTCGGGGCCGGATCTTCGCGGCGGGCGGGAGAGGAATGCGCGCGACTCGGCGCAAAGAGAGTCTTTTTCGTTACCGACCCGTTCATGCGCGATCACTCGAAAGCGTTTCCGATTGTCATGGAATCGCTGCGGACGGCAGGACTTGAGGTGAGCGTATATTCGGATGTGGAATCCGATCCCTGCGTCGAGACCGTCGACAGGGCCGCGGCCGCAATGAAAGAATATGGTGCTGACATGGTACTCGCCCTCGGGGGCGGAAGCCCGATGGACTGCGCGAAGTCGGTTGCCATGCTTCAGGCCAATGAGGGTTCGATCCGCGATTATATGCGTAAAAAAAAGACCATATCCGCGCCCGCTAAGCCGGTCATCTGCATCCCGACCACCGCCGGTACCGGCAGCGAAGTCACCGCGGCCGCCGTCACCACTGACAGGCAGGCCGGCGAGAAGATCGGACTTTCGCACGATTCGATGATGCCGGTAACCGCGCTTGTCGATCCGGAGCTGCACCTCGACATGCCTCCCGCGCTTACGGCTGCCACCGGCCTTGACGCGCTCTGTCACGCGGTCGAGGCATACACCGGCGTCGCCTCCGAGCCCGTATCGGACGCGCTCTGCATAAGCGCCATCAGGATGATCGGAGAGAACATCGGCATCGCATACGCAAGCGGGCAGGATATCGAGGCGCGCTCGGCCATGGCGCTCGCGAGCCTCATGGCCGGAGCGGGATTCAACAACGCGAGCCTGGGCCTTGTCCACGGCATCGCGCACTGCCTCGGCGCGATGTACCGCGTGCCGCACGGGATCGCGAACGCCATCATGCTGCCCTATGTCATGGAGTTCAACGCGCCTGCCGCGCCGGAAAAGTTCACCGGGATCGCGCGCGCCCTGGAAGCGGATATATCGGGCCTCACAGCGGGCGAGGCGTCTCTGCGCGCCTCCGCGAAGGTGCGGCAGATGTGCGTCGATCTGGGAGTGCCGCTCACGCTGAAAGAGGCGAGCGTACAGAAAAGCGATATCCCCGTCATCGTCAAAAATACCCTCACCTACGCCAGGCTTCCCAACAACATCCGTAAAGTGACAGGGGACGATATCGAACGGATCCTGACCGGCGCGCTCGGGTGATTCGCCGCACGGGCCCGTCATACGCTGCCGGAAGGGCCCTCGTGCACGCTCACATCCCGCATTCCACCATGAACAGAAGGAGATGAAATCTGCCCTCCTTACTTGCCTTTTATCTGGCTTTATCCCCGATTCATGAGTATCATTAATTGACCTCTAATCCAGACTGAAAAGCCGGTATGAAACCATCGCTCCGGAATAATGATCACAGGCAACGATTTCATACCGCGAAACGGGAGGAATTATGAAAACTGCCGTGTGCGCAACACTGTTTATAACAGCCGTTTTTCTGAGCGCGTCCGCCTACTCCCTCGATTACAGCGCGGGCATTATGGCGTGGTACGCCTGGTGGCAGCCCCACTTCGAGGATGAGCTGAGGGGGGTCGATAACCCGTTCAAGAGGGACAATCCCGGCCTGTTCGGAGACGCGTACAACGACAGCTTCTCGATCGACCCGGCCTTTCTCGTCGGTCCGGTCGCCAACGCCAGGTTATCCGACAGCTGGAGCCTTGGCTTGGTCTTCCTCGCAAGCACCGAGTATACCGGCCATGCGGAATATCAGGTGAACTATCTCTCCGGCCCGGTCGTTTATTCCATCGAAACGGACTTCAAGGTAAGACGGTATGATACCGACCTCACCCTGACCCATCGGATCAATCAATTTTTTGGTGTTTTTGCCGGATACAAGTACTCGCATTACCGGGGAACTGGCAGCCACCATGTCACCAGTTTGACAAACAACGACTTATACGACGTGGAGCGCCTCGGAACCATGCACGGGCCCGGCGTCGGCATCAACATCATGGTTCCTCTTGTTGACACCTTTTTCATATCCGCGTCGTTTTCAGCGCTCTATATGCGCGCCAGATGGACATACCGGGCGACAAACAACACGACCGGGGTGGAAACAGAGGAGGTCCTGAACAGAAAACTGTGGGGTTATAATGTCATCGCCGGCCCCGGGTATTACTCCCCCGGCCTTCGGACCACCTTCCTTATTGGCGGACGATATCAGTATCTTGAGGATACGGGAGACAGCAGCCTCAAAGATAGATTCTACGGTATCATTTTATCGGCGATATATTCATTTTAATTTGTTAACAGGTATTCCAAGAACAGATAAGAGCAAAGAGATAATAATACAGGGAATGACGCCTTCATTATCTGCGTGCTTAGATCGTCTCAACATATTCTATCTTTAAAAATATGTTTATTTAATAGTTGACATATTTATTATATTATTTATTAATGATTTATCATTATTTTTATATTAAATCAGAAATAAAACTAACAAAAGAAAAGGCAACTATATGAACAGCAAGGGTAACAGATTCATATTTTTTTTTATTATCGGATGCCTGTGCATACCGATTATTACGGGGTGCTTTTCTGACGACGAGTCCTGCTCGATAAGCGGATCGAGCGTAAACATCGGGAGAACAACCGGCGGAACATTTTCTGCAGACTTAGGCAATAACCATTTGTTGTATTTCAACAATACCAACCTCAACTTCTCTAACGGATATTTAAAGGACGTCGGCGACACTGATTGCCTTGAGGATATAACCACCTGGCCCGGGTCTACCGCTACATCAATAGCTTATAGTTCGGGACATGGTTACATTATCAAATTTTCAGATAATACTTATGCCCGCTTTATTGCCGGGGGATACAGTAATGGCTCCGTTAATATCACCTACGATTATCCCTTTACCCCTCAATAAAGGAGAACATCAGAAAATTCTTATTGGGCTAAAAATCTAATATCTTTTTCCGGTTCTATCTTTTTCATACAGAGTGGCTGCTCTAAAGAATGAGTCCATCCCGGGTTTTCCATCCTTCCTTCACTTTATTACCGACGGGGTATTATAATTATTTTCATTTTTATGGAGATATTTTACTGCTTCGCCCCCTTCGTTCATATTCTATATTGAACACTATCATCCCGGGCGGACGATATCAGTATCTTGAGGATACGGGAGAGAGCAGCCTCAAGAATAGATTCTACGGTATCATTTTCTCCGCCATCTACAGCTTCTGATCGCCCCGCGGCGCACGCTGTATCACCGCTTTCATATTTTTTTATTTTTATTTGACATATGCACGCTATGATCTTATTTGTTCACCGACTCCTGAATATTTTCAGAACAGGAACTACCCGCAATGGCCTATATAAAGATCGATACCGACCGGTGCAAGGGATGTCTCTTCTGCGTTGAGTTCTGTCCCCGCAACGTCATCCGCAAATCCGGGACCCCCAACAGGACCGGCTACTTTCCCGCCGAGTTCATTCAGGAACAGGAAGACCGGTGCACCGGCTGCAAAACCTGCGCGACCATGTGTCCCGACACGGCAATCGAGGTGTTTAAATGAGCGAAAGGACCCTGACCAAAGGCAATATCGCGCTCGCTGAAGGGGCGATACAGGCCGGATGCCGGTACTACTTCGGCTATCCGATCACGCCGCAGAACGACATTCCCGAATACCTGGCGCGCAGGCTCCCGAAAGTAAACGGCGTCTTCATCCCCGCCGAAAGCGAGATCGCCTCGATCAACATGGTAATGGGAGCGGCCGCTTCGGGCAAGCGCGCGATGACATCTTCCTCCGGGCCGGGCATTTCGCTCATGCAGGAAGCGCTCTCGTATATGGCCGGGTCGGATATTCCCTGCGTCGTCGTCAACATCATGCGCGTCGGGCCTGGACTCGGCGGTATCGCCCACACCCAGGGCGATTACAACCAGGCGGTGCATGGCGGCGGCCACGGGGATTATCACAACATCGTGCTCGCGCCGGCCTCGGTTCAGGAGATGTTCGACCTGACCATCAAGGCATTCGAGCTCGCCGACAAATACCGCAATCCGGCGATGATTATCGCCGACGCGATGATAGGCCAGTTCCAGGAGCCATGCCGCCTGACCCCGAAGGAGCCGGTTGTTATGCCCGAAAAACCGTGGGCGCTCACCGGCCGCGCGGGAAGAACGCCGCAGCTTTTGAAATCGCTCTACCTCGCCGATGGCGAGCAGGAAAAGCACAACCTCGTCATGAAGGCAAAATACGACCGCATCCGCGAAAACGAAGTCCTCTACGAAACAAGGGACCTGGATGACGCCGAGATCATGATCGTGGCGTTCGGCACCCCTTCGCGCGTCGCCAAGACCGCGATCCGCGCGGCGCGCCTCATGGGGATAAAAGCCGGGCTCCTTCGTCCGATCACGCTCTTCCCCTTCCCCGAAAAGGAAATACACGAATACTCGAAGCGGATAAAAAAGATCCTTGTCGTGGAGATGAACAACGGCCAGATGGTCCGCGATGTGAAGATCGCCGCTGACAGGGACTGCGACATATCGTTCTACGGCCGTCCCGGCGGCGGCACGCCGTATCCCGACGATATCGTGAACGAACTCAAAAAGGCGCTCGCCTGAAGGAAGGAGTGCTATGAACAGGATATTTAAACGGCCCGACGCATTGACCGACGCGACGACTCATTTCTGTCCCGGATGCACGCACGGGATCGCCCACCGTCTCGTTGCGGAAGCGATAGACGAGCTCGGCATCGTCGATAAGACGATCGGCATTCCCGGCGTCGGCTGCTGCGTGTTTCTCTACACCTATTTCCCGATAGACGTGCTCGAATCGCCCCACGGGAGGGCCCCCGCGTGCGCGACCGGCATGAAGCGCGCCCAGCCCGACAAGATCGTGTTTGTCTACCAGGGAGACGGCGACCTCGCTGCTATCGGCACCTCCGAGATCATTCACGCCGCCAACCGCGGTGAGAACGTTACCGTGTTTTTCGTCAATAACTCGGTCTACGGCATGACCGGCGGGCAGATGGCGCCGACCACCCTTCTCGGACAGCAGACCACGACAAGCCCATACGGCCGCGATTTCAAGTCCGAGGGATACCCGATCAGGATGGCGGAGATGCTCGCCACCCTCGAAGGTGTCGCATACTCGACCCGCGTGGCGCTCCACACGCCCCGGCACGTCAACCAGGCAAAGAAGGCGATCAAAAAGGCGTTCGAGATGCAGATCAACGAGATGGGGTTCTCGATGGTCGAGATGCTCTCCACCTGCAACACCAACTGGCGCGTCGACCCGCTCGAAGCGCTCAAGGTCGTCGAAAATGAAATGATACCCTACTATCCGCTCGGCGTGTTCAAGGAGCGGACGGGCAAGGACTTCTTATAAACGGGAGGACCGGCGATGTACTACGACGTGATCATGTCAGGATTCGGAGGCCAGGGGATACAGATCATCAGCCAGCTCCTGGCGGTCGCCTGCATCCAGAAGGGCCTGGAGCTTTCCTATCTCCCCTCCTACGGCGTCGAAAAGCGCGGCGGCAGGACCAACGTCACCGTGGTCATCTCGGACGAGGAGATCGGCGCGCCGATCACCAACCACCCGCTTTCGGTGCTGGCGCTTGACAGCATCGCGCTGGAAAAGTTCCAGCCCATGGTCATGCCGGGAGGCATCCTCATTGCCAACAGCAGCCTTATTGACCCGGAAGCGATTTCACGGAACGACATCACGGCGCTCCGCGTCCCGTGCAACGATGAGGCGATCAGCATGGGAAACCCGAAGCTCGCCAACATGATCGCGCTGGGCGTCTTCCTCGCGAAAACGAGCTTTCTCGAGTTCGCCGATATCGAATCGTGCATCAACCAGGTGATTCCGGAACGACTGAATCACACGATACCGCAGAACCTTGATGCGATCAGGCGCGGTATGGAGCTCGCAAAGTCCTGCTGATTCATACTGCCCTTTGTATCAGCCGCCGGCAACGGCGGCCCTCGCCGGACCCATCCGAGATCAACCCGGGCAAATTCCGTTTCTCTTCGCTAAATTATCCCCTTTCACAGGAAAAACATTTGAAAAAAAACGCGCCCTTCCAAACACTTTACCGTGGTTTCGGACAACGAAATGATCAAATCCATAATCCTCCATATCGCTTTTTTTGCCGCGAACCTCGCGCTCCTTTCGTCGTTATCGCAGCTGTTTGTACGGGGACGCACCAGAAGCAATTATAACCTTTCGGCGCTCTTCTTCTGCCTGGCGGCGATCCTGTTCCAGCTCGGCATGATCGTAAGCGGCGCCGTTTACGACCATCCATGGGTCATCGGGTTTCACATCACCTTCCTCTACATCGGCGGGCCGCTCCTGGCGTTCGCCTATTACCTGGTGATCATCCCCGATGCGAGGATCCCTAAGCGGACGATAATCTTTCTCTTCTGCGCCATTATTCCTTTCTTCATGGATATCGCATATCTCCTGCTTCCCGCGGCGGAAAAGCTTGCGGCCATACACGACTATATCAATGGCAGCGGATCGGCGATACATTACATCGTAAGGATGCTCTTTATACTGGCGTGGATAAAGATGGTGCTCTTTCTAAGCCTGCTCTTTAAAGAATCGCTTTCACTTCTCAGGACGCGCGAGCACACATCGATCATATGGATCACCATTGTATTTATCGTCGGCACCATGATATCCTACTCGCTTATCGTCGCAGGATACGCCTCCGGGTCGGTTAAACTTCTCACATTGGGAATGGCGATGGTCGCCCTGAAGACGATATCGACCTACATCGTGGGACAACGCTATCCCGCCTTTCTTCAGATCCTTATCACCGAAGTGGAAAAGAAGCGGTATCAGCGTTCGCTGCTTAACGCGATCGATACGGACGAAGTGCTCGGCCGCCTGCTCACACTCATGAACGAGGAGAAGATTTTCTTTAACGAGGAGATGACGCTCAACCTGCTCGCCTCTGAGCTCGGCATTACTCCGCACCAGCTCTCACAGCTCCTTAACGAGCGGCTGCAGATGAACTTCAACAGCTTCATCAACAGCTACCGCGTCAACGAGGCGAAGAAAATGCTCATTGATGAGCCCGACCGTTCGATCCTTTCGATATCCTACGCGGTGGGATTCAACTCGAAGTCGTCATTTTACGAAGCGTTCACCCGTTTCACCGGCGGCACGCCCCAGAAATTCCGCACGGACCAGATCCGCAGGCTCGCAGGAAGAAACGCCGCGGATTAATGCCGCCGGGCGCACGGGAGGCGCCTGATCGGACTGCCCCCCGCCCGCGGAAAATTCAAAACCCGTCTCAAAAGCCGGGTGCTTTCACAGCGCCATGATCGCGAGTACCGCGTGAACCAGCGCCACGCAGAAGAGTATAATGCCCGCCGTCCTGTGATACGTAAACTTCAGCCGGACCACCTTCAATCCCGTCACCATCTGAAACACGAGCAGGGCGAAATTAACGATGCCCGTCGCGAGGAGAATCCACTTCAGTATCATCGTTTACCTCCATGCAACCATATGTTTCAGCGCACGCTCACGCTTTTCTGCGCCTTTCCGACGCTCCCATGAATATTGCAGTTGGCTTCAGCCTCCACAGCAGAGGGGCCATCAACAGCATAGGATACTTCTCTGGAGAAAACTTCCGATTCGGGCCTGTTTCTCCACGAATACTCCCATTTCGCGATCTGTTTACCGTTCACATTGATGTACGCCCAGTCCACATGATGCAAAAAGTTATTGCCGCTGTGTGTGACGGTGATTTTGATCGTTATCTGCGCCCCTTTTGCCGCGCTTTCCGGGACATCGATTGTCACTGACGCTCTGTTGGCGTAGAGCGGCATCGACGATAACACCATTACCATCGCGCCGATGATAAGAACCGCCTTTTTTCTCATAGAAACCTCCATCGATATGTCTGTATTCCGACAGCAAACAACATAATTGACGTTATTTCAATCTATTTTTAACCACACGGCTTTCCGTTTCAACCCTGGCAGTGTTTCGATGAAATAGTGCTTGCGTACATGAACTTATCCGGTATACTCGATTTGATTCAAGGGCGGTTCATCCTGTTCGGGAGGAGCGCGTGTATGGATACAAGGAACATGCCTCACGTCGTTATCATTGGAGCGGGGTTCGCCGGGCTTTGGGCCGTAAAAACGCTTTTCGGCAAAAAGGTGAGCGCGACGATCATCGACCGTAACAACTACCACACCTTCCTTCCGTTGCTCTACCAGGTCGGCGCGGCGGAAATCGAGCCGGAGGAGATCGCCTACCCGGTACGCTCTCTTCTCCGGGGAAAAAGGAATGTCCGCTATCTGCGGTCCACTGTCGATGAGATCAGCTATTCCGGCAGGTTTGTCGTCTGCAACGGGGTGCGCATTCCGTTTGACTATCTCATCATCTCGTCGGGCAGCGGGACCAATTATTTCGGCGTACCGGGCGCGCAGTCACGCGCCTTCCCGCTTAAATCTCTCGACGACGCGATGATCCTGCGAAACCACATCCTCTCCTGTTTCGAGCGCGCCGCCTGGGCGGAAGACACCGAATACCGCCGCGGCCTCCTGACATTCGCCATCGTCGGCGGCGGTCCTACCGGCGTTGAATTCTCAGGAGCGCTTGCCGAGCTCATCAACGGGCCGCTCAATAAGGACTTCCCCTCGATCCACCGCGATGAGGTACAGGTGGTGCTCATAGAAACGGCCGATCGTCTTCTCTCTCCGTTCACCACGAAACAGAGCGACTACGCGCTGAGGATGCTTAAAAAAAAGAATATCCGGGTGATGCTCTCCTCCGCGGTGAAAGAGATCACGGCCACCGGCATTACCCTCGCCGACGGTTCAGTCGTGCGGTCTGAAACGGTGGTATGGACCGCGGGGGTCAACGGCGCGGCGCCGAAGGGGGATATCGCCCCTCGGACCGCCGGAAGCAACCGTTTTATCGTCGAGCCCACACTCCGGATGGAAGGGCAGGAGACCGTCTTCGTCGCGGGAGATCTTGCCCATGTCGAAAAGGACGGGAGGCCGCTTCCGATGGTGGCGCCTGTCGCGATCCAGCAGGGTCGCCACGCCGCCAGAAATGCCCTCCGTCACATAAGGGGGAAGGAACTGCTGCCGTTCCGCTACGTCGACAAAGGCTCAATGGCAACGATCGGGCGCAACGCGGCGGTCACGCGCTTCGGGAAACTCGCGATCACCGGCTACCTCGCCTGGCTGGTCTGGCTCTTCGTCCATATCCTCTACCTGATCGGTTTCCGCAACAAGGTATTCGTGGTCCTCAACTGGGTATGGGATTATATCTTCTTTGAGAAAGGAGTGCGTCTCATCCTGCCGAGGTGCTGTGACAGCCCCGCCTCGCCTTCATGCCTGCGGCGCGAATGCGGTGAGCGGCATGCGGTCATTCGGCACACGGGCAAAAAACGCGGATGAGCGGATGAGCGGTCACTGAAAGCGTGAAATCGCTTTCGTGCCTTCGAAGCACGCCTGTTTAAGATCATTGTAACTGAAAACCATTCATTAAAATTAATCCTTTCCGAATTATTCTTCCGTATCGCCATTAATCCTGTTGACATCCCGCAACGCTGTGGTTTTTATTCGCCTGAAAAGAGTACCGGCTTGTATGTTAAAGTTTGAGCCGGGAAGTTTGAATAAAGTCGGTATTTTGTATTGCCGGCGTCGGCGATCGGTTGTACATTACACAGAAGAAAAGGTTTGGCAATGAAAGGACCAGTCAGATATCTCACCCTGTTTCTCATAACAGGACTGCTTATTCCGCTCACCTCGTTCGGCAGGCAGCACACCATCTCCCGTCAGGAGGTCGAGGCGCTTGTAAAATCCGGCCATCTCGTTCAAGCCGGAGTTGACACATGGAGGACGAAGGGCGGTCTCCTCATCAAGGGGAAAGATCCGAAAGGCCTTACCCGGCTCGAGCACATCATGCGCCACAGCATCGACATGCCGAACAGGCCGAAACACGGCGTGTTCAGCATTGAGAAAACGGGGATTATCGACCTTATGGACCGCACCTATAATGAAATAAAGAAAGGCTCGCTCAAGGCCTCAAAGCGCGGCGGCAACGCGGCCTATACGTTCCGCACGGGCAATGATATTGGATATTTGGGCGGAAAAGAGGGACAACGGAAAGGGCATCCGAAGCTCCGTTCGGTTCGGATGGTGCTGAAAGACGGCACCCCTGAAGTGGTAACTTTTTTCCCTATGTAGATACTGATATACTACCAACACCACACAAGGAAGAACGCGATGAAAGAAATTACATGTCCTTTCTGCGAAGAAGGAGTATTGAAAAAGGCCCGGTGCAAGGAGTGCAAAGGGACTTTTCTGATGTGCGATGAGTGCGAGGCCGTGTACCTTGACGAGGACTCGCTCGACGACGAGCTCTCGGCAGCAGAATGCCCGCATTGCGGCAAGGCTATCGATTGACCCATGCCAGCTAAAAAGACATCGGTTCCGAAGCGCAAAAACGCTCCATCGGCAGGAAAGAAACGTCCGGCACGGCCTCAAAAGAGAAAAGCGCTCATTCTCGGCGCGTCGGGGCTCGTAGGGTCAATACTCCTGCGGCGGCTTCTCGATGAAGATCGCTACGGCGAGGTAACGGCGGTCGTGCGGCGCGAGCTTCCGGTGCGCCACCCGAAGCTCCGACAGGCGGTGATCGATTTCGACGTCATGGAGCGGTCCGCGAAAGAGTTCGCGGCAGACGATCTGTTCTGCTGCCTCGGTTCCACCATCAAGAAGGCCGGATCGCAGGAAGCGTTCAGCAGGGTCGACCATGACTACCCGCTGCGCGCGGCTATGCTCGCGCGAAAAAAGGGAGCAAAGCAGTTCATCATCATTACCTCAATGGGGGCGAACGCGCGGTCGCGCATTTTCTACAACAGGGTCAAAGGTGAAATCGAGGCGGATCTGGCGGATATCGGATTCGACGCGCTGCGCATCGTAAGGCCCTCTCTCCTGCTCGGGAAGCGCGGGGAGAAGCGTTTCGGCGAATGGGTGATGATACGGCTCGCGCCGCTGCTGACGTTTCTGCTTGTCGGGCCGCTGCGGAAATACCGTCCGATCAGCGCGGAAACGGTCGCGAAGGCGATGGTGACGATCGCGGGAGAGCCCCTATCCGGCATCGCCATCTACGAATCGAACCGCCTGCAGGAAATAGCAGGAATGAAATAAGCGGTATTAAACCGCTTATTGTCTTCGCTTTCCACTTCACTCCCTCGTACGACAAGAAAAAGCCTCTATCCGGATAGAGGCTTTTTTTCCGCGCATTGCGCGCCGGAACGGTGTGCGTTCATCCGCTCCGGCGGCAGGCGGAAACTCCGCTTACATACCGGGGATTGTGGTGAACACGCCGTTCGGATCCACCTCGTTCCTGATGATCTCAAGTATTTCATCGGAAGGCATTTCCGTCACGGGAATATCCCCCTCCGGCCGTAGAAGCTCGAACCCGGTCGCAAGCTGACAGAGCTCGAATGAGACGCCCGGATGGAGCGTCTTGACGCGCATCCGTTTGCTCTCCGGCTCAAAGTCAAAGACCGCTGCCGGGCTCACCACCGCGACCGGCCCCTCGCCGATAAGCCCCGCTTCAGCGCGCGTGTTGCCTCCCTTCAGGTGGCCGGGAGATGTGATGAAATCGACCTCGGGAATAAACTTCTGCGGGTTCTGCAACCCCACCAGGATCATCCGGTTGCACAGCGACGAAAGGTCATTGTTGCCTCCCGATCCCGTCAGCCGCGTTTTCGGATTGTTAAAGTCCTTCCCTATCTGGTGCGTGTTGATGTTGCCGTACATGTCGATCTGGGCAAAGCCGAGGAATCCCTTGTTGACGTAACCGTTGTACGCCTGGCCGAACGAATAGGCCATTTCAAGAATTACCGGCGCCCCTCGCCATGTGTACGGGCAGGCCACCGACCAGGGCATGCCTCCGTCGAGCGGGTCCTGCGCGCCCGATTCGAACACCATCGTGATGCCTGGCGCGTGCGTCTTTTTCGCGAGAAGCGCGGCCACCATCGGGAGCCCCGTCCCCACGTAGATCACCTCGTGGTCCTCAATCTGCCGGGAGAGCACATAGGCCAGCGCTTCCAGCGGGTTTGCCTGTTTGATTGCTGTCATATCTTACATCCTCCCTCGTTGCTGATCAGTAGAAAATTTCGGGGTCCATGCCCGGGTGCCAGTCGTTCCACGAATTATTGTATCCTTCATCGTCGTTGAGCTGTTCGGTGATCCTTGTCTGCCGACGGGCATTGGCGATCCATACCGTGCCTCCGAGCTTCTCGACGAAATCATACTGGTTCTTGCAGTCGATGAGCCAGTAATCGAAAAACTCCCGCGCCGTCGCCTCCTCCGCCGAGACCTTGAGCATCTTGGTCCACCACTGCCGCGCGAAGTAATACTCTCCCGGCATCATCCCCGGCACCGAGCCGAAAGGAAGCTCGGCAACGGCATCGACATAGTTAAAGGGGATAAGAGAACCCTGTTTGATATTACGCAGCTCCGACGGGGGAACGATCTCTTCCGCCGTAATGATTACCCTGCGCGCCGCCGAGGCAATCGCCACGTCGTTCACCTTGGGCCCGTAGAACCAGGCGTTACCGTACCTGTCCGCCTTGTGCACATGAATGATGGTGAAGTCCGGATAGATCGCCGGGATAACGACTACCGGGTCCGGCTTAACGCTGAGCGGGTTCTGCGTCACCTTCAGGTACGGGTTGTATTTCAGCATGTCGGAGCCGAGCATCTGTTTGCTGAAAAGCGCCGGCACGCCCATCTGCGCCGCCTTGAAGCCGAGCGCCACCGCGCCGTGGCTCCATTCCGAAATGATCTTCACCTTCTTGTTCCTGTAGTTCCGCGAATAGTCTTTGTCATAGCCGCGCATCTCCGCGCCGGCATACGAGGCATGCGTGTATGCAACCGTTCCGTAATGCACCGAGTAGGTGTGCGTCGCGTTGGGCGCGCCGATCGCCGACAGGTTCTTCTTCCCCTGCCTGATCACCTCGTACCAACCCTGCAACGGCCCGCGCACATAGCCGAAGCCTGTATCCGCCCAGATGTCACCGTCCTTCACGAACTGCTGGATGGCCTCCGCGAGCGACATCCGTTTGTCGCGATGCGACGGGTCCTTCTTCATGTGCGCCTGGCGGGCCGACTCCACATCCACGAGCGGATCGAGGATAGAGGTGTCGGTTATCCCGATGTTTTTCAGCGCCTCTTCATTGTATGCGAATGTACCCATATGTCCAACCCTCCATATCCGCCTCGATATTATTCGTAGACTTTTTCTTCGACCTGGTCCGCGTTCACCGCGTCAGCCTCGACGTCGCGCACCGGTTCGTTCATCAGCACCTTGAAGTATTCCTTGTACCACTCGTTCTGTATGATCATCTGCTGGATCTCGTTGGTGCCGACCCAGATCATCGACAGGCGTATGTCGCGAAGGATGCGCTCGAGCGGATAGACGCTCGTGTAGCCGATACCGCCCATCACCTGCATGCAGTTGTTCGCCACTTCCCACGCGGTCTCGGTGATGAACTTCTTCGCCTGTGAGGCCATGCGCCGCACGCGTCCCGCCGAAGCCTTGCCTGAATCCACCGACCGCGCCGCGGCGTACCCGATCGCACGCATCGCGTCCATCTTGAGCGCGCAGTCCGCGACCTTGAATCCGACGGCCTGGAAGTTAGCGATCGGTTGTCCGAACGCCTTGCGCTGCGCCGTGTAGCGGGTGGCGATCTCAAGGGCCGGACGCACCGAACCGATCGTCATGAGCGCCGTACCGAGGCGTTCTGGGATCATGTTGGTCTGGAACACCGGGAAGCCGCCGTTGATGCCGTTAAGCGCGTACCGCTCCGGAACGCGCACGTCGTTGAATATCACCCTGCCCGCTCCGCCGCCGCGAACACCCATGAGGCCGTAGATATATTTCGATTCAACGCCCGCATCCCTCGGCACCATGAAGCAGGTCATCCGCTCGTGCGCCTTCGCGCCGGGATTGGTCACCGCGTAAACCATGAACCAGTCCGCGCCTTCCGCGCCCACGATGAAGCGCTTCTGGCCGTTGATGATCCAGTCGCCGCCGTCCTTGCGCGCGGTCGTCGCCGCGCCGAAAAAGTCTGATCCGCCCCTCGGCTCGGTGAGACACTCGGCCGCGTACACCTCGCCCTTCAGGAGCGGCACCACGACCGCTTTCTTGAGATCGTCATTACCGTACTTGGCGACCGCTTCGCAGACGATGTCCGCGCCCACACCCCAGAGGCACGCGAGGCTGTAGCTCGCCACGCCTATCTCCTCGGCAACGATCCCGTCCTCGACCCATCCGAGGCCGCGCCCGCCGAGCTCCTTCGGAAGGCGGACTCCTAGGAGATTGCGCTTCCCGGCTTCCTTCAGGTACTCGTGCGGAAAATGGATTTTCTCCGCGTCCATGTCGAGGATCATCTGCTTCGGCACCCATTTCGTAAACGCCCGCGCATCGTCGCGCAGCTTTAACTGTTCTTCGGTCATCATAAAATCAAACATATCCTGCCTCCTTAAATGGTTTTCTCTGGTTTTGCATATACGGCCATGCCGTCATATTTTGTTTGATCTGCGCCATATTTTCTGTTTCCCCGCGGCCTGTATCAGCCCGTCGCGGAAATCCGGGTGCGCGATCGAAATGAGTTTCTCCGCGCGCGCCCAGGTCGAATCTCCCTTCAACGACACCCATCCATATTCGGTGACGACGAAATTCACCATCTGCCTCGGCACCGTGACGATCGTGCCCGGATCGAGGAACGGCACGATTTTTGAATGCGCCACGCCGTCCGATGTCGTGTAAGTAGAGGGAAGGCAGATGAAGCTTCTCCCGCCGTTCGACCAGTAGGAGCCGAGCACGAAATCGAACATTCCGCCGTTGCCCGACACCTGCTTGAATCCCATGCTCTCGGCGTTGATCTGGCTGTAAAGGTCGACCTGTATCGCCGAGTTGATCGAGATCACGTTATCGTTTTTACAGATGATGTTGGGATGGTTGATATACTCTACGTTGTACGACGCGAGGTGCGGGTTGCCGTTCATGAAATCATACAGCCTGCCGCTTCCCACCGCGAACGTATAGGCCATCTTCCCTTTGTCGATGCTCTTCTTCGATCCGTTGATCTTTCCCTTCTCAAAAAGATCGACATATGAATCGACCAGCATCTCCGTGTGGCAGCCGAGGTCTTTGAGGCCGGAGTCCGCCAGGAGCTTGCCCACCGCGTTGGGAACGCCGCCGATACCGAACTGCATGCAGCAGCCGTCGCGCACGTGCTCCATGACATGCTCGGCAATGCGCCGCTCCGCGTCGGTCGGCTCCAGCACCGGCGCCATTAAGAGATCAGGATTCTCCCCTTCCACGATATGCGTCACCTGTGAGATGTGGATCTTCTCGTTCGCACCGCCCAGACAGCGCGGGAGCTTCTCGTTCACCTCAA
Organism: uncultured Leptospiraceae bacterium; assembly: GCA_964627815.1. Lineage (GTDB taxonomy): Bacteria > Spirochaetota > UBA4802 > UBA4802 > JAGODF01 > CAZPZJ01. The sequence continues at coordinate 522,329 of CAZVKE010000003.1, forward strand.
CGATGACGACCTCCGTGTTGGTGAGCGAGGTGTGCGTGGACGAGTTGTGCAGGCCGAAGTTGAAGTATCCCTCGTCATCCATCGGGCAAACCTGCACAATCGAGGCGTTGCGTTTCGGCGTGCCGACCACGACCGGATCGTTGATCCTGTCGTCGTAGTAGCGCTCGCACTCGCTGTACATGATCGGGTTGTAATACACATTTCCCATCTGGTCCTGGAGAATGCGGCTCAGGGGACTGAAGTGGAAATCGTTGTAGGTGAACACCTCTCCCTTCGGGTCCTTCACGAGCACTTCGGGGATCGGCGGCAGCGTCACCGCCGAGAGTATCACCACGTCCTTGAGCTCGTCCCTGCGCGCCGCGAGCGCCCTGTCGCAGAGAATCGGTTTCCCGTTGAAAAATCCGTAATCGACCCATGAGCCGGATTGTATCGCCCCTGCCGCCTCTTCGGCCGAGCAGAGTTTCTTTTTGTATTGCGTGATATTGTCGTTCATGAAAGTTTCCTCCCAAACAGATATCTCAGGTACCGGCATCAGCCGGCCGCAAAACTCTCATCGAGAATAGTGACGAAGCCGAGATTTTCGCTTCTGATCGCTTTCGCTTTGGCGTGCGCCTCGGGAAGAACATGGTGGATAAAATATTCCGCCGCGATGATCTTCCCCTGATAGAACGCGCCATCCTTATGCTCGCGCAAAAAGGCGCGCGTCGCCTTCCCGTCCGCCGCGTCGATCTTCGCGTCGCGAAGGATAGAGCCGAGCTTCTCCTGCGCGATGCCCGCCTGCCAGAAGAGGAGCCACGCCATCGAAACCGTGCCCATGAGCATCAGGAACGGGTACGCGTTGCCTACCGGCACCATGAACTTGCCTTCCTTGCCGCACTGTACGAAATACATTCCCATCTCGGCGAGCAGGTTCACCGCGTCCTGCACCTCTTTCGCCGCGGCCGCGAGCGCCGGCACTTCACGGTAACGGACGATGGTCGCGCCCATCTCGCCAAGGAAGTTCATGAAGTCTTTGCCTTTGCGCTGGCCGATCTTCCGTCCCACGAGATCGAGCGACTGGATGCCGTTAGTGCCTTCGTAGATCGATCCGATCTTCAGATCGCGCATGAACTGTTCAACGGGATAGTCCTGGCAGAACCCGTATCCGCCGTAGCACTGGATTGCCTGCTCGGTGACCCGGAACCCCATGTCGGTGCAGTAGGCCTTGGTGATCGGCACCAGAAGTTCCATGATTCCGTGCCATTTCTCAGCTTCCTCGCCTTCGAACGAGTGCTTCCGGTCGATCGCGTAGGCGCACAGGTACACGAGCGCGCGCATTCCTTCCACGTGGCTCTTCATCCAGAGGAGCATACGCCTTACGTCCGCGTGCTTGATGATCGGCACACTCGCCGCGTCGGGGTTTGCCATGTCCTTGAGCGATTTGCCCTGCACACGCTCCTTTGTGTAATTAAGCGCGTGAAGGTAGGCGGCCGAACCTGTGCCTACCCCCTGCACGCCCATATTTATCCGCTCCTCGTTCATCATATTGAACATGATCTTCATTCCCTGGCGCTCTTCGCCGAGGAGCTCCGCGTAGCACTCGCCGTTGTCGCCGAAGCTCATCGCGCAGGTCGCGTTCCCCTTGAGGCCCATCTTGTGTTCGATGCCGGTGATCGAGTAATCGTTGCGGCGCCCGAGCGTGCCGTCATCGTTGACAAGGTATTTCGGCACAAGGAAGATCGATATCCCCGACGTCCCCGCCGGATCGCCCTCGATACGGGCAAGCACCGGGTGCACGATGTTGGATACAAGGTCATGGTCGCCGCCCGAGATGAATATCTTGGAGCCGAATATTCGGAATGTCCCGTCGGGCTGGCGCACTGCGCGCGTCTTAAGCGCACCGACGTCGGAGCCGGCCTCGGGCTCGGTGAGCACCATCGTTCCGCCCCACTCGCACGAATACATTCTGTACATGTACTTCTTCTTCTGCGCTTCGCTCCCGTACTTCTCGATCAGCTGCGCCGCGCCGATACCCGCGCCGGAGTACATGTAGTAGGCCATGTTAAAGATGAAATGCTCCTGCACCGCCTTCTCGATGATGTAGGGAAGCCCCTGCCCGCCGGCATCGGGAGGCGCCGACATGGTGAACCATCCTCCTTCAACCATCACTTTCTGAAGATCATGGTAGCAGCGCGGCACCTTCGCCTCGCCGTTGACGAGCTTCGCCCCTTCGCGGTCGCCCTCCATGTAGCGCGGAAGGATCTCCTCCTCGCTGATCTTCTGTGCCATTTCGAGCATCATGTCGAAAGTCTCGCGGGAAAATTCGCGGTACTTCTCGGTTTTGAACAGCTCCTGCACGCCAAGCATCTCAAAAAGCACAAACTGCTGATCACGCCTGTCGATAATGCGGCTCATATCATACCCTCGCTTTTATAAGTGTTCATAAACCACAAAATAGCCAATATTATAACATTTTGTTATACATGATAAAATAGTGTTATATCTGTCAATAAATTTTCGTTGATGTTTTTGAAGGAAAAAGAATGATAGCCGCTACAAAGCGACCGTGCGATCACAGGGCAGGATTAGTAGATGGGATTCAAAGAGATCGGCAAAAAGATACAGATCGCCCGCGAGGAACGCGGCTGGACACAGTCGGACCTCGCCGAGCGCCTGGAGATCACCCAGGCGGCGCTCTCCAACTACGAACTCGGCAAACGGCGGCTCTACCTCAATCAGATCCAGAAGTTCGCCGACATCCTCGAAAAAGACCTGAGCTTCTTCATCTCCGACGAGCTTACTTCGGGAACCACCCTGCCCCGGTCAACCGCTGCCGCCGCCGGCGCTGAATCGATCGCCTCTCTTATCCGCCGTATCGAGCGCTGCGCGCCGAACGAAGTTGAAATGATAGAGAAGTATGTCGATTACATCGAGTGGAGGAGGAAGCGCGATGTTTGAACTGAGCCAGCAGCAGACCGCCCTTATCGAAGAAACCGCCCGCTTCATCGAAGCGCATCCCGCGCCCGCGCCAGATGCCGAAGGAAAGGCAGCCGCGTCCCTGAAGCTCTATCAGGCGTATTGTGAAGGGGGATACCAGGCGCTGCTCGTGCCTTCATCCGCGGGTGGCAGGGGACTCGACTACACCACCGCCGGCCTGATATACGAGGAGCTCGGATACGGCTGCATCTCCGTCATGCCGCCTCTCCTGACCACGACCCACTGCACCGAATTCATAAAGATCGCCGACTCCGAAAAGCAGAAGAAGCGGATATTTTCCATGGTGACAAAGGACCGGTCTCCGCTCGGATTCGGCCTCACCGAGGAAAAGGCCGGCTCGGACATCGCGGCGATCCAGTGCCGTGCCGACAGGCGCGACGGCGGATACGTCATCAACGGAAAGAAAACCGTGGTGCTCAATAACCTTACCGCGGGCGCCTATGTCGTCATCGCCACGACCTCGCCCGGATCAGGCCGCGCGGGACTGAACGCCTTCATCGTCGACGCCAACGCGCCGGGCATTACCAGAGGCGGCCCGTACAGCGGATGCGCCTTTCAGCATACTGTCACCGGATGGGTGGAATTCAATGACGTCTTCGTTCCCGCGGATGCCTTACTCGCAAACGAGGGCAGCGGCTACTTCCTTCTGATGGAAACCTTCGACAAGTGCAGACCGTTCGTGGCCGCCTGCTGTGTGGGGTCTGCGCGGAAGGTCTTCGACACAATCGTGGAATACACCAAATCGCGTGAGCAGCTCGGCAAGCCGCTCTTCTCGTTCCAGGGGATTTCGTTCCGTCTCGCAGATTTCGCGGCGCGTATCCGCGCTTCGCGCCTGCTCTATCTCGAGGCGCTCTCTCACATTGACCGCGACCTCGAATTCACGATGGAGGCTTCCATCGCGAAGCTCTACGCGAGCGAGACGCTGCGCGACGTCGCCCAGTTCGGAATCGAAACGATGGGATACCGCGGCATTTTTGAGGAAAACCCGATACAGGAGATCTTTCAGGACGCGCAGCTGCTCATATCTATCGACGGCTCATCGAACATCCAGCGGATGATCATCGCGTCACAGCTGTAATATCCGCGCGTCAGCTCCCGATCGCCTTCGGATCGATCGCTTCCTGGAAGCCCTCTCCGATCAGGTTGTAGGCGGTGATGGTGATGAAGATCGCGAAGCCGGGGATGAGCGTGAGCCACCACGCCACGTCGATGTAACCGCTCGACTGCGACAGTATCTCGCCCCAGCTCGGCGTCGGCGGCTGCACGCCGAACCCGAGAAAGCTCAGCGACGATTCGATCAGGATGGTCGACGCGATGCCGAAGGTCGCCGACACCAGCACCGGCGCGAGCGAATTTGGCAGGATGTGACGCAGGATAACGCGCAGATCACCCGCCCCCATCCCCTTCACCGCAATCACGTAGTCCATTTCGCGCAGCTTGAGGAACTCGCCGCGCACGATCCGCGCGATCCCCGTCCACCCTGTGATGCCGATGACCACCATGACGCTCACCATGCTCTGGCCGAAGAGCGCGAGTATCGTGAGGATGAGGAAGAACGTCGGGAAGCACATCACGATCTCAATAATGCGGGATATCACCATATCCACCACCCCGCCGTAAAAACCGGCAAGCGCCCCGATCACGATGCCGATGGAAACGTAAATCGAGACCGCGATGAAACCGACGAGCATCGAGACCCGTGTGCCGTGAATCATGCGCGCGGCCATGTCGCGCCCCTGCTCGTCCGTACCGAGGAAATGCGTTCCTCCCGGCGGCAGGATTATCGAGTCGAGGTCATATTCCGAATACGAATAGCGGATGGGCGGAAAGATCTTGAACCCGTTGTGGCGCCCGTCGCGCAGGTCGACATCGCGAAGCTCGGCGTAGTTGAAAAAGATCGGGAAGTACACCTTCCCGTTATGGATATAGATATACGGCTTGCTGTTGGCGATCAGCGGGGCGAAGAGCGCAACGGATATGAGGACTGCCACGATGACAAGCCCGGCCATTGAAAGCTTCTTGCGCCTGAACTCGTTCCATACGGTGCGCCAGTATCCCTCGTTTCTCATTGCTTCGCCTCCAGACGTATGCGCGGATCGACAAGCCCGTAGAGAAGGTCCGCCAGGAGAATCCCGACCATCGTAAGTATCGCCGCGATCGCTTCGATCGCCATGATCACCGGAATATCGCGCGCGAGTATCGCCTCGAACGCGAGCATTCCCATGCCGGGGATGGAAAATATCCGCTCGACGATCACGCTCCCGCCGAGGAGGGCCGGCAGAAGCGTCGCGAGAAGCGTCACCAGCGGCACAAGCGAGTTGCGAAACGCGTGGACGAACACAACCTTTTTATCGGAGAGCCCTTTTGCGCGCGCGGTGGTGATATACTGGGCCTTTATCACCTCGAGCATGTTGGCCCTGGTGTAGCGGGAGAGGAACGCGAACCCTCCGTAGGTGAGCGTCGCCACCGGAAGCACGAGGTGCCAGGCCACGTTGAGGAACCGTTTGAAAAAGCCCAGGCCGTCGGCCCAGTCGGATAGCACGCCGCCGAGCGGAAAGAGGTTCATGTATTCGCTCGAACTCAGGAACATGATGAGCAGGAGCCCCACCCAGAACGAAGGAAGCGAATAGAGGATGAAAAGGACAAGGCTCGACCCCCTGTCGAAGAGGGAATCCTTCCTGACCGCCGAAACGATCCCCATCGGTATCGAAATCGTGTAAATGATGAGCATGCTGATGATATTGAGCGCGAGGGTGATCGGAAGCTTCTCCTTAATCACAGTGGCGACAGGCATCCGGTCGCGCCGGGATATGCCGAAGTCAAGACGGGCGAACCTGCCGAGCCATTCCCCGTATCCCACAATGATCGGCCTGTCAAGGCCGTAGAGCCTTCGCTCCATCTCCATCACCTTTTTGAACTCGGCCCCCTGCGAGAGCTCGCCGTGCAGACCGGCGCGAAGCGAAGTGAAGTCGCCCGGCGCGATCCGTATCATCGCGTAGGTGATGAAGGTGATGCCGATGAAGGTCGGCACAAGCAGCAGAAGACGTTTCAGGATATATTTTGCCATTACTTAGCACGCACCTTCCATTCCGGAATGAAAAGCCCTTTCCTGTGGACCTTCACGTTGTCGAACCGCTTATTGACCACCACGAGCGAAGGATTGCAGAACATGAAGGTATACGGCTGCTCCTCGTGGATAATCTGATTGAAACGGTGGTAGAGCCGCGCCCTGCGATCATCGTTGAACTCAACCCTCGCCTGCTCGATGATGCGGTCGGCCTCGGCGCTGGAAAAGGCGCAGAAGTTCGAGCCTTCCTTTATCTGCGACGAATGCCAGAGCTGGTACGGATCGCCGCTGTATCCCAGGCTCCAGCCGAGAGTGACCGCGTCAAAATCACGTTCGTCGAGCTTTTTTACGAAAACCGCCCACTCGTAACGGTTGATGTTCATTTCGATACCGGCGCGCGAGAAATCCTCTTTTAGGATGATTGACAGCCGCTCGGCGAACTTGTTTGCCGACGCGATCGTAAAGTTAAATGAGAATTTCACACCGTCCTTATCAAGAATGCCGTCATTGTCGGTGTCCTTCCATCCGGCCTCGGATAGAAGCTGTGCCGCGCGCTTCCGGCCAAAAGGCAGCGGTTTGAGCGATGGATCATAGTTTTTACTATTTATATAGAAGGTACCGTTGACGATCTCGCCCAGCCCGAAAAGCAGCTTGTCACGGATCGCCTGACGGTTCACCAGGTGGGTCAGAGCCATGCGCACCCTCTTGTCGCGAAACCAGACCTTCCTCGCGTTCCATCCGATATAATTATAATTGGGCTGATAATATTTCAATTTGTAAAATTCAGCAAGAAACCGCTCGGTGTTCGTCTGGCGCACCCACTGGATACTGCTGACAGCCATCATATCGAGCTCGCCTTTCTTAAGCATGAGCAGCGCCACGTTCTGTTCCGGTACTACCTTGTAGATAATGCGTTTGATCTCAGGTATCTTCCCCCGATATCGTTCATTAACGGCAAGCACTATCCGCTTGCCTGTATCCCACAGCTCGAACCGGTACGGCCCAGTGCCAATCGGATGACGGTCAGCGGGGTGCGTGTTAAAATCCTGCCCGTTGTCATAAATATGTTTTGGTACAATCGGCATCTCCCCGAGAAACTGCAGCCGCATGAAATAGGGGCGCGTACAGTAAAACTCCACTGTATACGCGTCTATTTTCCTGACGCGCGGCACGTCGATAAAGTATACCTTCCACGACGCGCTTGCGACACGGGGCGATTTAAGCATATTGAACGAATATATGACATCATCCGCGGTAAACTCCACGCCATCGCTCCAGAGGACCCCCTTTTTAAGAAAAAACCGGTATACGAGACCATCGCTGCTCATTTCCCAGCGTTCCGCAAGCTGAGGCACCATTTCAAGCGTATCGTAATCAAGCTGAAGCAGCGTTTCGTAAAGGTGTCTGGTGATTGTTTCCGATATCGCTTCTGTGCTGGTTATAGGATTGAGCGTCCCCGGCTCCGCTGATATATGCACGTAGAGAGTATCCGGTTCACGGTGCGAGGTAATCCCCTCGCAGGCCAGAAAGAGGAAGAGGATATAAGGGATACACCTGGTCAGTTTCATTCTTTTCGTTGTATTTCCCGATGAATATCGATACCGTGATAAAGCCCGCCACCCGCAATTTGTCAACCGTAATTACGATTACGTGAATAAACCTCGGCAGGGGAAGTTTTTATTCTCGCGGCCCCCCCATTTTCAAAACATACATCTTTTGAATTATAAAATTTATCATATACATATTATATAATTATATTATCCAGACATGATAAGGCACTTATCTCATCCTATTATCAACATAAAATTATATATCAACAGATATGATTTTTTGCCTTGTGAACTCAGCCTGTCAGCTTAAAGCGGTAGCTTCTAACATGAAAAAAAAGAACAACCCTTGGCAAATTAATACAGCGCTAACTCCTGAACAGATCAGGGTAAATTTGAGTTATGTCACTTCTTGACCGGAAAAACCGTTTGCTGATGTCATTTTTATATTGAATGACGCAAAAATCAGGCCTAATCCTCGAAAAAAAATGGTACAAAGATTTTTTTTTGTGGATAGTGTGGATAAATATGTGGATAACTCTTGCATCATAATACAACAAAATAAAACTTTCGTTGAGAGAGAAATCACCTGATGTTTTACATTACTATTATTCTTTTATAGTTTTTTGTGTATATGATGGAATGCCGATCAATTCCGGCCGTTCCCGAATTCAAGTTTCCACTGCAGTCTTTGTATCCTCCGCGAGAAAACTCCACGACCCGCTTTCATGTCGGCCTTCAGTTAAAATATTTTTTAAAATATTTACTAAACTTTTTACCACATTATGACGAAAAAGATGACAGGGGTTATTATAGGTATTGAGGCGGCTGATGATAATGAAAATTTTTTCAAAAAATGGTTGCCTCCGTAAAAACAGTAATTTATAATAACCTAATATATTTCAAACCTGAGGGACAAGAGCAGGGAAGCTCGATTTTAAACCATTTACTGGTGAATAAAGATAAAGGAGTGTTGCTATGAAGGTTAAAAACATAGTGGGTTTTATAGTATTTATGTTCCTGGCTGGAATACTTGTATCGTATCCGGTTTATTCTCAGCAGGCGCAGACCACAACCGAACAGCCGAAAGCAGCGGCCCAGCAGCCGGGCAAAGAGGGTTATGATCCCGCAAAGGATCCAGACTCCAGAATGCTCAGGACCGACAACTATCTTCAGAGGTTCAAAGCGGTTGAAAGCGTTGATGGACTCATGAAAGACAATCTGGAGCGCATTTACCTCCTTAAAGTGATTACTTCTAACTTCGATGTAGCCGACTGGAAGCAGGGATATCAGAACGTATACAAGCAGTACCGCGACGGACTCCAGAATTATTATCAGCGCCGCGTGATCACCGCAACCAACATACTCGAGGAAAACAGGAAATCCATTTCCGATCTTTTAAAGAAGGTTTCCGAACAGTACAAGAAAGATACCGAAGAGATGCTTGATGTATGCGCAAAAGCGGTCCTCATCGTATCCCTTAACAAGCTTACCCGCTATGATCCGGATAAGAACCAGCAGCTTTATGATAACATGAGCAGGCTCCGTGTTGCTTACGGTGAAGTGGATGGTGCATATGAGGCGTCAGTCGACCATAAATATATGTACTCAATTTATCACTATCGGGTCGCTAAGTCGTATGCCATTCAAATAATGAATGACCTTATTAACGATGAAATGATACGCAAGGATCTTCCCGACGCAGAAGAGGAGAGGATGATTCGTGAACTTATCGACAAAAAGAAAGGCTTTGATCTTCCGACTCACATAGCGGACAATCAGAATAAGATCAAAGAAAGAAAATAACGATCACACGCACCACACGCCATCTGGCAGTTACTATAAAAAAGAGGGGGACACCCCTCTTTTTTAGTGAACTATCATAAAAATGGAAATTCGTGCCGTTAGGATTATGCAATTGATCAAATATTTATATCTTATCCCACTAATGATCACCACCCTGATCATGCCTTCCCCCACAAGCAGGGAGGAACCTCCCCTCTACCGCGTGGTACTCGATCCCGGACATGGAGGGGTATGTCTTAATAAAAAAGCCAACGGCGACCGCTATGATACCATATCCGGAAAATTCCTGATGTATTTTGCCGAGGGTGCCTCATGGAAAGGCCTCAACGAACATGTACTCGTATACCAGATAGCCGACAGGACTAAGAAGATTCTTGATCTGTGTGCACCCGGAGGTGACTTCGATCGCTTCAGGGAAATCGTTAAAAAATTCAGCGATGACACGCCCCCCAGAATATCGATCGCAGCCTCATTGAGCAGAGGCGACTCGAGCAATGTTGACAGCATAAAAAAGCGGGAGGACCCGAACAGCGAGTTCCGCCTTTACGACTTTCCCGACAGGAAGGGCGCACTCAAACCCGGCAGGATATCCACGATCAATCAAAAAAAGCCTCACCTTGTGGTATCTCTCCACCTGACCACCACACAATCTGAAATATATCGCGGCATGAGCCCCGTTATTGTAGCCCCCTACTCCATCATTAATGATGGCCTCCTGCATCTGCAGGGAAAAAAGGGAAGTGATTTTTTCTATAAAAGCCCTTATCGCTACTGGTTCCAGGAAGACGATAAGCGCGGTTATTTTGAATGGTTTCTGAAGGATGCCACCTTCTATTTCATGAGCTACCCTCTGGAAAAAAACAGGCATATCAAACTCGGTGAATTTAAAGGCTATCGCTACAACATGGTTTCCTGGGCGTACAAAGACGCTGATGGATGGGAAAAAGATGCCGTCAATCACCCTCCGGGAACGGCATACGCTAATTCGTTTCAGGGGTTTATGCCGAAAGGCGCATTCTGGGAACGTGAAAGATCAAAATATGAGGAATATCGCCGCGATGGCGGAGAAGAAGGGTTCGGCGGAGACAACTACTATGCCACCGCTGAACTTATCCGCTATATACTCTACTCACTTCACCTCAACAATCTCGGCCATCCCCACCAGAGGATGACTCGACCCTATATATCGACATGGTCGGTGCCGCTTCATGTCAACGCAATTGCCGCTTTTATTGAGCTTGGCGTGCTGAACAACGCGCGACATCGATATATACTGACATCCAAACAACAGGAAATCGCCGAAGGGATCGCAGTCGGCATCTATTCGCTTTTCACGGGCATCACCCCGAAAAAACAGCCGTTCGCCTATATTCCGAAGGGAAAAAAGCTCAACCTCGACCGCTATAAAGTCACCGACAACAAAACTTACTTCGATATGGTGATTAAATAGCCGCGCGACAGGCGCGCGGCTGCAGGACACGAGAGTGTTTACTTCGCCTGAGCAGGTGCAGGAGCCGGTGCTGGAGCGGCTACCGGGGCCGTGGGGCCAACGTATTTGTTTTCCCTGAATTCTCCCTTCAGCTCGCTGCCTCCAGGATAGGAATACGTGCCATTTCCATCGATATTTCCGTTTTTCCACTCGCCGACATATTTATCGCCATTCGGCCATGTATAGGTTCCTGCCCCGTGACGGCGGTCGTCTTTAAATTCTCCAACATACTGAGCGCCGTCAGGATACGTGTAGGTACCCTTCCCGTTCCGTTTTCCTTCCTTCCATTCTCCGTCATACTTCTGCTTATCATTCCAGAGGAAAGTACCCATACCGGTCCTCACCCCATTTTTGAACTCACCGGTATAGGTAGCTCCGCTTTTAAGCTGCATATTTCCCTTGCCATCAAGACAATCTCCACCCACACACTCAGCCGGCTGACGGCTGGCGCACCCGATCGATAGCAATGCCGCAAATGCGACTAGAATTAATAACTTTTCCATCAAAATCTCCTTATTAACCAGAAAAATGTGAGAACCGGTCGTTATCCCAGACATGCCGCAGGGTCAGACCATTAGACTATTGATTGCTTTCCCCCATAAGACCATGAAGTTAAAATATATGCAATTATTTTTTTGAATTTATACATTCCCCGCCCTTTAAGCAATCATACGGTTTTCATCAGCTAAAAAAATAGTATCCGACATTGACTGAACCAATTTTTTTATTGACGGATTTTTACGCCTAATCAATTAGTTTAACCTTATGATTAAATATTTTAATCCTATGATAAAATCGCAGAGAACAACGGGCGAAACCGAACCGGATTATAATGCGGCTCCCTGCTGTTCCCACGATAGCCGTGGTTATGAAAAAATCGTTCGATACTCTGATCGAAAGCATGATATAGAAAAATCTCAATTATTGCAGGAGCTTAGGTAATGAACATAGCCCGATTAGCAATCAAACGCCCGATATTCATCAGCTGTATCGTGATTCTCATGCTCGTAACCGGTCTCATAGGACTGAAAAGGCTCGGTGTCGACCTGTTTCCCCCGATCGATTTTCCCGTTGTTACCGTCACCACCCTTTACAGCGGGGCATCTCCCGAGGAGATAGAATCGCTCATTACCAAGCCCCTCGAAGAACAGATCAGTACGATTTCCGGCATCAAGCGCCTGTCGTCGCGCAACATGGAAGGCGTATCGATCGTGATCGCTGAATTCACCTACGAGACGGATGTCCGCTATGCCGAAGAAAAGATGCGTGAGAAAGTGTCACTGGCGCGGAACCAGCTCCCGACCGACCTCGAGGATGAACCTCTTGTGCGTCAATTTGACTTCACCGATCAGCCAGTCCTTACCCTCGCGGTTACTGCCGATCTTTCTCCGACAGATCTGTATGACCTCGTCAAAGAACGAATTAAACCGATGCTCGAACAGGTGCTCGGCGTGGGCGAAGTGCGTCTCAGCGGCGGCACGCGGCGTGAGGTTCGGATCGAGCTCGATCGCAACCGGCTTAATGAGCTTGAAATTCCCGCGGTTACGGTATCGGACCGTCTAAAAAACGCCGGCGCCAACATCCCTGTCGGCAAGTATGATGTGGGCGCGAAATCCACTCTATTCAGGACAATCGGCGAATACCGCAATGTCGATCAGATCAAAAAGAGCGTAGTTTCATTCTCCGGTGATATAGCCAATTCAATCACCGTGCAATCGGTAGGCACAGTGGTGGACGGGGCCGAAGAAACAAAAACGATGGCCTACCTGTATTATCCGAAGGGGGAGAAAGCTGAACAGCCCGGCTTCTTCAAGAGACTATTCTCGAAAGGAACCAAACAAACGCAGGTTGAGCGTGAAATGAAGCAGTGCATCATGATCGACATATTCAAACAGTCCGGCGCCAATCCAGTGGCCGTGGCTGACGGGGTGATGCAGCGCATTGGCAGAGTCAACGATGTCATACGGTCAAGCCCCGGGAATCCCCGGCTTACCTTTGTCTACGATACCGCGAAGTATATCCGCCGCAACATTAACGATGTTATCGAAACCATGGTTATTGGTATCATCCTCGCGGTTGTCGTTGTGTATCTTTTCCTCGGCAATATCAGATCCACAATAATCACCGGTATTGCCATTCCCAACAGCCTTCTCGGTGCGTTTGTCATCATGTACGCGATGGGATTTACCCTGAACCTGATGTCGCTCATGGCGCTCTCGCTCACCGTGGGACTGCTCGTTGATGACGCGATTGTGGTGCGGGAAAACATCTTCCGCAAGCTTGAATCCGGAATGGAATCCGACGAGGCCGCCGAGGCAGGAACGACCGAGGTTATGCTCGCCGTTATAGCCACCACCCTGACCATTATCGCGGTCTTCCTCCCGATCGGTTTCCTCTCCGGCATCGTTGGAAGGTTTTTCAAGCAGTTCGGCCTTTCCGTTGTGTTCGCGATGGCGATCAGTCTTTTTGACGCGCTCACCGTCGCCCCTCTTCTCAGCGCCTACTTCGCCGGCTCCGGCCACAAGGCAAAAAATTTCGTGGTAACATCGTTTGACAGGCTGCAGGATAAATTCGAGGAATACTACAAAGTCATTCTCAGCTACAGCATCCGCCATCCCCTTGTTATTCTCGGTATCACCACCCTCGTACTTATTATCAGCCTTGGCGCGTTCAAGGCCGTTAAAAAGACATTTTCACCTGAAGCCGGTGAAGGAGAATATCTGGTCAACATTGACATGCCTTCGGGCACCAGCCTGGAAGGCACGCGCGAAATCGCGATGCAGATCGCCGAGCGGGTAAAGACCATTCCTGAACTGGACTACATGACAATCATGATAGGCACCGATAATGGCGAGGACAACATAGGCACTGTCGGAGTTTTCATGGTGCCGATGAACATGCGCACCAAAACTTCCGAACAGCTCCAGAAGCAGATACGCGATATGCTCAAGGATTTCGCGTTCGCCAATATATCGGTCGACCGTTATCAGCGCGGAGCGGGCGGAAGCGGCACCAATAAGCCGTACATGCTCAACATCATGGGCAACGATCTTAATCTCCTTCAGGATTATTCGCAGAAAGTCGTGGAGCGCCTGAAGAAAATCCCCGATCTCACGGAAATCACAACAAGCTATCGGGAGGGCAAGCCCGAATTCCAGGTGCACCTGGATGACCAGAAGATGCAGATGCTCGGCGTTACCCATGTAACGGCAGGACGTGAACTTCGCTACCAGGTTGAGGGGAACATAGTCGGCAAGCTTCATGACAAAGGGCTGGAATATGATGTAAGGATCAAGCTTCGTCCTGATCAGCGGGATATAAGGAGCGCGTTTGCCAATATCCGGGTACCCAATATCCACAACAAGATGATCCCCCTCACCGCGATCGCCTCGAGCAAATCGGAGATCGGACCGTCAAAAATACTCCGGCAGGACCGCGCCAGGGTCATACAGATCATGGCCAATATCGCTCCCGGCGGCGCCGTGGGCACGGCACTCGACCGCACCAGGCAGATCCTCGAGCGCGAAATGCCGATGCCTTCCGGAATCAGCTATTCATTTATCGGGCAGGCTGACAGCTTCAAGGAAACGGTGCAGAACATCATGATTGCGTTCTTCCTCGCGCTGATCTTCATCTACCTTGTGCTCTCAAGCCTTTACGAATCGTTCATCACGCCGCTCACGATTTTCATGGCGCTCCCTCCCGCGCTTTCGGGAGCGTTCATCTCGCTCTTCATCACCGGCAAGATGCTTGATATTTTCTCAATGATCGGACTTGTCATGCTTCTCGGTCTGGTGACCAAGAACTCGATTCTGCTCGTGGACTTCGCGATCGAAGGGGTCCGGTCCGGAATGTCAAGAAGAGAAGCGATTATGCACGCCGGTCTCGTGCGTCTGCGGCCGATCCTTATGACCACTTTCGCCATGATCGCCGGTACGCTTCCGATGGTGCTTGCGGGCGGAGAAGCCGGGAAATACCGTGTGGGCATGGGCGTTGTGATCATCGGCGGGCTTACCGTTTCGACGCTCATTACCCTTATCGTGGTACCGGCGGTATTCGAGTACATCGACATATTCAGGGAATCCGTCGAAAGCAAATTCAGGATCAAGAAGAAGCGCACCGCAGCGATCATCGAAGCTGAATCGGCACCGGGGCCTGTTGAAGAAGAACCGACTCCCGAACCTCCCGCGCCGAAGAAACCGGTCATCCGGCGCAGGAAAAAATAGTCCGAGGCTCGCAGGCTAACCGCCGCCCTGGCGATACTTTTCAGGCCAGAGGCGGCGCAGCCGCTCCGCTATCCCCTTCTCCATCCCCTCTTCTGTAGGCTCGTAAAATACAGCACCTTTGATTTCATCGGGCAGATAATTCTCTCTGACAAAATGTCCCTTGAAATCGTGGGGATACTGATAGCCCTTTGCGTATCCCATCTTCTTCATCAGGCCGGTAGGAGCGTTGCGGAGATGCATCGGGATCGGATGCACGAAGTTCTCTGCTATCGCCTTTGCTTTTTTGAGCGCGAGATAGGATGCGTTGCTTTTGGGCGACGACGCGAGAAACGTGGCGCAGTGCGAGAGGATGATCTCTGCTTCGGGCATGCCGATATTCTGCACGGCCGTGAGCGCCGCTGTCGCGATAGGAAGTGCCTGGGGCGAAGCGTTGCCGATATCCTCCGACGCGAAAATCACCATGCGGCGGGCGATGAAAACAGGGTCCTCTCCTCCGATAATCATCCGCGAAAGATAATAGACCGCCGCATTGGGGTCAGAGCCGCGCATCGATTTAATGAAAGCCGATATCGTATCGTAGTGACGGTCCCCGGCGCGGTCATAGTAGACGACGGTTTCCTTATATGCCTCCTTCAGTATCTCATGGGTGATACGCCCGTCAGAAGCGAGGAAAGCCGCGGTTTCGAGGATATTGAGCATACGCCTGGCGTCGCCCTGCCCCAGTTCGATAAGCATTGCCTGTCCATCTTCGGGGAAGACGATCTTCTTTTCGCTCAGCACCTCATCGCCGGCGAGAGCCCTTTCAAGGATATCACGAAGATCATCAGGCGAGAGCGGCTGAAGGCGCAGTATCCTGGTGCGTGACAGAAGCGGCGATATCACCTGAAACGAAGGGTTCTCCGTGGTGGCGCCGATGAGAATGATGTCACCGGCTTCAATCGCGTTCAGGATAGAGTCCTGCTGTGCCTTGTTGAAGCGGTGGATCTCATCAAGGAAGAGTATTGTCTGTATTCCCCTGCGTCTGTTCTCCTCCCCCGCGGCGATCACCTTGCGCACATCCCCGACACCGGAAGACACCGCGCTCAGGAAAAATGCTTCCATGTGACAATGCTCGGCGATAAGGCGCGCGAGTGTCGTCTTGCCCGTCCCCGGCTCCCCCCAGAGAATCATTGAAAAGGCGGTGCCGCCGTCCATCATCGCGCGCACAATTTTTCCGGGTCCGAGAAGATGTTTCTGACCTACAAAGTCTTCAACTTTTTTCGGCCGGCATCGCTCGGCAAGCGGCTGGAGACTCATTTCATCTGTCATCTCTCATTCCTTTTTCAATCCGACCAGGTGGACCGGTAATCGCTCACAGGATAGTCGCTAACGGGAAGGTGTAAAATAAGCGGCATTAAACCTCAGGGCAGAGCCCTGAACTCACGTTACGCGGCAAGCCGCGGGGTATTAAACCGCTTCTTGTCTTCGCTCTCTCGGAAATGTAAAGCTTCGCTTTCCACTTCACTCGTTCGCTCGAAAATAAAAAATCCGGCAGTGCCGGATTTTTTATTTTTTAAATCACCTGCTGGTGATCGGATATTCGATTTATCTTTCTTCGGAATCAGCACCGTCGCGAGGAACGCGCATGCTGACCACTTTCTTTCCGCTGCTGCCTTTTGATTGGGCCGCAAACCTTCTCATCTTCTTCAGGCGCCTTCTCGCAGCTTCTTCCCGTTTCCGCTTCTTCTCGGCGCTCGGCTTTTCATAATAACGCCTGCGCTTCAGCTCTTTAAAAATCCCTTCGAAAGCCATCTTCTTCTTGAGATTCTTAAATGCACGCTCGAGATCACCGTTTACGTCGACTTCCAGTGGATTCGGCATTCTCCGTCCACACCCCCTCTTTTTTAAGATGGAAACAACGCTATGTGCATACCATATAGCTGTCAATGATTAATTTAAATATTTTTGCCGCCATATCCTTCGAAAATAATGAAAACCCGCCGATTTTCACCGGCGGGTTTTTCTGAATTTCAAAACGATCTGACAAACGCCGTTATTTTACTCTATACCAGTATTGAGTCCGTCCAAGCAGCGAGAAACCGATAAATCCACGTACTTCAAGCTTGCCGCCGTTATCAACGACCTTCATGTTGCATCGATACTCTTTCCCGTTGTTCGGATCGAGGATACGTCCGCCGCCATACTGCGCGCCGTCTTTCCTCATCCCCTTCACGAATACAAGTCCCACTGTAGGCTTGCCTTTATCGGCGCCGGGACATTTATCACAGGTCTTTCCCTTGCCGCCGTCCGGTTCGCCGATCAGCTCGACTATCCTGCCATAAATAACGCCGTTTGATTCAAACAACTCTACGATCGATTTTGCTTTTTTCGTCTCATCGTCGATGGTCCGCCATCTTCCTACAGGAGAATCATTGTCCGAAAAAAGACTCCCCGCGGCAAACAGCAACGCTATCAGAGCGCCAAGAAATACGCCTTTTTTCATACCGATACCTTCCTCCTTATTGTTATTTATATTTCCAATTGTTTATTATGGAATTATATTCGTCAAGATATTTCCATTTTATATTATTTATTTTTAACCATCAACATGTCAGCATTTTGATTCAATACAGACACCGTGCATCGCATTTTTTAATTGACCTCCCGCGCGGAAGAATGATTCAATATTCAAAACCGATCATGGAGACAGGTGATGACCGAAAAGAATACCGCACAGGGTACAAAACCGTCCGCGAAAGCAAGCCTCAAAACCCGCGTCAGCGGGAGGCTCAATGAAATCATCAACAGGATTAAAGCCTTCCTTAACCAGATATATCTTGGCGAGGACACCTACAATTATGTGGGAAAGAAGCTTGTCAATACGGTAAAGGTTTTTATCGTGTCGACGCAAAAATTCATTCGAGACAACTGTACCACCCGGGCATCCTCCATCGCCTACACTACCATTATCTCCCTCATCCCGACACTCACTGTGGCGCTCACGTTTTACTCGGTAGTTTCCGGTGTCGGCAACAAAAAGGAGCAGTTGTTCCGCAACATTACCCTGTTCATGCTCCAGCACAACATACGCCTCAATATTGATCCGGTGCTCGACTCCATCTCCGGGCTTATCGACAACGCCGGCAAGATCGGAGGAATCGGCGCTATTATAATGATATTCACGGCAACCGCGGTGCTGCGCACACTCGAACAGTCGCTTAACGACATCTACGAAGTGAAACGGCAACGGTCGATCGCACTTCGAATGGTTTACTACTGGGCCGCGCTTACCCTCGGTCCCATCATGCTGATCGCCGGGACTACCGTCGCCACCGAGATATCGCGCACCTTCACGCTCCCAAACTACAGGGCCGTTACACAGGTTGACAATAATCTGTGGATTGTTGGCAGCAGAGGCAGCATCCTCCAGACGCCCATGACGTCACTCCACCCGAAACAGCTTAATTTTGAAAGAGTCGATTTTGAGAATCAGCGCATCTACCAGTATGAGGCCTCAAGCCACGCGTTCTATGAAGACGAGTTCCGGATGGAACTTCTTGATCTGAAAAAATCTAAATTTACCGACATTCAGTTCGTCGGCAAAAACGGATGGATCACGGGCAAAGAAGGAATAGTTCTCACAACCAGGAACGGCGGCGAATCGTGGATGATCGAGAAATGGGGGTCCTTCAATTTCCTGGACATACACATGCTTAACGCCCTGAAGGGATACATGATTACCGATAACGGCTGTCTGCTCTGGACCGAAAACGGCGGAAAAGGGTGGGAGGTAAAAGAGTGGCCGGAATACTCGTCGAGCCTGAACTCCATCACCTTTGACAGAGAAAGGGGGATCATAACCGGAGACCGCGGAGTGGTCATCACCACCGCAAACGGCGGGGCGACATGGGAATTTCGGGAAATCGAGGAAGCAAAAAGAAAAGGACGCCCCGTCAATCTCAACAGCGCCTTTTTTATTAATAATACCATCTGGCTGGCAGGGAATGATGGAGTCATCCTGGCCAGCAACGATTCAGGGAAGACCTGGACGGCAAAAAAATTTCAGGAGAACAACTACCGTTCCGTATTCTTCTCAAATCCCAATACCGGCTTTGCCGCGGGCGAAGAAGGGATCATTATATCCACAACTGACGGCGGCGCCAACTGGCGAAAGATCAAACTCACAGGGAACAAAATCAACCGGATTACCAGCATGGGAGGAAGGATCTGGCTGATCGGGGCAGACGGGCTTATCGCTCATTCGCGCGACAACGGAAGGCACTGGACAGGACTCAAAAGCAGGAATTTCATAATCATTTTGTTGAACTTTTTTGCGCCATTCATCTTTATCTGGCTTCTCTTCCTGCTGACCTATATGCTGCTTCCCAATATCAAGGTTCCGTTCAAGCCGGCGGCCATCGGTGCGGCTTTCACCGGCACGGTATGGGTGAGCTTCATACTCCTTTTCATCGTTTATGTTAAATATTTCGCCGGAGGTTCTGTCGCGGTATACGGCGCGCTCGCCGCAATTCCGATCTTTCTCCTCATGGTGTATGCATCCGCGCTTATCATGCTCTATGGCGCCGAGGTTTCATACACGCTGATGCACCCGCACACCTACCTCAAACTCAAGCGCACTTCAAAGGATCTCAGCGAGATGCATGTTGCCCACGGGCTGGCGATACTGCACTTTATCTATAATAAATTTGAGACAGGAAAGGGAGAAACGACTTTATCCGAACTGCTGAAACTCACTTCTCAAAAAGCGGATGAGGTTTCCCACTTCATCAGGCTGTTCAAGAAAGAGAAGTTCATCTCGGAAAACGCGAGCGAGAACTATCTTCCCGCCAATGCTTCGATCAATATAAAACTTGCCGACGTCATAGAGCTTGTACACAATGTGGGACTCGTGCTTCCGCCTTCGATGCAGGCCGCAAGCCCGGTCAGGAAATATTTACAGAGGCTATTAAAAGAGCTCGATGATACGAGGAAGAAGATCGTCGGCGGCGCGACGCTGAATGACCTGATAAAGGGCGGCTGACGGGAAGCACTGCCTTCACGGTCTGCCGTTCATTCGCGGTAGATCGTGAAGATATAATCAAGAATTCGATTACGCTCCTTTTCGCTCATTCCGCTGAATTCAATCCGATAGATGCCCTGCCCCGCTTCCTGTAAGGGTACGGGCTTGCCCGTAATCGCGAGATCATCCCCCCTGAAGAGGATGTGCCCTCTCATGAAAGTGTTCTTTTCGATAACGCCATCATAGCGGACCAGAGCCTCCCTGTCGCTGAGCGAAACAATAGTCCCTTCGTGGGGATCGACGTTCTTTGAACTGAAGACTTTCGCCGATTCATCGATGCTGAACGTGAAGAATTTGAACGGGATTGCCACTTCGGCGGTGAGGCATTTCCGCTCCTCGCTCCAGGTAATCTTATCGGTATGCTTGAAAAAAACGAGTTTGAGTTCCTTTTCGAACTTTCCGAGCACTTCAAGCACGAACTCATACGACGCGCTGTGCTCCACCCAGTAATACGCTTCGACAACATCCCCCTGCCCGACGTGGGCCACGAAATCATCATCCCCCGAAACGGAGAAAAAATGCTCGGTTACATCGGTAACGATAAGCCTGGAATAGCCAAAACCCTTTTTGTATAT
The DNA here is from genome assembly GCA_964627815.1 of uncultured Leptospiraceae bacterium. Taxonomy (GTDB): domain Bacteria; phylum Spirochaetota; class UBA4802; order UBA4802; family JAGODF01; genus CAZPZJ01. The sequence continues at coordinate 543,074 of CAZVKE010000003.1, forward strand.
CCGGAGGATGCTGTTCAGCTTGATATCAAGAGTGGAGTGTAGCTTTTTCATTGGTTCTCCAAGGTATCCGCCTCAAAGTCTTATCTTTTTTAATGTCCTTGATTTTTAATGCAAGCCATAAATTAAAGATTCCTCTTTTTTTACAGACACGACCATGTATGGCTTGATTTTTAGCGCGATATCTGACAAAAAAGTATTGAAATTATCAGCCCCTTTCGGCTGTTTCATTACGAAGCGCGTTCCATCCAATTACAAAATACGTCCGCGGCCTGATTCCCGGCATGCTATTTTATGACAGGCGCGTTTGATATACTGGTACAGTTATACATTTCACAAACAATCCGGAGCCGACATGCAGATACACAACGACGACCTCATACTGCTTTCCAACACCATACGATCCCTCTCTATTGATGCCGTTGAAAAAGCCAACTCCGGCCACCCCGGAATGCCGATGGGGTGCGCCGATATCGCCGCGGTTCTCTGGACCCGGATACTGCGCTACAATCCTTCCGATCCCGGCTGGGCGAACCGCGACCGCTTCGTTCTTTCCGCAGGCCACGGCTCGATGCTCCTTTACTCGGTCCTCCACCTCGCCGGATATGCTATAACGCTTGATGACATAAGTAATTTCCGTCAGCTCGGAAGCATCACTCCCGGCCACCCAGAGTTCCGGCACACTCCCGGCGTCGAAACGACGACAGGCCCTCTCGGCCAGGGATTCGCAAACGCAGTGGGGATGGCATTCGCCGCTTCCATGTTCGCGAAAGAATTCAATGTCGACGGCACGCTTTTCGACCACAGGATATACGCCATCGTAAGCGACGGCGACATCATGGAGGGGATATCCTCCGAAGCGGCATCGCTCGCGGGACACCTCGGCCTCGGCAACATCATCTTCATTTATGACTCGAACAATATATCCATCGAAGGAAGCACCGATCTCGCTTTCTCCGAGGATGTGGCGGCGCGCTTTGCGGCATACAACTGGCACGTTCAGAAAATCGACGGCCACAACCACGACGCGATTTTCGAAGCAATAACGAACGCACAGGCCGAAACCGCACTGCCATCCCTTATCATCGCGAAAACACGCATTGCCAAGGGAAGCCCCGGCAAGGAAGGAAGCGCCGACTCGCACGGCGCGCCGCTCGGCGAGGAAGAAGTGCGCGCGACCAAGGAGAATATCGGCTGCCCGCTGAATGATCCGTTCTGCGTACCTCCGCGCGTCTACGAAATATTCCGCGAGAGAAAAGCCGAACTGGAAGCCGAATACAGTCAGTGGCAGATTCAATTCAAAAAAGCAATGTCCGGCCCTGCAGGAGAGCGCTGGAAGGCATTTCATTCCGCGCCCGATATCGACCGACTCAGGAAAGCGCTTCCGACATTCGCGACCGGATCGAAAGCGGCGACCCGAAACGCGAGCGGCACGGTCCTCGAAGCGCTCTTTAAAGAAATCCCCGGGCTTATCGGCGGGTCGGCAGACCTGGCGCCGAGCAATAAATCGTTTGTAAAAGGATTCAGCGAAACCGGAAAGAACGCGACCGGGCGCAACATTCACTTCGGCATACGTGAGCACGCCATGGGGGCATTTCAGAACGGCATCGCTTATTACGGGGGATACATCCCCTATTCGGCGACATTCTTTGTCTTTATGGACTACATGCGCCCGCCCGTGAGGCTTGCCGCGCTTTCAGGTCTTCATACCATATACCTCTTCACCCATGATTCGTTTTTCGTCGGGGAGGACGGGCCCACGCACCAGCCGGTCGAGCACCTCGCCGCGGCGCGGGCGATCCCCGGCCTGACGGTCATCCGTCCCGCCGACGCCGAGGAAACACGTGAGGCATGGCTCGCGGCCCTCGCGCACAAAAGCGGCCCCGTCGCGATGCTGCTCACCCGGCAGAATGTCCCCGTCCTTGATCACGGCGGAAGCCGCGGAGCTGAAAACCTCTTCCGCGGCGCGTATGTCATCCACGAGGGAGGCGCCGATCCCGCGGCGCTCATCATGGCCAGCGGCTCGGAGGTACATATCGCCGTTGAGGCGGCGAAGACGCTCGGCCCTGAAGGGATCCAGGCACGCGTGGTATCGTTCCCCTCATGGGAGCTCTTCGATCAGCAGGACCAGGCATACCGCGAGAGCGTCATCCCCTCGCGCATCAAATGCCGCGTGGTCGTCGAGGCGGGAATTTCGATGGGATGGGAAAAATACGCGGGAAGCGACGCGGTCTTCATAACACTTGAGCGGTTCGGCGCCTCCGCTCCGGCCGAAGTGCTCGCAAAGGAATTCGGCTTTACCGCGGAATCAATCGCGAAGAAAGTCCGCGAGAGGCTGCGCTAATTATTCACCCGACGCGGAAACAGCGCATCGATACCGACGCGTACTGTATCCCTTCGTGAGTGAAAACGAGCGGATCGTCGTCACTCATCATCCCGAGCGTGTAGAGCATCGGTAGATAATGGTCAGGGGTGGGCACGGCCATTCCCGAATGCGGGAGCGCACTCCGGTAATCGATGAGCTTCTCCGCATCCCTCTTCGCGAGTATCGATTGTATCGCCCCGTCGGCCTCTGCGGCCCATTCATAAGGTTCGGCATCTATATCCGACTCCATCGCCCTCAGGTTGTGCACCGCGTTCCCGCTTCCGATAACGAGCACGCCGCGCTCACGCAGGGGGGCGAGCTCGCGCCCCAGCTTATAGTGATACGAAGCGGGCTTTGTCATGTTGACGCTCAGTTCAATGACGGGAATGTCCGCCGACGGAAACATGTGCGCGAGGACAGCCCACGACGCGTGGTCGAGCCCCCACTCCGCCGATCCTTCTATCCGGACCGTTTCGGTCATATCCGCCACCATCGCCGCGATTTCAGAAGATCCTTTTGCGGGATACCGCAGTTCGTAGAGCTCACGCGGAAATCCGTAAAAATCATAAATCTGCGGAGGGTCGTCAAGGCAGGTGACGCATGTCTCCTCCGTCAGCCAGTGCGCCGAAACCACGAGGACCGCTTCCGGCCGCGGGAGATCCCTGCCGAGTTTCGCGAGATGATCGGTATACGAGTTCTTAAGAACGATATTCATCGGCGAACCGTGGCCGATGAAAAGCGCAGGCATTCTTTCCATCACTCCTCCACCTGTCATCGCAGGATGACATACACGTAAAGGAACACTCTTTCGCCCCGTTCGGCAACTTTTATTTACCGGCCCGTGATGCCTCCTGTTTCACTGAAGTCGGACCAATATTACCTCCATGTAAAATATAGCCTTAAAAGTATCTATTCACTTCTCATTCAATTGTCAGGATTTAAACATGGGATACATTTGTCATGGAATACACTTATCTCACCGATCACAGGGGATAGCATGCAACAAGTCACCGGAACGACCGCTCTTGAAACCATTATCGCCCGCAGGATGGTGGCGACGCAATTTCACCCCCTGGTATCGGTCAGAAAACGGTCCGTGATCGGGTTCGAGGCGTTGAGCAGGGGGATAGACCCTTCTTCCGGGGAGGGAATCTCCCCTTTCGAACTGTTTTCACAGGCCGCGCGCGAATGCAGAACGCTTGAACTCGACCGCCTCTGCCGGAGCCTCGCGATCGAGCGCTTTGCCGCGCAGACGAACCTCACGGACAGCGGCCTGCTATCACTCAACATCGACCCCGCGATCCTCGCCGAAGCGACGGGCTCCGGCCATCTCATTAACCGCGTACGGTCTGCGGGACTTAATCCATCCGGGATCATGATCGAAATCCTTGAATCCCGCATCAACGACGCGGGCGCGCTCGCAAGCTTCGTGCGCACCTACCGCGACCTGGGCTTTCTTATCGCCATCGACGACATCGGAACCGGATTTTCAAATTTCGAGAGAATTTCACTGCTCAAACCCGATGTGCTGAAGCTCGACAAGTCCCTGATATCCCGCCTCGGAAGTGAATACCACATGCGCGCGATAGTGCGATCCATCGTCACGCTTTCACACCGCATCGGCGCGCTGGTCGTCGCGGAAGGCATTGAAACCGAAGAACAGGCCATCATTGCCCTTGAGCTCGGCGTTGACATGCTCCAGGGCTATTATTTCTGCACACCGCAGGATAGCATCCCCCTCGCCATGTCGATGGCGGATGAAAAGCTGTGCTCGATAAGCCGGATACTGAAAGAACAGACGATAATGAAGATCGACTCGCGGAAAAAAAGGCATGTCAGGTACGGCGCCATCATCAGCGACATGATAGAGGCGCTGTCGGCGGTCCCTGAAAACGATTTCGACACGGTGCTCCGCGGAAGAGTCGGAAAACACGAAGGCATTGAATGCGCCTACATTATCGACGAATCGGGGATACAGGTGAGCGATACGGTGTTTCAGGTCACTCCGCCGCCTTCGAGCGGATTCTTCTTTCAGCCCGGCCGCCGCGGGAGCGACCAGTCCGGCAAGGATTACTTTTTTCTCGTCGCGTCAGGCCTTCCCCGCTTCACGACGGAGCCGTATATCTCGCTTGCTTCACGCAACCTGTGCATCACCATCTCCGCGCCCTTTGAGGACACGCAGGGCAGAAAACGGATACTTTGCGTAGACGCGCTCTACGATGAGGCCGGTACCGACTGAGCGAGGCGCTCCCGTGGCGTTGTCAGCGGTACCTGACAACGAAAAAGACTACCCCAGAAAAGAGCACGAGATTGACGATGCCGAATATTCTGAACACATAATCAGTCGATGTTATCGCGCAGGGTGTCATCAGAAGGATGCATATCCACACTCCCAGCGTCCATGTCAATGATATGTCCCGAGAAGACCCCCTCTTCCTGATTTTTATGATAAGAGGAATATTAAAAAACGGCATGAGCACACTCGCTCCGGTCCCAACAATCTTCACGATATATTCATAACTCACGATATGGCTCCTTGCTGTAAACGATCCGATACAATTGAAGAAGGGAACACGGTATGTCAAGTTATTATATCAAAACACGAGAGATTCAGTATTACATTTTTTTATTAAATACTTAATTATTTTACTTGACGCATATCTTTAAAATAAGTATATAGTAATTATTCCATTTAAACACAACATAGTAACATCATATATGGAGGTTATATGTTTGCTAAAAGATACTCTCTTTTACTTGCTGGTTTTGTGATCTTTTTAAGCTCATCAGCATTCGCAACAAACGGGATGAGAATGATAGGACTCGGACCGGTTCAGAATTCGATGGGCGGAGTGAGCGTCGGTCTTCCCCTTGACGCGGCTTCGGTTCTGACAAACCCCGCCGGAATGAGCGTTCTTCCCGGCAGGATCGATTTCGGCGCGTCCTACTTCAAACCGACAGTGGAGTACAAAGCAACCGAAATCACCGGCATGGGCGGGACGGCTGTCGCCATGAATGATGAGACGATAACATCCGACAGAGGCGCTTCCCCCATCCCCGCGTTCGGTCTTATCGTGCCGGTCACGACCGATATTAAATTCGGCATCGGCGCATATGGCATAGCGGGAATGGGCGTTGATTACCCGAAAAACCTGTACGGAGGGATAACCTACACATCTTATTCACAGATGCGTTTTTCGCCGGGCATTTCGTACAAGATCAACGATATGATTTCGGCGGGTGCTGTTGTGAATATCATGTACGCAACCATGGAATTCAATTCAGGAGCGGGATTCAGCCAGACAGCGCATATGGGCGCGTCATCATTCGGGTATGGAGCGACATTGGGGATTCTCGTTAAGCCCTCTGAAAATTTTCAGGTCGGCCTGGCCTACGAGACCAAGAGCCGGTTCCAGGATTTCAACTTCAATACTCCCACAATGACCGAATCGATTGAATTCAACCAGCCTCAGTCCGCAACAATCGGACTGAGCGTAAGACCGATCGAAGGCCTGGTACTCGGTGTCGACGTGCAGTGGATACGGTGGTCCGAGACCAACGGGAAAAATCTTCCCGAATACACCCAGAGCGCATCATCGACCATAGCGTGGAACATGGACTGGGAGGACCAGATCGTCTACAAATTCGGCATCCAGTACACCATATCCCCGATGTTTATCGTACGGGCCGGATACAACTACGGCAGGATGCCGCTCAACTCGGACCGGGCGTTTGAGAACATCAACTTCCCGGCTATTTCCGAGCACCACTTCACCGCGGGCATAGGCGTCAATTTCACCGACAAGCTCGCGCTCAATATCGGAGGCATGTATTCACCGGAGGCAAAGCTAACCGGATCAAATTCCGGCATGCCGCCCACGGCCGGACAGGGGATCGCCTCGTATGAAACGAGAATGTCGCAGTATTCGATCGATGTAGGAATATCATACGTATTCTAAAGTAAAAGGGGCGGCACACGGTTTACCGCGCCGCCCCGATAGCACAGTACACCATTACCTAACAGATAATGCCGGAGGATACATGGACGCAACAAAAGCACTGAATGATTTGAAGAAACAGGTAAAGGACCTGCAGTCGGCAGCGCCCGCGAACAAACTGTCGATGGTTGTCTTCAGCGGCGATCTCGACAAGCTGCTGGCCGCCTTTATCATCGCGACCGGCGCGGTGGCGATGGGGCTAGACGTGGTGATGTTTTTCACCTTCTGGGCCACGCCGGCGCTGCGCGACAGCAGGAAGAAAGGCAAAGGAAAAGACATCTTCGGGAAGATGTTCGGCTTCATGCTGCCGAAAGGAACCCGCAAGGTGAAGCTTTCAAAAATGCACATGGCCGGCATGGGCACGTCGATGATGAAATATCTCATGAAAAAGAAGAGCGTCGCGTCCCTCGAGGAGATGATACAGCTTGCAGGCGACATGGGGGTACGCATCTACATCTGCGAAATGTCGATGGACCTCATGGGCATGAAGAAGGAGGAAATGATCGACTATCCCGGAGCCGAGCTTGCCGGCGTGGCGAAATTCCTCGAAGAAGCGGCTGACAGCAGGGTGCAGCTCTTCATATAACTGCGCGATGAATATCATAATGAGGCAGAATAAAAATACTATTATATAATCAAAAGGAGAAACAGATGAGCGAAGAAATCAAAGCCAATTACACGATGGATCTTAAAGGCGTTAAATGCCCGATGCCCGTCATCAAGGTGAGCCAGCACGTGAAAAACACGATGAAAGTCGGCGAGATCGTCGTCGCGGAAACCACCGACCCCGGCGCGCACGCGGATTTCCCGGCCTGGGCAAAAACGAGCGGCAATGAGATCGTGAAGATCGAAAAGGGTGACGTGTCACGTTTTTACATAAAAAAACTCAAATAGCGCTTCAGTGTTTCATGCGGAACTCAAATAAATAACAGGAAGAGGTCCATGTCATGTGGGATAGCATATTCTATTTCGTCATGGTTCCGATGGTGTATATTGCCTTTGGCGTACTCATCATCGGAATCTTCTACAAGCTTGGCGTGATTTTTCTCGCGCCGAAGATAAAGGGGAAGCTCGGGATATTTCCCAGGACGCTTCCCCGGCCGGTTGCCGTTCTACGGGACGCGTTTCTGGCCCCGAGTTCATTTAAGAAGGATAAAGTCTTCTGGTTTTTCATTATTCTTTTCCACGCGGCCTTTCTTCTCCTTTTCATTGGCCATCTCGAACTCATACGGGAGTTTAAAATACTACAGACCGTTCCGCACCATGTGTTTCTCGGAAACGGGTGGGTCGGCATCGCCATTATCGTTTCGACGCTTTACTTTCTTTTCCGGCGATTCCGCCCTCCTTACAGCCTCATCTCCGTGCCTGAAGACTACCTGCTTCTGCTGCTTCTCTTTCTCACGATGATTTTCGGCAGCCACATGAGTCTCGCTTCCGCCTACGGAATCGCGGGATTCGACATTCCGGTCACCGATTACCGTGCATACCTGTCCAGCTTTTTCACGCTCACTCCGTCGGTTCCGGAAAACATCAGGTTCTCGCCCCACTATGTCATCGTAGTGCTGCACATCTTCTTCGCGAACGTCTTTCTCATGCTCTTCCCGTTCTCGAAGATGATCCATTCGGTGTTCACATTTATCGCGCACTGTACAAAGGGGGAATAGCCATGGAAAAAGAAAAGACAGCTGAACTGAAAAAGCTCATACAGTCGCGTCTGAATCGCCCCATGCGGTACTATCTCGATCTGTGCACCCGCTGCGGTCAGTGCTATGACACCTGCCATGTGTACCAGGGAATTCCGAAGCGCGAATACTCGCCGGTCGGCAGGGCCGAAGTTGTCCGCAGGATATTCAAAAGATATTTCAGGCCGTCAGGCGCTTTCCTTCCCTTCTGGGGCGACGCGCGTAAACTTGACGATGATGCGATGGATGAGCTCTACGAAGCGGCGTATTCCTGCACCGGATGCAGGCGCTGCCTTGTGTTCTGCCCGTTCGGCATCGACATGCCGCACATCCTCGGCATCGCAAAACTGCTCCTCATCGGCAACGGGACCGCACCGGAGGAGCTCGTCATGCTGACAGAGGCCTCCGTCGAGAAGGGAAAGAGCATCGATGAATTCAAGGAGGGGTACCGCGAAGTCATCAAAGACCTCGAAAAGGAAGTACAGAAGAAGCTCGGCCTCCCCTCATCCGAAGGCCTTATCCCGATGGATAAGAAGAACGCCAACATTCTATACGTCGGCCTTTCGGGCGCGCACTCGATCGTCAATCCCGCGGTCATCTTCAACGCGGCAAAGGAGGACTGGACGCTCTCTTATTTCGAGGCGGTCAACTTCGGCGCGTTCGTCGGGGATCCGGAAAAGATGGATTTCATCGCAAAACGCATCATCAACGAAGCGATCGCGCTCAACGTCAAAGAAGTTGTGATCGTGGAATGCGGCACCGCCTACCGGATACCGAAGTTCCTCATGGGAGAGCTCCCCTTCAAGGTGTCGAGCATAATTGAGGTCACCCACCGCTATCTCAAGGAGGGGCGCATCAGGGTAAAGGAAGGTGTGATAGATGATACAATTACCTATCATGATCCATGCCAGCTCGGGCGTAACGCAGGCGTGTTCGAAGAACCGCGTGAGATCATCCAAACGCTTGCGAAGAACTTCGTTGACATGACGCCCAACCGGGAGTACAATTGGTGCTGCGGTGGAGGCGGAGGTCTTGTTGCGCTTGATAACGAAAAATTCCGCATAAAAAGCGGCAAACCCAAGCGGGACCAGATTGTTGCCACAGGAGCAAAGATCGTAGCGACGGCCTGTGAAAACTGCGCAATGCAGCTTGATACGATCAAGGCGGGTTACGGCCTCGACTACGAAGTGAAATACATCACAGAGCTCGTGGCGGATAATCTCGTTTTTTAGGTAAAACATCCGCGTGGCGAACGGCTTTGCTCAAAGGATCCACAACCACACCGGTGTCATATCGTAAATCATGTCATCGGTGTGGTTGACGTAGATCGGCCAATCACCGAAAACACTCCGTCAACCTCCACCGCGCCGGGAGGAAAAGGCACATGCAACCCGAAATAACAACGGCCATTACCTGCGTACAATGCGGGGGAATCATTTCAGGCGGAAGTCATGACTCCATCGTACGCTGCCCTTACTGCGGTGTGGAGTATCAGGTCTCGATATCCGCGGTAGTTATTTCTCCTGCCGATGTCGAAGAGAAGATCAGGACGCTCAACGCCTGCGTAATCGGCGGAAACCCGAGAGAGCGCGATGAAGCATGTCTGGAACTCGCCAAAATAAGGGACGCCCGCGTTGTCGCACCGGCAATCAACGCCTGGAAAACTTTGTTCAGGGTCGAAAGCCATGAAGAGTATACCAACCTGGCCTCAGCTCGTGATATCTTACAGAAAACAATCGAGGAGATAGATGATCCGGCGGCGGCAGGCCCGCTGATCGAGGCGCTCGGTGATGAGATTCCTTCGATTCGCATGTTCGCAATCAGGGCCCTTGAAAAGATCGGTGGTCCTTCATCGCTTGACGCGCTGCTCAGGCTTGCGGGTGATCCCGGGCAGGAAGCGCGTTCCTCGGCCCTGTACGCGCTTGCCGCGTTTCATGACGGCAGGATACCCGGCGTGCTCATATCCGCGCTTGAAGACAAACGCTTTCATGTCAAATCATCGGCCCTGTGGTCCCTCGGCCGTCTGCGCTGCCGTGAATCTGCCGCGAAAATCATCAGCATCCTCGAAAACAATTCTGTTACCGCTAACGATGACGGCATGCCCTGGTCGAAGGTGAGAGCATCTGCGGCCTCGGCCCTTGGCGAGATCGGAGAGGATGCGGCCGCCATACCGCTCCTGAGAGCGATAAACGACAGCGACAGCGAGGTGCGCAAATCAGCTCGATACGCATTAACGCGCATACGGCGGATAACGTCCGATCAATCCATCAGCGCAGCCATCGACAACGCCCTGAAGGAACTGGATACATAACCTGATCAGCGCCGGGCGTTCCGGAGAGAAATGATCGCCTGCTCCAGTATCCGCTTCTGGTCGCAGCTCGCCTTGTATCCACCCGCACACGCCTCCTCATAATACCTGTTGGCGTTCTCGAGATGGCCGATCGCGGTGTTGATATCGGATCCGGTCCAGCTCGATGCGTTGTCTGCCATTTCAGCGTATTTCATGTTGTGGCAGGCGCCGATCATATGCGCCGCGCTGACGTAGTACACGCTGCCCTTCTGGATTCTGCCGAGCGTGACGACCGCCGAGTCGTAATTTTTCGCGTTGAACGCGGCCATGCCGTCAGCGAGCAGCTGCGCGTCGTTCTGCTGCGCAAAAAGCGATCCGCATACAAACAACAGAATAACTATAACGCTCTTCCTCATCATGCGACCTCCGTCTGAAAATGTTTGGCCCGCCGCGATATGATAAAGGATATATCCTTTTCAGGGAGATGTCAAGGCTTTCAATACCATAAGCGTTTTTACCTGCCACCCGTGACCGTTCCCGGTATATTATCCTCTCTCACCTGAAAGCTCACGCGGTTCGCGGATAACGATAGCATTCCGCCTTCTGAACTCCCTGAAACCGTACACACTGCTTCCCATGAATTTCATTTCGACCGCGTTCGCCGGACAGTTGTTGACACACCCGAGGCAGGCAATGCATCTTCCGGCATCAACGCGCCCCGCATCGGGGTCGATCGCGCCGACCGGACACGCGCTACGGCAGGTCCCGCAATGAATGCAGTTCGCGGCGTTTATCGAATGATTGCGTATGAGCATTTTCGTGAGGCGGATCGACACTCCCCCCCGTACCATGTCCCGGAAGGAGAAGCTGCTTACCGCTTCAATTCCTCTCCCCGAAGCACCGCGCGCCAGCAGGTCCGACGCAAATGCGCGGACTTCCGAATAGGTCCGCTCATCAGGCCTGTCGCGGTATCGGAGCACGCGCTCCGCGTTACCCGTTGACCAGGTGATTGCGAAGGTAGACATTGCGCCGAACATTCCCATGCCAACCGGCACGCCACCCCTGCACGCAAGGAGGTCAAGCAGTTCGTAAGCCGTGTTGCGCTGATTCCCCCCTTCTCCGCCGAAAGTCACAAACGAGGCAACAGGCTTCCCCTGAATCGAAGGAATGCCGGAAAGCCAGTTCCTGAAATTCTCCGGCACTTCATAGTAGTAAACGGGGCTTCCCGCGGCGATGATGTCGTAGTCGGCAAGACGCGCGCGATCGATATTCCTGTAATCCCCGGAATCAACGCGAATTCCCGAGCGCTCCCATATCGCCGCGATGAGCCTGCCTATCCGCTCTGTGTTTCCCGTCTGACTGTACCATGTCACAAGTCCGCGACGTATTTCTCTTTTTTCCATACCGACGCTCCGTATTCTGCGCTCTGTTGCCGCGCACCCGAAAGCCGCACTCAGCGCCGATACGGCCGAAAGCGCAATAAACGATCTTCGCGTAATCATCGGTCACCTCCCGTTCCATGTAGCTATATACTTCCATCCGCTATCCGCCGTTGCGGAAGCGGACTCATTCCTCTCCCAAATCCCCTGAAGGCCCCTCGCGCGTGCGGCAAGCTCAAAGTGGCACATTGCGATGCCCATATCGACCCTCTGCAGATCCGCGAGCTTCAGCATCTTCAGCGTCATCGTATAACTGCCGGTTCTCTCCAGATAAAAATGATAGCTGTTCTTCCCTGTCTCCTTGATAATCCGCCACGGCTGCTTATTGGACGCGGAAGGAGCGAGGCGCACCATTTCAAGGGGGATATCATACGCCTGCCCTGACGGAAGCGGCCTGATCACTCCCTCATGCGCTTCGAAGAAAAGTTCCGTCCGGTCTTTTCTTTTTGCCGATCCGGCATTGGCCCTGACCAGCGCATCCGTGAGCGTCTTCCGGGCGGCGATATAGCCAAGCGACGCGACCGCGGGTATCATCTCATCCTGACCCGCTTTCGATCTCATAGCAAACGCGCTCTTTCTGAAACTGCCGCCCAGCCAGCAGGTTCCGATTCCAAGCTCCGTCGCATAAAGGATATTTTTTTCCATCAGATACCCGTAATCTTCCAACGCCATTTCACCTTCCTTCACCGCGCCTATTATGAAGCCTGACGGCTTCCTGATAAAACCATACGTACCGAGCCCCTTGAGCGTTTCCGCATCGCCCTTTTCGGCCGATACGACAGTAAAGCGCGGAACGTTTCCGAAGGGGCCTGCACCTGTATTTGAAACGAAGCCCTCCAGCGCCACCAGATGCGCCGAAGACAGCGGCTCACCCGTATACGATCTGCACGAATATCTCTTCCGGATAATCTCCTCGACACCTTTCATCCGCAATCTCCTTTTATTATATATTTATCGAATTTGACAAGTATCGAAATGTTCCATAAAAATTTTTTACTTTCCCGAAAGGAGGTGAATAATCTCCTTAAGCATTTCGTCGTTAATCCTCGCGGTGAGGAATTTCCCTTTCCGCTCGGTGATCACCAGTCCCGCTCCCGAAAGCTCTTTCATGTGGTGCGATACGGTTGGAGCGCCGATATTCATTGTGTCCATGATGTCGGTTATGAAACACTCGCCGCATTCCGTCTCGAAACAGGTTTCGTGTATCTTCAATATCTCGAGAAAGAGCTCAAGACGGTTCTCGTTGGAGAGCGCCTTAAACGCCCTGGCCAGACGTTTTGTGTCCAATGTATCTTTTTGTCTTTTTTTCATCTTCGACATGCTCGTCATTTCGATTGTTGTCAAAGTATTGAATAATCGCGTTACTGTCAAGAAGAATTATCAGGAATAGCTGCAACTATTTTGATCGACTTCCAGCATAAAGAAAGATCAGGACGGCAGGGGGATTACCGTTCGCAATTTCAGATCGTTTCAAGTGCTGGCGGTCGACATCGCATCAGCGCGCCAGGATCCGATCGTGATTTATACTGTATTGCGAGGCCAGCAATCAGTGTTTTCTTCGCGGAGTTGATCAAACCCATCGGATAATAGACAACACCTGCCTCAAACATTCTTAAAAATAATTTATTTAATATCATTAAATATTATTCTATAAAATTTTATTATATCTAATATTATTATTATTATTTAATTTAATTTAAAAAAAAATAAGCAATGTTGACTTTCATAACTTTGGAACGGCATCCACGATGCCTCTTCCATCT
>CAZVKE010000004.1:0-441457 GCA_964627815.1 uncultured Leptospiraceae bacterium
GGATAACCGCTGAAAGCATCTAAGCGGGAAGCCAACTCCAAGATTAGATTTCCCTTGGTCTTTAAGGCCGCTGAAGACCCCTCGAAGACTACGAGGTTGATAGGCTGGAGGTGTAAGCGCAGTAATGTGTTCAGCCAACCAGTACTAATCGGTCGTGAGGCTTGACCATATTATAAAAGCCCCGAGCTTTAAGCTCGGGGCTTTTTGTTTTTCCAGCACAGCGCTAAATGAGCCAGTTTGAACGTGAGCGGTGTTTTTCTTGACAGGCTGCGATTTATAGTGTAGTTGAAAATATACCATCGGGGGTATCGCCATGGGATTCAACTGCGGGATAATCGGTCTTCCAAATGTCGGGAAATCCACGATCTTTAACGCACTTTCCGGCGCGGGTGCGCAGATGGCAAATTATCCGTTCTGTACCATTGAACCGAATAAAGGAGTTGTGCCTGTTCCCGATCCCCGCCTCGCGATTATAGCTGAAATCCTCAACAGGAAAAATCCCATCCCTACAAAAATAGAATTCATTGATGTTGCAGGTCTTGTTAAAGGCGCCTCAAAAGGTGAGGGGCTTGGCAACAGGTTTCTCGACAATATCAGGAACGTGGAGGCGATAATCCATGTCGTGCGATGCTTTGCGGCGGAGGATGTTGTTCACGTAACAGGGGAAATCGATCCTGTGCGTGATATTGAGATCGTAAATACGGAACTCATGCTTGCTGATCTTGAAGTACTTGATCGCGCGAAAGACAAAATAATGAAGCTCGCCCGTTCGGGCGATAAGGCGGCGCAGCACAGGGTGGCGGTTATTGACAGGATGGAAGAGCATCTGAACAGAGGAGAACTTCTGGCCACGCTCGACATTTCTGATGAAGAAAAAAATATCGCGCGGGAATTCGGCCTGATAACAGGGAAACCGATGCTTTATCTTGCCAACGCCGGAGAAAATGATCTCGGCGGCGGGGCTGCGGAAAATGTTGCGAAATACGCGGAGGATACAGGCGCCGAACAGATGGTTATCGTCGGGAAGCTCGAGGAGGAGATTTCCGAGCTTCCTGAAGGGGAAAAGAAAGGATTTCTCGACGCGATGGGACTGCCCTCCTCGGGGCTCGACAGGCTGATTATATCCTCCTACCGGCTCCTCGATCTTATCACCTATTATACTGCGGCAACCGATCTTCAGGCGTGGACGGTGAAAAAGGGCACTCATGCCGCGACCGCGGCGGGAAAAATCCACACCGATTTCGAGCGGGGTTTTATCCGTGCCGAAGTGTATCATTACGATGAGCTGATAGCGGCGGGAAGCGAGCATGCCATGCGCGATAAAGGATTTCTGCGTTCGGAAGGGCGTGATTATGTAATCCGTGAAGGGGATATCATCAAGTATCTGTTTCACGTGTGATGCCCTTTATGTTATAAAGCGCGGAATACGATGCGGACAGCGGTTTGTATCCCCCTTTTAAATATGTTTATTAATTGACGCTGGCATGCTTCCCCGTTAACCTGAAACAAAATGTGACAGGTGGCGGGATGAAGGCCGGTTTGGCATAAGGCCTGACGCACTATCTGTCGTTAGTCGGTTATCTGTTGCGCGTTTCATTGTGCGCACGAAACGATGAAACGCGCCTTGAAATCAGGAAGCGGTCCGAAAGAGAAAGAGGAGCACACACACTATAATGGATCTACAACGAGCGGCCTGGAAGGTCTTTTCGGTACAGAAAAAGGAACTCGGATTTGCCGTACCGCTGTTTGTGCTTTATCTGCTCTCGGGCTCGTTTTACGCGTTCGGCCAGATCTACACCGAAACCTTTTTCCTGAAAGCGTATGGCGCACAGGGCCTCTCGAAATTTTTCGTGTATAACGGGCTTGCCCTGATACTGTGCGGAATAATCTATAATTACTTCATCTTCAAGATCACGCTCCGGAAAGGATATTATCTCCTTGTAACGCTTTTTTCATCGCTCATACTCTCATCGATCCTGGTTATCGACAGAAATTATACGTGGATCCCGCTGTATCTGTTTCTCGGCAATTATCTTTTCACCTTTTTCCTCGACATACATTTCTTCAATTTTGCTTTCCAGTATCTGTCGATACGCAGTTCAAAGCGCATCCTCCCGCTGCTCATGGGTGGCGGCAAGCTCGGCGGGATACTCGCGAGCCTCCTCGTTTTCAGCGTGTTCTCGCGGAATATCATTCAGTACGGCGGCGTACTCTGGTGCCTGAACGGATTTCTCATTGTTCTTCCGCTGATCTACCTGGGATTTTACGCGCGCCCGATGGAGACAAGACGGCAACACGCCGGCGAGGCGATCGTTCCGGACAGCTCTTTCTTTGATAAAATCGCTGAAAGGGTCCGGCTGTCGATGAATACGCCGATCTTCAAGTATTCGGTTCTCGCGGTGCTTGTCATGGCTGTCGTCAATCTCGTTGCCGAGTATTATTTCGCGCTCATATTCAACAGGGCGTATCCGTCAAAGAACGAGCTCGCGCGGTTCTTGAGTCTCTACACGTTCGTGGCGGATTTTGTCACGCTTATATTCCAGATATTTCTCGCCTCGCGCATTATACGCCGCCTCGGCGTCCAGAAATCGAACATCGTGTATCCCGCATCCTTTATCGTGTTCCTTTCGGGCATGGTGCTCGCGCCCGGTGTGATCGCGGGCGTCCTCCTGCGTTTTTTCAGGAAGAACATGAGCGTGATCTTCCGGCATCCGGTGTTCAATATTATCATGGCCGCTTCCCCGCGCGACAAAACGGCGGAGATGAAGTCGTTTATCAGCGCGATCGTTCAGCCGCTGGGAATGGTGGCGGGCGGCGGGGTTATCCTGCTCATTTCCAGAAAGCTTCCGGTTTATGGCGGATACGGGCTCGCTGCCCTGCTGGGGATTTTCTATATCGGCCTTACCGTTCTGCAGAACCGGTCGTATCTTCGCTCGCTCAAAGACCAGCTCCGGTTCGATGTGCGGGCCGACAGCGCCGAAGCGCTCAGCGCGATCGATAATTCCGATCTCTACCGCGATCCGGTACAGGTCGAGGAGAACCTTGAACTCTTTGAAGCGCTTTTCAGGCAGAAGCCGGATATCGCGCTTGCGCGGATACTTATCCGCTATTTCAGGAGGCTCGGCCCTGAAACCAGGGAGGAGATCCTTACCCTTGCCAGGTCCCAGAGGCTAGCGCTGCCGGATGATGTCATCGCCGCCGCCCTTGCTGACGGCGAACCGGTGATCCGCGGGCTTGCGATTGAGCGCGTACAGTCGTATCCGTCGGAGACGCAGCGGCGGCTTCTCCAGGATAACTTCAGGCCGTCGCTTGTTTCGGAGGAGTATGCGTTCGACTGCCTCATGACGCGGCTGGCCCGCTCAACCCGTCGCGGGAACGGCACTGACATCGAGGCGTCGAAGTTCGTCATTAACCTCCTGACAATGGACACGGGGGAAAGCGGCGACCGGGTTCTGCACGAGCGGCTCTATGAGATCCGCAACGAAGTGTTCTATGACGCGCTCGACCCGGTTGAATTTTTCATACTGAGCCGCGTGGTTTCGCCGGACCTCTATATCCCGCTTCTTGTCGAGCTTGCCGTGCGGACGAGAAGCCTTGTGCTGCTCAAGGCGATTCTGCCCCACGCGGAGAAGCTCAGGAAGCGTCAGGCGCGCAGGGTCTTCTACGCCTTCCGGACCGCGCCGTTCGATTATCTGAACAGCTTCGTGCGCCTGTCCGGAAGCCTTACCGAGATGGAGAAAGCGCTGGCCCTCAACTGCCGGCGGGCGATTTCCGACAGCGATATGGCGCGCTTTTTCTCGACCGATGAAAAAGTGCGCAGGATCGTGATCGAGCGGCTTTTCAGGCGCTACAGTTTTTATCATAAAGCGAACTGCCTCAATTACCTGATAAGCCTCGGTATCAAGCCGAAAAAGGAGATGACCGATTTTATCGGATACGAGATCGACCGGATAATAGAGCTGATGTCGGTCCGCGCGGCGTTTGCCTGCCGGCTGGATCTTGAAGGAAAAGAGAAGCTTGCCTGTTCGGTTCTCGGGAAAATACTGGCCGATGAAATCGAGCTTCACAAGCAGCTCATCCTCAAGGCGATAGGAATCATGACCGGCGTGGAGCTCGATGAGATCTACGAATCGAACATATTTCTCAAAGACAAGGATATCACCGGGTACATCGTCGAATATATCGATTCATCCGGCGAATTCCCGCGCAAGACGGTGTTCCTCTTCGAGCCGGAGATGCAGGACGTACACCGTGAGATGCTGTTTGAAAAAAAGGATTTCAAGGCTATCGCGCGGTCGTTTTTGGCGACGGGATCGTTCCTGCCGGAGCTTTCAGGGCTTATCGCTTTTTCATTGCAATTTATCGACGACTCTGCTATCCCCGTTTCAAGAGGGAGAAGGGAAACCAGAGGAAACTATCTTCCCGAGGAGAATGACATGCTGAATCTGCTGGGAAAAATCATTTTTCTGAAAGAGAACCAGCTTTTCAACGACATCAATATCGCCGAGCTCATCCACGTGGCGAAGGTGACCAGGGAGGTTGAACTGCCCGCCGGCAAGATGCTGATCCGCGAAGGCGAGACAGGGGATGAGCTCTATATCATCATCGAAGGAGAGGTCGAGGTTTATTCCGGCCAGAAAATGATAGACCGCTTCAGCAGTGGAAGCTGCATCGGCGAGCTTTCAATCATTGACAAGGAGCCCCGCAGCGCAAGCGTCAGGGTCAGGAAAAAGACGCGGCTTCTTGCGCTCAACCGCAACGATTTCCTCCTCACGCTCAAGGACAATCCGACAATCGCCATCAACATCATGCAGGTGCTGACGCAGCGCCTGCGCAAGATGCTCGACTGACAGTCGTGCGCGATCCCGCGATGAGCCATCTGACTGAATCCGCAGGAGAACGATCGCAGCACATGCCGTGGCGAATTCCGCGGGTTATGTGCACGGCCATATTTTTCCCTGTCATGTTTCTCCTGTGTTTCAACTTTATCCCGGCCGCGGTATACGCGGAAGGGACGCAGGCCGGTAACGCGGGTAGCAGTATTGCCGACAGCAGGATCGAAGAACTCCAGAAATCCGAAAGCTTCGAATTGAAGTCTACCGATGAACTGCTCAGGGACATTGTCCGCCACCAGCAGAGAAAGGAGCGGGGTATCCTCGAAGTGCAGAATCCGGATCAGCTGCTGAAATATCTTGTGCGCAAAAAATGGTACCGTTACACCGAGGAGGACAGGCAGCGGACCGGTACGGAAAGCCTCGAGTCTCTCCGGCAGAATGACGCCGACCTGACATCCGTGCGGGAGAGCGCGAGCGACCAGATCAAATCGATCATCGTGCTGCTCGGCGAGATCCCGATCAGCGACCAGAAGGCGGTCTATGCGCCGGTGTTTCTGACCGACCAGAAAGGTATTTTCGGCACGCGGACTGATCTCTCTTTTACGTGGGTGGGATATAAAACGACACTCAAACTCACGCAGAAAAAATTCCCATGGGACAAAACATCGCTCAATGAGACTATTATCGGGTCGTTCCTCTATGCGAGCGGCACCAACCTTGGTTTCGTGAGCGGTAATCTCAAGGAAGAAAACCGGTTTTATACGAATTACATTTCCGAGATAGTGACACTCACGTGGCTTCTGCCCGCTAATTTCAGTGTGGGTTTCGCGCTTGATTCACGGCAATACTTTTTCGTTGAGCGCGATGTGCCTAACGATTTCGTTATGCCTAAAAACCATGTGAATGTCTTTCCCCGCATTGACCTGGGCTATGACCGGATGACAGAGAAGGGGATCGATCAGCTCACCGAGGGATTGCGCATATCGGCCTGGATCGGATACGGTATCCGGAACAGGTGGGACACCTGGGGATCGCCGGAAGACCCGCAGATGGGCGACGCCGCCCGGACGTTCTCCATTTATTCGTACACCCTTACCTACGGTTATCTTTTCTGGCAGAACCACAACACGGTGCTCAGGCTGCGCTACAAAGGGGGGGTGGATAACGATTTCCTGACGCGCCCGCGCTTCGGCGGCACGATCGATAACGCAAATCTCGATGTCGTCCACGGGTTCACGATCGACTCCTTCCGCGTGAACAATTTCGGCCTTGCTAATTTCCGCTATGGGTTCGATATTTTCCGCCGCCTCAGGTTTACCGTGTTCCTGGATTACGCGCACGTATTCTCGCCCGAGCGCGAGGAGGTTGTCGGTTCGGCATACGGATTCAGGATAATCTCGTTCGGCGGCCTCCCGATATGGCTCACGCACGGCATCGGTCGCAAGCTCTATCCGTCGGTCGAGCCGTTCGAGCATGTCGTGACGGTGATGACCGCGGCCGGCTGGTAAAAAAGGCTTGACGGTAGACAAAGGGCGCGACTACGATCAGGATTGGCGTGGTGGCCCCGGGCCGCCATCATCATGCACAATCACAACAAAGGAAATGAACAATGAGAACAATTGAAGGGAAGATAGATGCTTCCGGGTTGAAGGTGGCGATCATTGTTTCGCGGTTCAACGAGTTCATAACGAGCAAGCTCCTGGGAGGCGCGGTCGACTGTCTGAAGCGCAACAACGCGGGTGAGGACGACATCACCGTGGTGTGGGTGCCGGGCGCGTTTGAAATACCGGTCGCGGCGAAGCGATTGGTGGAGGCAAAGAAGTATGACGCGGTGATCTGCCTCGGCGCGGTCATCAGGGGTTCCACGCCGCATTTCGATTACGTCGCGGCCGAGGTTTCCAAAGGCGTGGCGCAGGTGGGGCTTGCGACCAGCATTCCCGTGATTTTCGGTGTGCTCACCACCGACACGATCGAGCAGGCGATCGAGCGCGCGGGCACCAAGGCGGGCAACAAGGGTTTCGACGCGGCCATGTCGGCGATCGAAATGTGCAATCTCTTCCGTCAGTTGGCATAAATGGGACATCGAAGAAAGGCGCGCGAGTACGCGCTCCAGGCGTTGTATATGTACGAGGTTGCCAGGAACGACGTCCGTGAGCTTGTCGGGCTTTCGTGGGTCGACCGGGAAATCCCCGATGATATCCGTGAATTTTCCGTCGACCTGATCACCAAGACGGTCGAAAATGTGGCTGATATCGACGCGCTTATAAAGAAATACACCCGCAACTGGAGTTTCGAGCGGCTGTCACTGGTGGATATGGCGATCCTTCGGATATCCATCTGCGCCATGCTCTTCTATCCCGACATTCCCGTTGTGGTGACAATCAACGAAGGGATCGAGCTCGGGAAGATTTACGGTGGGGAAAATTCCGGCCAGTTCATCAACGGTATTCTCGATTCGATAAAAAATTCGGAGATCCGCAGGGAGGACGCTAAAAAAGGTGAGCCCGGAGAAAAAAAGTAAGTTCGTTTTCGCGGCTGATGAAGACGCGGCGCCGAAACCGCCCGCGGCCGAAGGCCTTCAGCGAAACCGGATAATGGGGATAATCCGGGAACGGCATCCCGGCAACTGGTTCAGCAATCGCAGGGTTCCTCTTGCGATCGTCTCATTTCTGGTCATTGCGTCTGTCGCGGGCATCATTTTAATCACGAAATTTTACAACAGGCCGCCGGGATTCGCGCCGCAGCCTTCCCCCGATGAGAAGGTCATTTACGGCACTGACCGCAACGAGCTTCCCGAAGGATCGGCGGAGAACGTGCACCTGACGCGGGGAAAGGCGAGCTACTACCGCGGCTACTACGCGGACGCGATCACCGAGTTCAACGAAGTGGTCGAATCGGACTCGTCCAATTCCGACAAGGCGGTCGCGCTCACCTTTATCGGCATCATCAACGACGAACAGGGACGCTTCAACCAGGCAATAGAGTTTTATGAGCGGGCGCTGCGCTACGACGACCGCAACCCGATCATCTATCGCAACATGTCGCTTACCTACCGCCACCTGCGCCGGTTCGACAAAGCCGAGGAGGCGATCCAGAGGGCGCTGCGTATCGATCCCCGCAACGTCAACAATCACATCCTCGCGGGGAATATCCTGTTCGAGCAGCGCAAGTACCGCGACGCGAAGGCCGCCTATCAGGACGCGCTTCGTATCGAACCGTCGAACTCCTCTGCGCTCTACAACCTTTCGATGGCGCTGATGAAGGACGGCGACCAGGTGTCGGCGATCGAATATCTCAAGCGCGCGGGCGATTCTGACCGTATCGGCAAGGTCGCGCACCTCTCCTATTCCAAGCTCGGCGTGATGTTCACGCAGATGGGCGATTACGAGGTCGCGGAGACCTACCTGAAGAAAGCGATTTCAGTGAATCCGACAGACCCTGTAGACCGGTATAATCTCGGTATCGTCAACCTGAAGAAGAATGACAAGGAGGCCGCGCTCAAGGAATTCGTCAAGGCCGAGGAACTGGGCAGGAATGATTCGGCGATGCTTGAAAATCTCGGCGAGGCCTACCTTTCGCTCAAGGAATACGACAAGAGCCTGGGCGCCTACAACCGGCTTCTTTCGACGAACCAGCGCGACTCAAAGATACTGTCGCGCGTAGCCGAAATTTTTTATGAGAAGGGCGATCTTGAGAACGCCTACATGTACTTCAAGAAGATCACAACGGTGCAGCCGACGTCGGAAAACGCGCGAGTGGCGTATCTTAACATCGGCAACATCATGGATGACGCCCAGCGCTACGACGAGGCGATCGACTCCTACCAGAAGGCGCTCGCCATAAACCCGAAGGACGATGACGCGCTGTACAACCTGGGGCTTTCGTACCGCAACGCGGGAAGGCCGGAAAAGGCGATCGAATCGTGGAAGAGCGCATCCTCGCTCAATCCCCAGAACCCGCGGCCGCTTCTTGCGATCGCCGATTATTATTACAAGGGCGGATACCTGGACATGGCTTCGGATGAATATCAGCGGATACTCCGGCGATGGCCCGACCTCCAGGACGCGCACTTCAGCCTCGGCGCCATTTATTTCAGGCGGAACCTGGTCGATTACGCGATGGGGGAATTCGCGAAGGTCGTTGAGCTCAACGAAAGAAACGAGATGGGACGAAAGGCGCTCATCAACCTCGGGATACTCACCGCGCGAAAGTCCCCGACGAACGAGCCGGCGCTTCAGAGCGCGCTCGGGTATGTGCAGAAAGCGCTCCTGCAGAAGCCGAATGATCCTGACGCGCTTCTGGCGCTCGGCGTGATCTACTACCGCAAGGAGATGCACGACCAGGCGATCGAGAGTTTCTATCAGGTGGTGAAGGCGACCCGCGACAGCAAGCGCCTGGCTGATGCCTACAACAACATGGGCCTTGCCTATTACAAAAAGGCCGATTACAAGCGGGCGCTTCGCGCCTTCAACCGCGGCGCCGAGGAGGATCCTTCCAATGAGGAGATAAGGATCAACCGTCGCACCGCGATGCAGGCGTACGAGTCAGAGCTGGAAAACAGATAAATGAGTCCGATACGAAACGTCGACCGGGAGTATCTCCACGATATTGAAGACCGCTGCCTCTCTCCGCTTGCGGCACGCTCGAAGCGATCAAGGGGAAGGCAATATCCTGAATCGCCGCACGATTACCGCACCGAATTTCAGCGCGACCGCGAGAGAATAATCCATTCGCGCGCGTTCAGGCGACTCGAATACAAGACGCAGGTTTTCGTAAACCACGAGGGCGACCATTACCGCACGCGCCTCACCCACAGCATAGAGGTGGCCCAGATCGCCCGCTCCATCGCGCGGGCGCTCCGGCTTAACGAGGACCTCGCGGAAAGCATCGCACTGGCGCATGATCTCGGCCACACGCCGTTCGGACATACCGGCGAGCACGTGCTTGACGAGCTCATGGCGGACGAGGGAGGGTTCGAGCACAACCGACAGAGCCTTCGGGTGGTCGAGCACCTCGAGGAGCGGTACCGCGGATTTCCCGGCCTCAACCTGACTTGGGAGACACGCGAGGGTATTATCAAGCACTCCACCTACTACGATCATCCTGAAGTCGAGGGATATAATCCCGAAGAGATGCCTTCGCTCGAGGCGCAGATCATCGATTATGCCGACGAGATCGCTTACAATAATCACGATCTCGATGACGGACTTTCATCGAAAATGCTTGACTTGGATGAGGTGTCGTCGCTCAGAATCTGGACAATGGCCTGCGAGCGCGCCCATCTCGACGCGGAGTGCGGCACGGACCGCAAGCTCATGGTGAGCACGGTCATCAGAACGATGATCAACCTCCTTGCGACGGATTTTATCGATACCGTGAAAAAAAACATCGAAGCGCTGTCGGTGAACAGCTACGAGGATGTTCGGAAGTGCGGAACGAAGCTTACCGGGTTCAGCGCCGAGGTCGAGGCGGCAAACAGGGAGCTCAAGGACTTCCTGGGGAAAAACCTCTATCAGCATTACCGGGTTGTCCGGATGGGGATAAAAGCGCAGCGCGTCATAAAGGAGCTCTTTGCCATTTACTGCGAGCACCCGAACGCCCTGCCGGGAGATTACGCGCCGCGCGTGACGACCGACGGGCTCAAGCGCACGATCGCCGATTATATCGCGGGAATGACGGACCGGTACGCCATGGAGGAGCATCTTAAACTGACCGATCCAATGATAAGGGTATAAGTATGAGTGAAGATTTTGTTGAGATCCCGGAATATATCAAACACCTGATGGAATCGGGTGAGGGGGTCGATGAGATCAGGATCGACGCTGAGGGGAACTGGTCCCACAACGGGGAGCAGTTCGAGAACCAGCGGATCATCGATTTTTTCAACGCGTCGATCCACCGCACGCGCGAAGGGACCTATGTGATCCATTACGCCGATTTCACCTATCCGATCACCGTGGAGGATACGCCGCTTTTCGTGACCGGTGTCCGGTACGTCGGCTTCGCGGACTTTGAAAAGGTCTATATCACCCTGAAGTCAGGGGTTGAGGAAGAGCTGGATGTGGATACGCTTTTCGTGAAACCGAACAACTGCCTCTACTGCATGGTAAGAAACGGTACGATGCCGGCGAAGTTCATGCGCTCTCCGTCGTTTCAGGTTCTTGAGCGGCTTGAGGAAAGCGATGACACGTTTTATCTTACGATCGCCGGCAAGCGGATCGTGCTGAAAGAGAAAGTCGATTAGCCTGATCTGCTTCCGTTTCAGCGCTCCCCTTTATCAAGAAAAAAACTCCGGTACTTCATGTCGCTACCCTTGATGTGATTGATGAGCCAGTCGCGCAGAAAGCTCATAAGGCTCAGGGAGAATGAGGTCTTTCCGCTTTTGAATTGCGACTGGAACTCTGCGACTTTCTTGACAAGATTTTCGTGTTCAGTTTTATGCGCATCATATTCAGGATACGAATGCTTTTTCATCAGGTTTTCTTCGCGGTTGAAGTGTTCGACGGTATAGGAGACCAGACCATCGAGCACCTGTCCCATCGATGAGGCGCTGTCTCCGCCGATCATTCCGACATGCAGCTTGTTGATATATCCGACGAGCTGCTGGTGATCCTCGTCAAACCTGCCTATTCCCACGCTGAAATTGTTTTCCCAACTGATAAAAGGCATGGAATAACCTCCGTAGTATGAGTATACAGTATAGTACCTATCGCACTGTCCGTATATCCCCAATTATTTTTAAAAAACGGCCACCGAATCAGGTGTGCATTTTCCGGTAATGGCGTGGTGAATAGCCGGTCGTCTTTGAAAAAACGGTACAGAATGTCGTGTTCGAATTAAAACCGACGGCGACGCCGACCGAAAGGATCGAGCGGTCCGCCTCTTCCACGAGCAGCTTTTTAGCCTCTTCGACGCGGTATTCGTTCACGAAGGTCTTGAAGTTCTTTTTGATTTTTTCATTCAGGATCTCAGAGAGCTGGTGCGGGCTGATGCCGAGTTCCTGCGCCAGGTCTTTGAGCGTGATCTCCTCATCCGCGAAGGCCTTCTCATCGGCCATGATCTCGTGAAGCCGCGATATGATACGGTTGATATCGAGGCCCCGCAGCCTCGATTTCTCGTACTGCGCTTTTCTCGACTCGCTCTGCAGCAGGCGGATATGGTCGGGATTTCTCCTGGTGACCAGGTAGACCATCACCGTCGCGGTGTTTGCCATGAGGATCGACACCTTGATGATCGAAAACGACACCAGATTGCCGAGCACGCACACGGCGTTCGAGATGACGATCGAGGCCGCGAAGAGATAGCCAGCCCGCGCCGCCCTGGAAAACTTGTTTGAGTAGCAGTCCTTCCACACGATCGACATGGTGATAAGGTACGGCGTCATGAAAAGCACAAGGTAGAGATTGGGCAGAAAAAGCATCGCATAGACGATCTTATAGTACAGGGGTAAAGACAGATACCGGCCGCTCAGCGCGGGAAGCCCCGGATAATACGCCGTCGGTGAGGGGATTGTGCTGATAAAGAGCGGAAGAAGCAGAATGATAAGGGATATAACCGCCGGCATGAAAAGAAGCAGATGGCGGACCCGTATCTGAAAGGTGCTCGAAAGTATCCATTTGTAGCGAAGCACCATGAGCGGCGGCACGCTGAAGGCCAGCGGGATCATGGACACCACGAAATGGTGGATGTGGTGCGATGAATCGAACACTCCCGTGGAATAGAGGCTGATCTGGAACATCCACAGCCCCATGCCGAAAAATGAGAACGAAAAGATGTAGTCGACGAAATCCTTTCGTATCTGGACGAGCTGTCCGATCGAAATGATGATCGCGAAAAGGGGCCCGAAAAACATCAGGAAATGAATGATCGTATCTGACATGATCCCCATTATAGCGCTAAAAAGTCCTTCTTCACCGGGTAAACCGATATTATCGAAGAGCACTATCCTACTGTTAACAGGAAATCAGGTAAAGTCAAGAAATTTAACATCCCGCGGGATACCGGTATAATTTCAGGTTTATACACATGAAAGATGAAAACTTGTCAATGTATACACCTGAATGATTAATGATAAAAATAATGATACTATACCTTCCAGACGGTTTAGAATGTCCGGCATGTAACTGCTCTATGAGGGCATCACGTCTGAATTTTATTAACGGGGGCATTATCTATGTCTGGTAACGGGAATGTTAATTACGAAAAGGAATTTGATGAATTTTTAAGCCGTGAAAAGCACCTTGCGTTGATGGTGCGCAGGCGCGTTGAAAAATACGGCGATAAGAAGGTGGCGGTGCGTCACAAGGCTTACGGTGAATGGGAATCGTTTACCTGGAAGGCTTTCGGCGACCTGATAGAAAACGCCGCCATGGGCCTTCTGAAATACGGCGTGAAGGAGCGGGAGTTCGTCGGAATTTTCTCGAACAACCGGGTCGAATGGGCGGTCGTTGATTACGCCTGTTTTACCATCCGCGCCTGTTCGGTACCGGTATACGCCACAAATTCGGCAAAGGAGCTGGAATACCAGGTAAACGACTGCGGCATCAGGATACTCTTCGTCGAAAAGCAGGAGCACTATGAGAAGGCGATGAGCATTTTCAAAAAGACGGCGAAAACCGTCGAAAAAATCATTGTGTTCGACCGCCGCATACCTATCGAGAAAAGCGATGACGTTATGTATTTCGACGACTTCCTGGCGATGGGGAAACGATCAGGCATGGAAAAGGAAATGGAAGCGCGCCTGGCGAAGGTTGATTCCGAGGATCTCTCCACCCTCATCTACACTTCCGGGACCACCGGGGAGCCGAAAGGCGTCATGCTCACCCACAAGAACTGGCTTGTGATGCTGTTCGCGACCGGATATCACATCCCGATCATTGAGACCGACGTCAACCTGGCGTTCCTGCCCCTTTCGCACGTGTTCGAGCGGGCGTGGAGCTACTTCATCCTCTGCGGCAACGGCCAGGTCGATTACTGCCACGACACCAAGTCGCTGCTTGATTTCCTGAAAGAATCTCGTCCCCACTACATGTGCAGTGTTCCCCGCATGTGGGAGAAAGTGCACGCGACCATCATGGAAGGGCTCAGCAGCGCGCCGGAGAAAAAACGCAAACTTTTCAACTGGGCGATTGAGATCGGCGGACAGGTCGCCTGCGCGAAGCGCGACCGGAAGCCGATTCCGCTCGGACTCAGGTTCAAGTTCAAAATAGCGGATACCCTTGTTCTCAAAAAAGTGCGCGCTATTTTCGGAGGACGGAACAAGATTTACAACTGCGGCGGCTCAGCCTTTTCAGGCGAAATCTCCGAGTTTTTCTTCAAGGCCGGTGTGCTGCTTCTGCAGGGATACGGGATGACCGAGTGCTTCGTGATCACGGTGGCCAACCCCACGCACAACAAGTTCGGTACCTGCGGCCCTGTTGTGCCGCTGATGAAGGTGCGGATCTCGGACGAAGGGGAAATACAGGCGACAAGCCCCGCTCAGACCGCCGGGTACTGGAACAAGCCTGAGCTGACTAAAGCGCTGTTTACCGAGGACGGATGGGTAAAAACCGGCGATGTGGGCTTTCTTGACGAAGAGGGTTTCCTCTCCATAACCGACCGGATCAAGGACCTGATGAAGACTTCGGGCGGAAAATATATCGCGCCGCAGATGATAGAAACGCTCCTCAAGGAGGATTTCTATGTCGAGCAGGCCGCGGTTATCGGCGACAGAAGGCAGTATGTTTCCGCGCTTATCGTCCCCTCGTTCGAGGCGCTTGAAAACTATGCGAAAAAGCAGGGTATCCCGTTCTCCTCGCGCGAAGAGCTCATTAAAAAGCCGGAAATAATCCAGTTCTTCCGCGACAGGATAGACGGGCGCACAAAAGACCTCGGCCAGGTCGAAAAGGTGAAGAAGTTCACGCTCCTTCCTGAAGAGTTCACGCAGGAAAACGGCGAGATCACGCCGACTCAGAAGATCAAGCGGAAGAACATCAATGAGCGCTATACGGATGTGATCGAGTCGATGTATAAAGATTGATTGCGATACATAGACATTAAAAAATCTTGCAACGTATGCCTGAAAAGGCTCTCCTGTACGGGAGAGCCTTTTTTATATCAGGGCATTGCGCTTTTCCCCGATTTTATTCGGGATCAGAAGCAATGCTTGCGACCAAGAGGACCGCGTGCCTGCGATCGGGCTTTATAATGACAGAATTTTATTTTAGCATGACTGATTCCATATCAAGCATGAAGTGAAAGAAACCTCCTGCGAAATCTGCCTGATGGGGCGGAACTCAATCCCGTGAAACCTGAATGTGACCTCCTGGTCAGGCAGTTCGCGGTAGGGGAGTGAGGTCCTGATTATAATTGACGGAAGCTGATTTTGCGGTTATACTGATAATGACAGTGGGCACCT
The DNA here is from genome assembly GCA_964627815.1 of uncultured Leptospiraceae bacterium. Classification (GTDB taxonomy): domain Bacteria; phylum Spirochaetota; class UBA4802; order UBA4802; family JAGODF01; genus CAZPZJ01. Next base: position 15,232 of record CAZVKE010000004.1, read on the forward strand.
TTGAGGGGATTGGATGGACCATTTTGACGTAGTCATAATAGGGACCGGCCCGGCGGGCCTGGGGGCGGCGTTCCATTGCGCCGGGAAAGGGCTTCGTTCGATACTCCTCGTGGACCGGGCGCGAGTGTGCACGGGCGGGCTTCGCAACGACTGCAAGCAGAACTATACTTATCCGGTAGGCTTCCCCGAAGACGTCTGGCGGCAGCAAGAGGCGGAGGAGCTCCTCGGACGGGTCGCGGAGCACCTTTCGCCCGACTATGAGCCGCAGGGTAATATCGAGGTGTACCGCAACCGGGCGGAAAAACTCGGCGTGCGGATGCTTGTCGTGAAGCAGGCCCATGTCGGGACGGACAAGTCATCAGCGCTTATCAGGGGGATGCTTGAAAGGCTCGCCGACACGGGAGTGACGGTAAAGCTTTCGACCGAGATAGACACGATCGAGTATGAGGGGCGTGCGGTTGTAACCAGGTCGGGAGAGCGGTTCGGATTCGGAGACCTGGTTATCGCGCCGGGGCGTGCGGGATACGAATGGCTCCAGCAGCGGATGAACGACCTCGGCGTACACTATACCGACAACATCGTCGATGTGGGCCTGCGCGTCGAAGCAAAGGAAGCGAACTATCCTGTCGTGCGGGATTATTATGACCCGAAGTTCATCTTTCCCGGCTTCGTGCGGACCTTCTGCACCAACTCGGGCGCGGCCTTCGTGGTAAAGGAAAAATACCAGAACTACTATTCGGTAAACGGCCACGCGTTCTCACGGGAGCGACCTGCAAACGGACTGACCAACTTCGCGATGCTGCGTACAATTACCCTTACCGATCCGGTGGTGAGCGGCCACCAGTTCGCCGATGCGCTGGGGCAGATGGCAATGCGGCTTTCCGGCGACAGGCCGATGATGCAGCGGGTAGGCGATTTCAGGATGGGCAAGCGCAGCAAGGCGGCGACATTCAATGAAGACCTCTACGATTTCGAACCGACGCTGAAAAGCGCGACCCCGGGCGATATCAGCCTTGCGATGCCGTCGAAGATACTGCGCGACATCTGGCGTGCCTTGAAGATGCTCGATACGATCGTGCCGGGAGTGCTTCATCCATCGACGATCCTGTATTATCCCGAGATCAAGACCTACGCCAACCGGCCCGCGTTTATCGACCGCCACTTCCAGGCAAAGGAGCATGTCTATATCGTCGGCGACGGAGCGGGCACCAGCCGCGGCATCACGGCGGCGTGGGCATCCGGCATCCGCGCGGCGGAAGGAATACTGAAATCCCGCACCGCCCGAAAGGGTCAATGATAAATCTTTGTTTTTAGTATTTGATGTTGATTTTTTAAAAGCATATAATTATAGTGCCCGTAGCTGTCCTTTAGAAGCTAAATGACATCATAACAGGAATGCCATGGCACTCTGGACACTTCTGACCACTGTCGTTTTTACGCTGGTCCTGGGATTTCCCGTTATCCTCATCGCGCTCCTGAGCAGAACGGGAAGGGCGCCGTACACCATGGGGCGGCTGTGGGTTTGGCTCATCATGACGACGAACAGGGTAAAGCTGCAGGCAATAGGAATAGAGAACGTTGCTCGGCGCACCTCGTATGTTTTCATATCCAACCACCTGAGCAATCTCGACCCTCTCGCGGTGGCGCGGTCGATACCGAATACCCTGAAATTCGTGGCGAAAAAGTCGCTGGCGCGCATACCGGTCTTCGGCTGGGCGGCGAAGCTCGCGCGGATGATCTTTATCGACCGTACAGACAGCGGCAAGGCGATTGAAACCATCAACCGTTATGTTAAGGACCTCCGGGACGGGATCAGCGCGTTCTTCTTCGCCGAGGGGACACGCAGCGTCAACGGCGCGATCCGGCCCTTCAAAAAAGGGGGAGTGGTTTTCGCGATCAAGGCGCAGCTTCCCATCATCCCCGTGACGATAATCAACAGCGACTGCCTGCTGCCCAAGAACAGTATCCGCATCAGAAAGGGGATTCTGAAAATCGTGTTCGGCGCGCCTATCGACACAAGGGGCTTTACGCTGAAGGACAGGGAATTAGTCCTTAAAAAAGTCGAGGACGTGATCAGGAGCACGTTCGCGAAGTACAACCGGGCCGCTCAGAGCATGTCAAACGGGTCGATGTCGATTTCAAGGTAGACGTCGCGCGACGCGACGCACTCCCGCGCCGAACGTATGACCGCACGCATCGCCTCCGCGTTGTTTGACTTCAGGATCAGGTGATAACGGTAATTCGACGCTATTCTTGCGAGCGGCGCGGGCGAAGGACCGAGCAGCCTGATATCCCCGCCGCGCGCGGCGATCAGTTCCGTGATTTTTTTCGCAAGCAGGTCAATCGCCTCTACAACCTTTTCCTCCCGCGCGCCGCGCACAAGAAGTCGGGCAAGGCGCGCGTAGGGGGGATACGAAAGCGCCCGCCGCATCGAAAGCTCGTATTCGGCATAGCCCTCGTAATCGTGCCTTTTCAGGAAATCGAAAAGCCTGTTCTCCTCGTTCAGCGTCTGCACGATCACCGTTCCCCGGGCGCTGCCACGCCCGCAGCGGCCCGCGACCTGTGTGAGGAGGGCGAATATCCGCTCGGAGGCGCGAAAGTCCGGCAGCGTAAGCCCGATATCGGCAAGCATCACGCCGACAAGGGTGACGCCGTGAAAATCGAATCCTTTGGAAACCATCTGTGTCCCGAGCAGGATGTCGATCTCTCCGCTTCGCATTTTTTCCACAAGGTCAGATGAAGTGTCCTTCCGGCGTGCGGTGTCCTGATCAAGCCGGAACACGCGCGCCGTCTTAAAAGTTTCTTCAACCGCTTCCTCGATGCGCTGCGTACCCGAGCCGATGGTCACAAGCTCGTCATGGCCGCAGGCCGGGCAGGCATCGGGTTTGCGCGCCGTAAATCCGCAGTAGTGGCAGAGCATGGTGTCGTTGCGGTGCAGGTTCAGCCCGATGCTGCAGAAAGGGCAGGTCAGCGGCGCGCCGCATTCGTCGCAGAGGACTGCCGGCGCGAAGCCGCGGCGGTTCAGAAGATAGATCGCCTGGTTCCCCTGGCCGATGGCTCGTTTGGTGAGCACCTTGAGCTCGTTGGTGATAAGGTCGGCGGGATTGCGTGTGCGCGAGAGCTTGACGATCCTCACCTCGGGAAGAGTTGCCTCGCCGTAGCGGCTCGTGAGGCGGTGGAGCTCGAATACGCCGGTTTTCACCGCGTAGAGCGATTCCATCGACGGCGTTGCGGAGCCCATGACGAGCAGCGCATTTTCCTGTTTCGACCGGAACGCGGCGAGCCGGCGCGCGTTGTAGCGCGGCGTCGAATGTTCCTTGTACGATCCGTCGTGTTCCTCATCGACAACGATAAGGCCGAGCGAGGGGCACTGGAGAAAGACGGCCGAGCGCGTTCCGATGGCGATCTTCGCCTCCCCGCTGTAGAAGCGCATCCAGTTGTAAAGACGCTGGGGCGCGGTGAGCTGGCTGTGATAGATGATCAGTTCGTCGCCGAAGGTGGCATACAGCCGCTCGAATATCTGGGACGAAAGCGAAATTTCGGGAACAAGATAGATAACGGAACGGCCCTGTGCGATCATGCGCTGAGCGAGAGATATGTAGACTTCCGTTTTGCCGCTCCCGGTGATGCCGAAGATCAGGTGGTTCGATTTTCCGCGGCCGTACGACTCGAGGATCGAATCAAAGGCCGCCTGCTGTTCTTCGGTGAAACTGACGTTGCCGGCTTTACGGCGCTCGAACGGAATCCTGTAGCGCTTCGAAGGCCGCTCGGCGGACGGGAGGGCGGTGGCCATCACCTCGCCGGCGGAGCAGAGATAGTTCTGCGCCGTGTAAGCGGCAAGCGCGGTGAGCCTTTCATCGAAAATCGGCCCTTCGTCTATTGCCGATTCGATCGGTTTGATGCGGGCTTCTTCGATTCCGTCGGGTTTCAGGTCATGGACGCGCGCAACAAATCCACGCGCGTTCCTGTTCCCGAAATTGATCCGCACGCGCGTTCCCGGGGCGACCGCCAGGTCTTCCGGAATGCGATAGGTGAACGATGCGTCAACTGGATATCCCACGTAAAGGTCGGCGTATTTCGTCATGTGCGCTATCCGATCCCGAGCTCTTTCATTCTGCTCATGACGAGCTTCAGCGTGTTCCATGCCGGTTTTTTCAGTTCGGGGTTGTTGAGGATGGTGAGCGGATGGTCGATCGAAAACCAATAAATTCCCGGATTGGCGTCCACGATTCTTTTAAGCGGGACAATCTCTCCCATGACGATCACGATCGAAGGCGCGATGGCCCCGATCTCGCCGTTGAGGATGTCACCGCAGTGGCGGAACATCTCGCTCGGATTCATGACCGGCGATTCGCACTTGATCAGGTTGGTGATATAACATCGCTCGAAGTCGATCTCCGCCGCCTTCAGCATGGCGCGCATGAGATCGATCGATTCCTTTTTCTGCCGTCTGCGCTCGGCGGCGCCTATCATCTTCGGCGCGTTCAGTATCACCATGATGCCGTTCTCTCCGGTGCCGTATCCGTATTTCTTTTCGGTCACGTCATGGCATTTTGCGCAGGCGCCGATCAGCGCATGGACGCCGGGCTTTCCGGACGGTACGGGTTCCGGGTGGCCTGTATGCGTTTTCCCCTCGATGAAGGAGTCGAGAAACGAGCGTTCCTCCTCGCCGCGGAAAAGAAGTATCCGCCCAGATGAAAAGTCGTTCCGGAGTATCCGCTTCAGATTATCGAGTATTGAGGAGTTGTTTTTTTGCATGTTGTGATGAGCGCGTACGGGTGCGCCGCGGCACTAAATTTTATCTACGTTGATATTGTACTGCTTCAGTTTACGGTGCAGGTTCGTGCGCTCGATGCCGAGCAGCTTTGCCGTCGCCGAAATGTTTTTTTCGTTGCTTTTGAGCGCCTTGATGATGAATTCCTTTTCGAACTGTTCCTTCGCCTTTTTAAACGAGGAGATATCTTTCGACAAGATGTCGTCGTAATCGTGCGATTCGATATATTTCTGGATGTCGTTTTTTTCGATCACGTCCTTCTGCACCATGATGCTCAGGCGCTCTATGATGTTTTTGAGCTCCCGGACGTTGCCGGGCCACGGGTAGTTCTTCAGAAAATCCATCGCATCATCGGTGAACTCGCGCGTTCCCAGACCGTGCTCCTTGGCGAATTTTTCGAGGAAGTAGTCAACGAGGAGCGGGATGTCCTCTATCCGCTCGGAGAGCGACGGCGCGTTGATAGGGATGACATTCAGGCGGTAGTAGAGGTCCTCGCGGAATTTTCCCTCCTCGATGGCGGCGCGAACGTCGATGTTGGTCGCCGAGATCACGCGCACATCGACGGTGATCGTTTCGTTCCCGCCCACGCGTTCGAACTGCTGCTCCTGCAGGACGCGCAGCACTTTGGCCTGCGCGCTCGCGCTCATGTCGCACACCTCGTCGAGAAAGAGCGTGCCCCGGTTTGCGAGCCCGAACTTGCCGATCCTGCGGTTGATCGCGCCGGTAAAGGCGCCCTTTTCGTGGCCGAAAAGCTCACTTTCGATGAGCTCGTCGGGGATCGCTGCGCAGTTGACCTTGACGAACGGCTTGTCCGAGCGCGACGACTTGCGGTAGATCGCCCTGGCGATGAGTTCCTTGCCTGTACCGTTGTCGCCGGTTATGAAGACGCGCGCGCTGGTGGCGGCCGCCGTATCGATGATCGATTTCACTTCCATGATCTTCGGCGAGGTGCCGATCATCTCGTCCTCGAGCATCGAGTCTTTGAGGAGCTTGATGTTTTCGCGGCGCAGCCTGATCTGCTCAAGGGCGTTGTTGACGGTGGTGATGATGCGCTCCATCGAGGGTGGCTTTTCGAGAAAGTCGAAGGCCCCGATTTTCGTCGAGCGGACGGCGATATCGATCGAACCGTGGCCGGATATCATGATCACGGCCACTTCAGGAGTGGTTTTCTTGATCCGTTCGAGGATTTCGATGCCGTCGATATCCGGAAGCCACACGTCGAGAATGACAAGGTCTACATCGTTTTTGCGCAGAAACGCGAGCGCCTCTTCTCCCGCCATGCTCGAGTAGACGATATGGTTTTCGTCCTGCAGGATCGCGGAGAGCGTCTTGATGATGTTCTTCTCATCGTCGACTATCAGGATTTTTGCCATGGATATCCTCTGGTTTCTGAATGGGCAGCTCGATGATGAATTCGGTCCCTTCGCCGTAGCGGGAGCGGCAGAAAATCCTGCCCCGGTGTTCGAGAATGATCTTCTCGACGATCGCAAGTCCCAGTCCCGTACCGCTCTCTTTCAGGGAAAAGGTCGGCTCGAAGATTTTCGGCAGGTGCTCTTCCTTGATGCCGATGCCGTTGTCGCGAATGCTGATCTTTACGATGCGCTCGCCGCCGTAGGATGTCAACTCCGATTTTATGAAGATATCCCCCCTGTTCCTGATCGCCTCGATCGAGTTCTGGATCATGTTGGTCAGCGCCTGGCGCATCAGGATTTTATCGAAATAGATCTCGGGGATATCGTCGTCAAGGTTCAGGTGGAATGTGATCCGTTCGTGGCCCATGAAGAAATTCACGCAGTTGGTTATCTTCTGGTTGATGTTGCCCGGCTCGGGCCGCATCTCGGGCAGGCGCGCGAAATTGGAAAACTCGCTCAGTATCTGTTTGAGGACATTCACTTCGTCGATGATAGTCTCGGTGCCGGTCTGGATGATGTTGGCGATGTCGGGATGTCCCTCGCGGTAGCGCAGCTGGATGCGTTCGGCTGAAAGCCTGATCGGCGTCAGGGGGTTTTTTATCTCGTGCATGAGCTTGCGCGCCATCTCGCGCCATGCCTGTAGCTTCTGGGTCTGGTAGACCACGAGGCGGCTCTCTTCGAGCTGGGCGACCATCCTGTTGAACGAGTCGAACAGGAGCGCGATCTCGTCCTGGGAGTTGCGGGCAAGGTGGATATTGAAATTCCCGCCGGCCACCTGTTTCGCCGCGCTGATGAGCTCGAAGACGGGCCTGGTAATGCCACGCGAAAGGAAATAGCTCATGGTGATGCTCAGGATGATGATGACGATCGAGAGCAGCATGAGAAAAATCCCAAGTCCCGTCTGAAAGTAGGTTTTCAGGAATTCACGCTGCCTGTAGCGCCTCATCGTTTCTTCATAGAGCGCCATCCTTTCGAAGACGCGCGATGGTATCTTTTTATACAGTACGACGAGCGCACCGTCGCTGGCCAGGCGCCCGGCAATGATCGGGTTGTTTTTGATGGATATATTGTAGACTCTGACGCGCTCCTTAATCTGCATTGTCGAAAGGAGCGTGCCGAAGCCGGCAGCGAATTCATTGGACGCGGATTCGCGGTCAGCGGGGAAAACGGTGTTACCCTCGAATGCGGTCTTTTCTGCGCGATAGAGGAGCATGCCGAACCCTTTTGATTCGTAGAAAGGCCTGAGTTCACGGGAGCCCTCTATCGGGCGTCCCCTCACCGTGCGGTCGATGAAGCCGATCTCCTGGCGCATGCCGCTGTATTCCTGCTCGATGCACTCGTGGGCCATCTGCAGCGATTCCTCGATCGACTGTGTGTTCCGCTCGGAGATGAGCTCGGAAAGCGTGTTGTTGATGATCCTGTTTGAGAGGATGATGATCGGAAGCGATGGCAGCACCGCGACGAACACGAACGCGAGCGCGATCTTGAAACGGATGCTTGACCCGATGTCGGAGGCTGACGCGTAGATCTGGCGCCTGAAGGAAACGATAATAAAATACACCGCGGCGATGACGGGGATTGTGCCGATCAGGTAGAAGAAATATATCCGGCTTACGGTGTCTTCCGATTCCGTGCGGGGAAAAAGGCCGAGGATAAGCACAGCCGAAAACAGGAATATCCCGATCAGGAAGATGATGTCCTGTATCCTCGATTTGCTGAAAATCCTCTTTTTAAATAATCGTGTTATAAGCATAGCCTGCGACCCGCGCGCCTGTTACAGCCCCCCCAGGGAGGGGCCGTTGACCCAACCGGTGTCGAAATCCCATATCCCGACTATATATTTGAAGATATAATTCATCGGAAAGTAAAGCTTTATTGAAGTAAGCTCGGCCTTCATCCGGACGTAGTGGTTTTCGTTCCGATACGGCGTCGCGTTCGTGATCTCGGCGTTTTTAACCTGGAAGAGGGAGCGCAGCATCTCATGTTCGTTGTTGGTGGCGTACTCGCGCGATCCCTCCCTCAGGATAAACGAGTGGTTCCAGAAATCGTATCGCACGGTCCTGCGGATGCTTTTGTGGGCGACGGTATTTTTGTACAGAAAGCTCATCGGGGATTTTTCGACGATTTCGATTGAATAATCGATTTTTACTTTTATCCCTCTTCGTATCGCTTCGAGGATGTCGTTGCGCTGGTAATCTATGACTGAGAAATTTACCATGAGCTTCTGGCCGTCATACGCGGCCGACTCAAGATGAAGATCGGCGGCGTACACCGGGCGGGGCAGGGAGACTATGCATGCCGCTGCCAGGAGAACCGCGATTCCCCGCATGATAAAGTGAGGCGCCCGATCAGGTGCTCCACGCCGGTGCTGCATGAATGTGTATCGGGGGTTTTTCATCTTTCAGTATTAAAACAGGTTGAAGGATTGGGTCAGCGAGACGTTGATCTGTCCTCTATCGGGCTCGATGGAGAGTCTCGTTCTGTTCTGATGTTTCCAGTACGGGAAATAGATCTCCCGGTTGTATTCGTCGGCGCAGTGCACGGCATCGACAACCGACAGCACTTTGACGAACAGGATGGAAAAGATGTAGCCGATGATGATGCCGCGGTCGCGCGCGCTGATATCCTCCCACCTGACGATATCGTTGCCCGACCGGTATTTGTCGGAATAATAAAAAATCATGTACACCAGGAGGCCCTTTTGCGCGATGTCGGTTGCCAGGAAAAGCGACCCGCGCGCGTAATTCTGCGTATAGAACTGGCCCAGCCCCGTCCATGACCATGAAAGGAGCCCCGCGACGAAAGGATCTTTCGGTTCCGGTTCGTCGAGATAGAAATTTGACGGATCGAACTCGGCCTGCGCGGGGGCCGGCGCGCGCGTCGCCGCGAGTGCCGATACGGGCATCTGCGCGCCTGCAAGCGCGGATATCAGAAGCAGCAGCGCAGCGCGTTTACAGCATTTTCTGAAATCCAATATAGACACTCCTTTTGCCTTCCAGGTCTTCAGCGGTGTAAAGGAAGGGATAATCTTTTTTCAGTTTTTGCCGCTTTTCTTCGAGCTCGATATTGAAGCTCCGCGCCGACTGGACCGCGTCGGAGACGTTGTACAGGTGGAGCACGAATACGCCCGCCAGCATCCCGAGGAAGATGTTGCGGCGTGATGTTTCGACAACACCGAGATCGGTGCGCTTTGCGTCGACGCTGATCTTGAAACCGGTGCCTCCCCCGGCATTGAAGTCGAAATTAAGGAAGTAGAAGATCGCGCACAGCATGAGCGTATACTCGGAAACGAGGAAGGCGGTTCCTTTCCATATTTCACCAGAGTAGTACTGTCCAAGGCCCGGCACATACCATGAGAGGATGCCGGCAAACACGGGATCACGCTTCCGCTCGAAGAAATACTTGTTGTATTCGAGGCTGCGCAGTATCTCCTCCTGGCGGGCCTTCTCCGACTGACGCAGAGGAGACGCGGCGCGCGCGGCGAAGGCGCTTTCAAGCGGCAGCACAATCGTTATGACGAGAAGGATGGCTATGGTTCGTTGAGGAATTTTTTTCATTATGTTTTTCCGGATGGCGGCTGCCGGGGCCGTAACCGGCATGTTCGCGAAGCTCCGGGCCTTCTTACGCTTCCTTGAAATCTTTTTCTATGAGCATGACGAGGTTTTCCACCGCCTGGCTCTCGTCATCGCCGACCGCCCTGATGATAAGGTTCGATCCTTTCGTAATCGCGAGGGAGAGCACCGACATGATCGATTTTCCGTTCGCCTCTATGTCATCTTTTACGAGAAATACTTCGCAGGGATATTTCATCGCTTCCTTCACCAGCATCATCGCCGGGCGCGCGTGTATCCCCGCGTCACTTTTGATTTTCACGATCTTTTCAGTCATTTGAATGCTCCTGTGCCTTGATCCAGTCCTGGATCTTCATGTCGAGCTCCCGCGCCGAATGAGTTCCCATTTTTTTCAGACGCTGATTGAGCGCGGCCGTTTCGATTATGATCGGGATGTTCCTTCCCGGGCGCACCGGGATGGTGAGATACGGCACTTCGATATCGAGTATCGTGTACCTGTTCTCGTCGATGCCCAGCCTGTCGTACGCCTTGGTCGAGTCCCATTCCTCCAGCATCACGACGAGCTCTATCCGTTTGCGGTTGCGCACCGCGCCGATACCGAAGATATCGCGGACGTTGACGATGCCCAGGCCCCGGATCTCGATATGGTGTTTGATGATTTCAGAGCCGCTTCCCATGAGAAGCGACTCGTCGACTTTCCGGACTTCGACGATGTCATCTGCCACAAGCCGGTGGTTTCGTTCGATGAGCTCGAGCGCGCACTCGCTTTTCCCCACGCCGCTTTTGCCGAGGAGGAGCACACCGATCCCGAAAACTTCGACAAGCGTGGCATGGATCGTGACGGTCGGCGAATAGAATTCCTCGATTATATGGGTCAGGAGGCTGATGAACCTGGTCGTTTTGTGTGAAGTGACCAGCGTGGGCACATTCTTCCTGTCGGTAAACTCGAGAAAAATTTCGTCCGGCATTTCGTCGTGGGTAAAGACGCAGCAGAGCACATCATGCGAAAAAAAGCGGGTGTAGATGTCGGCCTTGCGCTCGTCAGAAAGGTGCGCCATAAACGCCGTCTCGCCGAGACCGAAAATCTGCATGCGGTCGTAGGCGAAGAAATCGAAAAAACCCGCGAGCGCCAGCCCCGGACGGTTCATCTCGCTTCCGGTGATTGCCTTGTCGAGGCCATCTTTTCCGGAAACAAGGCTCAGCCGGAGATCGATGTTGCTCATGGGACCTAAAAGATCCCGTATAAGAATTTTTTTCTGTTTCATGGACCGCGTTTCTGTAAGGCAGTATATATCGCGGGCGCCGGGAGCGCCCGCGTATCCCCTAAAAAGGGGTATCTATTTCAAAGCCGCATAACGGCCGGCGCGTCAGAACGCCGGCACCATCACTTCATATTTTTTTCCGTTCCTGTAAATCACATTGAAATAATTTGTCTCAGAGTTGAAAAAAGGAATGAAGGGCGAATTGCTTCCCTGTATGGTCCGTACCGCGTCCTCCAGCGACATCCGCTGTACCGCGGTGGAGCTGTTGGAGTTGAAGTCGATCTTCGGGTTCGCGATGGAATCGTCATGTACGACCAGGTCGTAAACGGCGAACCCTTTGCTGTCGTACCTGTTTTCCCGGATCATGTCAAACGGGATCTCTACCATTTTGTAGCCGCCGTTGTCCTTGAAAATAACGGCATAGTTTTTATTGAGGTAATCGATGGCGTCCTTTTTCAGGTCCCTGCTTCCTTTTTTAAATACGATGAAATCCCGCTGCTCCATTTTCATCTCCAGGTAGGCCTCGATATCGTCGAGCGGCTTGTTGCTCACCTGGTTCAGGATGATGTTCTCCCCGCCGCGGTCCTCTATCTCCATCGTTTCGGCTTTCCCGACCGATACGGCCTTGTGGCCGCTGTGCTTTTCCTTGTAGCGGACGATCTGGCTTTCCATTTTATCGACGAGCAGGTCGATCGCTGAGTACATGTCGCCCGCTTTTTCGATGCCGTAAAACTGGACGCCGTCACCGTTGATTATGATTTCGGCCGTGTGGTCGAGCTTATCGATATACATGATCAGGTGCGCGTCGATGAGCTGGTCAAAGTACTTCTCAACTTTTTTTATCTTTTTTGTCGCGTAGTCTTTAAGGTTGGAAGACATCTCCATTCGTCTGCCGGTAATTGTAATGTTCATAGGCTCCCCTTTGTTTTAATCATATTTAATTTTTTTCGCTTATTTGAAGGAGGTATGCCCAGCATACCCCGGTATTTTGCGATGGTGCGCCGGGCGACTTCGATGCCCGTCTTTTTAAGTATCGCGACGATCTCTTCGTCGCTGTACGGCCTTTCCGGTTTTTCCTGGGCGACTATGTCCTTGATGAGGTTCATCACCTCGTCGGAAGAGCGGTCCTCTTCGTTTTCGGAGCGGATACGGGAGACAAAGAAATACTTCATTTCGAATACGCCCCAGCCGGTCTGAATAAACTTGTTGCTCGTGACGCGGCTTATGGTCGATTCGTGAAGCCCGAGCTCCTGGGCGATGTCGGTATGGACCAGCGGCTTGAGATGGCCGGGGCCCTTCGCCAGAAACTCGACCTGATGCTCCATGATCGCCCTTACGACCTTGAGTATCGTTTCCCGCCTGCTCGAGATATTTTTCATGAGGTAACGGGCCGACTGGATCTTATCCTGAATATATTCCCTCAGATTTTTTTCAATGCTTTTTTTCTGCAAAAGATTGATATAGTATGAATTTATCCGGATCGTGGGGATCCAGTCGTCGTTGAGGCTGATGATGATCTCGCCGTCGATGTACTTCACTTCAATATCGGGCGTGATATAGCGGGTTTCACGAGAGGAATACTGCCTGCCGGGGAACGGGTCCAGGTTCTGGATAATCTTGCTCCTGGCGATGATCTCTTCGGGAGAGGTATTAAGGGCCCTTGCGATCTTTTCGTAGTTGAGCTTCTCAAGATCCATGAAATGCTGTTCGAGGATTGCCCGGAGCACGCGGTCGTCGGGGTGGAAATGAGTCGCCTGGATCAGAAGTGATTCACGGATCGTGCACACGCCGCATCCGATCGGGTCGAAGCTGTTTATCTGCGCTACAATCTGTGAGACTTTTGAAAGCGGGATTTTCAGGTGTTCGGCAATCTCCTCATGCCCGATGGTGAGAAAGCCGCTGTCGTCGATCGAGGTGATAATGTATTCGTAATAACCGAGCTCTTTCTCGTTGCCCGCGGTTATCCTTGCCTGCCAGAGAAGGTGTTCCTTCAGGGTTTCGCCCTGCGCTACCGCGTTTTCAATCAGGTTCTTTTTTTTGTCGTCGTCCCAGTTCCCGGAAAATCCGCTTTCAGGGATTTCACTGTAATCGATCCTTTCCTCTTCTTCCGCACGGTAATCGTCCCTTTCCCCGCTGAGGCGCCTGCTTATCTCATTGATGAACTCGCTCTCATCACTGCTGATCGAGGGAAGGACTGATACGGTATCCTCTTCAAGTACCGGATTTTCAACCAGTTCCTCCGAGATCCGCTGTGAAAGCTCAATAGTCGAGAGCTGCAAAAGCTCAATGGACTGTTTCAACGATTGTGTCAGTGTAAGGCGCTGTGTCTGCTTAAGCCCTAATTTAACCGAAACCGGCATGATCCATCCTTACCGTATGATGACTTTCTGTTCCGAACGAGTAATGGTACAATATACCTGCTCAAATTCACGGTAACCGTACTCCGCTTTCTTTCCTGGTCCTGCGCCAACCTCCTCACTCCACAAGGTTACGGGCAAAGCGTAAAGTAAATCAATTATTATAAAATATACAATTCACACGGAAAAAAATCAATAATAAAACCGATATTATCCGGCGGTGTGACGTTCGAGGGAGGCGCGGATAAAGTCCCTGAACAGGGGATGGGGGACCACCGGCTTTGACTTGAACTCGGGATGGAATTGCGTGCAGACGAGCCAGGGGTGGCCCGGGAGTTCGATGACTTCGACGAGGTTTGTCTGGGGATTGATGCCGCTGCATACCAGTCCGTGTTTTTCGAGCGTTTCGCGATATTTCAGCGTTACTTCGAACCGGTGACGGTGGCGTTCCATCACCAGCGCGGCGCCGCCGTAAATGGCGCGGGCACGGGAGCCTTCACGCAGCTCGCACGGATAGGCGCCCAGCCGCATTGTCCCGCCTTTTGTTTCGATGATCTCCTGCTCTTCGAGGAGGGAGATCACCGGATGGGGCGTGATCTGGTTGAACTCGGTGGAATTCGCGTTCTCAAGCCCGCAGACATTGCGCGCGAACTCGATGACCGTTGTCTGGAGCCCCAGGCAGATCCCGAAGAGCGGGACCCCTTTTTCCCGCGCGTAGCGGATCGCGGTGATTTTGCCTTCGATGCCGCGGTTTCCGAATCCGCCGGGGATGAGGATACCGTCGATGCGCTCCTCTTCGAAAAGGGCGCCCGCGTCCATGCGGTACCGTTTCTCGATATCCTCTTCCGAATCAACCCGCACAACATCGAGTTCCGCGTCGTTGGCCGCGGCGCCATGGACGAGCGCCTCGTAGATGGAACGGTAGGCGTCCTGAAGGGATATATATTTCCCGACCACGGCGATGCGGACTTTCCTCGTGGGATTTTTTACTGACTTGAGGAACCGGTCCCACTCGGGAATGCGGGGGCCGCGCTCGGCAAGGCCGAAGTGGCGAAGCACGATCCCGTCATAGCCGTTGTCGTGGAGCATGTGCGGTATTTCGTAAATCGAGCTTTTGATATCTATCGCCGAAATGACGTTCCTTTCCGACACGTTGCAGAACAGCGCGATCTTGCTCTTCACGTCCTCTGGCAGCGGCCATGCCGCGCGGCAGAGGAGAATGTCGGGGATGATGCCCAGCTCCATGAGCTCCTTGACCGAGTGCTGGGTCGGCTTCGATTTGAGCTCGCCGGCCACCGAAATGGTGGGCACGAGCGTCAGGTGGACGTTGAGCACGCGCTGGCTTCCGAACTCCTGGCGGATCTGGCGGATCGCCTCGATGAACGGGATCGATTCGATGTCGCCCACCGTGCCGCCGATCTCAACGAGAAGGAAATCGATGTTGTTGTCGGCCGCGACATCGTAGATGCGCTTCTTGATCTCATTGGTGATGTGGGGGATGACCTGCACGGTCTTTCCGAGATAATCGCCGCGCCGCTCTCTGGTGATGACCTCGTAGTAAATCTGTCCGGTGCTCACCGAGTTTTTCCGCGTGAGCTTCGAGTTGGTGAACCGCTCGTAGTATCCCAGGTCGAGGTCGGTCTCGGCGCCGTCTTCGGTGACGTACACTTCGCCGTGCTGGAACGGGCTCATCGTTCCCGGATCGATGTTCAGGTACGGGTCCATCTTGATGATCGACACGGTGTAGCCGTGCCCTTCGAGGAGAAGGCCCAGCGAGGCCGTTGAAATGCCTTTTCCAAGGGATGAACACACCCCGCCGGTTATAAATATGAATCTGGTTGATTTATCATGCATAGTCCGGACCCGATTTGAAAAGGTTAAAGGAGGAGCGTGGATAGTATCCACGCGATTATGTCTTATAATTTATCCATATAGCACACCGCTTTTGCTGCGTCAAACAGGATATGAAAAAGGCGGAATAATTTAACATGCCGGAAATATCGGCGCTATCGCCCCGCTCCGGGCCGGATAGCGCAACCGTGAATAATTCTTTCACCTGTTTCCTGAATCGCGGGTATATACAGGCAGGAAAAGGAACAGGGGGCAATTTTGTGGGCCACCTGTAAAAAGTATACTTGACAAAGCGTCAAACGCTGTTTCATGATGATCTGAACAGAATGCACAGGTGGATTGAAAATGGATGACAAGCGGCGATATCGAAGGTTTCCCTGCAGCATCAAGGTTGATTTCGAATATTTTGAAGGCGAGCCCGGCGAGATAGATACGGCGACCGCCATACCGATCAAGGGGAAAGGGATAATCCTCGATATCAGCGTCGGCGGACTGTTCCTCGTGTCAAATTCGAGGGTCGGCGTGAATCTTCCTATCAAACTCAGGTTCAATTCAAAAAGCCGCGCGTACAATCTTGAAGGCACTATCGTGAGGACCGGGCTGGTGAAGAACAATCCATCCGAAATAGCCCGTCGCCTTGCCGCGCTTCATGTCAAGGGCGATTCGTATATCGCCATTCAGTTCAATAACCTCATAGACGAAATAAAGGAAAGCGACCTGTAATTCCACATTATGAAGACCCGCTTTATTCGAATCGAGGACATAGGGCAGATTGACCTGGCGAAGGTGTCGGTGTACGATCTCGGTAATCGCTATATCGACGCGCAGGGAAATATGTACGGCCTTCGCTATGACCGCCTCAATAAAAAAATCGAAGTCATCAAAATCATCAGGACTCCCGCCCGGGGAGCGGGGTATTTCAGCCAGCAGATGATGATCCACAAAAAGCATGGCGCCGAAAAAGCCGGTGTTGATGAAGAGAGCACTCTTGACGGCAGTTCGCGTGATGACCTTGTTGAGCTTGATGAAGATGAAGAGACCGCCGGTCTGGCCGAAAAAGGCGGTCAAAAGGCGTCTCCCGGTGTCCCCGGCGAGGAGGTGGAATTCGACCCTGAAGCATTCATCAATGATACGATACAGCTGATGGAAAGCCATAAGGGGCGCCTTGCTGGCATTATCATGAACGTGAAACATTCAAATATAGTGGCAGCGACCGACAAGATGGGCAACTCTTATCTGACCGACGCGTTTCGAGGACTCGATATAGATGGTGTGCAGCGGCTTGACACGATCATTTCAAACCAGAAAGAGATGGTCAACTATCCGCGCTCGCTGGTCTATTATATCGCCAAGCTGGACACCAGGAGCAAGAATATTGTCGACAGGCTCGACATTGATTCAGTGAAAATGCGGTTTATATATTATTCAGAGATGTTTTTCTCAATCAGAAACGCCTACCGCACCATCAAGCAGGTGCTCGGCGACCTTAAAAGCTTTCTTGACGAAAAGGAGCGTGAAGGCATCGCCCGCATTTCACTCGGCGAGGAGAAATTTTTTCAGGATGCCATGACGTCGATCAAGAACACCAACCTCGAAATCAACACGATCCTGCGCGGGTGCAAGCGCCTTGAGGATTTTATCTACAATGAAGGGCGCTTTTAATAATTCCCGCGTGTGCTTATTCGACCACCTTTACTTCGCCGAATTTCGAAAGCCTGTCCTTGAGTGATCGGTCGCCCACCACGACGGTGACAAGCCCGCTGTCCAGGAGCGTTTTTGCGCTTTCAACAATCTGATCCGCGCGTACCGCGTGTATCCTGCCAAGGTAATTCCGCAGATATGATTCATCCAACCCGTTGTAATGGAGGAAAAGATATTTTTCAAGGACGTGGAGCGAGGTGTCGAATTCGAAAATGTAGCTGTTCTCGATCGACTCGTTCGCCCATTTCATGTCTTCACCTGAAACGGGTTTTTCGGCCATCGAGCGGATCGTGTCGAGCATGATCGCCGTCGTCCGGTCGGCCATCTCGGTTTTTGTCTGCGCGTAGGCGAGAAACGCGCCGGTTCCCCTGCGCGGGCGGAGCACCGAGGCGACCGAGTAGGAGAGGCCCCGCTTTACCCTGATCTCTTTCATGAGGCGCGAATTGAACGAACCCTCGCCGAGAATATAGTTCATGAGCGCGAGCGGAAAGATGCTCTCGTCGCGGATCGGCGGGGCGACCGTCCCCATGGTAATGGTCGCCTGCGGGATGTCCTTGACGATGAGGAAAATTTTTCCAGCCTTTTCGCGCACGGAGGAGAGCGCCTCCTCGCGGCTGATCCGGTATTCCTGGCGGGAACCCTTCGCGATAGAGGAAAAATACTTCGAGGTGAGCGCGCGCACCGTGTCGTCGGGAAGCGATGTGGAGATGCCGACGAGCGTGTTGCCGCCGTTGAAACAGCGCGCCGTAACGGCCGAAAGGTCTTCGCCGCGAATCGCGCGCACCGTTCCTTCGGTCTCGGTGGCCCCGTATCCTTTTCCGTTGAAGATGAGCTCGCGCAGTTTATCGAACGCCACCAGGTGTGCCTGGTCCTGTTTTCTCCGTATCCCCTCGATGATGAGAGAGCGCGCGTCGTTGATATATTTTTCGTCGAGGTTCGGCTCCGTTATGATGCTCGAGACGATGTCGAACGCCTTATCGGCGTGGCGCGCGAGCACGGTGACGCTTATGAGTGTCTGCTCCCAGGATGAGGATACCGAGAGCTTGCCGCCGAGCGATTCAATGGCCTCGTAGAGAACGGAACCCGGATATTTTTTTGAGCCGGCCAGTGAAAGCGTTTTCGCCAGAAGCGAGGCGGTGCCCGCGGTTCTGGTGTCCTCGTAGAGCGACCCGTATCCGACCGCCGCCGTCAGCGTGAGCACGGGGAGTTCGTCGCGGATGTAGTAGGCGCTGATGCCGTTGGGAAGCGTGATCTGCTTTACCGCAGGCAGGTTGAGCGACGCGTCGGGTGAGATGCCGCGAAGCTGCGTGTCGCTTCGAAGCGGCATGGCTGCGGCCGCGACGAGCGCGGATGTGAGAATTGATATGAGAAACAGTCTGATCGGTTTCATGAAGTATGCCTCATGTGGAATAGAATCGCGCTCACGCCGTTATTTTTCTTCGCCTGTCGGGATGCGGTGCAGCGGGAAGAGGAGCTCGCGGATGAACCGCGCCACGTCCTTCGCGTGCGCCATGCACTGCTCCTTCAGCCGTCCCTCGATCAGAAACGGCGCGTCCTCCAGGCTTCCCGACTGCGCCTCCGGACCGTACATCATGCCGCCGACGACGCCGGCGTAGTAATCACGCGGCTCGATCCGGCAGAACTCGGCCCAGGCAAGCGCCCAGAGCGCGGCGGTCTTGTACACGTTGTATCCGCCTCCGCCGGTGACGAGGAGCTTCGGAGAGAATTCGTTTATGGATCGCATCACCGCGCGGTAGCCGTTGCTCGTAACGTTGAGGTGCGCGAGCGGATCGTCCCTGTGCACGTCGCCTCCGATTTCGGCGAAGACGATATCGGGCGCGAACGCGCGCACCAGCGGCGGCACGATCGAGTTGAACGCGTAGAGGTAGACCTCGTCGTCGCTTCCCTCGAGGAGAGGCACGTTGATGTTGTAGCCCCTGCCGGCCCTGATGCCGATCCCGTCCTCGTATCCCGACCACGGATAGAGCGTTTTGCCCGATTCGTGAAGCGAGATGGTGAGCACCCGGTCCGAATCGTAAAACGCGTCCTGCACGCCGTTGCCGTGATGCACGTCGGTGTCAATGTAGGCGACGCGAATTCCTTTTCGCACCAGGTCGGCGATGGTGATGGCGATATCGTTGATGTAGCAGAAGCCTTCGGCGTGCCCGCGGCCGGCGTGATGAAACCCCCCGACGGGATTGAACGCCATGCGCGCCTCGCCGTTTACGAGCATCATGGCGCCCTGGTGCGTGGCGCCGGCGGCCTTCAGCGCGAACTCGTACATCCCCTTTGTGATCGGGTTATCGTCGGTGCCGAGCCCGACGCCGTACATCTCGATCGAATACTCTCCCTTGTCGCAGCGCTTTAAAAGATCAATGTAGCTCCGCTCGTGAAAGAGGTAGAGAAGCTCCTCCGCAAGCGGTTCCGGTGAAACGACTTTCTGGTTTTCCTCGAGCAGCAGCGAATAGCGGTTGAGGAGATCGTAAAACTGCTTCGCCCTTCCGGGCTTGAAGGGATGGCCGGGGCTGTATTCGTAGCTGGCCAGGTCGTCGGCGTACAGAAGCACGTTCAGCATGGGGCCTCCCTCTTGTTGCGTGTGTGGGGTGATGCGCGATGTGACTGTAGCAGGCGGGCGCTGCCGTGTCAATCCCGTTATTGTGCTGAAAGGCGGCTGCTGTTCATTCCTCTTTTTCGTAGCCGGCGCGGATGAGGTCGATCGGGCTCTCGCCGCAGTTTAACGCGATCTCCTCGCGCACGCGGTTGCGCAGGCGTATCACATGTTTCCACTCGCTTCCCTCCGGCAGCAGGGGCGGGGATATATGCACCCTGATGATGCCGGGCTTCAGCAGCCATTCGCCTTCACGCAGGACGTTGCGCGTGCCCTGAATCGCCACCGCGCATACCGGCGCGGCGGATTCCGCCGCGATCTTGAACGCGCCGCTCTTGAACGGGCGCAGGCCCATCGCGTAGGTGAAGGTGCCTTCGGGGAAGAACACGATCGAGTTGCCCCTGGTAAGCGTTTCTTTTATCCGCCCCGTGATGTAAAGCCTCTGCGCGGCGTCTGACCGGTCGATTGGAAGATAGCCGAGCTTTCGTATCACCGCGCCGAGGAGCGGCATGTTCATGAACTCCCGTTTGGCGGTGAAGAGGATGTCCTCCGGCAGGATCGCCAGGAGCACCAGAAAGTCGAGATAGCTCGCGTGGTTCGCCGCGTAGATTGCGGGCCTGTTTTCCGGCAGGTGCTCCCTGCCGCGCACCAGTACGGGAAGCCCCGCCATGCGGACGGTTGCGAGCGCCCAGCCGCGGCAGATTTTCCGGGTGGCCTTTTCCGGCAGGAGCAGCGCGGCAGTGGTGAACGGCACCGTGAAGGAGAGGAAGACGGCGAATGCGTATGCCGAATAGGCGAGCCGGAGGAGGTTCCTGCCCGCGCGGCCGGCCCTTCTTGCCATGCCCGAGGCGTAGATCCTGGCCAGCTGAAACAGCACCGATCCCCCGCGCTTTTCAAGCCTGCCCTCCAGATAGGCCTGACGGCAGGCGGAGCGCTGGAGCTTCCCGCTCGAGGTCTTGGGGATAGTCTTCGGCGCGGCGAGGATCACCTGGTCGGGGGGTATGCCGAGCGCGGCGGAGGTCCTTTCGATGATCGCTTTCACCATCTCGTCCCTGGCCGCGGGGCGTTTTTCCCTTGTCTCTGCGACGATGACGATTTTTTCGGTGCCCTGCCGCGGGTCCCCGGCGCCGAACGCCACCACACAGCCCCTGCGTATCCCCTCGACCTGGCCCGCGACCTCCTCGATCTCGGCCGGGTACAGGTTGTGGCCGCCCTTGATGATCATGTCCTTCCTGCGGCCGGCGATGTAGATTTCGCCGCCGGCCATGTAGGCGAGGTCGCCCGAGTTCCACCAGCCGTCGTGAAAGATCTCGTCTGTTGCCGGAGGATTGTGATAATACCCCTGCATGCTTGACGGCCCGCTGAAATGGAGCATGCCGACGCGCCGTTCTCCGACCGGGCGCCCGTCATCGCCGACGATGCGCACGCGGTGGCCCGGCAGCGGCAGGCCGCAGCTTACAAACTTCAGCGCGCCCCTGTCTTTCGGCGGGGCGGGAATTGCGGCCCCCTCTTTTTCAAACGGCTCGCGTAGCACCGCGTCGATCACCGGCGCGCGGCCGAGCGGCGGAAACGCCACGGCAAGCGATGATTCGGCGAGGCCGTAGACCGGGAAGAACGTCTCCGGCCTGAATCCGTATTTCCTGAATTTGCCGGTAAACCGCTCGATCGTTCCCGGGTAGATCGGCTCGGCGCCGTTGGCGGCCACGCGCCAGCAGTCCAGGTCAAGTCCTTCGATCAGCAGCTCGTCGATGTTGCGCACGCACAGCTCGTAGGCGAAGTTGGGGCCGCCGCTCAGCGTCGCGCGGTGGTAGTGGATCGTCCAGAGCCATCGCTCCGGGCGCTTCAGAAAAACCAGCGGTGACATGATGATCGCCGGCACGCCGTGGTAGAACGATCCCATCCAGACGCCGATCAGTCCCATGTCGTGGTAGAGGGGGAGCCAGCTCGCGATGACGTCACGCGACGTTATCGACAGCGCCTGCCCGAACGCCCTTACGTTTGAGAGAAGATTGTGGTGCGTGAGGAGCACCCCTTTCGGATTTCCCGTGCTGCCGGACGTGTACTGGATGAGCGCGGGATCGTTTTCGCGGATGGTGATATCAGGCGCGGGTTTCCCGTAAAGCTTGAGCTTTTCGCAGGTCGATACCGCCTTCAGGCTCGGAATGAATCCGCGCAGGATCCTGCTCAGGCCCTCCGCTTTCTGGAAGGTGATGAGAACGCGGATCTCCGCGTTGCGCAGGATGAGCGCTTCGCGCCTGGCGTATTCCTCGATCTGGTCGGCGCGGAAAGGCGGATATATCGGCACCGGTATCGCGCCGGCGAGAATCACCCCGAGAAACGACTGAAAGAATTCCGCGCAGGTCGGCAGCATGATCGCGACCGTTTCCTGCGGCTTCAGGCCGAGCCCCGCAAGACCGGCGGCCACCGCCGTCGCCTCGCGGTAAAGCGCGCCGTAGGTGATCACCTCCTCGTTGCCGTCCTCGTCCTGGAGGTACACCTGCGGGCGGTCAGGCTCTCGCTCCGCGAACGATTTCAGGATATCGGCGAGTGTGTGCGCTTCCGACATCCTGATGCCGTGACCACCAAGCGCGATCGGTGTCTTTGCGCGGTAGATGACGCCGGCAGGCCCGGCATGGCGCACCGCTTTTGCGAGATCACCGACAGTTTTTACATCGGACATCTGCGAAGGTTTCAGCGTGACCGAGAACGCCTTCTCAACGCGCAGAAAAAGCTCGACCCGCTCAAGGCTTCCGATCCCCAGATCGCGGTCAAGCGCGGCGTTAAGGGTGACGGAAAGGCGTGCGCGTTCGGCGCCCGATTCGATGACAAAACCCTGCACGATTGAAAGCAGTTCCTTTTCCAGATCGGTAATTTTTTCCATACGATTGCTCCAAACTCGAAGAATGTTTCAGGGAAAAGGGTCTCGGCGAATTACGTTGTGTCGGAATTGAAATGGAAAGTTATTTCGGCCGGTCGCTGCGCCTGCTGCTCCGTAATGTTCAGTATTGTGCTGTTTCCGTCATTACTCATTAAATATACAGAAAGGCCGGGCCGTGATCTACCTTTTTGGGCCGAAAAAACATGCCGGCAAATCATATGAACAGGCAACGGGGGGATAGAACCGTGCTGATGGGAGATTTTCCTGCGGGAGCGGGAAGCGCGCGCGGCCCCTCACGTGCGGCTTTTAAGGAATTCCGCGAGCTTTCCCGCGCGTGTCATGGAAAGCATCTCCTCCAGGGCCGCGTCGTCGGCCACGATCTCCTTCAGGATCGCGCCGCGGCGCGGCGAGGGAAGGTGCGCGAACTCAGCGCCGGATTTCAGAAGTTCCCGCGCCGCGGCGAGCGTCTCAAGCACCTCGCCGATGTCATCGGGTATCGCCGCTTCGAGCCGGCGGCGCAGTTTCGCGGCCATGGCGGGGGAGGCGCCGCCGGTGGATACGGCGACGATGAGGCTGCCCTTCCGCGTCGTTGACGGCACGATGAAGCTGCAGTTGGGGGGATCGTCCACGGCGTTCAGGAAAATGCCCCGCTCCTCGGCCTCGCCGAAGACGGCGCGGTTGACGCCGGGGCTGTCGGTGGTGGAGAAGGCGAGCGCCGTTCCCGCGAGATCGCCCGGCTCGTAGCGGCGCCTGACAAGCGCGATCCTTCCGGGGTGCGCCGCGGCGAGCGATTCGATTTCCGGATGGAACTGCGGCGAGACGATGCGCATCCGCGCGCCGGCTTCAAGAAGGTCTTTGACCTTGCGCATCGCCACCTCGCCGCCGCCGATGACGGCGACCAGCCGGTCCTGTATGTTCAGAAGTATCGGGTAGTAGCTCATCGTCGCTCCTTTTGCATGACGGTTCCTCTCCTTTTCATCCGATACGCGCGCGAATCTGTCAATTGTTTCAGGATCGGGCCGGCAATAATATTTTACAGAACATGGGGAGAGATGCTTTTTCAAAGCGAAGCGGCAGGCGAGGGTGCGGCCAGGCCAGGCCTTTTCCATCCCCCATATTATGTCGCATTATTTCCGAGAAAACTGTTTGACGAAATGGAAATCCCGTGATATCCGGCGGGGACACTGAAATATCAATCATGGAGGTTTACCTTGAAAAAAATAGTGTTTGCCGTAGCGATTCTGTCGGCCGCCATTCTCGTGGTTTCCTGCTCCAAAGGCGGCGGAAGGCCGAGCGATGTGTTCAACCGGGTACAGAACATTAAAGGCGATAACATCGAGGCGATGGAGCCGTTCTACACCAGGGGAACCATGGAAGTCCTTCGCGAGTTCATGAAGATCATGCCCGAGGACATGAAGAAGAAAGGCGACAACAAGTTCGCTCAGGGCGCCAAGTGGGACGTCGTCGATGAGAAGGTCGAAGGCGACAAGGCAACCGTACGCGTCCGCTTCACCGATCACCCCGTCGAGCAGGTCAGGGGAACCGAAGTCGCGTTCCGCATGAAGCGTGAAGACGGTGCCTGGAAGATCGACCTGGAGCAGGAGATGAGGCTCGGCTACGAGATGTTCAAGAAGATGCAGGAAAATCCCGAGATGATGAAGATGCTGCGCAAGTTCCAGAAGCAGTAGCTCCTGCCGCGCTCCCGGTGCGGCCGCGAGGCGCGCCGGGAGACCGTGCCTGTATCCGCCCCTCCCCGTTAAATCCGTTGCCGGTCCCGCGTTTCTTCCGTCTGTTTTTCTGTTGATGATGGATACGGATCCGCCGTGTTGTGAAAAGTTGCTTGTCAATTTCCGGAAGGTCGCTCAAGACTTGTTATGCGCACAGGCCCTGTGCGCCGGATAACGGTCTGACGGAGGCGGTTTCATGAACACGCGCGCGCTGGTTTTCTCACTTTTCGCACTGACATGCCTGACGGTGGCTGTCGTTTTCAACGTCCGGACGTACAGGTTCCTGTCGAGATCGGTCCAGGTCGAGGCGACCGTCATATCGGTCAGCCCTGCGCTCGGTGCAGGGCATGGCGCACCGTCGACAGGGTTCATCTATTCAATCGAATACCCGACCGCCGACGGAAGGCCGCTGCGCGCGCTGATCGATTCGCCGAAGGGAAACTGGTTCACCGCCGGCCAGAAGGTGAGGGTGCTCTACGACGCCTCGAATCCCACAAGGGGAAGCGTCATGTATTCATGGCGCGGCATGTATTACCTGCAATCGGCGTTTTTCTACGCCGCGGCGCTCCTTTTCGGGGGAATCGCCTGGTCGCTGCGGAGGAAGAAGTAGAAGTGTCTGCCCTGTGAGATTAACGGCCGCATGACCGATTTGATGCGTGCTGGCTATTTCGGTGAACGGTTTTCTTAGCGGTAGTTAAGCGTTACAACGCGCGCAGCTCTCAGAAGTCCTGACAGTGCTTTTTTTAAATCCGTTAGGCAACCTTTTTATCAGGGACTACCGGGACAGGATTTTTTGTTCTGCACAGAAATCCGCCGTCGGCAGGCGAAGCACCGCACAGGCGTTCCTGAAAAACAGCATCTCCCCGAGACCGGTATCGCCGCGGCAGGCGATTTCCACCGTCTTCAGGTGAGGGCCGCGGCTGCCGAAAGGCCAGTCAGAGGCATACATGACTTTATCGCGGCCGAAGATTTTCACAAGCTTTGAAATCGTTCCCGGGGACTGGAAGCTTGTATCCACCCATACGTTTGGAAGCCCCCTCAGCCGGCGGCACAGCTCGTGCACCTGAAAAAGGCCCGCATGGCCGATGATGAAATTTACGCACGGATGGTTTCGTACCGCCTTCTCGATGTGGATGATTTTCCCGAATTCCGGGGTGTTTCGGTATTTTTCCCTGCCGAGATAATAGCCGGACACGCCTCCGTGGATGAGCACCGGCCTGTTGTGCGCTTCGCAGACGTCCAGCGCCTCAAGCGTGCGCGGATCGTCAAGGGGGACACGCTGTAGTATGGGGTGGAGCTTCAGTCCCATGGCGCCGCGCGTGAAATCAGAGGACAGCCGGTCGGCAATGTCATGACCGCGGGTGAAATCCACGCTCGTGAACGGGATGATGCGCCCGTCGCGCTCTTTCGCGCGGGCAAGGTCCTCGAAGGTGACATAGGGGGCGATCGGCAGGCATACGGTGAAATCCACGCCGGACTCGTCAAGCGATCTCTGCATGTTCTGCAGGGTAGCGGTAAAGTTGCGGGCGCGCTGCGCCTTTGTGGCCCAGTATTCCGTGGCTTTATAGGCGAGGGCCCCGAGTCCGAACGAGCGATTCAGCTGTTTTTCGTTCAGGGTCTGCGGGTCCCACATTTTTTCCATTACGACGTTTTCCCTGTAGATGAGATCGGCCCCGCCGTTGTTCAGGATATCCCCCAGGTGACTGTGCACGTCAATGATCATGATGTCCGCCTCCCGTCTGTTGGAATCGTTTACCGGGATCTTCGCCGCCCGAATTTTAAACATGCCGGGGAGGAAGGCCGGCTCACTTCTTCATCATTGTTTTTACCGCGCCGGTGAACCACATGAGCATGTTGGCGTTTCCCTCGACGCGCACCCGGCCTTCTTTCCATGCCACCATCGTGTCCGCGTCGTTATCGGAAATCATGGCCTTGAATCCGCTGTCCGCATCGATCCACAGCATCGCGACGTCGTATCCGGTCTTTTCTCCCTTCGGGGAAGATACCGTCCCGTTGCTGAATACGAACATCCGCGACCTGCGGCCGTCGGCCGTCCCGATGAGAACGCGGACGTTTTTATTCCTGATATAGTTTATGAAGGCTTCTTTTTTCCTCGATGCCTTTTTCAGCTTTCTGAACAGTATGTACAGCAGCAGGCTGAATTTCATTCTGTTTACCCCCGTTCTCCAGATTCTTTGTGAAGGTTGCAAAAACCGGCGGTAACCGCCGGCATGCCGTTCTCGCGTGCCATAATCCTCACTGGGCGAGAAGCTCTTTCACCATCTCTTCCAGCACCGACAGGAACCCTTTCACGTCGTCACCCGAAGTCTGCGGCGCGATGAGCATCATGTTGTGGACCGGTGAAAGAAGATATCCCCTGTTGGCGGTGTAGAGATGGTCGAGCAGCTCCATGGGGCCGTGATACCCTTCCGTAAACACATCGGGCTGATTGTACTCCGGCTGCTGCAGCTCGGCCTCGAACCCGTTGCGCGGCGGAGTGGGGCTGAATTTGAACTCGACCCTGCATCCGATGCGCGACACGTACCAGGGCAGCGAGTATGCATCGATTATTTTCTGAATCCCTTTTTCCATCTCCCCGGCAAGAGGGATCATGTGGTCGTACTTGTCCTTTGTGATCACCTGTTCGAGGCAGGCCTTCATTGCGGCGACGGCCGTTGCGTTTCCCGACAGCGTTCCTCCGAAACCGAAAAAATTATGCCAGGGGATGCGGGCCTCGAGTTTTCCGGCTATTTCAGCGTTGACTCCCATGACGCCCGCGGGAAATCCCCCCGAAATCGGCTTCCCGAAGGTAATGATGTCAGGTTTGAGGCCCCATTCTCCCGTGATGCCGGCAGGGCCCGCGCAGATGCAGTGCGTTTCATCAATCAGAAGATAGGTCCCGTACTTGCGGGTGAGTGTCCTGAGAGCGTCATGATATCCTTCCTCCGGGTAGATGATCCCGACGTTGCTCATCACCGGCTCGGTGATTACCACGGCCACGTCCCTGTCGGCGAGCGCTTTTTCGAGGGCGTCGACGTCGTTGAATTCAACAACCTTCGTCATGACTGAAGGATCGTCAAAAAGTGGGCCAAGCGTGCCGGGGATGTTGACGGTCTGCCCGAACAGGTTGGCGACAAGGGTTTCATCCACACTGCCGTGATAACAGCCGTTGAACGCCAGAATCTTCTTCCTGCCGGTCAGCTCCCTGCAGATTTTAAGCGCCATCCGGTTCGCGTCCGTCGCGGTCATGAGTATCTGCCAGAAGGGAAGGCCGAACCGCCGCGTCAGCTCTTCGCCAACGTAGATGGCGTCCTCGGTGGGGAGCATGTGCGTCATCCCTTTGCGCATCTGCGCGTCCACGGCGTCGGATATTATTTTATTCGCGTGGCCGAACAGCCCCCCGGTGTCGCCGAGGCAGAAATCGACGTAGCGGTTACCGTCGACGTCGACGAGAGTACAGCCCTCGGAGTCCTTCACGAAGACGGGAAAGCCTCCCGACCATATCCTCATCCAGCTCATGGGAACGCCGCCCACGAGCGACTTTTTCGCCCTTTCAAAAAGCTCCTTCGAGCGGGGCCTCTTCGACGCGTAGGCTTTCTCTTCTCTGGCAACGAGTTTCATGATTTTTTCTCTTGTAAAGGTGGCCATACTCTCTCTCCGGTTTAATGAGTGGTCTGATAGTGCCATTTTCTATAAATATTTTATGTCTGTCAACAAACATAATTAAAATTACCGGAAATTTTTTCTTACCGATTATCAAACCGCTTCCTCTTAAATCGCGCTTTCGTTTCCCGAACGGTCCGTGTGCGTTATTTTCCTTGACAGCCCCGGTTGAAAACAAACCATGATTTCATGTCAAGAAAAGTGGTAACTGAAGAACGGAGGGAGGACATCATCAAGGGGCTCTACAAATGCCTCACGAAAAAGTCTTTCCATGAAACGACGATAAAGGACATCGCTGCGGAAACCCCGTGTTCCTACGGCATCATTCACTATCATTTCAAAAACAAGGACGAGATACTGCTGGGGCTGATTGACTACCTCCTTGAGTACCATTACGGGAAATACGTGGAGATGGTGAAGGGCCAGAGCAGTGAACTGTCTTCCCCGGAAAAGGTCAACGGGATGCTCGGCTATATCGCCGACAACATCACCAGGAACCGCGAGCTGAATACCGTCTTCATTAAAATTGTATCGATCGCGCTGGGGAGCGATGTGATCAGAAAAAAGATCCAGGAAATGTACGTCAACTGGTTCCGCATGCTGGAATCGACCCATTTCAGCGGGGAGGATAAAACCGCGTCGCTTCATGCGTCGATGTCGCTGATTGCGCTTCACGAGGGCCTTTCGCTTTTCTCGGTTATCCTTGACCGCAAATACACCAGGGACTTCGACATCGTTGCGGCGTTCAGGAAAATCACGGGCCCTTCGAAAAAATAAAAACTGCTTTTGCACACTTTCCGGCGGGCCGTGGTATACCCGGTATTCACAAAACAGCTGGCTGACCATGCATCAGTACATCAGCCGGGAAAAAGGCTCCCCGGGATGGTTTTATAAGGATGAAAAGATACACGGGAAATTCCATTTCCTATGTCGCGGCACAGCCCGCGGCCGCCCTGCAGGGGGAAGTCGATTTCTTCTACCAGCTCGAATCAAGTATTGATGAGCTTCCTATATCATCCCCCGAACTGCATACCATATTCCTTCCGCTGCACAGCGTGGAAATGATTTTCAATTATCATGATACCTCTGTGCGGCTGCGGAACGGCAGGAATTCCAGCCAGTCGTACGGCAAGATTATCGGCCAGCATACGCTCCAGACGATTTGCAGCGCGGATTACATTACGAAGACAAACAAGACCTTTCATGTCCGGTTCAGGCCGGGCGCGTACCGCAGGCTGTTCGGAATGCCGCAGGTTGAACTGAAGAGCTCCTGTCTCCCGGCCCGCGACGTGCTGGGCAGGGATGCCGCGATCCTCGAGAATGACCTGAACAATTCTGACTCGTTCGAGGCGCGAATAAAAATCATTGAGACCTTCCTGCTCCACCGCCGGAAATTGTCCGCGCCCTCAACGCGGCAGGACTGCGCGGACGCGGCCGTCAGGCTGATACAAAGCCGCCATGGAAATATCAGCGTTCGTGATATGCGGGATTGCCTGGATGTTTCCGAGCGAATGCTGGAGCGGTCGTTTGCGGGCTCCGTCGGCCTTTCCCCCAGGGAATTTATACGGGTTATCCGTTTCGGGCGGCTGCTTGCCATGATTACCCTGAAAAAGGACTTCTCATGGACCGAGCATCCCGACCTGTTCGACTATTATGACGACGCGCATTTCATAAAAGAGTTCAAGGCCGCAACGACGTTCTCGCCCGGGTACTTCAGGAGCCACCTGGGGAAAAAGATCGTCAAGAGCTTCAACTTCCTCGTGTTCAGGGACACGATCGCCCCCTACCAGGAAAATTTTTTCAGGGACTGCATGGCGCTTGAAAAGCGGAACGATCAGTTGTTCTGACGTCCCTGGAATATAAATCCTGCCGCCGTTTCCATTAATTTCCCGCTTCTGTCGGGTTTTTACAATCCACGGTTTCGCTGAATCAATACCTTATCGCAACGGGATGTTCCCGCGCTTCCGGGGAGCCCATAAACGGAATTCTGCCGCGGCGCTTTTTGCGCGGGAGGAACGGTAACGTACTGAATGTAACAATTCTGAAGGAGATTGTATGAAGAACTTTAGATTCATGGCAATGCTGCTGCTTGCCGCGATGTGTGTTTTCGCGGCCTGCTCGTCCGACGGAGGTGGTGACAGCGGGGACACTGATGGGGACAGGGCCCCTGTCAATTTCATAAGCGCGGCGCAGACCGGCGGTTCATCGGGGACGGCGGATTCGACGGCACTGACCCTGACCTTTGACGCGGACCCGGCGACACTCACCGTGGACAATATTTCCGTGTACGGGGCGACCAAGGTCGCGCTGACCGGCAGCGGAACGACCCGCAGCCTCTCGATCACGAACATTACCGTGATAAACGGGGCGCCGGTGTATGTCGCCATAAGCAACCCCTCCGGGTATGCGATATCCGGCTCGCCCCGGACGGCGGCCATATACCGGGCGCCTGCCAGCGTCACCTTCCAGAGCGCGGTGCAGACCGGCGGTTCGCCGTGCTCGGCGGATTCAACCAGCCTGACGCTTACTTTTGATACCGACCCGACAACCCTGTCTGCGGACGACATTACGGTGACCGGGGCAACAAAGGGAATGCTCACAGGCTCCGGGACCACCAGGAGCCTTGCAATATCGAATATTACAGTTGGCAACGGCGCGACTGTTTCCGTTGCCATAACAAGTCCCTACGGCTATTCCATGTCCGGTTCACCCGTGACCGCGGTCGTGTATCGCGCCGCCTATATCGGCATGGAGTATGGCGGTGGAAAAATCGCGTATATTTTCCAGTCTGGCGATACGGGGTATGTTGCGGGTGAGGTGCATGGCCTTATCGTTGCCACGGAAGATCAGAGTACGGGAATACAATGGGGTTCCTATTCGGGGTCTCTTGGTAGCGCGATTGGTACAGGCTCCGCCAATACGGACCTGCTCATTGCGTATAACGGATCAGGCACCGGTTACGCCGCGGGCCTGGCCCGTGCCTACAATGGCGGCGGCTACACAGACTGGTATCTGCCCACGAGATCAGACTGTAACAGGATTTGGGCAAACAAATCAAAAAACGGCGGGCCCACCGGTAATCTTTATTGGACTTCATCATGTTATAGCAGCACTGAACCGGTGATGTTTAGTTTTAGTGATGGCAATGACTACACCCCCGCTGCGAGTAATCTCTATTACGTTCGGGCCGTGCGGAATTTTTAGGCGGGCTGTTTCGCGCATCATCTCAGCGCGCTCCGGCGGCATGAACGTCAGCGCGTTCAGCCATTAACACAGGCATCCGCCCGCGAAGAAATGCAAGGCCCCCGCAAAGGGGGTCTTTTTATGGAAGCAACAGTTCCGCGGGCGCGAAAGCAGGCGACGATCAGGATCGCCGCCCGCGCGACGGGGGCCTTCCGCCGCACGGGAAGGCGCTTCGGGGCGTAAAAATAAGCTGATTATTAATAGAAATGTGTTATGCGGAAAGATTGGGTTATATCCGTAATTATTTATAAAATAATATTGATAATTTTACAGGATGGTATTTAGTGAAATGAAGTCAGTTTCAAGATAAAACCGGGCAATAAAAGCGTTGTCATGAAAAAAACATTTCTGGCTCTGGCTTTGGCGGCAGTCATATTTTCGGCGGCGTCATGCGGCAGGGACGAAGCCGATCCCGTTATCTTTTTCAACCTGTTTGAAACCGGGAGTAATTATATATGCTCGATCAAGGAGGATGGGAGTGACTTTAAAAAAATAGCGGGCCCTTTCACGGCAGTTACCAGACCTGTAGGTTCATCCGACGGTTCAAGGATCGCCTTTTCCAAAATCGTTACCACGATGACGCAGGTATGGACGATGGATACGGACGGTTCGGACATGAGACAGGAAACCTCTCCGGCATCCGGCCTGCACCATTATTTTCCCGCATGGTCCGCCGATTCCCGATACATCTATTATGTTCAGTATGACGATTCAACAGGATTTAATTACAGCGCGCTCTACAGGCTTGATGTGGAAAGCGGAACGGTGACTGCCAACGCCGGCCATTCTTTTTATAACGGGAACTCCGTGGCGTGTTATGAAAATCATATCGCCTATTATGATTATGGCGCCGACTATATAAATGTTTTCGACATCCGGACCAATACGGATGTCCTTTCAACCGCGGCAAGCGGTTTGTCATATCCTACTTTTTTTTATGATGGAAGGATGGCCTGTTCTTCCGGCAGTTCAATCTATATATACCAGCCGGATTTTTCATCGCATACAACTATTGATTTTTCAGCCCAGGCGCTGACCCCGGCCTCCCCCGCGATCTCTCCCGATGGTGAAAAAATTGTGTTTGTTGATTCACCCACGGGATCACTCTATATATATGATACGACGAAGGGCGGAAACGCGGTGCTTCTGAAAACAGGGACCTGTACTACGCCGGGCTATATGGGTAAACCGAGATAGTATGTGCCCCGCCCGGATTTTTATAAAGAGGTTTTCATGGCGAAAAGCCCCGGACAGCGTACCCCGGGGCCGTGACACCAGGAATAAAACCGAACCGGATTATTTATACACAAATAAAGCGGCGGCGCTTGCGTTGGAGATGTTTTCATCGGTTATGTCCGTAAGGTCAATCCTCATTGTACCCTTCCACAAACAGGCAACGTCAACCAGGCCGATGCCATATTTCCCGGTATAATGACCGGCCATGTAGACCGTGCCGCCGCGTGCGGAAATTGAATTCACCTTGCCTTCGTCAGAGCCCAGTTCCGTTATTGTTGTGCCGGTCCAGTAGCAGGGGTAAAACCCGTTGCGGCGTCCGGCAGTATACACGGTGCCGTCGTTGCCGACGCTTATGGCATAGGCGTATGTATTTGTAGACGCAGCATGATCATACCGTGTCGTGCCATCCTCGGTCATCACCCAGTACACACCCGTGAATTTCGCGGGAGTTGTTGTATAATCGTAAACTTCGCCGGAAATGTATACGGTTCCGTCTTGAACGAGAATACTGTTGGCTTCCTGCCCATCAAGGTATGATGACGGTGTTTGACCGCCTGTTGTCGCCATATCGGCGGCTATCTCCCAGCAGCAGGCCACATATTTTCCATTCGTCGTGTTGTAGTAATCTCCTGTGATGTATAACGCACTGTCGTTGACAAAGATCGATTTCGCCTCAACGAGATTACTGCTGGCATGGACCGCAAGGTCGGTCCGTGTGACGGCGCCGCTGCCGCTAATGGTCCAGTAGCAAGCCTTGTTTTCCGAAGAGGTTCCGCAGCTCCCGGCAATATAGGCCGTGCCGTTATGCACATACACGGAGGGCGCATCAAGGCCGCCATCAAGGTTGTACCTGGTAACAGTGCCGTCACTGGAGATCACCCAGCAGCACGCGATGTATGATTCTGATGAACTGTTCCAGGTAGTTCCTGAAACGTATATCGTATCGTTATACACGTACACGGATTCAGGGTAGGAATCATTTGTAAGCGCTGTTTCAGTTTTTCCGCTGTCAGTTATCTTCCATACGCAGCTTACATTTTGCGAATCGCCCTCTTTTGATTCGTCAAGATAATGGCCCGCTACATAAATAACGGCGCCGCCATTCGAGCTGCTACTGCCGCTATCACCACCTCCTCCCCCACCGCCTCCGCAGGCCGCGAAGGCCA
Organism: uncultured Leptospiraceae bacterium; assembly: GCA_964627815.1. Taxonomy (GTDB): domain Bacteria; phylum Spirochaetota; class UBA4802; order UBA4802; family JAGODF01; genus CAZPZJ01. The sequence continues at coordinate 48,682 of CAZVKE010000004.1, forward strand.
TCGATGTCGCGAACAGCACCGCCAGCGCCCGTTTCAAAAAAAGTTTCATATATCGTTCCTCTCCACCGCTTCAGAATAATCAGCGCCGCGTTCGAAAGCGCCCTGTGGCATCAACGATATGAAATATCCTGAAATTTGTCCGGCAACATACTGATGACATCAGAAAATTGCCGGTCGGAGAAAGAGAAGGTCAGGGCTGGCGGCGGAAATCGCTGGGCTTTTTGCCGGTGGCGGCCATGAAGGCGTGGTTGAAGGTGCGCAGACTGTTGAATCCCACGTTCATCGCGATGGTGATGACGGGCTGATCGGTCTGCTCAAGCTGCCGGACAGCCTCGGCCACGCGCAGATCGTTCAGGAACTCGCTATATTTCTTTCCCGTGTGCATTTTAAAATAGCGGCTGAAGCTGTCCGGGTGCAGATCGAGGGTGGCGGCCAGGTTTTCGCGCGAGATGTCCTCGGCGTAGTTTTCGCGCAGGTAGCTCACGGCGGCGTTGATCTTGTTCTCGATTTCGCCGGTAACCGCTGGCTGCCCGGCCCTCATGCGCCCGGCGAGCATGGTCCTGAGCTTCTCGTTATCGACCGCAAGCTTCCGCGAGCGGTGCTGTATCCGGATGAAATCCCGCGACATGCCGACTGTCTGGATAACGCAATAGATCACGATCCCCCAGGGAAGAAAGTCTACGGTATCGGGGATGATCTGCGTGACGGCGACGATGTCGAGCGCGGCGGCGATGATTACCGCCAGGAGCCCCAGGGCCGCATACGTCGCGAACTCCCGGCGATTCAGCGCCGCGCGGGTGATGATGAACACGCACAGGGCGATGATGATGACCGAGTCGATATGCAGTACCGGCAATAAATACGCTAACCACCGGGACGGCAGAACCGCCATGACCGCCGCGAAGGTCCCGTTTACGGCGAACACGAACGGCACGACACGTTGCGGCGCGTCGAGCGGGAAGAGCCTTTGCAGAAAGCCCATAGCGAACGCGCCCCATAGATATATCGCCATCGCCATGGCGCTGTACAACTGGCCCCAGGTTAAAAACGGCATGATGCTGCTCCAGTACGTCCTGTGAAGTCCGATGGTGTATATCATCATGCACAGGTACATGAGACCGAAATACAGGTAGTGACGCTCTGCGCGTTGAAATGAATAGAGCAGTAATTGAAAAAACGCCAGAATGAGGAGCATGCTTGCGGTAAAGACGGCAAGAGAAGCCCTGGTCTGTTCGGTTTTTCTAAACGACGCCAGGTTCCCCAGTTCGATCTGGTTGTCGATTCCTCCGACAGGGGCATGATAGTTTGCGACATGCACGACAATATCGTAGATTCCATCGGCGCGCGGAAGAGGCACCACGGATTCGGTATATCGCGGCACGGTCGATTCGGCTGAAGTCCCGACCTGCCCGCTCCTGGATGCCAGATAACCGTTAACATAGAGCCGGTATGCGGTCGGGATCCTTTCGATTCGCAATCCCATCTGGTCCTGCCGGCCATTGCCGACGGCCACCCGCAGGCGGTAGGTCGCGTATCCCCGGCCATAGGAGGGGATATACACCTTCCATCCTGGATTCCAGCGCCCGGGCACAACCGTATACTGTGGATTGCCGGCGCCGCCGGGCCGTGCAAAATCCTCCGGCTGGATCAGGCGCATCCGGTAGAACTCCCATTCGCCGCGCAGATCGACACTGCCGTCACGGACGAAATCCCGGCCCGACAGGTCGATCCTTCCCTTATCCGCCACCGGTCCCGGATTGCCGCACGCGCCGGCCAGCACAATCGCGAGGACCGGCAGGATGCTTTTGACGATGTGCAGGATATGATTTCTCATGAAAATGTTCTATGAGCAGGCCGTTTCCCGCCCGTGCGAGACACCAGAATTCCGGAAGATTATGGATAATGCAATAATAATAGATATATAAAAACACTGATTACAGGCATTTCCGCTGACGGAAATGAAAAAGAATGACTGGTAGTGTGAAAACCGGCGTCAAATGTCTCACGTGATACTTCAACATTTTCCCGGATACAGTTTTCCCCGGGGGATGCGCCATTACCGGAAATACTTCCGTGAACACGCCATTCTCAATGTGAAAAGCTCCTCTCATGGAGCCTTAAATATAATGTGTTGTGGAGCCTCAAGCAGGTACAATTACAACCGGAATCCTCCGAAAACACCAATAGCCAAGCTAGGCGTAAAAAGTTCCGCTTTTTTTAACCAGATCGCCATATAATCGAAATGAAAATGAAATCCGAAGAACACATTATCAAGATCAATGATCAACCTGCCCTTAAACAGAAACCTGCCGGCGATACGATATCTTTTTACCGTTTGTTCATATACATAATACTCCTGATGCTGAAGAATTGGACCCGCAAGTGCAATAAGCGTTGTCTGGCTCCTTCCTTCTATTACGGAAAAACCGGGGCCGACAAGGGCAGATAGATTAACAAACTTACCGCCACTGAGGCCTGCGTCAGAACCATAGTATTGGGCATGTTCCGAAGGAATTATGGAGCCGGAGCTGTCAAATTCAAAATAGTGCGGTGAGACCAGGAAAACAGGGGCTAACCCTCCTTGTTCCGGCTTCGTTTGCAAAGATAAGCTTTCATCAAGATTAAAGCGTCCAAGAGGAGCAACATAATAGATATTTATTCCATACAAGCGTGAAGTTATATCAGGACGGTTAATATCTACCCGTATGCCGTTTTCAGGATCACTTTTAAGGGTATATCCTTTATATTGATTCAGAAAAAACTCAAGACCCATACGTGGGGTGAGATAGTTAATAAGCATGTTTGTGTATGTGTTATTGTCAATGTCAGTACCGGAACCTAATGAAGAAAAAGAATTTCCGGAAAAATTAAAACCAATCCTTCGATAGTAGAATCCAAAATCTACACGGGCTGTGCTTTCCGGCTGATAGTTCAAGTTTGAATTATCTGAGGAAATTTGAATTGGACTCCTGAAATATGATAACCCCATAAAAAGAGAAAAATTACATTTAGCAGGTTCGATATTATCATTGCCGTATGCGCCTTGCTGATAACAGATGAAAACCGATAATGTCATAAACACAAAAATAAAGTGTTTACAAAAACCATGAAAACACCCGGGAATATGGTTCACAGCCCCCTCCTTCCATCTTTTGCATATATAATACACGTAATAAATCCTCCTGAACCGCGCCCTTCCTTGCGAGAAAGCCAGGTCCAGGAATTAAATATTTTTTTTAACCTGCCACAATCCCTGATGGCGTCAACTATCTTTCACACTTTATCCTGATCCGCCGTTCAGGTACCCACGCCTTCTTCACGTTGAGATCCTGCGGCATTCCGGAAGATTATGGATAATGCAATAATAATTATGCGCACCATTTGGCAATTATTACCTCAAAGCCCCGCTTTTTCGTGAAGAAAGCGCCAGGGCCTGCGGAAAACGGAGGCCCTGATGCCGCCCGTGAGGCCAGCCATGCTCCGCAAAAAAAACCTCACTCCGGGCAATTTCCGTCAATACCGGTGATCCACCCGCCGGGATATCCCGTACCGACCGGCAATTTTCTGATGCATCAGAATTTTGCCAGACAGGCAGGGTGTATCTGCAATAATTATAAACATTGGAAATTGTTTTTATCAGGAACATCATGCACGAAAAACTCATACTGCTGATTATTATAGTAATTTTTTCTTTTTCTGTCCTCTCATGCATCAGGGAATACGATAACAACCGGCTGGTTTTTGCCAGAGCGGTGAATGGCTCCTATTACAACCTGTTTGTAATCGATGATGATGGAAAAAATGAAAAGCAGATAACATCCGGGAACTGGATTGATTACCCGCATTCCTGGTCGTCGGATGGCAGCAGGATCCTGTTTTCATCCGACCGCAGCGGCAACTGGGACATCTACTCAATTGATCCCGACGGAAATAACATGGTACAGCTGACATCCGATTCCGCTGTTGACTTTGGCCCCACTTTTTCACCGGATGGTACAAGAATAGTTTTTTATTCAAACCGGACAGGTTTTCATGAACTTTACCTGATGGATGTCGATGGTGGAAACGTTACTCAGCTTACAAGCCTGGGTGTTGACGTTGATGAAATGGACCCTTCCTGGTCACCGGACGGAAGCCGGATCGTCTTTACCTCTATGTATAATGGCTACAGAAACCTGTATATAATCAATTCGAACGGCAGCAGTACGGTCCCGACCATCATTACAAACAATACAAACGCATCGTACAGATACTGGTGGCCCACCTGGTCCCCTGACGGGACAAAGATCTTTTGCGTTCAGTCTGTCTCCAGATATGATGTGTATGTGATTAATCTTGATGGCAGTTACCAGGGGGTGCTGACAGGTGAATTGGCTGCCACCGCGGGTAACTTAAGGCCTTCTGTTTCACCGGATGGAGAGGAGATCATATTCCATTGCAATTACAGTGGAACGGGTATATGTAATATATACAAAGCACGAATAGATGGCACAGGCCTTTCCAATATAACAAAATCAGGGATTAACGAAGTATTTTCCTGTTATATGGGCAAGCCGAGATAGGCTGTAACTGACAGGCTCGCTTTCTCACCGCAGCAGCGCGGCCGGCATCTTGAAATCCTCTCCCGCTTTTGCAAGCTCGCGCCGCTTTTCTTCTGTCAATCCTATTTCCTCGTCGGTGAGGTAGCACTGCGGGTCGGGCGCCCACGGGTCGTTGAAGGTGCGGTATGCCCGCACGCGCATCGCGCCGGTGCAGAGTTCCCGGTGCGCGCAGAGTCGGCAGCGTCCCTTGATGTAGTCGGCCTTGTGCTTGAGCCCCTTCATGAGCGGGTCGGACTCGTCCATCCAGATGTCGCCGAAGCTGCGCTCGCGGATATTGCCGAGCGTGTAGTCCTGCCAGAACTGGTCCGGGTGCACGTTGCCGGTAAAGTCGATATTGCCGATCCCCACGCCGGTCGAGTGCGCCCCGCCGCCGTTCCATTTCAGAAGGTCGCGGACTTCCCGCGCCTTCGCGGGATTTTCTTTCAGAAGTTTCAGGTGGATATAGACGCCGTCCGCGTGATTGTCCACGGTCAGGATGTTGATATCGAGCCCCCGCTCGAAGTAATCCTTCGTGCGCGCCATGATGATATCCATCGCGTCGCGCGACTCGCGGTGCGTCAGGTCGTCGGTGTTGATCGATTTCCCCCGGCCCGAGTAGACCAGGTGGTAGAAGCAGGCGCGGTTGATCTCCTCCTTCTCGATGAAGTCGAAGATGCGGTGCAGGTCGCGGTAGTTGTGCTCAGTGAGCGTCAGGCGCAGCCCCACGCGCTGGCCGACGGCGACGCAGTGCTCGAATCCCTTCATCGCTTTCGAGAACGCGCCCTTCACGCCGCGGAATGTGTCGTTCGTCTCCTCCATGCCGTCAAGGCTTATCCCGACATAGGTGATTCCCGAATCCTTGATGCGCCGCGCCGCTTCGCGGTCGATGAGCGTGCCGTTGGTCGAGATGACCGGTCGTATCCCCCTCGTTGACGCGCGCTTGATCAGCGTGAAGAGGTCTTTGCGCATGAGCGGCTCGCCGCCCGAAAAGAGGAGCGAGGGAATGTTGAACGACGCGAGATCGTCGATCATCGCGAGGCCCTCGTCGGTCGAAAGCTCGCCGGAGTATTTCAGGTTGTCGGAGTCGGTGTAGCAGTGGACGCATTTCAGGTTGCAGGTGCGCGTGGTGCTCCACACGACGATGGGGCGCCGCTCGCTTGCCAGCGTCTGCCGCGCATGCGGCCGGTTGCCGTGCGCGTCGGGCCCCGCCTCGGTGCCGTAGCGAAGGCCGTCACCGGTGGACTGGCCGCCGCAGTAGAGTTTGCCTATATCAATCATGGGATTTTTTCCACTCCTCGAATTTTCGTGAAAAGTAATGCACGCGTTCCTTCTTGAACTCTTTGAGCGAACGAAGCACCAGGTAATCGCGGATACCGGACTCTTCCGTAAGCCGCGAAAGCACGGTGTCGAGCTCATCCGCGCTCTTCGCGTGGATCATCGCGAAGAGCGGATACTCCCACCGTCCCGGATAGGTGTCGCGCAGGTACAGGTGCGAGATCGCCTTGACCGGCGTGAACACCTCATCGATCTTTTCGTCGGGGATATCAGGCCCCGGCTTCCAGGCGGTCATCGCGTTCACGCCGTATCCCGCCTTGCGGTGACGGAGCACGCCGGCGTAGCGGCGCAGGACCCCTTCCCGCGCGAGCCGCGCGGCGGTGTCGTAGAGCGCGTGCTCGTCGAGAAAACTGTTTTCCTCAACAAGTATATCACGGAACGGCCGCCCCGTCAGGGGAAGATCGCGCTGGAGCACGCGTATGGTTTCGCGCTCTTCCGGCGAGAGGGGCCGCGGCGCGGCATGGTGCAGGGAGCCGGGGATTTCCGGCGCGGCGTCGCCTTCGCCGTTTCCCACATCAAACATCGCCCCTATCTTTAAAAGCTTTCTCGTGCGAAGGAGCAGGTGGTCGCGCGCGCCCGCTAACCGCGCCAGGAGCGCCGCCGTTTCCTCGAGCGAATCCTCGCCCGGCACCGAAAGGGTGAACCAGAGATTGTAGCGGTGGTCGCGCAGGTAGTTATGGCTCACGCCCGGGTGCCCGGTCACGATCGCCGCGCGCTCGTCGATGCCGCCGCCGTCAAGCTCGAAGGCCACAAGCGATGAGCGGTACCCGAGCGAGGAGGCGTTGAAGATGCCGGCGATGCTTCGTAGCAGCCCCTCGGCTTTGAACGAGGCGAGCGCGGCGATGATCTCCTTCTCGCCAATGCCGAGCTCAGCGGCGATATCGCCGAACGGCGAAGCGCTGATCGGGACATCGAGCTGGACGCGGTGAAGCAGTTTCTGTTCGCTGGCGGTGAATGTTCTCATGGCTCCGTTGGCGGCTTCCCGTTATCGATGATGCGGGCCGCCTCACTTACACATCTTCGGGGAGGGGCAAAAAGTCAAGATTTATTATGTGCGCAAAAAATCATTGCGTTAACGGAGGGTGCGGGGTATGTGAGGACAAATATATCCTGCGGAGGAGCCGATGCCGATCGAAGAACAAGGCGGCCTGATGCACTGCACCCGGTGCGGCGCGGAAATATCGCCGATGAGCCCGCTGTGCAGGTACTGTAACGCCCCTGTGAAACCGGACCGTGAACTTTCCTCCGATGACCGCGAAAAGATCGGCGTCGTGGTCAGGGCGATGGAGGAGATACTCGCGGCCGCCGCCGGAAATTCCATGGCCGCCGGAATTTCCTTTGTGCTGCTGGCGTCCGGATCGATAGCTTCGTACTTCCTGTATCTCCCGCTGCTTGGATCACGAATTCAGGCGCTGGTTTTCGCTGTGATCACGGGATGCGTGTCGTTCGTGACCTTCGGCATAATTGTCGAAATGACGGAGCGGCGGGTGGCGGGCCGCGTGTACCGTGACGATGTGAAAAGGCGAATCGAGGAATACCTTACCGCGATGAGCTTTCACCGCTACGAGTTCGACACGATCGCCGGCGAGATCCTGCCCCGAAAGGCGAAACTGCGCCGGTTCCTGTTCATGCCCTGAAAAAGAGGGATCAGTTTTCGAGCGTATCCAGGTTGGGGAGGGGAAGGACGCCGATCCCCTCGTCGGCAAGCTCTTTTATCTCCTCGGGTGAGGACTGGCCGTAGATATTGCGCGGCTCCTCTATGCCGTAGTAGATGGCGCGGGCCCTGTCCGGAAAATCCCTGCCCACATTGTCGAAATTTTCCTTCACGTACGCTTCGGCCATCCGCAGGAAATCGAAGACGTTCTGCGCCTGCTTGGCGAGTGTGGCCTGCCGCTGTGATTTCGACTGTATCGAGCAGCCGGTGAATATCCGCTTCACCTCGCCTGAGCCGCAGACGGGGCAGGATACAAGCCCTCTATCCATCTGGTCTTCGAATGAAGGATAATCCCTGAATATCCCCTCAAACCGGTGGCCGGCGGCGCATTCAAGATCAAAGGAGATCATTTCCTCCCCCCCGCCGGGCGCGATTCGCCGGAAATGGTGTGTTTGCTTTTACGCAATGACGGTATCCCCATGGTTTTTGACCGCTTTCCAGTGCAAGTAAGAATTGTATCCCCGATATGTCAATTCTTTGACGGGTGCGTTACGGCAAAATAACCGGCCGCCACGGCCGCCCGTGTCGATTTTTGTGAAATATTTATTTGCTTTTTTTTTCGTGTACCTGTATTATAAGCGGTGAATGAAATATTCTATTGAGGGTGATCTTTTCGCGGTTGCGGCCGGGGAGGGTCATTTTTTTTCTTAACAAACGTGTAGCATGATCGTGTGTCAAAGGGGAACCAATTTTCCAAGAAGGGGGAACATGATATGGCTGTACGAACACAGAAGCTCGTTTTCGCTGCAAAGCATCTGCTCATTATTCTCGCGTTTCTGATTCTCGGATCCTGCGGGCAGGGCGATCTCTGCTTCGTCAACGGCGGTCTTTTCAGCGCGGTAACGGCGCAGCTTTCGCATTCCGAGGGCGGACAGGGGATGCTCCTCGCCCAGGCGGGCACTCAGGAGAAAATTTTCGGCATGAAATCGCTCCTCGACTTCGCCGACGAAGCGGCCACCAAAGGATTCCGCATCACCAACGTGAAGCGGGAACAGTTCGTGTCGCTGCAGGTTGTCGGCGGCGGAGCGCAGATCGTGCGCAGCCCCGTGCCGCTTTTCGGGAGCACCAACCAGGGCGTAGTATATTTTAACGCGATACTGCCCACCTATCTGCCGCGAGGCAGGGCGAATATTTTCATATGGAACAACGGCGTCGAAACGCTGATTCGCAGGGACGCGGCGGCCCAGAACGAGGTTTCCGCGCAGGCGCCGCTCAACCGCGGAATGAACTACATCTGCTTCCTGGTCAAGGTTGATAACCGGGTATGGGGAAGAAGCACCGTGCTGCGCGTCGAATCTCCCGGCGCGGAACCGCCCGCGGCACCGCCCGAGACTCCGCCCAGCGATTTCTGGGATGAGGCCAACTCGAAGGGATTAAATCCGCCCGCAAAGCAGCCGATCAAGGGATTCATCACCTTCAGCACTGGTTCGCGCGGCAACATCATTACCAATATCCCGTCGCCGCTGCAGGGATCCACATCGGAAGGCGTGGTCGACGTGAACATCGTCCTGCCGCCTGATTCGCCGAAGGGCGCGACGGTATTTTTCTGGAACAACGGCAACGAGTCGCTCATCAGACGGACCTCTTCTCCGAAGGACAGGATCCTCGGTCAGACGGTCCTCGCGCGCGGCCCCAACTACCTGTGCGTATTCCTCAAGCAGAACAACAGCTACTGGGGAAGGTCGTCAATGGTGAAGGTGAACTCGAATGTTACCGCGTCGATCGCGCGCTTCGAGCTGAGCTGGGACGGGCCGGGTGACGTCGACCTCCACCTCGACAGCCAGAACGGTCAGCATGTGTACTATGCCAACCGGACGCTCGATCAGGGCGGATACCGGATGAACCTCGACGTCGACAACATGTCGGGATTCGGCCCGGAGAATATCCGTATCTTCTCGCTGCCGTCAGCGACGAACTACCGCTGCTTCGTCAACTACTACTCCGGCAACGCGCGGCTCAACGTGACGGTCCGGCAGTTTGACAAGACCAACAAGCTCGTCAAGACCTTCAACAAGGTGTTCGAATCGGGCAGCGCGCGCGGTTCGTCGAGCTTCGACGGCAGCTCGTGGGATGTCGGAACGGTGACGATCCAGCCGTAGTATTTATGTACCAAAGTGAATGAATGGAAAAGAGCGGGGTGGTGATGCCCCGCTCTTTTATTTATTATGATCGGGTTGTCAGTCTAAACGCGCCTTTCGGATATTCTGCGGACGGGGCATTTACCACTGACGACCGATTACCCTACGGAACGCGCTTTATGGTTTTATTTGCGATCATGTTCTTAAACTCCTTCAGAAGAACTTTTTCATGCGAATCGAGTATGCCGTCATCGTGGGCCATATGGATTATTTCCTCGTATTCGGCCTGTGTGATGACGCTGTCTTCTATCGCCTTCTTTATGGCCTCTTTCAGCTCAAGTCCCTGCCTGGTTACTGTCATATCATCCTCCTTTTCCATTCAGTGTTTCAGTGTCTCAAATGATAATGAGTAAATCAGATCGTATTGTCAAGTTTTTGTGAAGATTTTATAAATATTGCGGCGGCCTGTCGAATTTCGACGGCAATTCGGGGGATACCGGAACGGTGCCGTCCAGACGAAGCTTTTTTCTATTCGAAGGGATACAGAGGCGCAAAGTGACGGCAAACCGCTCTTTTTTTCTTTATCAACGCCGGATAGAACCTGCCAAACGATCTTAATTTCCCACCGCGAAAAACCTGTTTAAGCAATTCAGACAGCCTTCGGCCCTTCAGCTTTTTTCCGATAAGTCGACAGAGATCCGCCGGTGCTTGAACAGGCTCGAAATGGAATTGACACTTCTGACACAAGTAAAAAGATCAATTTGAATGATCATCGCGATACGTAATGCTCAGCTAAAACAGTCCTGACAATGCCATGGCAAAAAACGGAAAGCGACTGCAACGCGCACATTCTCTTCTCAAAATGTATCCTCCATCAGAGCCGTGCTCATGCGGCGTCTGTCTGAACTATTGCGTCCGGCCCGGCTGGTGGACTGTCAGCGAGGCCGAGCGTGCGATCGCGGCGGGATACGCGGACCGCATGATGCTCGAGATATCACCGGAATTCAGCTTCGGCGTGCTCTCCCCGGCGTTCCGCGGATGTGAAGCCGCTTTCGCCTCCAATCGCTGTTCGCGGAGCGGATGTACCTTCCTGCATGAAAATTTATGCGAACTGCACGGCACCGGGCATCAGCCGATCGAGTGCCGTTTCTGTCATCACGCAAGAACGGGCAGGGGCGCCGCGTGCCATCTCGATATCGAACGGGATTGGAGCGGCGCGCGCGGTCGCGCGCTTGTGAGAAAATGGGCGCGCATGATACGGTTCGTCGAAAATCTTGATCCGTATAATCGCCAATTACTGGTTGCGTTTTATGATAAGGTATGTGAAATCATTCTATAGAAAAGAAGAATATCCGAATAGAATTGAAAAGAATATGAAACGTATTTATCTGATATTTTTAGTTTTGCTTATCGGATTGCAGTGTACTACTCACCGGTTGAGTATCGCTGAATTGGAGCAGTCGAACGCAAAAGATAAAAGCAGTTCCCGTTTTTATCGAAACTACTTTCTTAACAAGTATTACCTGCCGGAGTTTACAGTTGAGCTTAAAAAGCTTCCTGATAACCAGAATTCATCCTATAACATAGTTCTATATAATGATAGAATCGTATCCAAGGCGTATCATGTTGTAGTGGAAAGGAAGCATAACGATTTTCGACTAAAATCGTTTTTCAAGTTTTCCGCCAAAGGATTAAAAAAATCAGAGGAAATAGGTGAATCTTTCGATCCGGGAGACTGTGAGGGAAAAGCTGATACACCCGAGGAAGCTATTATTTATTTTGGAATCGTAACGGTATCGATTCTTTCATTTCAGATTGGAGGGCTGGCTATTGATATAGTTAGAAGTCCGTATGTCGCATATCGTGGAATTAGTAACGTTGTCAGACCACCTTATGAGGTCGTGGTTGGATTCACGATTTACGGATATGATACTGACAAGAGATTGAAGCAACTGAATTTTTTCGCGTCCTCTGATCCGCCAGAACTGATTCACCGGATGGAGTATTTATACAGCGGGAATAGTCGGCTCCCTTCATCTGTTATAATCAATAATTCTATTGAAAACAGGAAGAAAACAATAGTATTTGATAATTGAAGATATGATAAAGTCAGCGGATCATAATTTTGACATTTGTGAAATTGTTTTTTGTTATCAGATGAAGCAGTATCAGGAATTCGGTTTAAAAGTGAAATGGTAATACAGCAGAGGACCTCATGACACCGCGCGTACGAACGGTCGAACCGCATGAGCTTGACAGGCTGATCGAGTTGTACCGGCACCTGAATCCCGAGGACGACTACTCCGACCGCGCGCGCATCGGGGCGGCCTGGAGCGGCATGCAGTCGGGAGGATGCTTCCGCTGCCTTGTCGCCGAGGAGGGCGGTGAGTTTGCCTCGTCATGTTTTCTGGCGGTCATCCCCAATCTCACGCGCGGCGGAAGCCCGATCGGCTTCATCGAGAACGTGATCACGCGCCCCGAAAGCCGTCGGCGCGGTTACGCCGGGCTTGTGCTGCGCGAGGCGGTGCGCCTCTCGTGGGAAAGCGGCTGCTACAAGGTCGTGCTGATGAGCAATATCCGTCGTATTGAGGCACACCCGCTTTATGAAAAAATCGGGTTCAGGAAAGACACCAAGTTCGGATACGAGATGCGGCGGCCGTGAAGGCCTGTCGCTGTGCAGGAGATTTGTATGAAGAATAACATTACGGCGCTGCTCGTGATACTAACGGTGTGCGCGGCGCCGGCCGTGTTTTCGGCCAACTATACAGACCGGATCGATGAGCGGTACCGCGTTACGGTGCCGCTTCCCGACGGGTATGCCATCGCGCCGGATGGGGAGAATGCGTGGAGTAAAACCTACCGGATGGGACTTAAAAAGAATTCGCCGTTCCTGCTTCTCATGAGCGTGATCAGGTACGGGAACCGGCCGATAAACATCGATGAAGTGAAACGTCAGGTGATCAGCACCGGAACGAAATTTCTTTCAAAAGCGGTCGAGAAGGAGCTGGTTACGCACGAGATCGTCAGCGGCCGCGTCATCGGATATTATTACGGGCTCACCGATCCCGCGCCGAAAAAAGGGGAGTACCGGAAGATGCTGCAGGGGGAGATACTCAACACCCGCTCGATTCTCACGTTCACCTATCTTTTCAATGACGAAAACGCGGCCGAGCGCGAGACGGTGCTCTCGATCATCAGGGGAGTGTCGGTGAGCTTCACTGAAAAATCCCCGGCCGCCCTCTCGCACCTTCGCCTGCAGCCGTCCGACCTGGGCGGCCGCTGCGCGATCGGAGAAACGCTCTACTGCACGACATTCCAGGTGCGGGCCTACTTTTCCAATCCGGAGATCTACGACCGGATGCTGCCTCCACTCGCGGAGAAAAGCGTGCAGTCAATCGAGGGTAGCGGCGAGAAAGGCTCGGTGATCTGTTTCAGGTACCGCGGCAGCATCGAGGCGTACCGCGGATTTTTCACAGGCCTGTTCTATGGCGATGATCGCGGCCCCTCTCAGGAGCACCCCGAGGAGATGGTCATCAGGGGAGATACCATGGTCGTGTTTTGCTTTCAGAAACAGAGCGCGTTAAAGGATCAGGTGAAACCGGTGATCCTTGGCCGGCTACGGTAGAAATTATCCGGCGCCTTTGCCATTCTATCCCCCTCCCACAAGAGGGAATATCGCCACCGTGTCGCCTTCCGTGAGCCTGCGCTCCATTGCCGCGTGGACGCTGTTGACCAGTATGATCGTCGCCTCGTCCTGCGGTATTCCCGCGCCGCGCACCACGTCACCGACGACGCTCCCTTCCGGGTAGTCGAAGGCTTGGCGCTCGAAGCGGCCGCTGCGAAGCGAGGCGAACAGTTTTACGGTGATCCTCATTCCACTCATCCTCACGCGGTTGTTTCCACGCCGCCGGACATGACAAGCCTCACGCGCTCACCGGCGTGCGCGCCTTCCTCGAAACGGCGAAAGTCCCGTTCCTTGAGCGGCCTGTTATCAGACCGGTCGTGAAAGATTTTTTTTCTTTGTGAGTGGGGGATGGAAAGCGCCGCACCGGCAAAATCCGCGGCCGAAACCACGATCCCCTTTCGCAGAAAATACGGGCCCAGGCACTCCACGAGCGTATTGAAAAGTTTGACCGTGACCGTTCCGCTGCCGGATAGATCCCGCTCCCGCGCGTCCGCATGATAGGTTATGGTCCCGCGCATCGGCGCGTAGAAACTGCCCGCGCGCAGGATCGCGCCCACAAGCCCCGGCATCGCGCCCGAGAGCGCGAGCGTCGATCCGTCGCGGACGATGGCGCGGTCGATATCGTCCACCGGCTGCGAATCGAGGAGGACCGTTTTCACGCGCGCGCCGATCGTTTCACCGTCGATCCCGTACTGGCGCGTCAGAAGGTCCCGCACGCTTTGCCCCACCTCGGCTTCGATCAGGAACTGCTTCTGAAAGAGGCGCGCGACCGCGCCCGCGTCGCTGACGCGGATTGTCCGCACCGCATCGGTCATATCCGCCCCCTTGCTAAAAAAACGGCCTATGGCGCCTGCTCGTGTACGCCGCTAAGCCGGCTCACCACGCGAACACTCTGTCGAGGTCCTCGTCTTTCACCTGGAAGGTGATGTTGTGCGGCGCGATCGGCTCCGTGTAGAAGTAGTGCGGCAGCCGGTCATGTTGCGATGTAAGCCCGGCGCGCGCGTTGAAATCGCGCTCCATCAGCAGGATCCTCTTTCCGAGCGCCGTCACGTCATCGCCGGTCAGGTCCATGCCGTAGAAAGAGTTCAGCAGGTCAAGCAGCGCCTGGAACGTTTCCGGCTGATCGAGCACGGCGAACGCGATGAACAGGCACATCCCCGTCGAATCGATCGCCGCGGTCGCGATCTGGAGGTTGCGCGAAAGCTCGACCTGGCCTTCCGGTTTCAGCGGATCGACGAACCCGCCGACCTTCAGGATATTGGTCGCGATGGCGTAGCCGGCGGTGTGGTCTGCTCCCATCGGGCTCGTGGCGTAGGTGACGCCGATCCCCTCGACGGCGCGGGGGTCGTATGCCGGCATAGCCTGGCCCTTGACCACCGGCGCGTGTTCGATACCGTAGGCCTTCGCGGTGACGGCCGCGCCGTTGCCGAGTATCCGTCCGAGCGCCGTGCCCGTGCCGGCTTCTTTTATTAGCTTTATCGCCGCCTTCGCGTCGCCGAATTTCGCAAGACCCGCTTCCATGGCCACCGCGATGGTCGCGCCCATCTCGATCGTGTCGAGGCCGTAGTTGTCGTACAGGAAATCCATCGTGGCGATCGCGTCCATGTCGTCGATGCCGCAGTTCGCGCCGTTGGCCCACACCGTTTCGTATTCCGGCTGCTTGGTCAGGTAGTTCCCTTTTTTGTCATTGTAGGTGCCGGAGCACTGGATGACGCATCCCCTGTGACAGCCGTGAGTGGGGTTTCCGCCGCGCTGCTTTTCTATTTCCGCCTCGGTCTCCCCACTGATCTTCGAAACGCCCTCGAATGTGCCCCTGCTGAAGTTGTTGGTGGGATACGCTCCCGCTTCGTTGATGATGTTGGCGAGGATGTTGGTGCCGAACGCGGGAAGGCCCTCTCCGGTGACAGGGTGTTTCTTGAGGCCCGCCACAAATGCTTTATTGGCTTCCCGGAATTTTTCCGGATTTACCGGATGGCGCGTTTCGCAGCCGGTATCGTCCATCACGATGACCTTGACTTGCTTTGAGCCCATGACCGCGCCGGTGCCGCCGCGTCCCGCGTGGCGCGTGGGCCGCAGCTCCATATCGGTGCAGGCGATGGTGGCGGCGCTCATCCTCATTTCGCCTGCCGGGCCGATGGAGATGCAGGCGATCCTTTCGCCGTACTGCTTTTTCATTTTTTCAACGAGATCGTAGTTGGGAAGCATTCTCAGCCTGTTGTCGGCCTCCACGATCACTTCGTTTTTGGTGATGACGATCTTGTAGAGATCATTCGTCCGCGGCTTTCCCTCGAGCACGATCGCGGCGTATCCGAGCCGCGCCAGCACCTGCGCCGGCTGGCCTCCCGAGTTCGCCTCCTTTATCCCGCCGGTGAGCGGGCTTTTGCATCCCACCGATATCCGGCCGGACATCGCAGCCACCGAGCCGCTCAAAAGTCCCGGCGCGATGACGAGCTTGTTTTCGGCGCCGAGCGGGTGGCAGAGCGGGTCGACTTCTTTCGACACGATCGCGCTGGTCATGCCCCTTCCTCCGAGGCCGGCATAACCGCCAATCGGATCGCGGCTCACCCGCGGCCCTCCCGGTGCTCCCATATCAATCCTGAGAATTGTATCCATATTCCCCCCCTGCCTGAACGTTTTAATTGTAGATTAATTTATATATAAAATTATGAGTCATCCGCGCCGTCCCGTCCCGAATTCCGATGCCCGCGTTCTTTTCTCCCGGCCGGGCGGGAAGAGCATATGAATGAATTTTTAAAAATAGTCGCTAAATTATAAACAATATAATGATGTAAATAAATAATATCTACCAATTTTGAAAATGTGGAAATAAAAAAGTGACCATATTCCGATTATGAGGCGATTGACGCATGCCGGAGCAGGAGTATTGCCAAATAATTTCACGATCGGGTTGAAAACGGGTAAATTTTGTTGTGCCGTGGCACGCGCGCGGTATCTTTGTACCATTGCTATCCCGCACTATCTATTAATTTACCAATGATAAGGAGAAGGAGTTATGAGTTTGATTGTTGATCCCCGAGATCAGGAATTTGTACTCTATGAAATGCTGAAAATTCAGGATCTCTTCCAGACAAAGAAGTACGGCGAACTTTCGAAGGACGTTTTCGATATGACCTTTGATCTCATGCGCCAGATATGCGACGAACAGGGGCTCGCGGCCTATACCGAGGGCGACCGTATCGGCGCGAAATTCGATAACGGCAACGTCACCATCCCCGAGTGCTACAAGGCGCTCCACAAGGTGATGAATGACAGCGGTCTTTTCACCATGGTGGTATCGCCGGAAGACGGCGGGCAGGGATTTCCCTACATCATCGACATCGCGGCCCGCGAATACTACGCGTTCAACATGGGATTCACCCTCTATCCCGAAGCCGCGATCGGCGCCGCTCACCTCGTTGAAGTGTTCGGGACCGAGAAGCAGAAAGACAAATACATGAGGAAGATGTACGAAGGCAAATGGGGCGGCACGATGGTGCTCACCGAGCCCGATGCCGGCTCCGACGTGGGAGCGCTCAAGACGAGAGCGGTGCGCCAGCCCGACGGCTCGTTCCGCATTTTCGGCAACAAGATATTCATCTCCAGCGCCGACAACGATCTCTTTGAGAACGTGGTGCACCCCGTGCTCGCGCGTATCGAAGGCGATCCCGGCGGGACGAAGGGGATATCGATCTTCCTCGTGCCCAAATACATGGTAAACGACGACGGAACGCTCGGCGCGCGCAACGACGTGCACGTGACCGGCATCGAGCACAAGATGGGCCTCAAGGGAAGCGCGACCTGCTCCATGAGCTTCGGCGACAACGGCAACTGCTACGGCGAGCTTCTCGGCGAAGAGCGGATGGGCATGAAGATCATGTTCCAGATGATGAACGAAGCGCGCATCGGCATGGGCCTTCAGGGATCGAGCACCGCGTCGGTGGCCTATCTCCACGCGCTCAACTACGCGAAGGAGCGGGTGCAGAGCGTCAAGATCCAGGACTCGATGAATCCCGACGCGAAACCGACCGTCATCATCAACCACCCGGATGTCCGCAGGATGCTGCTCTGGATGAAGTGCCACGTCGAGGCGATGAGGGCGCTCGTATACCTCTGCGCCTACGCCATTGACCGCAAGATTGCCTCCGAAGGCGAGGAGTCGGAAAAATGGCACGGGATCATGGAGCTTCTCGTTCCGATCACCAAGGCCTACAATACCGACATGGGCTTCCGCGTGACCGAGCTCGCGATCCAGATCTACGGCGGCTACGGCTACTGCCAGGATTACCCGGTCGAGCAGTTCATGCGCGACATGAAGATCGCCTCGCTCTACGAGGGCACCAACGGCATCCAGTCGCTCGACCTGGTGGGACGGAAGATGACCGCCAAGAACGGCGCGAACTTCATGAACTTCCTCGGCGAGATGAACAAGACGATCGCCGAGTTCAAAGGCGAAGCGAAACTTGCGGAAGTCGCTGCAGACATTCAGGACGCGGTCAACCTTCTGGCCGAGATGGGAATGTACTTCGGCAAGTGCATGAAGGAAGGCAAGTTCCTCATTCCGATCGGAAACTCCTACTCCTTCCTGAACATGATGGGCAATATCACACTCGGCTGGCTCCTCTTCTGGCAGGCGGGTATCGCACAGAAGAAGCTCGACGAGATACTGAGTGCGAACAAGATCGACGCCGCGGACGGAAAGGCGGTGAAGGCGTTCGTGAAGGACCACAAGGACGCTTCCTTCTATCAGGGAAAAGTGTTCGCCGCGCAGTACTACACCAAGCATGTGCTTCCCCAGGCGAAATCGCTGGCTCAGGCGATCAAGTCGGAGGACCTCACGTTCATGAAGATCGCGGACGAGAGTTTCGCACAGTAGCGAGCATCGGACAGAAGCATCAAAAGGACGGCCCGCGGGCCGTCCTTTTTTGTGTTGTCAATTTTACCGGCATGAGTATGCTGTGCTTTCCTGCCGTCGTGGTCACCCGCAATCCCTTCCGGCAGGAATGTCCCGCTACAGGAGAAAACAGGATGGCAGATCATCTTCATCACATACATGTTTACGCTTCCAACGTCGATGAGAGCGTGCGGTTTTACCGCGAGCATTTCGGGGCCAAGGTCGTGATGGATACCGAAATCGCGGGAGCCCGCAATGT
This sequence comes from uncultured Leptospiraceae bacterium, assembly GCA_964627815.1. Lineage (GTDB taxonomy): Bacteria > Spirochaetota > UBA4802 > UBA4802 > JAGODF01 > CAZPZJ01. The sequence goes on from CAZVKE010000004.1 coordinate 67,224, forward strand.
CCTCATGCGGATCGGGAACGGAAGGCTCTGCATCGACGACAGGCCCCCGAAGCACACGCAGCGCGGGCCCATCTCCTATTTCGCGATCCAGACCGATGATATCGAGAAAAATGTCGAGCGGCTCGCGGCGAAAGGGGTCAGCGTCTACAGGGAGATCACCGATCTGGGGTACATGAAATATATCATGATCTTCGCGCCTGACAATGTCGTGATCGAATATTTCCAGGTCAACAAGAGCATGCTTCCCGAAGAATACGCGTCGTTTTTCGAGTGAGAATAAAATGGGCGCTCCGGTACGAAAGAACATGGTGCTGTTCGTCACCACGCTCAGCTCGTTTCTGAATCCCTTCATGAGCTCGGCCATCAATGTAGCGCTGCCGGTAGTCGGGCACGAGTTTCGCATGGACGCGATCCTTCTCGGGTGGGTCTCGACCTCATTCCTCCTGTCATCGGCGATGTTTCTGGTCCCGTTCGGCAGGATCGCCGATATCCACGGTCGCAAGCGCATTTTCAACTACGGCATGATCCTTTTCACGGTCTCATCGTTTCTCTGCGGAGTTTCATTCTCGTCATGGTCGCTGATCGCCTTCAGGGTGTTGCAGGGGGTCGGAAGCACCATGGTCTTCGCCACGGCAGTCGCGATCCTGACCTCGGTATTTCCTCCCGAGGAGCGGGGCAAGGCGCTGGGCATAAACGTCACCGGCGTTTATTCGGGGATACTGATCGGTCCGTTCGCCGGGGGGTTCCTCACCCATTTCATGGGGTGGCGCTCGCTCTTCTTCGCCACCATCGTCATATGCCTGCTGATCATACCGCTCGCGCTCTACGCCTTTCCCGACGAATCGACCGAATCGCACGGCGAGAAGATGGATTACCCCGGGATGCTCCTCTACTGCATTTCGCTCCCGCTTGTCATGTACGGATTTTCAGCGCTTCCCGGGACCGCGGGATTCGCGATGATCGCCGCGGGCTCGGCGATATTCGCGCTCTTCGTGTTCATCGAAAGCCGCGAAAGATTTCCTCTTGTGGCCGTTTCGTTATTCAGAAACAGGGTGTTCGCCCTCTCGAACCTCGCGTCGCTCATCAACTACAGCGCGACCTTCGCGATCACCTTTCTCATCAGCCTGTATCTCCAGTACATAAAGGGAATGACGCCGCAATACGCCGGCATGGTGCTCATCGCACAGCCGGTGATGATGGTCCTCTTCTCTTCGATGGCCGGAGCGCTCTCCGACCGGATAGAGCCGCGGCTGATCGCCTCGGCGGGCATGGGCGTCACGACCGTGGGGCTTTTCTTCCTCGCGTTCATCGACGCGGGCACTTCTATCGGCAGGATCGTGTTTGTGCTTGCCTGTATCGGGCTCGGCTTCGCGCTCTTTTCATCGCCCATCACAAACGCCGTCATGGGATCGGTTGAAAAGCGCCATTACGGGCTCGCCTCGGCGGTCATCGGCACCATGCGCCTGTTCGGCATGATGCTCAGCATGGGCATCATCATGATAATTTTTTCGATATTCATCGGCCGCGTTTCGATCACGCCCGCAACCTTCCCGGCGTTTTTGAAAAGCCTGCGCGTTATTTTCATCATCTCAACGGCGCTCTGCCTGTGCGGGATCATTCCCTCACTCGTCCGGGAAAAGCGGTAGCTGAAAATACTGCTTTACAGGCCGCTTTTCCTGTGATAGCAATGGTTTCGTAAACGGGGCACAGGATCTGAATGGCAACAGGGAGTGACAAAGGGCCGTATTCAGCGTTGCGGCGCGTGGAGCAGTGGGATAAAGGATTCGAAGACATCATCGAAGTGGCTCCGTATCCCATCATCATCCACATCGAAGGCAGGGTGGTCTATGCCAACCAGCTCGCCGCGCGCCTCGTCAGGCTGCCTGACACCGCCCGGCTGATAGGAAGGAGCATCATGGAGTTTGTCCACCCCGATCACCGCGCGCGTGTCATCGAAAGGCTGGGAAGGCATGAAAAGGGCGAGGACCTGCTCGAATTTATTGAGGAGCGTTTCATCCTGGATGACGGCTCTTCCATCGAGGTGGAGCTTACCAGCCGCAGAATTCAGTTCAAAGGGAAGGACGCGATCCTTGTAGCGGGCAGGGACATCACTGACCGCAAGAAAATCGAGCGTGAGCGTGAAGACCTCATCCGCAAGCTCGAAGAGGCGAACCGGAAGGTGCTTCAGCTTCAGGGGCTGCTGCCGGTATGCGCGGAATGCAGGAGGATTAAAAGCGACAGGGAAGGATGGGTGACGATCGAGTCGTACCTGGTCTCACATTCGAAAGCGCGCCTCACGCACGGGCTCTGCCCGGAATGCGCGAAGAAGCTCTATCCCGGAATGGGAACAAAATGACGAGGATGATTCGGCGCCCTGTGCCGAAATCAACGGACGGGTGAACAAACATGGTTTTTTTTAAAAAAAGAAAAGTGATTATAGGGATACACGGCCTCAACAATAAACCGCCGCAGGACCTGCTCGATAAGTGGTGGCGGCTTTCAATCGAAGAGGGGCTTGAAAAGCTCGGCAGGCCGGTATCGGGGTTTGATTTTGAGCTCGTATACTGGGCGAAGTATTTCTACGATGAGCCGCTCGACCCCGCTATCGGCGATCCGAAACATCCGCTCTTTCTCAAGACGCCCTACGCGAGAGGCGCTGACGGGAAAAAGAAGCCGAAACTCGCCTCGATAAAAAAGAAGATGCTCGACGGCCTCGAGAAGCGGCTGGATGCAGTGTTCTTCAAAGAGGAAAGTTTTATAAAGTGGGACAAAATCTCGGATTTCCTGATCCAGAACCTGTTCCGAGACCTCGATGTCTACTATCACCGCCACTGCGCGGCGAAAAAATATTCCGCACTGCCGGCCATGGCGGCGCTCCGTGAAGAGCTCGCGCGCGCCCTGAAAAAACATCGGGGCAAGGATATCCTTCTCATCTCCCATTCGATGGGAACCATCATTTCCTACGATGTGCTGACGAGGACCGTGCCCGATATCCCCGTTCGTGTGTTTATGACGATCGGCTCTCCGCTCGGCCTTCCCGTTATCAAGAAAAAGATTTTCGCCGAGAGGAATATGAGTCTCGACGCCGCCACAAAAGCGCCCGCGCCGGACAACATTGTCGAAAAATGGTGCAACTTCGCCGATCTCGATGATCCCGTCGCGGCGAATTACAGCCTTGCGGATGACTACTCCGCGAGCAGCCGCGGCGTGGCGCCGATCGATCATGTCGTCTACAACGACTACGAGTACCGGGGCGACAAAGACCATCACAGCGCGTTCGGTTATCTCCGCACCCCCGAAGCCTCGGCCGTCATTGCCGATTTCCTGAAAGAGGAAAAGATCAGCATGGCGGAAGCGTTCAGGGGCTTCTTCTCGCGCGTCTTTCCGAAACGGCGTTAATATGAAAAGCGCGAAAAGTGGAAAAGTGCTGTTATCATGCGTGGTCGTCCTGGCGGCCGCGTTCGCCTGCGGCAATGTCCGGCATGGTTCTGAACAATGGGAGGGCGACTGGAAGGACGAGCACACCTTTTGCGTCAGGGCCGTGGGCGCGCTTCGCGGGAGCGGCGACGCGGTGCATGGCGATATGCGCAAGAGCTGCGAGGACGCGGCGGTCTTCATGGCGGGCAAGATCATCATCGAAAAATTCACCGCCGCCCGCTACGAGCGCAGCAGGGGGCCGAAGGAATATGACGCCGTGCGCAGGCTGGTATCAAACGAGTTTTCAGGGGTGATACGGAGCGGCAGAGTGGTTGAATCGCGTCCCGAGGGAAGCGGCGTCTGTTCGATCGTTTTTGAGATACGCGACACGGGCCTTAAAAAAAAGGTCCTGGCTGCCAGATAGCGGAAAGCGATGGGTATTGCGGATACATACGCGAGGCTTCGCCGGGAGATTCCGGAGCACGTCACCATCGTCGCCGCGGCCAAAACCAGGACGCGTGAAGAGGTGCTCGAGTTCATACGCGCCGGCGGTACCGATATCGGGGAGAATTACGTGCAGGAGGCCGAGCGGCTCAGGAAGGATCTCGGCGATGACGCGTCGAAGCTGCGCTGGCACATGATCGGTCACCTCCAGACCAACAAGATAAACAAGTGCCTGGAGCTCTTCGATTGCGTTCAGACGGTGGATTCGCTCGAAATGGCGTCGGCGGTCGACCTGCGCGCGTCCAGAATCCCCGGGAGAATTGTGCCGGTGCTTATTGAAGTAAATATCGGCGACGAGAAGACCAAGTCGGGCATACTTCCTGAATTTGAAGCGGTCCGCGCTCTTGCCGGGGGAATATCCCGCCTCGAACACGTAAGACTCGAAGGCATGATGACAATGGGCCCTCCTTCAGATGATCCTGAAGTTGTACGCGGCAATTTCAGGAAAACGAAGGAATTATTCGACCGCATAGCCGCACTCGGTCTTCCGCGCGTCACGATGAATACTCTTTCGATGGGGATGTCGGACTCGTATCGCATAGCCATAGATGAAGGAAGCACAATGGTCAGGCTTGGGACGATACTTTTCGGTGGAAGGGAATAAGCGCGATCCGGTGATGCGTATCCGACGCGCCGCTAAAACGTATATCGTTTGAAAGGAATAAAATACACCGACTCCCGCATAGGATCGCTGCCCGGTTCATCCGCGAGGACGTGCTGGTAAGCGCCTCGCGCTTCGCCTATCCCCCGCTCAGGCATTCTGCCCCCCGATACGCAACCGATTGCAGCGAGGACGGGGATCAGGCAGATCAGCAGAAAAGATTTTTTTATTAAAAACATATATCCAACCTGAAAAATCAAATCGCGGAATAATCGATTTTTTGTCAATATTTGTCAATCTTTTTTTACAATTTTTTCAGCATTGATTACTTCAGGCTATAAAAACAGATTGAATAAATTAAATAATATAACTATCCTTTGATGCCACTCTTCGGTGCTGCTCAGACCCGGAACAGGCGGTATGATGGATTATTCAGGAATGTCACGGGAAGAACTTATCGCGGAAATCGCGCGGCTCAGGGAAAAAAGCGAGGAGCTCGAGCGCAGGATGGCGCGTGCCCCCGGGGAGAGCGGCGCCCGCGACACCGGTGACGAAGAGAAATTCCGGCGGATTATCGAGGACATCCACGAGGTGATATATTCTCTCGATATGAACGGGGTGGTTGAATATGTGAGCCCCGGCATTCAGAAGCTTACGGGATATCTTCCGGAAGAAATCACAGGAAGGCACTTTACCGGGATCGTCCTGCCCGAGGATATTCCTTTCATCCTTGAGGAATTCGCTAAAATCCTGGATGAGCAGTACGGGCCCAGTGACTATCGTATCGTTCGCAAGGACGGCACGAGCTTCTACGTTCAAACAAACAGCAAAATAATCAAGAAGAACGGGGTGCCGGTGGCGATTACCGGCGTGCTTACCGATATCGACAGCCTGAAAAACTCGGAAGAGCGGCTCAGGGAACAGAACGCCCGTTACGAGGAGCTCAATTCCAAGCTGTCCGCCAAAAACGAAGAGCTCGAGTCGATGTACGAGGAGATGATGGCAGCCAACGAGGAGCTCGAGGCGACCAACCAGGAACTGGTCGCGATGCAGCAAACCCTGCTCGATGCCAACGTCCGTCATGAAAAAAGCGAATTAAGGTACCGGACGCTTTTCGAGCACTCGCCCATCCCGATCTTTGAGGGCGACGGGCTTGACCTCAAGGTCCTGGTTGACGAGATACGGCAGTCGGGCGTGGAGGATTTCGCCAGGTATTTCAGGGAACACCACGGCGTGATCTGGCAATTTGTGAAGATGATACGGGTACTCTCGGTCAACAGGGCATTCCTTGATCTTTTCGAGGCGGAGCGGGGAGACAATGCCGATCTTGATATAAGGAAATATTTCACCGACGAGACGCTCAGGTTTTTCCGCGACAGGCTGCTCGAGTTGATAAGCGGCGTGCATTACAGCGAAGGTGAAACCGAGATGTGCACGCTTTCCGGAAAGCGGATTTACGGGATGCTCAGGCTGACTGTTCCGGCCGGATACGAGGAAAACTGGTCCAGGATTCTGATTTCCATTTTTGATCTTACCGAAAGGAGGATACTGGAGGAAAAGGTGCTCCAGTCACAGAAGATGGAGGCGGTAGGCAGGCTCGCCGGAGGCGTGGCGCATGATTTCAACAATCTCCTCACCGTCATAACCGGAAATACGGGTATCCTGCTGAGCGATTCTTCATGCACCGGTTCACTGCGGACAATGCTTGAGGAGATTCAGCTTGCGGGAGAAAAAGGAGCGGACCTCACCAGGCAGCTGCTCGCGTTCAGCCGGAAGCAGATGATGCGCCCGGTGGCGCTCGGGCTTAACGATGTTGTCAGGAACATCGAAAAGATGCTGCGCCGTCTGGTCGGGGAAAACATTGAGATGCATACTGTTCTCGATCCCGGGCTTGGCATCGTCAGGGCCGATCCGGGCCAGATCGAGCAGGTGCTCGTCAACCTGGTGGTAAATGCCCGTGATGCGATGCCCAAAGCGGGAACTATCACGATCTCGACTGCGAATGATCTTCTCGATAAGGAACGCTCCAACGAATCGGGTACGATTCCGGCGGGTTCATACGTTACACTGTCGGTGAAGGATACCGGTATCGGCATCGACAGGAGCGTGCGCGATCATATCTTCGAGCCGTTTTTTACCACCAAGGATGTCGGAAAAGGAGTTGGGCTTGGCCTTGCCACGGTGTATGGCATCCTCAAGCAGAGCGGAGGATTTATCGAGGTCGCAAGCGATCGGGGTGTCGGCAGCACATTCACCGTGTTCCTGCCGCGCGCGGAGCGGGAAGAGAAAAACGCGGACAGAAAGGAAATATCGCCGCTTCGTCTGGAAGGCAATGAAACGGTGATGGTCATCGAGGATGACCCGATGGTCAGGGAGATGATACGAAGAGTGCTGGAGCATTACGGATACTCGGTGATCATCTCGTCAGGCCCGGCTGATGCGCTCACGTTTGTTCAGGGGGATGGCGGATCAATCCAGTGTGTCATTACAGACGTGGTCATGCCGACCATGGACGGGTTTGAACTCGCTCATAAAATACGGGCCCGGCAGCCGGATGTCAAAGTGCTTTACATAACGGGATATATGGAAGAATCGATGACGCGCGCGGTGCACGCGGATGAGCACGCCGTTCTGCTGCATAAACCATTTTCGCCGAACGATCTTCTTGTGCGGGTGCGCGGGCTGCTTGACGGAAAAAGTTCCGGGTGAGACGGCACCATCTTCAGAACAGGAATGCTTGATATGAAAACAACGATCTTTGAATTTCTTGCGGAGCTGGAGCGCGACCTCTCGGAATTCTATAACCGGCTGAAAGGCCTTTCGCGGTTTGACCGGAGCGCCGAAATTTTCGATTTCATGAAGGACCACTCCGAAGGTCACAGCAGGCAGATCGAACGCCTGAACAGCAAGCACGAAAAGCCCTCTCTGGACAGGGGGTTTTTCCTGCAGGTACACGAGCAGATCAAAGGGTCCCTCTTTAATGAAATAGGTTCGTCAGAGGATTTCATTGAAGCGCTGCAGAAGGTATCGAAAGCCGAGGAACTGGTTGGGAAGCTTTACAAAATTCTGGCGGCGCACTACCGTGACCTCTCCGGGTATTACCGCGACATCGCTTCGGAGATTGAAGTCATCGCAGAAGAGGAGTTTGTGCATCGGGACATGGTATTACGCGAAAGCCGCAAATACTGAACATGACTTAACGCCATATGCCCCCGATCCGCCATTTCGGTTTCTGCTCGATTGCCTGAAAACGGTCGGCCGGTTCACCCGCCTCACGGCGCGGATAGGGAAAACTACCATTTCTCGCGGATATCTCTGCAAGCCGCGCGATCCGCTTCTCGGTGTACGGGTGGCTCCTTAGAAGTGAGGGGTGGGGAACCTTTCTTCCCGGCATGAACAGAAAGTCCCAGATCTTCATCCTGTAAATCTCAATCTTCCGGAGCGCCGAGGCCAGGCCTTCCGGGTCTCCGGTAAGCCTTACAGCATTCAGGTCGGCGTCATATTCCCTCGTGCGCGAGAGGGCCATCTGAAGGAGAATACTCGCGCTTGGCCCGAAAATGAGTATCAGGATCGCAGGGATCGGTATCTTGAGTCCCGCGATAATTATGACAGGCAGATATATGATAAGCATGAATATCCCTATCGTCGAAAGCGCATGAATAAAACGGCTCAACGCGTCGGCAAGTCCCATGATGGCCAGATCGCCGCTGCTGATATGGCTCACCTCGTGCGCGAGCACCGCGGTAAGCTCACGCCAGTTCAGGTTTCTGATGATTCCGTCGGTCAGTGCGATGGCCGTTCTATCCCCCGTGCCCACGGAAAAGGCGTTCATCATGCGGCTCGGAATGTAATAGAGTTCCGGCGTGGTTCTGGCTCCTGCACGGCGCGCAAGTTCGCCGGTCAGCGAGTGGAGTCCCGGGGTTTCCGATGGTGAAAGCCGCCTTGCGCCGTACATTCTCAGAATGAACCCCGTGGAAGCCTTAGGGCCCATGAGTATGATGACAAGCGCCGCCGTAAGCGCGATGATCAGGCCGCTGTTCCCGGCGACCAGGAACCCGACAGAGGCAAGAATAAGGCACATCAGGGCGATGAGCAGCAGTGATTGCGCTGCGTTTCTCAGTCTCCCTCTTACAAGGGCGCCTGGTGTCATCGGAATGCTCCTTTTCGCATGGCTTATGGTTTCTGCATCGCGCGGATTCCGGCATAAAGTCAGTCTTTCAGTGCGGGCTGTCAGCCAGCCTGGCCTCACTGTACAATAAACAGCCCATTCAACTCGCCGCAAACAGATAAAAAATATCTCCCCCGTAAAGCCGTGTAAAGATAAAAACAGGATTTGTTCGATAAAATAGAGTGTACGTACGCCCTGTCGTGATATTATATATTTGACATCCGCATGAACATGGGATAGAAGGCCCCTTGATCGGGTGATATCAAAACTGAAATCAGTGACAGGACCGGGTGAAAATGGACGCGGAACAGAGAAAAAATCAGATACTGGATTGCGCAAAAAAACTCTTCTCGATGAAGGGATACTATCAGACACAGATAACCGATATCCAGCACGCGGCGGGTGTCGCGAGGGGGACGATATACCAGTATTTTAAAAACAAGGACGACATCTTCGAGACGCTTCTCGACAGGTTTTACGACGAATGGAAGAGAGTGCTTTCGCAGAAGCCGGAAGAACCCGAGAAGGTCTACGGCAGCGGCCTTGAGGTCTTTAAGTTCAGGGTGAAACAGACATTCAAATTTTTCGCCGGCGAACCTGACTACTGCAACATTCTCCTGCGGATACATCTCGGGCTCGGCCAGAACTTCGACCGCGCGATCAAGCGGTTCGACAGCCACATGGTCGACCTGCTCAACACCTACCTGATCGCGGGTATTAAGCTCGGGCGGATCAGGGAAAACATCGATATCGAGCTCATGACCAACCTCATAGGCGGTGCGTTTATGCGGATGGCATATTACTACGGTGTGACGAAAAAAGGTAAAAAGAAGCTCGACGTCGATGCCCTCACGGAAAAGTTTGTCAACGCGTTTGCATACGGAATTTTTTCGGAAAAAGGTTGACAGCCGGATATAATTCTAAAAAGTGAACTGACATGTCAGTTTAATCAAGGTTTCATGTCAAGCCGCTGCCACAATGACTGATTCGGATGTTGCTGCCAGTCTGGAATTCATGCGGTTCCTGGCAGGACAAAACCAACTCGTCGGGGGGGATTATGAAGAAACACCTGTCCGTGATGATTCTTGATGTATGCAGACGGCATGGAGACCGGGACGCGCTGGCCTCTAAAAGCGGAGGCGCCTGGCAGAAAATATCCTGGAAGAAGATGGCGGAGCAGATACAGCAGGTCGGTCAGGGGCTGCTGGAGTTCGGGATTAAACCGCAGGAAAATATAGCCATTTTCTCTCCCAACAGGCCTGAATGGGCCATCGCGGATTACGGGATTATGAGCGCCCGTTGCGTGACGGTGCCTGTTTACGCCACCAATTCCTCTGAACAGGCCGAATATATTGTGAACGACGCGTCGATAAAGATTATCTTCGTCGGCGGGCAGGACCAGTATGACGCCGTGATGAAGTTCTTCGGCAGGAACGAATTCCTGGAAAAAGTAATCGTCTTCGACCGGTCGGTTAAATTTACGAAAAGCGAGAAGATCATGTATTTTTCCGATTTTCTCGAAAAGGGGATGGCCTCACTCCGTGTCGGCGATTTCTATCACTCGCTGGAAGAGGCGCGCGAGGACGATACAAGTACCATCATCTATACCTCGGGAACAACCGGTGACCCCAAAGGCGTGGTGCTCACCCACGCGAATTTTTTCAGCCAGTTCAAATGTCTCGACGAAGGCTTTCCGATGAGCAGGAGGGACGTGGCGCTCTGCTTTCTCCCCCTGAGCCACGCCTATGAAAAATGCTCCGACTACTGGGTCCAGACCCACGGTGCCGCGATCTATTACTGTGAAGATCCGAAGAAAATAATCGAGTATTTTCAGGAAGTGCGCCCCACTTACATGGTGGGAGTTCCGCGGCTCTATGAAAAGATGTACGCGGCCATTTATGATAAGCTTGAAAAAGCTTCCGAATCTAAGCAGAAGCTTTTTAAAAACGCGATCGCCACGGGACTCGAATTCAACCTTAAACGGCTGCGCAGGGAACCGCTCTCGCTCTCGCTGCGCCTTAAGTTCTTTGTGGCCCGCAAGCTTGTCCTGAAAAAGATCAGGGCGCTTCTCGGCGGAAGGCTAAATTTCTTCTCGGCGGGGGGCGCGCCGCTCTCGCATACGATCGAGGAGTTTTTTCTGGCCGCCGGAATTTTTATCGGGCAGGGATACGGCCTTACTGAGACATCGCCCTGCATCGCGGCGAACAATCCCAAACGGTTCAAATTCGGTTCCGTCGGCCCCCTTTTCTCCTGCAACATTGTGAGGATCGCCGATGACGGCGAGATCATGGTGAAAGGTGAGAACGTGACCAGCGGGTATTATCGCAAGCCTTCACAGACGGCTGAGGCGTTTACCGAAGACGGATGGTTTAAAACGGGGGATATCGGCTATCTGGACGGCGAGGGCTTTCTTTTCATTACCGACCGGAAGAAGGACCTTATCGTCACCGCGGGAGGGAAGAATATCGCGCCGCAGATTGTCGAGTCAATGGTGGGAAGCGATTTTTATATTGAACAGATAATCATCATCGGCGATAACCGCAAGTTCGTATCCGCCCTCGTTGTCCCCGTTTTTGAGGCGCTTGAAGCGTATGCCGGCGCGAACGGTATTTCCTGGTCGTCGCATGAGGAGCTTGTCGCAAAACCGGAAATACAATCACTCTACGAGCAGAGGATAGCCGCGCAGTCGGCTTCCCTGTCGCACGCCGAGCAGATAAAGAAGTTCACCCTGATGCCTAAAGCGTTTTCCATGGAAGAAGGAGAGATCACTCCGACAATGAAGATCAAGCGCAAGGTGATCGAGAAGAAGTACAAAGATATCATCGACGCGATGTACGCGTAATAACCCCCTTAAAAGAACACCCTGCGGCGCGCCGCCTGTTTGGTTGCGGGCGGTTCGCCGCAGGGAAATACCAGAAAGAAATCAGATCATATACGCCGCCCCGAAGTAACTGTAGACGCCGGTAAGGCCCGCTTCGAACCGTGTGCCGTCGCTGTTTTTCAGCGGCGCCCCGTTGCGCTCGAAGTTGTCAATGTTTACGTACCGCCCCATTACGCCCGCGTAGAAGGCGATCGGTCCATAGAGGTAATCGAATTCGACCCGCGCATGGTATCCGACCGTATCGCCCTTAAAGGTGAATGTCTCATCGTACCCGTAGTAGTATGATACCGAGATGTTGTCGACGTCATGGTATTCGAGCGTGGCGCGGTAATATCCGGCCCCCGCACCAAGAAGCATGAACGCCGAATCCCCGAGATCGGCGCGGTAGTACACGGTCGCGCAGACCGGCACGACCTTCATCTGCATGCTGATCGAGGCCGAGTCCCGCCAGTTTGGCGATTCGACCGATGATTCCGCCCTGCTCGTGGCATGATAGCCGACCGACATCGAAACGCCGAAAGATCCGAAAAAGAGCCTCGGCTCAAGATCGATGCCGTAGTTCCAGTTCGCCCTGGTGTCGCTGCCTTCGAATCCGCCCGCTTTTGAGTGCGACGCGCACCAGGCGTTGACGTCAGCCGCGGTCTCGTCGCCGAATCCCGCGACAAGGTGGTTCATGTCCCTGTTCTGCGCGTAGCCGACGCCAGCCTGCACGGCAAGATGGAACATGCTCCCGTTCTGCGCGAAAACGGATGAAGAGGCCGCCAGCATGAGACAGGCGGCCGTTGAGAAAAGAATCAGTTTTTTCATTAAAACCTCCGCACGAGATTGATGCGTCTTTCATGCATAAGTGCGCGGAGGATGGGGAAACTGACAAAAAAAACGGCCCGCCCGCCGGAAAAAATCAGGCGCGGGCGGCTTTTTTACGGTCGTTCTTGTCGAGGATTTTTTTACGGAGGCGGATAGAAAGCGGCGTGACCTCGAGGAGCTCATCGTCCTCGATGTACTCGAGGGCCTGTTCAAGGCTGAACTCGCGCGGCGGCGTGAGCCTGACCGCGTCGTCCGAACCGGCTGCCCGGATGTTGGTGAGCTTTTTGGTCTTGCAGACGTTGACCACCATGTCGCCTTCGCGGCTGTTCTCGCCGACGATCATTCCCTGGTAGACGTCGATACCGGGTTTGATAAAGAGCGTCCCTCGCTCCTGAAGGTTGTCGAGTCCGTAGGCGATCGATTTCCCGTTTTCAAGCTGCACGAGCACGCCCCTTCCGCGGCGGGGGATATCGCCCCGGTAGGCGTCGTATTCGAAGAACGAGTGGTTGAGGATGCCGGTGCCTCGCGTCTCGGTCATGAATTCGTTCCGGAAACCGATGAGGCCGCGCGAGGGGACCTTGAATTCGAGCCGGGAGTAGCCGTCGCTTCCCTGCACCATGTTGATCATCTCGCCCTTGCGTACGCCGAGCATCTCGATCACCACCCCGACGTACTCGTCGGCCACGTCGATCACGGCGAGCTCGATCGGCTCGAGCTTTTTTCCGTGGCTTTCCTTGTAGATCACTTCAGGCTTGGATACCTGGAATTCGTATCCCTCACGGCGCATGTTTTCGATGAGGATGGCAAGCTGGAGCTCGCCGCGGCCTTTCACGATGAAACAGTCGGCGGAATCGCCTTTCTCGATCACCAGACTCACGTTCGATTGCTTTTCGCGCTCCAGGCGGTCCCAGAGGCTCGTTGAGGTCACGAAGCGGCCTTCCTTTCCCATGAAAGGGGAGTTATTGGCGAGGAAGGTCATCGCCAGCGTCGGCTCGTCGATGGTAATGAGCGGCAGCGGCATCGGGTTTTCGCGGTCGGCCACCGTTTCGCCCACGTCGATGTGCTCAAGGCCGGCGATGCTTACGATATCGCCCGCGAACGCTTCTTTTACTTCCTTCTTGGCGAGCCCTTCGTATGAATAAAGTCTGGTGATCCTGTACAGGATCCTCTCGCTGTTGCGCTTCAGGAGCACCACGTCATCTCCCTGTCGCATCACGCCGTTGTGGATCTTGCCGGTGGCAAGCCGTCCTACGTAGTTGTCGTATTCGATCGCCGAGGCGAGGAACTGGAGCGGCTTTTCCTCGTCGCCGTCAGGGTCTTTGACGTGGGTGAGGATCGTTTCAAAGAGAGGCGTGAGGTCGCCGTTGTCGTCCTCGATCTGGTACATCGCCCGTCCCTGCTTGGCGGAAGTGTAGACGACCGGGAAGTCGAGCTGTTCGCTTGAGGCGTTGAGCTCAACGAAAAGGTCGAATATCATGTCGAGGACTTCGTGCGGACGCGAATTGGGCCGGTCGATCTTGTTGATGACGACGATGGGCCGCAGGCCGCATTCGAGCGATTTCTTGAGCACGTATTTGGTCTGCGGCATCGGGCCTTCAAACGCGTCGACGAGCAGCAGCACCGAATCGACCATCCGCATGATCCGCTGCACCTCGCCGCCGAAGTCGGCGTGGCCGGGCGTGTCGACGATGTTGATCTTGTAGTTCCTGAAGAAAATCGCGGCGTTCTTGGAAAATATCGTTATCCCCTTTTCACGCTCGAGGTCGTTGGAGTCCATGATTCGCTCGTCGACCTTCTGGTTTTCACGGAAGACCCCCGACTGCTTGAGCATGGCGTCGACCAGCGTGGTTTTGCCGTGGTCGACATGGGCGATGATTGCGATGTTTTTAAGCTTTCTCATTACGGGTTTACTGTTTCTCCACAATTATAAGGTAGGACTGTCTTAGTGTAGCACGCTGTTTTGTCACTATCTTTTTTTCTGAATAAAAAAGTATTATTCCCTGACCACGGGAAGCCTGAAATCGCGGGCATGGGCATAGAGGCGGATGGCAAGGCCGATCGCGAAAAGCGCGTAAACGAAAGGAAGCGCGGTGTATCCGACCCGGTTGAGCAGGTACAGGCCCCCGCCGGTGAGGATCGACACGGTCCCGTAGAAATCGCGGTTCAGGATGAAAGGCACGTCGTTCACCATCATGTCGCGCACGATCCCGCCGCCGATCGCGGTGACGAACGCGAGGAGCATCACGCCGAAAAAGTTCAGGTGATAATCGATACCGACCTGCGCCCCGCCGATGCTGAAGGCGACCAGCCCGATCGAGTCGCTGGCGATGAATATCCTGTTCAGCATGATCCCGTCGCGCTTGTGCAGGCGGAGCATCCAGGCGATCGCGAGCGTGCCGAAGATGATGATGAGAGAGTGCGCGTTGCTGAATACCAGGGGCAGCCTGTTGACGAGCGCGTCCCGTATTATCCCCCCGCCGATGGCCGTGAGAAGGGCGATGATGATGATCCCGAGAAGGTCGAAATTTTTCTTCACGCCGATGAGGTATCCGCTCAGGGCGAACGAAGAGGTGCCGATGAAAAAAAGGACTTCCATGAATAGCTCCGGAATGAAGGCGTTGCGAACAGGATAGCACGGCCGTCCGCCTTATCCTGAATATTTTGCCGTGGCGGCCGTCGGATACTCATAACGGGAGAGTGGAATTATTTTTGCAACCACGTTTTTTTCTTGACTATATCGTATATCTACGATATATGGTAAACATTATGGCATACAGCAAAAAAAGTGAATTTGATGAAAAGGAGATCCGGCTCGCGGAATACGCGAAGGCGCTCTCGCATCCGGCGCGGATCGCCATCCTCATGACCCTCGCCGAGCGGAGCACCTGCATCTGCGGCGAGATCGTCGAGGTGCTTCCGCTTGCGCAGTCCACTGTCTCGCAACATCTGGGGGAGCTGAAAAAAGCGGGCCTTGTTCTTGGCGAGATTGACGGTCCCAGGTCGTGTTACTGCATCAACCGCGAGGCGCTCGCCGAGCTTGGCTCGCTTTTCGGCGGACTTTTCAACGAGCTCGGGCGCGAGAGATCCGCGTCGGCGTGCTGCGGCATCCTGCCGAAGAAAAAAACGACGGAAAAGAAATAACGGGAAAGGAGTACGATCATGAAAGTTATTACACCGGCAGAACCTGCCGCCAGAAATCTTGTCACGCTTCCGCAGGCTTCGTGCGGATGCGGCGCCGTCGCGCCGAAGGCGACATCGTGCTGCGGGGACCAGACGACGCGTGAAATGAAGAAATACGCTCCTTTTGTTACGGATATGGTGGATACCACGGCCGGTCCCGTTCCGAAGGTGGCTTCCGCGTGGAAACGCGGCGAATATTTCGAGCACCTGAAGGCGCGCCTCGGAACGTTCCGCATGAACTATTCCGTCGAGCCGGGAATCTACGCGATCGGAAGTCCCGGCGAGGACTCAGATGTCTTCGTGAGCGCCAACTACAAGCTGAGCTTCGACCATCTCCGGCGCGGGCTTTCCGGAATCGACGCGTGGATACTGGTCATCGACACGAAGGGGATCAACGTCTGGTGCGCGGCGGGCAAAGGCACGTTCGGCACCGATGAGATCGTGAAGCGGGTGAAGGAAACCGGCCTGGAAAAGAACGTGTCGCACCGCAGGCTCATCGTGCCGCAGCTCGGCGCGCCGGGAGTCAGCGCCGCGGAGGTGAAGCGGCGCACCGGATTTCGCGTGCACTTCGGTCCGGTGCTGGCAAACGATATCCCGGCATACGTGGCGGAGGGATACACCGCGACGCCCGAAATGCGGAGAGTGCCTTTCGGTATGATCGACCGGGTAGTGCTCACGCCGATCGAGCTTCTGCCGGTGATGAAACTGTTCCCGCTCTACGCGCTTGTTATCCTTGCGGTGTTCGGCCTGCAGCCTGACGGTATCCTTTTCCGCGACGCGATCGCGGGAGGATGGCCGTTCCTGCTGGCGGGATTCATCGCGGCATTCGCCGGGGCGTTTCTGACTCCGGCGCTTCTGCCGTTCATTCCGTTCCGCTCTTTCGCGCTAAAAGGGTGGGTGCTGGGGCTTGCGCTCATCGCGGGCGCGGCGTACGCCATCCCCCCGCTCATGTTCGAAAGCCGTGTGCTGCTGGTTGCTCTTTTCCTTTTTTTCCCGCTCCTCTCCTCGTACCTGGCGCTCCAGTTCACCGGCGCGACCACTTTCACCAACCTTTCCGGAGTGAAGAAGGAGCTCAAATACGCGCTGCCGGTGTATATCACGGGCGCGGTGATTTCGGCGCTGGCCGTTATCGTGTACAAACTGACTGAATGGGGGATCGTATGAAATATCTTGCGAATACCGCGACGCTTCGTTATTTTCCGGAGAAGTGCACCGGCTGTGCGCGATGCACGGAAGTCTGCCCCCATGCCGTCTTCGAAATGAAGGACAAGCGCGCCGTGGTGGCGGATAAAGACCGCTGCATGGAATGCGGCGCGTGCGCGCGGAACTGCGAGTACGGGGCGATACAGGTCGATTCCGGAGTGGGATGCGCGGCGGCGGTGATCACGGGCATGCTGCGCGGCACGGAGCCCGTCTGCGGCTGCTCCGGTTCGCCGGATACATCCTGCTGCTGAGGCGTGAGAATTATTTTCCCGTTCCTTTCAGGAAGCGCAGCATCTCGTCCCTGAATTTTGTTCTGTCATCGGCGGAGAGGCCCTGCATGTAGGAGTCGATCTGGTCCTTTATCCTTCCCTCGGCCTCGAATTTCCTCCGGCCCGAAGCGCCGGCTGCCGTTTTCGAGGAGATGCCCGCTTTCGCGGCCTTCGGCTGAGGGGAGATCACTCCGCCGAGCTGTGAGGCCAGGGCGGGGTAGACTTTCGCGCTCTCCTTTACGGTGCCGGATAAAAAGGCCCTGGTCCTGCCGTCGGTTTTTATGATCAGCCGGAAATTGTATCCGCCAAACTCGATGTCGTCGGTCTTGACGTAGTATTCGAACTCAACCGCGTTCGATTTTTTCCCCTGAGACAGCCACTCGTATTCCTTTCCCATGAAAATTCCCTTTTCGGCAAGCGCGCGCGTATCCCCTTCGGCGATGAACTGTTCAAATTCGGAAGTGTCGATGGAAATGCCGTATTTTTTTTCCGCCAGGTCGAGCGCTTCGCGCAGGCGCGATTCACGCATCGTCGCCATCGCGAGTTCGCGGTTCGCGCCGAGATAGGAGTAATTGAACCGCTGAAAATAGAATTTTTTGTCGGAGAGGCCCTGCCAGTCGCGCGTGTTCCAGATCGTGCAAGAGGCGCAGGCAAACAGCGCCGCGCAGAGGGAAAAGAGGATATGTTTTTTTTCAATGAACATCGGCATGCCTCCGGGGCCTGGAGCCTGTGTGTTTCGTGTTCCCTTTAAGCCAGATATAGTGTGTTCACAATATACGATGCCGCCACTTTACAGCAACTATTTTAATGGATTTTCTTGTTAGCCGTTTTTTGTGATGAGCGGGCAGCTTTCATCACTGATTTTGCTAACACAAAATACAAAAATACAGACTTATTGAAGATAAATTTAAATAGCCATATTAAGGATTTTTTGGGTACATTAATACAAATCCGTGATCGCTTTCATATTCGCATGATGACGGATGATAAGGAGTTCTGTTTTACTTATCGCGGAAAATTTATTTGAATGCCTGAAAGGTGTGACAATGACTATAAAGAGGAGACTTCTTTTTTCTTTTCTTATTATACTATCGCTCATCATGCTCCAGGCCGGAGCCACATTATTCCTGGAAAGAAGGCAGAGTGCTATATCCAACCTGACGATCGATATGCACAATGAGGTGATTTTCCTCAAAGGAAAGCTGATAGACCATCTGCTGTGGAGGAGCGATCTCCTGGAATCCGCGGTGACTGGAAAGAAGTTTGCCGGGCAGACCGATTATACGAAATGCGGGTTCGGCAAGTGGTACTACGAATATAAAAAAAGCCCGGAATACCGGGCGCTTGATGACGATCGGAAGAGGATTCTCGATTCCATGGAACAGCCGCACACGTCGATGCATGTTTCCGCGGTAAAGATCAACCGCGCCGGCAGCGTGCGGGAGGCGACGGCGATATATGATAACGAGACGAAGCCCGCCGCGTCAAGCCTGCTCGCGGTATTCAACCGGTATATCGACAGCCTTGACGTCCTTATGGAGACGAATGAAGAGCGGATGCATCGTTACGGAAAAGTAATGTCGTACGTTAACATCATCAGCGTGATCGTGGTTATACTTGTTTCACTGGTGGTGAGCATTGTTATCATCCGCATTGTAATGCGGTCGTTTTCACTTTTCAGGAACGGGTTTGATCAGGTGTCGTCAGGCGACCTGACCACCCGTATCGACGATTCAACAGGAGATGAATTCGGGGCGCTCGCGGCCGTGTTCAATTCCTTCGTGGGAAGGATCCGCGGTATCGTCACCGAAATTCTCGATATGTCATCGCAGATCGCCGCTTCGTCCGAGGAGCTTTCCACGGCCTCGCTCTCATTTTCCGAAAATTCGCAGAATCAGGCGGCCTCGGCGGAGGAGGTCACGGCGACCATTGAGGAGATTTCAGCGGGAATGGACGGCGTGGCCAACGGCGCCAGGCAGCAGTCGGTCAAGCTTGAAAACCTGATCAGGATCAGGGATGAGCTTTCGCACAATGTGCTCCAGATGAGGGAGCGGGTGCACAACGCGCTCAAGGTCTCTGAAACGATCTCCTCCAACGCGCGCGCCGGCGAGGGATCGCTAGCGGATATGGACGCGAGCATGAAAAAGATAAGCGCAAGTTCGGGAGAGGTGACCAATATCGTCAAGATCATCAATGATATCTCCGAACAGATCAACCTCCTCTCGCTCAATGCCGCGATCGAGGCCGCCCGGGCCGGCGAGTCGGGCAGGGGGTTCGCCGTTGTCGCTGATGAAATCTCGAAGCTTGCCGATCAGACAGCGACAAGCATAAAGGATATAGACCGTCTTATCCGCGCTAACGAAGGTGAGATCCGCAACGGGCAGGTCAATGTATCCACGACCGTCGCCGTAATCAGCGACATCATCAATGGCGTCAGCGAGATCGGGGAGATGATGCGTTCCATCAATGAAGGCATGAGGCAGCAGGTCGATATCAACACCAAGGCCAACGATGAGATGGCCGCGGTACAGCAGCGCTCCGATGAAATTAAAAGCGCTTCGGAAGAGCAGAAGATCGCAATCGAAGAGATCGTGAAATCCATCTCGAACATCAACCATGTTACCCAGGCTACGGCCTCTGGCGCCGAAGAGATGACGGCCAATGCCGAGGAGCTGGCGGGCATGGCGGACAGGCTGAAATCACGGGTTGATTATTTCAAGGTTGATTAGGGGCAGATTTGAAGTCCCGGCAGTGCATCAGCCGCGGTTGCCTTTTCAGGAAGAAGGGCGTTGCGTAGCAAAAGAGCATGGAGGTACGGTTATGAAAGCAACTGAAGATCTGAAAAACGAGCACGTTCACATCCTGGCCATGATAAAAGTTATGGAAACGATCTGTGATCGGCTTGAGTCGAATATAAGGGTTCCTTCTGAACATCTCGATATGGTACTTGATTTCATCCGCGGCTTTGCCGACAGGTGTCACCACGCGAAAGAGGAAGACGTGCTTTTCCCGGCGCTCGAGCAGGCGGGAATACCCCGGGAAGGCGGCCCAGTCGGTGTAATGCTGCATGAGCACACAAGGGGCCGGGAACTGGTAAAGGGGCTTGCCGAGGGTGTCAAAACATATAAGGGCAGCGGCGAAGCGAGCGGAATCGTTGAGAACGCGCGTTCCTATGCCGATCTTCTTCGTCAGCATATTTATAAAGAGGATAACGTGCTCTTCATGATGGCAGACGAACGGCTTTCAGCAGAAGAGCAGGATCGGCTCTTCGAGGAGTTTGAGCGGATTGAAAAAGAGCGCATCGGCGAGGGGATGCACGAGAAGTATCATGAAATGCTGCACTCGCTCATGGAAATGTACGGTGTCGGGTGATCGCGAAGTACAGTGTGTCCGCGGCAGACGCCGGCGGGAAAAGATCGAAAGAGGAGAACAACGCTAATGGAAAAGGGATCAGAGATTGCGGAATTCGTCAAAGGCGGCAACAGCCTGAAAGACGCGATAGGTTTTCAGGAGCATTCCGTGGTGAGCCGGATGGTGATAAGCAACAAGGGCGGAAGCGTAACGCTGTTTTCGTTTGATGAAGGAGAGGGATTGAGCGAGCACACCGCGCCTTTTGACGCGCTCGTGTACCTGATAGAAGGAAGCGCTGAAATAACCATCGATGGGAATCCCCACACCGTGCGTAAGGGTGAATTCATTATCATGCCCGCCGGCAGGCCGCATGCGCTGTCGGCGATTACTCGGTTCAAAATGATGCTTGTAATGGTCAGGGAGGTGTAGCGATGGGCGTGCACATCAAAAGCAACGTGATCTGGGTGGGGAAAAAGGACTGGGAGCTTCGCCGGTTCCATGGAGAAGAATACTCGACGCACAGGGGGTCGAGCTATAATTCGTATCTGATAAGAGAAGAAAAGACCGCGCTGATCGATACCGTATGGGCGCCGTTCGCCGGCGAGTTTGTCAGGGACCTTTCAAAAGAGATCGATCCGGCAAAGATTGATTTCATCATCGCCAACCATGCGGAAATTGATCACAGCGGCGCACTCCCTGAGCTGATGCGGCTTATCCCCGAAACGCCGGTTTACTGCACGGCCAACGGCGTCAAATCACTCAAGGGGCATTATCACCGCGACTGGAATTTCCATCCCGTAAAAACCGGAGAACGCCTGAGCCTTGGCGGCAAGGAGCTCGTATTTATCGAGGCCCCGATGCTTCACTGGCCTGACAGCATGTTCTGTTATCTCACCGGCGACAATATCCTTTTCAGCAATGACGCGTTCGGCCAGCACTATGCGTCGGAAAAAATGTACAATGATGAGGTCGACCAGGCCGAGCTTGCCGCCGAGTGTATCAAGTATTACGCGAACATTCTTACCCCTTTCAGCGCGCTGGTGACAAAGAAGATCCGCGAGGTGCTCGGGCTGGGGCTTCCCGTCGATATGATATGCACCAGCCATGGCGTAATATGGCGGAAGGACCCGGTTCAGATTGTTGAAAAATACCTCCAGTGGGCCGACGCGTACCGTGAAAACCAGATTACGGTCGTGTATGATACGATGTGGAACGGGACAAGGGTGATGGCCGAGCATATCGCGCGCGGCATCACGGCGGCCGATCCCGCGGTGATGGTTAAACTGTTTAATGCGTCCAGAAGCGATAAAAATGATATCATTACCGAACTATTCCGCTCGAAGGGGGTTGTGTTCGGATCACCCACCGTGAACCGGGGAATACTCTCATCCATCGCCGCGCTCCTTGAGGAGGTCAAAGGGCTCAAGTTCCGGGACAAAAAGGCCGCCGCGTTCGGCAGTTACGGCTGGAGCGGCGAATCGGTCCGCCTGCTCACCGATTTGCTCGCCAACGCCGGATTTGATATCGCCGGTGAGGGGCTCAGGGTCCTCTGGAATCCCGATGAAGAGGGCCTGCGGCAGTGTGTTGAATTCGGAAAGGGCCTTGCGGCCGGGATGAAGTGACGCCGCGGAGCGGCAATCAATGCTTGACATTTTTACAGGCGCGGCATACATTCGACACGATTTTTCTTAAACGCCGAGATTCATGGCAGAGCCATGGATGCGGGGGACCCGCTTTGTTGGGGCGTATTCCGAAAGGATAGGGCACTTCCAAGCCCGAGCCCGTCAGCTAACCTCGTAGGCTATTGGAAGGGCAGGTGTGAAAATACCGGCGCGTGTGCGTGTCCGGCTTTGTCCCCGGTCCTTCAGAAGGGGATTACATCATGCAGGAAGAACGAATGCCTCTGTATCAGCGGCTCAAGCGGCTGATGATCGGCGATGCGCGCAATATTTCCGATCCTCATATCTTCCACAAACTTTCACTCATAGCGTTTTTTGCCTGGGTCGGGCTCGGTTCCGACGGCCTTACCTCGTCCTGTTACGGCCCTGAAGAAGCGTTTCTTGCCCTGGGTCACCACACATCGCTTGCCGTCTTTGTGGCCATCGGTACGGTGATCACGATCTTCATTGTCGCGGCGAGCTATTCGCAGATCATCGAGCTCTTTCCCTCGGGGGGAGGAGGATACCTGGTGGCGAGCAAGCTCCTTTCACCGTCAGTGGGGATGGTATCCGGCTGCGCCCTTCTTATCGACTATGTGCTCACGATCACCCTTTCCATCGCCAGCGGCGCCGACGCGCTCTTCAGCTTTTTCCCCGCAGCGTGGCTGCCGTTCAAGATGCTGGTCGCCGTCACCGGTGTGCTGCTGCTCACGTGGCTCAACATGCGGGGGGTGAAGGAGTCGGTGCTCCCGCTCGTGCCGATATTTCTCATCTTTCTCGTGACGCACGCGTTCGCGATCATCTACGCGTTTGTGGCCCATTCGCCGGAAATACCCGCGATCGTCAGCTCGACCGCGGCGGATGTGCACCGCACCACCGCCGAAATCGGGGGCTTCGGAATGGTGCTCCTCGTGCTTCGCGCCTACAGCATGGGGGCCGGCACCTTCACCGGGATCGAAGCGGTCAGCAACGGCATTCCGATCCTGCGCGATCCGAAGGTGAAGACCGCCAAACACACCATGCGCTACATGTCGTTCTCGCTGGCGTTCATGGTCTTCGGGCTGATCGTTGCCTATCTCCTCTATCATGTGCATCATGTTCCGGGAAGAACGCTCAACGCGGTGCTTTTTTACGATATGACCAGGAACTGGAACGCTACGGGGGGCGCCACATTTGTCGTCATCACTCTTCTTTCCGAGGCGCTGCTGCTGTTCGTGGCGGCGCAGACGGGATTCCTTGACGGGCCGAGAATCCTGTCCAACATGGCGCTCGACCGGTGGGCGCCCTCGCGTTTTGCCGCGCTCAACGACAGGCTCGTGACGCAGAACGGGGTCATCATCATGGGCGCCGCCTCGCTCATACTCATGCTCTACTCCGCCGGGTCGGTGCGCTTCCTGGTGGTGCTTTACAGCATCAACGTGTTCGTCACCTTCTCGCTCTCGCAGCTGGGGATGGTGCGGCACTGGTGGATCGCGCGCGATGAGGAAGAGAAGTGGAAGCACCGGATGATCATCAACGCCGTGGGCCTTGTCCTGACCACATTCATCCTCGTCATGGTGGTGGTGCTTAAATTCCACGAGGGCGGCTGGCTCACGCTCTTCATTACCGGCACGCTCGTCGCGGTCGCGGTCGTCATCAAGCGCCACTACAGCCGGACGGGCCGGCAGCTCAGGCGGCTCAACAGCCTCGTGGAGCTTGAACACATGGAGTCGGTCGACAGCATGGGAGCGCATTCGAAGAAAAAGGAAGCCCCTGAGTTCGACCCGAAGGGAGAAACTGCGGTCCTCTTTGTGAACGGTTTTTCCGGCATGGGGCTGCACAGCCTTTTCTCGATTATCAGGCTTTTCAAGGGGTCATTCAAGAATTTTGTGTTCCTGCAGGTCGGCCTTGTCGATTCGGGAGTGTTCAAGGGAGCAGGAGAGATCGAGGAGCTGAAATCGCACACGAAGCGCGAGATCGACCGTTACATCGCCTTCATGGCGCGGCACGGCTATTACGCCGAAGGGGAGACGTCTATCGCGGTCGATATCGTCGAAGAGTCCGTTGTCATGGCGCGCCAGGTCCTCGAGCGCCATCCCGGAGCGATCTTCTTCGCCGGACAGCTGGTCTTTCACGAGGACACCTTCCTGACTCGCCTGCTGCACAACTACTCGGCCTTTGCGCTCCAGCGCCGGTTCTATCACCTCGGCATCCCGATCATCATCCTTCCGATCAGGGTGTGAGGGGACATCAAAAAAGGCATCCCTGCCGGGGATGCCTTTTCGCCGCTATCGTTTTCGGGCGGTTATTTTATGATGAAGATGAATCCGCCGACGAGAAACATGCAGGCGACGGCATATCTTCCGAAGTACTCATTCTTCCGTTTCAGGTAGTTCCATATCCACGCGATCGGAAGCATGACGGCGATGATGCCGAGCGTCACGCCGATGCACTGCGCGAACGTCAGGTTGTTGCCGGCGAGATCGACGAGCGAGCGGTCCCACCACACCTTGCGGTAGAGAAGCTCGAGGTGCAGGAAGTAGACGACGAGCGATTCCTGGCTCGGATAGAGGATCACCGGGCTTATCGATTCCCTCCACTGGCAGTAACGGTAGCATCCGGCCAGAATGAGGAACACGCAGCCCAGACGCGCGGCGAAAAACGAGAAATGGGGCCGTATGTCCTTGATGATGTGGAACACTTCTGTCATGAGGACCATGTAGGTGCCGCCGATAATGACGCAGACAAATCCGATAACGGCGATCCGGCGGATAAAATCCCCTTCCTCCTTTCGCTCTCTGAATTTAACGAAAATCCACGCCGACAGCGCGCCCGCCGACATGAAGCCGAGCCAGGGGAAGAGCGGGAAGTAGGAGTAGTTCATGACATTGAAATAATCGGCGATCATCATCGGCATGAATGCCGTGAAGTCTATCCGGTAGACCGGGTCCGCGGCGGCGATCGCGAATATACCGATGGCCGTGACGGTAACCAGATACGCACGGTCGCTCTGTATCCATATCCGCAGCGCGAAAAGGAGAAGGAGCCCGAACGCGATGCATTGCAGCACGTCCACGCCGGAGAACTTCATCCACATGTCATGCGAGGTGTAGTGGATGGTGTTGCGAAGCGAGAAATACGGGACATGCAGAAGGTAGCCGACGAACCAGATGAGCAGTATCCGCCCGAGCTGTTTCCAGAAGGGATACCCGAACTTCCTGAACTCGTCGAGTTTCGAGTTCGAGGCGAGCATGAAGGCGAAGCCCGAGATGAAGATAAAGCTGGGAGCGACCATGCCGTTTACGAAGTTGAGGACCTGGAACCATATCTCGTGGCGCACCGTCGGCATCATCATCGAGTTGACCACATGCACCTCGATCATGACGAGCATCGCCAGGCCACGCATCAGGTCGATAAAGCTCAGGCGCGATTTGTGTATCGTACTCATAACGTCACCGGAATTGCTTATCGGAATAGAGGGCTTTTTACAAGCTCGTAGACGAAATAGGTGAGCGCCGACATGACCGCCGCGCACGGGATCGTCATGATCCACGCCCAGACGATCTGCCCCGCGACGCCCCATTTCACCGCCGTAAACCGGCGCAGCGCACCGACTCCCATGATGGAACCGGTGATCGTGTGGGTGGTGCTGACCGGTATTCCGAATATGGAGGATATGAACAGCATTACCGCCGCGCCGGTTTCCGCGCAGAAGCCGTCAACAGGCCGCAGCTTCGAAATTTTCTGGCCCATCGTTTTCACGATCCGCCAGCCGCCGAACATCGTGCCCAGCGCGATCGCCGCCTGGCAGGATATAACCACCCAGAACGGAATATGGAACGTGGGGCCGAGCATTCCGGCGCTGAAGAGGAGCCCCGCGATAATGCCCATGGTCTTCTGCGCGTCGTTGCCGCCGTGCCCGAGGCTGTAGAGCGCCGCGGAGATCAGCTGGCCCTTCCGGAAGAGGTGGTCGACCTGAAGCGGCGCCTTGTTCTTGAACAGACGGTAAACGATTACGCCGAGAACGAGGCCAAGCAGCAGTCCCAGCGTCGGCGATATGAAAATGAAGAGCGTTGTTTTGATGATGCCCGGCAATACAAGCGAATTCGGGCCGCTTTTCACCAGCGCCGCGCCGATGAGGCTTCCGATCAGTGCGTGCGATGAGCTTGTGGGAAGGCCGAAAAACCAGGTAAAAATGTTCCAGAGGCAGGCCCCCACGAGTGTCGCGAAGATCACACCGGGATCTATGATTGAGACGTTGACAATTCCCCTGCCGATAGTACCGGCGACGTGCAGACCGAAAAACAGGAACGCGATGAAATTGAAAAACGCGGCCCAGATGACCGCGCGGCGCGGCGTGAGCACACGGGTCGAGACAATCGTCGCGATGGAGTTTGCCGCGTCATGAAAGCCGTTTAAGAAATCAAAAAAGAGCGCGAGCCCCACAAGAAAGATTATAAACCAGTCCATTATTATGCCTGCTTGACCATTATTGATTCAATGACATTGGCGACGTCCTCGCAGATGTCGAGCACGGTTTCTGTGCCCTCGAAAATTTCCTTCCATTTGAAGATGGATATGGGGTCGCCGGAATTATCAAAGATCTTCCCGATCACCGCGTCGCGGAGCTGGTCTCCGAGGTTTTCAAGCCTGTTGATCTCGATGCAGTGTTCTTTTATCGGCTTGGTGTTTTTCTGGTCGCGCAGGCCGTTCAGAGCCTTGGCGAGAGAGTTGACCGACTGGTTTATGAGCTGCGCGAACTGGATGAGGT
Organism: uncultured Leptospiraceae bacterium; assembly: GCA_964627815.1. Classification (GTDB taxonomy): domain Bacteria; phylum Spirochaetota; class UBA4802; order UBA4802; family JAGODF01; genus CAZPZJ01. The sequence goes on from CAZVKE010000004.1 coordinate 94,013, forward strand.
CCTTGTCTACCGAGTTGAGCTTGTAGAGCCAGATGCGCTTGGAAATGGTGAAAAGCATGTCGACCACGTTGTCAACTTCGTGGGCAAGGGCGTGAATGTCCTCGCGGTCGAACGGCGTAATGAATGTGCGGTTGAGCTTTTCGATGATATCGTGGGTGACGTTGTCACACGTGTGTTCGATATCGCGCATCTTCTGAATCCCCGCGTCGTCGAATCCCGCGCCGTTGACGAGATCAAGGAAACAAGCCGACGCCGTAACAAGAATTTTCGCCTGCTCGTCAAAAAGGTCAAAGAATTTGATTTCCTTTGGCAACAAACTGAATTTCATACGGTTTACCTGTCTGAATTGTTGGATAGATAGAAATAAATGATGGTACAGAATTTATTATTATGTGTATTGCGGTATAATTGAATGAAATACGGACTTACGTCAAGATATTTATATTATTTTTATTCATTCTTCAATTCTTCAGAAGATACTCCCGCTTTTTTATCTGAAAATTCTGAATTGAGCGATAAATTATTTGACATATCAAATATTTACATGTAAAATGTATACATGTAAAGAATAAGGGGGATGCAGGTGCCTTCAGACGACAGATTGCTGTTTCTCATGTCCCATTCACAGCATGTGCTGAAAAACTATCTCAAACGCAGGTTCGGGGATGCCGGGGTAAATATTTCCCCCGCGCAGATGGGCATACTTTTTCTGCTTAAAATCCGCAACGACCGCCAGATGTCGGAGCTCGGCAGAGAGCTGCGCATCGATAATTCGGCCATTACGGGACTTGTAGACCGGCTGGAGAAATCGGGTTGCCTGGCGCGCGTTGCCGACCCGGATGACCGCCGTAAATACCTGGTGCGGATTACCGCCGAAGGTCTGCGGGAAGTGGAAAAGGCCGCGGCGGTGGCCCGAAAGGTGAACGCCGAGATCAGAGAAGGTTTCAGCGAGGAGGAGATCGGCGCCTTCAAGCGGGTGCTTTCGAGCTTTCAGGATAAATTCGGCTCCGGCTCGCGATAAAAGGCCGGTAATGCTGTGCGATCAACTGTCTCATATCCATATAACGGGTCGTAAAGGAGGATTTTTATGAACGCGGCGCTCAGATTATACAACAGGATTACAGGATTACCGTTCGGAAAGTATATTTTCTCGCGGCTGGTATGCTTCAGGGCCCCGTACTTCGGGACCATAAAGCCGCGCTTCACGGAGCTTCGGCCCGGCCTTGGCGAGCTTACGATGAAAAAACGCCGGGCGGTGACCAACCATCTGAAAAGCGTCCACGCGATCGCCATGGCGAACATGTGCGAGCTTGTCGGCGGCCTCACGCTCGATGTGACCCTTCCTCCCGCGCTTCGCTGGATACCGAAGAGCATGAATATCGAGTATCTGAAGATCGCGCGGACCGGTCTCCGCGCGAGGTGCGAGATACCGGAAAACACCATCGTCAAGCCGGGGGATTATTCCGTGATCGTCCATGTCACCGATACGCAGGGGACCGAGGTCGTGCGGGCTGACATCCTGATGCACGTCTCGGCGCGCAAAAAGGACGCGGCCTGACGGGCGCTTCCGAGGAGGAGGCGCGGCTATAGTTCGATCGTTTCGGAGAGGGGAAGCGTCTCTCCCGTGTCGAGATTGGTAATCGTACCGTTGTCTGCGGAGAAACGCCAGTCGAGCGGTTCGTAAGCAAGGTAGCAGCGGCTGGTGTCGGCCGGCCGTCCCGTTTCGGAAAAGCGGACGCACATGATGACCTGGATGCGGTGAAGTTCCTTGATTGTGCGCGCGAGCTCTCCGGAAGAGCGGGCCACGAGCGCGGTCCGAAACGGCGCCTCCGTCCTGTTCCTTTTCATTTCGACGGCAATCGCCATAGCGCCGCCGTTCTTCCGCCTGAGTTCCCGGTACGGTTTGAGTTCAGGGCTGTAAAAAATGTCTGTCATGCTCATTGGATGATGTCCGAGTAGGGGATAGATTTATAATGTAATCTTTACGATATGTTTTTCAGCGTCTGATTTTACGTCCACTTTCACATTGACAAGAAATGTCTGCTCCAGCTCGTATTCAAAGGAGCCGAGCCAGCGCTCCATTTTATCCTGCGTGAGAAAATCGCGGTCAAACACGACTTCCAGTTCGTAAGGCCTCTGCACGACGCGGAATTTTTTCAGTCCGCCGTCGGGCATCGTCATCGTCACGTCGAAGATGTCGTCCCTGTCGTGGAGCGCGGCGATATCGACGCTTCTGTTCGCGTTGAACGTTTTCGTGATGACATCGATTACCCTGCGGTAGTTCTGGTGCTCATGCTGGCCCATCGCATCCTTCCATTCCTGCGAACCTTTGTATCCTTCCCGCGCGATTTTTGCGAGCATTTTTTCATGCGGACGTATCCCGGTCCTGTGCGGAAGCCGCCGCGCGTTTTTGCCAGGCATGAAATTTTCTTCTCTCGACCAGCGCGTAGGCGGGCAGGATGAAGGGAAACACGCGGTCGAGGATGAGGATCGCGCGGAAGAGCCGTGACGGATGGATGGCCTTTCTGTTTCTCCTTATGCCGCGGATGATCGCACGCGCCACGGTTTCGGGGCGCTGCCGGGGCCACGGAACCGGAATGCCTTTTCCCGCCGAATCGAAAAACCCGGTTTTTGTCGCGATCGGGTAGGCGATGATGAGGCGCCCGTGCCCGTTTTGCTCATGGCGGTAGGCTTTCGCGAACGCGTCGATCGCGGCTTTCGCCGCCGAGTAGAGGGCGTAACCGGGGATCGGCAGCATCGCCATCGCCGACGCGGTGATGACAAAAGAGAACTCCCTGCCGCCGTTAAGCCCGTTCATCCGGTCAAGGGAGTAAAGCGGCGATACGAAATCAACGTCCATGATTGTGCGGATATGGTCCCAGCCCGCCTGCTCGAATTTCTCGTAATAGGCGAAACCGGCGTTCGCCACAAAAATATCTATGCCTCCCATCCAGCGTACCGCTTCGTCGAAGAGGCGATCGACCTCACGGGGATCAGACACGTCGCAGCGCACGCAGCGAACCTTCTCTCCGCCGGATATATCCGCTCCCGCGCCGAGGTCTCCCACGACTACCCGCGCGTCCAGCCGCAGGAACTCATCGAGGAGCGCTTTTCCGATGCCGGACGCGCCTCCCGTGATGACGACTCTCTTTCCCTCGGGCTTCACGCGCTCTCCCCTTCCGCCTTCGCGACCGGAAAGGTGAGGTTGAACCGGTCGACCCGAATGGCAAGCAGCGGTTTGATCTGAGCGATATCGGGAAAGAGGTCGCGGTTCACCGAAAGCGATTCAAGCCGGGCCAGCCGCGCGCGCCCCTTTCCGAGAAAGCGGGTGAAGAGCAGCGTTGTATCCACCTTCTGCATGAGCGTTACCGGCATGAGGGCGGTGGTAACGGGAAAGGCGATCCGTCCCCGGTGGAAGGTCGCCTCGAGTATTTTCGTATCGCCGCGGCTGACGATGACGGTTTCGCGGTCTCCGTCGTGTTCATTGAACGAGAAGTCCGCGAGCTCCTTGGGAATGCCCCAGTTCGCCCTGCCGTTCTCGACGCTTTCCATCGTTGAAACGTAGATTTTTGTGATGGAATGGTATTTCTTCCCGTTGTGGCGGAAGCGGCCCGGCGAGAAGAGAAGCTCCCTGTAGGGGCCGGCCGTCGACTCGCGGTAATCCACGAGCATCATTGTGCCGAAGCCGCTGAACGCTCCGGCGCCGCGGATGTCCGATGTAAAGAAGGGGGCTTCTTTCTTCGCGCGCGTAAACCGGTAAGCAAGTATGTAGCCGCAGCCTTCGAGGTCCCAGGGGGCGGGATATCGCTTCACCATACATGTTCCTCTCTGTAAAAAGTAGATGCGCCTATTAAGCAATAGGCGCTGCCGTATCTTCTGTCAACCGTGATTTGGTCACGCGGAAGGGTACAGATAATCGGAACCCTGTTGACAATCGGCGGCAGCAATGATACCATGCGATGAAATTCAGGACGATGGAGCAGAACATGAAAACGATTGTCAGCACAGACCGCGCGCCCGCGGCGGTCGGCCCTTACTCGCAGGCGGTGTGGGCGGGAGATTTCCTTTTCATTTCAGGTCAGATCCCCCTTGATCCTCATACGGGAACGATCACCGGCGATGACGCGGCCGCCCAGGCGAAAAAGGCGCTTGAAAATGTGAAGGCGATCCTCGGGGCGGCGGGTCTGGGGATGGAGCACCTGGTCAAGGTCACCGTGCTTCTCGACGATCTCGCCGATTTCGCGGCGGTCAACGAGGTCTACGCGGAATTCTTCTCGTCGGATTATCCTGCGCGAGCCGCCTATCAGGCCGCGGGAATTCCCCGCGGCGCGCTTGTTGAGATCGAGGCGATCGCGTGGCGCGGATAGCGGCGCGGCGGATATCCGCATGATAAAAAAGCTTGTAATTGCTGTGGTACTGCCGGTCTTCGCGGCGCTTGCCTGCGCGACGCTTTTCGGGGCCGACAGGGGAGATGCCCAACGGTGCATTGCCTTTGAGCTCCAGACATCTCGCAGCGGACTTTCTTACGATATCGCCGAAGAAATGAAAGATTTTTATTTCGGTCGGATATACGGGCTCTCGCGCTACGCCGTCCTCTCGCGCAACGAGCGCGATGCGGCCTTCCTCCTCGCCGGAACGTTCATCATGGGAGAGATTAATCAGCGCACGGCGCCGAAGATCGTGGAGGGGGCCGGATACCGATGGTTCATCACGGCCGGGATCGCGCGTCAGGATGACGGGAGCGTGGAGGTTTCGGTGCTGCTCGGCGACGCGATGAGAAGCGCGCCGTGGGTGAGCTATCAGCGCGTGGTGGTTCCCGCCGATACCGGATCGATGAAAAGCGCCATCGTGCTGCTTGCCGGATATATCAACGATCCCGCCAGGGACAATCCCCCGAGATAGCGCCGCCCCGCGGATCGCGGGTTACCTCTTTTTCAAACGGATACGGAATACCGTACCTCCCTTCCGGTCGAGATCCACGGTTCCTCCCGCCTGCTTCGTGAGCATCTGCACAAGCGACAGTCCCAGCGATGTCGTCGTTTCGAAGTGTATGGCGTCAGGTATTCCGATACCGTTGTCGGCGATTACAATCTCGATCATCTCCTCTTCCATTTCGTGTATGGCAAGGCGTATTTCCCCTTTGCCGGTGCAGTCGGGGGGGAATGCGTACTTGAAAGAATTGGTCAGAAGCTCATTCGCGATAAGGCCGCACGGGATTGCCTGTTCGATGCTGAGCCGTATCTTTTCACCCTCTATGCGAAGCGTGATTCTTCCCGCGCTTCCCATATAGCCCGCGTACAGTTCATTCGCGATCGAGGTGATGTAGGACAGAAAATCGATATGGGCAATGTCCTGGGACTGCATCAGCTTCTCGTGGATGAGCGACATGGAGCGGATACGGTCCCTCGCTTCGTTCAACTGCCGGCGCGCTTCCATATCGGCGATGCCGCGCGCCTGCAGGTTGAGGAGGCTGACGATGATCTGATAGTTGTTCTTCACCCTGTGGTGCAGCTCGCGCAGCAGCACCTCCTTTTCAGCGAGCGACCGCCTGATTTTCTCCGCGGCCTTTTTCTGATCGGTGATATCGGCGATAACGCCAAGCAGCGCCAGGGTGCTTCCATCCTCTTTTTCAAGCCTTTTCGAGGAGACATATCCCCAGAAATCGCTTCCGTCAAAGCGCAGGTAATGCCGCTCCGCCTGGTATATTGTATCGCTGCCGCGGATGAGGCTGTCAAATGTTTCAGTGGCAATGCCTCTGTCACTCTCGTGAATGCGGTCCATGTAGCGCGTGCCGGTCAGCTCCTCGACGGAACAGCCGAACATTTCGGCCATCCTCCGGTTCACAAGAGAGATCAGGCCGTCGGGATTTACAACCAGGATTCCGGCCTGGGAGGCCTCGAAAATACCCTGGAGGCGCTCCTGGCTTTCTTTCAGGGCCGACTCCGCGCGCTTCCGGTCGGTGATATCACGCAGTACCCCTTCTTCACCGAGAAGCGTGTTGTTCGTGTTGAAGCGCATGTGGGAGTGCAGTTCAACCCAGTGTACGCCGCCATCCCTGTCGTTGATTCTGAACTCGAGACCTCTCGTATATTCGCGCCTTTCCCGGATTGCCTGCAGATAGGAGTTGAGCGCCATCGCCCTGTCTTCCGGATGGATGATCTGCGAGAACTGTTTTCCGATAATCTCTTCCGGCCCGTAACCGAAGAGCTTCAGCGCCTCGGCATTAACCGCGGTTATCGTTCCGGTGTTGTCGAGGGAATAGATCGTGTCGGGAATATTATTGGCGAGCGTCTTGTATTTTTCCTCGCTTTCGCGCAGTGCCTCTTCCGCGCGCCTGCGTTCGGTAATGTCGCGAAGGCTTCCTTCAACTCCTGCCGGCCTGCCGGCGTTATCTCGAAGCAGATGGGCGTTTACCGATACCTGGAGCACCCTTCCGCTTTTGTGGAGCAGCGGCACTTCGAAATCGAAAACTTCGTCGTGCTCCTGGACCTCGGCAAGAAGTTTCAAGCGGTCCTGTTTGTTCAGGTAAACCGTATCGACCGGCGAGCCGATCAGCTCTTCCCGTGAAAACCCGGAATGGCGCTCGATCGACGGGCTTATCTCAATGATGATCCCGTTGATGTCGGTCTGGTAAAAAGTGTCCTGAATATTATTGAATATTTTCCGGTATTTCTCCTCGCTTTCGCGCAGCGCCTTTTCGGCTTCCTCCTGCTCGGTGATGTCCCGCGCCGCGCCGAGCACGGCGTAACCACCCTGGTAATTGATTTTCGAAGGGCGGAACTCGATGATCCTTGTACTGCCGTCCTTTGTTGCAACGCGCCCCTTGTACCACTCGGGAGGGTTGTCATCGCGCGCCCGACGTTCGGTGTACCCAATTATCATCGCCCTGTCTTCAGGATGGATCAGGTGGAGCATATTCGTTCCAAGAAGCTCCTCCGCGGCGTAGCCGAGGATTTGGCAGAGACGCTGGTTGACGTAGATGAGCAGGCTGTCGCGATAGATGTAGATGGCGTCGTGGGTGTTTTCGACTATAGCGCGATAAAGCTCCTCGCTGTCACGAAGCGCCATTTCCGCATTTTTCCTGCCGGTGATGTCGCGCGCCGAGAACACGGCTCCGGTGACCAGGCCCTCATCGTCGAAGAGGAGGCTTCCGACAGTCTCAAGCCAGAGGTAATGGCCGTCACGGTGCTGATACCGGTATTCGATCCGCCCGCCGGTTTTCTCCGCCATTGCCTGCTCTACCGCTTTCGCGACCGCAGGCGCGTCATCGGGATGCACTCTTTCAAGAATATGATGCCCGAGCATTTCTTCCGGTTCGTAGCCGAGAACAATCCTGTTCGAGGGGCTCACATAGACAAACCTGCCTTCCGTGTCTGTCTGGCTCACAAGGTCGTACATGTTTTCGGTGATCAGGCGGAACAGTTTCTCCTGTTCCCGCAGGGCCTCTTCCGTTTTTTTCCGTTGGGTGATATCGATGTTGGTGCCTTCATAATAGATGATCCTGCCGTTGTTGTCGCGAACAGCGCGGCCGTTTATCGATATCCAGAATGGCGTACCGTCCTTTCTGATTACCTCCGCCTCGAATCCCTCGACGATCCCCTTTTCCTCCATGATGCGTTTGAACCGCTCGCGGTCCTCAGGATTAACATACCTTTCGTTGCCGATATTAGTCACCGACGCAATCATTTCCTCCGGGGAAGCGAACCCGGCCATCCTGGCAAATGCAGGATTGACGCTCAGGTATCGGCCATCAGGGGTAGTCTGATAAATGCCTTCCATGGCGTTCTCAAAAATGTTTCTGTAGCGCTCCTCGCTTTCTCTAAGCGCGGTTTCGGCTTTTTTGCGGTCGGTGATATCGGTGAGCATGCCGAAAGAGCCGTTGAACGTGCCGTCCCTGTCGAAAATCGGTGTTGCGGTGATGAGCGCCCACAGCGAGCTGCCGTCCTTGCGCCGCAGCCGCCGCTCATACTGTTCCTCGATCCCATGCTTCCTGTTTTCCATTTTCAAACGGTTGTCGGGCAATTCCTCCTCGAAGGCGAAGTACTCTATCGGTTTTCCAAGCATTTCATTCTCTTCATACCCGAGCATCCGCGCCATCTGCCTGTTCACAAAGGTGGTGATATAATCCGCGTCCATGACCCAGATGCCTTCTGAAGCGGTATCAACGATGCGCCGGTATTTTTCCTCGCTCTCCTTCAGCGCCTCCTCGGCCCGCTTCCGTTTAGTGATATCAGTAAACATTGCGAAGGAGCCGTTAAAAGCGCCGTGATTATCTGTCAGCGCCGTCGCGGTGACGATCGTCCAGAGCGGGGAGCCGTCGCTTCTCCGGAACCGGCGCTCGTACTGTTCGTTCAGCCCTTCGGTGCGGTTTACCATCTTTTTCCGATGATCATCCAGGTCTGTCTCGAACATGAAATAATGGACCGGTTTTCCAATCATCTCGGCTTCCTCATAACCGATCATGTTTGCCATCTGCCGGTTCACGAATGTGGTGATAAAATTGCTGTCCATTGCCCAGATGCCTTCGGCCGCGGTATCGATGATTCGACGGAATTTCTCCTCGCTTTCCTTCAGCCGGGCTTCAAGCTGGTTCCGGTGAAGCGCGGTATCGATTGTCGAAAAGAGGTGCTGGATGTCGACCGGCTTGAGCACATAGCCGTACGGGTCGGTTTCGCGCGCCCGTTTGACCGTGGCCATATCGGCGTTGCCGGTCAGGTAGACCACCGGAATGTCATGGGCGCGGCGGATGGTGCGCGCGGCCTCTATGCCGTCAATGCCTCCGCCGAGAATGATGTCCATCAGGATGAGGTCGGGGACGATGGCCGACGCTTTTTCTATCGCTTCTTCGCCGCTGGAGGCAAGAGCGGGGACTTCATAGCCGATGTTGATCAGGATATCTTTAATATCCATCCCGATAATGGCCTCGTCCTCAACCAGTAAAATCCTGTGCTTTTTCATATGACCTCATTTTTCCGCGGCCACTGGAATTATTCGGCCCTTATCATAATCAAAAAAGTGATTTTATCAATATATTTTTGCCCCGGATCTGAAAAAGATATCGCTGTGATCAATCGTGTATAGTATTTCCTCTGAATTGGCTTTTGCGCGCGGGAAATTACCGTTAATTCGGGAAAAACGCTCCCCCGCGGAAAAAGGTGATTGACGGGAGGGAATAAATAATAGTATTGCTGTTAACCGTAAACGGACACTAACGACCGACACAAGGGCACAGGTCTAAAAAAATACCCCATGCTGTATTGAATGTAATCGCATCACTATTATGGTTCCCCGGCGAAGTATCAGAATACTCCCTCAGCCTGACGAAACAACATGCGGTCCCACATGTCTCCACGCGGTCTACAATTATTATGGCGACGCCATTCCCCTGGAAGAGGTGATCGGGCAGGTTGAGGTGTTCGATGAGGGCGGGACGCTCGCGGTCTTTCTCGGCTGCCATGCGCTCAGGCGCGGCTACCGGGCTGTGCTGTATACCTGCAACCTGCAGGTGTTCGATCCGACGTGGTTTTCCGGCGAGGTTGACCTCGCAGGGAAGCTGAGACTTCAGGCGCAGTTCAAAAAAGGGAAAAAGCTCCAGGCCGCCACGCGGGGATATCTCGAATTTCTCTCGCTCGGCGGAACGATCCTGTTTCACGATATTTCGATTTCGCTCATAAAAAAATACCTGTATCAGGGCACTCCGATCCTCACGGGCCTCTCCGCGACGTACCTGTACAGGTCTGCGCGCGAGATCGGCGAAACCAACGAATACGATGACATCCGCGGCGAGCCTTCGGGCCACTTCGTGGTTCTCACCAGATACGATACGCGGCAGAGGCGCGTGCTCGTCGCCGATCCGTATCGCCCCAATCCGATATCGTCGGACCAGTATTATCACGTGCACATCAGCCGCCTCATACATTCGATCCTGCTCGGTATCGTCACCTACGATTCGAACATGCTCGTTATCAATCCCTCAAAATAAGATCCATCGAGGAATTCATGGCCAATTTTATCGTCACCAACAATCCTAAACACTGGAAGCTCAATATCCCCGGCATCGAGCTCATCGCCGCGCGCGACTACCTGATGGACAGCGATTACGGCGACATCAAGGGCGCGAAGATCTACAACCTCTGCCGCTACTACAGGTACCAGTCGACCGGGTACTATGTCTCGCTGCTGGCGGCGGCGCGCGGGCACCGGGCGTTCCCGAGCATCAGCACCATACTCGAGATGAAGTCGATCTCGGTGATACGGGTGCTCACCGAGGACCTGGACAAGCTGATCCAGCACAGCCTGGCCTCGATCCAGTCGGAGAAATTCATCCTGAGCATCTACTTCGGAAGGAACCTCTCGAAAAAATACGACAACCTGAGCCTTCAGATATTCAAGCAGTTCCAGGCGCCGCTGTTGCGCGCCTACTTCTCTAAAAAGTACGGGAAGTGGCGGGTACAGAACATCCAGCTCATTTCGCTGAACGATATCCCAGAGGACCATTTCCCCTATGTCATCGAGTTCGCCAAGAGCTACTTCTCGGGCTCCGACTACCGGAAGCGGCGGCGGCGCACCGCGCCCCACGACATGGCGATACTCGTCGACGAGAACGAAGTGGAGCCCCCCTCGGACCGTCGCGCGATCGGAAGCTTTATCCGCGCCGGGGAGAAGACCGGCTTCAACGTGGAAATCATCGACAAGGACGACTACGACCGTATCCCCGAGTTCAGCGCGCTTTTCATCCGCGAAACGACCGGCATCAACCACCACACCTTCCGCTTCTCGCAGCGGGCCGACGCGGAAGGCCTTGTCGTTATCGACGATCCGGAGTCGATCCTGAAGTGCACCAACAAGGTGTATCTGGCCGAGCTCCTGAACCACAACCACATCCCCACGCCGCAGACGGTGGTTATCAGCCGCGAAAACATGGACGACGCGCTCAACATGCTCTATTTCCCGATCATTCTCAAACAGCCCGACAGCTCGTATTCGCAGGGCGTGATGAAAGTGGAGAACATGGAACACTACCACGAGATGGCCGAAACCCTTCTCGACAAGTCGGAGCTGATCATCGGGCAGGAGTACATGCCCACCGAGTTCGACTGGCGCATCGGCGTGCTCAACCGCGAGGTGATCTACGCCTGCCGGTATTTCATGGCGGGCGGCCACTGGCAGGTGGTTGACTGGAGCAAAAAGGGAAAACAGCGGTACGGGAAGTGGGATACGCTCCCGCTTGACGACGTCCCGAAGACCGTGCTGCGCACGGCGCTGCGGGCGGCAAACCTGATCGGCGACGGGCTCTACGGCGTCGACCTGAAGACGATCGGCAACAAGTGTTACGTGATCGAAGTAAACGACAACCCGAACGTCGATACCAATATCGAAGACAAGCTCCTCAAGGACGATCTCTATCTGAAGATCATGCAGGTGTTCTTCGACAGGATACAGAAGAAACAGGAATGGAAAAGGCGGGGATAACAGGCGGGACGCTGCGGCTTTTTGAAGGCTACGGCTTCGAGCTCGAATACATGATCGTCGACCGGGAGACGCTCGCGGTGTTGCCGATCGCCGACCGCGTGCTCGTCGATGAGGCGGGCCGGCCCGTGGACGAGATCGAGTCGGGGGATCTCGCATGGTCGAACGAGCTGGTGATGCACGTAGTCGAGCTCAAAACCAACGGCCCGGCGCGATTCTTTACCGGGCTTCCCGGAACATTCGGCCCGGAGGTCAGGCGCATGAACCGGCTCCTCGCGGATAAGGGCGCGATGCTCCTCCCCACCGGAATGCACCCGCTCATGGACCCGAAGCGCGAGACGGTGCTCTGGGACCACGAGGGGAGCGAGATATACCGCGCCTACGACCGCATCTTCGACTGCCGCGGCCACGGGTGGGCGAACCTGCAGAGCATCCATATCAACCTCCCGTTCGGCGATGACGATGAATTCGGAAGGCTCCACGCGGCGGTTCGGGCCGTGCTTCCGATCATTCCGGCCCTCGCCGCGAGCACGCCTTTCGTCGAGGGCCGGGCGACCGGCGTTGCCGACAACCGGATCGAGGTCTACCGCGCCAACCAGCGCCTTATCCCCGAGATCGCCGGAAGGATAATCCCCGAGCGCGTGTTCACCCGTGCCGATTACGAGCGGGAAATCCTCGGCCCGATGTACCGCGCCATCGCCCCGTACGACGCGGAGGGAATACTGCGCGATGAATGGCTGAACTCGCGCGGCGCCATCGCCCGCTTCTCGCGCAATACTATCGAGATACGGCTCATCGACATTCAGGAATCGCCGCTCATGGATGTCTCGGTCTCCACGGCGGTCATCTCGCTCATTCGCGCGCTTGTCGAAGAGCGCTGTTCGACTGCGGAGGAGCAGAAAAAGCTTTCCACCGACGCGCTCTCTGCTATCCTTGTCGGCGTGGCACGGGATGGCGGACGCCATGTCGTTGATGACGCCGGGTATCTCGCGGTATTCGGCGTCCGCGAAAAACGGATACCGTCCGCCGACCTCTGGAAGTTCATCGTGGAGCGCGTCATCGCTTCATCGCCAGGCATTGAGGAGGCGCTCCCGCAGCTCGATATCATCCTGCGGCACGGCCCGCTCTCTGACAGAATTTTCGCTTCGACCGGCCCGGCCCCCCGGCCGGAGGATATCCTCCAGACCTACCGCAGGCTCGCGCGCTGTCTCGATGACAACGGCGCGTTCATCCCATGAAACAGGGCCTTCTCATAACCTGTGAGCATGCGGTGAACACGGTCCCTGACCGGTACGCGGCGCTGTTTACCAACAAACAGAAAATGCTCTCCGGTCATCGCGGCTACGACATCGGCGCGCTTGAACTCGCGCGCGAGATTTCAACGAAGCTGGCAAGTCCAATCTTCAGCGGCGAAGCGACCCGTCTTCTTATCGACCTCAACCGCTCGGAGAACAACCGAGCACTTTTTTCCGATGCGGCACGCTCGCTTCCGGAGGGGGAGCGGCGTGAAATCTTCGCGCGGTATTATCTTCCGTACCGCGACAGTGTGCTGCGTTCGCTTGAAAAGCTTGTAAAAACCCACGGCAGGGTCCTGCACCTGTCCGTGCACAGCTACACTCCGGTGCTTCACGGCGTACGGCGGATGGCGGATATCGGCCTTCTTTACGATCCTTCGCGGGAGCATGAGAAGCGTTTCTGCGTGACCCTGCGCGGCGAGCTTCTCGATCGAATGCCCTCTCTCGGGGTGCGCCGCAACTACCCGTATCGGGGGACCGCCGACGGCCTGACCACCTTCCTGCGCCGGCGTTTTCCCGGCGAAGCCTACCTTGGAATCGAGCTCGAGATCAACCAGCGCCATCCCCTCGGGAGCCCGGATAACTGGGCCCGGATAAAGGAGACGGTAATCGGTTCGCTTGAGCGGATAATCCCTGAAATCTGAACGGGTTCTACCGGACGGTATAGAAATTTTTTCTTGACGATAAAGGGGTATTCTGGTATAATAATACCTGATTACTCGAATTAAACCCGCTTTGTACTGAGACAAAAGGACGTCTTCCACGGCGTCCAATTTTTTCGACAAGGGAGAATCGGCATGGCTCACGGCGCGACTTTGAAGAACGACACCGCATCCCGTATTCATGACGCCACGGGCGTTTCGGTGGACGCCTGTTACCAGTGCGGGAAATGCACGGCGGGCTGCCCCGTCGCATCAGAAATGGACTATCCGCCGAGCCGCCTGCTGCGGATGCTCCAGATACGCCTTCCGGAGATGGAGGAAAAAGTGCTTTCCTCAAACGGCATCTGGCTCTGCCTCGCCTGCGAAACCTGTATCTCCCGCTGCCCTCAGGAGGTCGATATCCCCAAACTCATCGACTGGCTGAAGACCGAATCGCTCGCGCGCAAAAGCGAAAACAGCGAATCGCGCGATATCATCCGCTTCCATAGATCATTCCTTGATTCGATACGCTACACCGGCAGGCTCTACGAGATCGGGCTGGTGGCCGACTACAAGCTCCGCTCGGGGCATTTCCTGCAGGACGTGCTCATGGCGCCGAAGCTCTTTTTCAAGGGGAAGCTCGGCGTCCTTCCGCACGGCATAAAGGACCGTCGCGGCATCTCGCGCATTTTTTCACATACGCTTAAAATGAAAAACAAGGAGTCCCGCTCATGAGACGGATAGGATACTATCCCGGCTGTTCGATGCCGGGTACCGCCCGTGAATATGACGAATCGCTTCGCGCGATCGCGCCGCTCGTCGGCATCGAGCTTGTCGAGGTGCCCGACTGGAACTGCTGCGGCGCGACAGCCGCGCACAGTCTCGACCGAAAGCTTTCGCTCGCGCTTCCCGCGCGCATACTCGCCCTCGCCGAGCGGGAAGGGCTCGAGGAGATACTCGTCCCCTGCGCGGCGTGCTTTAACCGCCTGACCCAGACGCGCCACGAGCTCGCGCACGACGGCGAGCTTAGAACGCGGATATCGGGACTGCTTGCCATGGAATACCGCGGCACCGCGCGGCCGGTCAACATCATCGAGGCGCTCCAACTCTCTTCTCCTGAAGATACCGCCGTTCCGGGGTTCAATCACGCCGTGGCATGCTACTACGGCTGCCTCCTTGTCCGGCCGCCGCGGGTGATCGGCTTTGACCGGCCCGAGGACCCGCAGTCGATGGACGGGATCATGCGGAAATTCGGCGCCTCGCCGATCGACTGGGCCTTCAAGACCGAATGCTGCGGCGCCGGTATGTCGGTGTCGCGCACCGATATCGTCGCGAAGCTCTCCGCGAAAGTATTGAACGACGCGGTGAAACGCGGCGCGGAGGCGGTGATCGTGGCCTGCCCGATGTGCCATTCCAACCTCGACATGCGGCGGCGCGAGATCGAAAAGGCGGCGGAAAGAAATTTTACCATACCGGTCCTCTATGTGACCCAGGCGATCGGCCTTGCCCTCGGGGTGGACAGGAAAAAGCTGGGGCTCCACCGGCATATCGTTCCGGTGAAGCTCGCGGCACGAGAGAAGGGGGCGGCCAGCGAGAAGGCGGCCGTCCAGGCGGAGGTGTAAACTATGGCGCGTATCGGCGTATTCGTATGTCACTGCGGGGAAAATATCAGCGCGACCGTCGACGTTGAGAAAGTCGCGCAGAAGATGAAGTGTAACTACAATGTCGTGTACAGCACCGACTACAAATACATGTGCTCCGATCCGGGGCAGAACATGATCAAGCAGGCGATCAAAGAGCACAACCTCACCGGCGTGGTGGTGGCCGCCTGCTCGCCGCGCATGCATGAGCCGACGTTCCGTCGCGCGTGCGCCGAGGCGGGACTCAATCCGTACCTGTGCGAGATGGCCAATATCCGCGAGCACTGCTCGTGGGTGCATGAGCGCACTCCCGCCGCGACGAAGAAGGCGATGGACCTGGTCAGCATCCAGGTGGAGAAGGTGAAGCGCAACCAGCCGCTCGAGCCGATCAAGGTGCCGGTGACCAAGACCGCGCTCGTACTCGGAGGCGGAATCGCCGGCATTCAGACGAGCCTGGATATCGCCAACGCGGGCCACAAGGTGATCCTGGTCGAGCGTGAGCCTTCGATCGGCGGGCACATGTCCCAGCTCTCGGAGACGTTCCCGACGCTCGACTGCTCGCAGTGCATTCTCACGCCGCGGATGGTCGAGGTCGCGCAGCATCCCAATATCACCCTCCATACCTATTCCGAACTCGAGCATATCGACGGGTTCATCGGCAATTTCAAGGTGAAGATCCGCAAGAAGGCGCGCAGCATCGACGAGAAGCTCTGCACCGGCTGCGGCGCGTGCTTCCAGAAATGCCCGACGAAAAAAATCCCGAGCGAGTTCAACGAAGGGCTCGGTAAACGCACGGCGATCTACGTACCATTCCCGCAGGCGGTCCCGAACAAACCGGTCATCGACAGGGAGCACTGCACTTACTACCAGAAGGGCAAATGCCGGATATGTGAAAAGGTGTGCCCCACCGGCGCCATCCGCTTTGACCAGCCCGACGAGATCCTCGATGTCGACGTCGGATCGATCGTGCTCGCGACAGGCTTCGGCGTGCTCGGCACCGAATCGTTTCCCGAGTACGGCTACGGGAAATATCCCGACGTTATCACCGGCCTCCAGTTCGAGCGGCTCGCGTCCGCGTCGGGCCCGACGCTCGGCGAGATACGGCGACCCTCCGACGGAAAGATCGCGGAAAACGTGGTCTTCATCGCCTGCGCCGGATCGCGCGACGCCGCGAAGGGGAGGCCGTACTGCTCCAAGATCTGCTGCATGTACACCGCCAAGCACGCGATGCTCTACAAGCACAAGGTGCACGACGGCAACGCGCATGTCTTCTACATGGACATACGCGCGGGCGGCAAGATGTACGACGAGTTCGTGCGCCGCGCCATCGAGGAGGACCATGTCAACTATATCCGCGGCCGCGTTTCGCGCGTGTACGAGGAGGACGGCAAACTCGTGGTGATGGGGGCCGACACCCTCATGGGCCACATGCCGGTCGAGATCAGGGCGGATATGGTCGTGCTCGCGACCGCCGCGATCGCCAACCAGGGCGCCGAGGAGCTTGCGCAGAAAGTGCATGTGAGCTACGACCCGTATCACTTCTTCGCCGAGGCGCATCCGAAGCTGCGGCCCGTGGATTCGAACACGGCGGGGATATTCCTCGCCGGCGCGTGCCAGTCGCCGCGCGACATTCCCGAAACGGTCGCGCAGGCATCGGGCGCGGCGAGCCGTGTGCTCGCACTCTTCTCGCAAAGTGAGCTCACGCGCGAACCGGTGATCGCCGTCGTCAACCGCATCCCCGCGCCGTACTACTCGACCTGCGTGGGATGCCAGATCTGCAAGCAGGCGTGCCCTTACAGCGCGATCGAAATGGAGGAGATCCGCTCGCGCGACGGCGAGCTCATCAAAACGGTGGCGAAGGTCAATCCCGGCCTCTGCCAGGGGTGCGGCACCTGCGTGGCGCTGTGCCGGTCGAAGTCGATCGACATGCAGGGATATTCCAACGAACAGGTCTACGCGGAGGTCATGGCCCTATGAGCGAGATGGATACGAACATTACTTTTGAACCGAAAATCGTCGCCTTCGTTTGCAACTGGTGCACCTATGCCGGCGCCGATCTGACGGGCACGAGCCGGATAAAGTACGCCGAAAACGTGCGTATCATCCGCCTGCCCTGCACCGGCCGCATCGACTTCATGCTGCTCCTCAAGGCGTTCGCGAAAGGCGCCGACGGCATCATTGTATCGGGCTGCCATCCCAACGACTGCCATTATACCTCGGGCAATTTCCACGCGCGCCGGCGCTGGATCGTCTTCAGGGAGCTGCTCGATTTCATGGGCGTCGACATCAGGCGCATCTACTTCTCCTGGGTCTCGGCGGCCGAAGGGGCCAAGTGGGCCGACCTCGTCAATACCGTCACCGAAGAGGTGCGCACGCTCGGGCCGTACGACACCTACAAGCGGCTCGACCACATCTGGTTCAAGGAGGCGGGAGCATGATGATCGACGATCTGAGGAGCAAAGCGAAAGAGTTGCTCGAATCGGGAAGCGCGGACGTGGTGATCGGATACGCGGAAGGATCGCACGGCCACATACACGCGCACTTCGCGAAAACGAAAGAGGAAGCCGATTCCCTCATCTATGACGAGCGCTGCACGCAGAACCTCGCCGTCTACCTGATGAAGGAAGAGGTGAGGGACATGGGCAGGATCGCGATCGTGGCCAACATCACCACCATGCGCGCCATCATCCAGCTTATGGGAGAGCACCAGATCACCGACGGTGCGATTGCCATCCTCGGCGTCGATTCGGGAGAGGGGCTTCACGTGTTCAACGACGCGGCCTCGGTGACAACGTATCTTTCGAAGATGCCGTTCACGCCGGCGCCGGAAGACGCCGAGCTTCTGGCGAAGATCGAGGCGATGACGCCGCAGGAGCGGTGGAAGTTCTGGATGGAAGAGCTTGAGGCGTGCGTCAAATGCTACGCGTGCCGCGCGGCCTGCCCGCTCTGCTACTGCACCCGCTGCACCGTGGAATGCAACCAGCCGCAGTGGATACACGTCCCGTCGCACGAGCTCGGGAACCTGGAGTGGCACATCATGCGCGCGATGCACCTGGCCGGCCGCTGTGTCAACTGCGGCGCCTGTTACCGCGCGTGCCCGCTCGGCATTCCGCTCCACATCCTGACGCTGAAGCTCGCCGGCGACATTGAAAAGAATTTCGGCGTGCGCGCCGGCGAGGGCCGCGAGGACGCGCATGTTCTGGCGACGTTCCGCCCCGACGACAGGGAAAATTTTATCAGGTGAGACGCCCATGAATGAAATGAAGACAATCACCCGCGCATCGCTCGACGAGCTTCTCACGAAACTGAAAGGCGACGGCCGCAGGATAATCGCGCCGGTCATCAAAAGCGGAAAAGTCGTGTTCGACGAGATCGCCTCTCCCGATGAGATGGTGCGCGATTACATCCAGACCACGCTCTCGGCGAAGACCTCGGTGTTCCCGCGCTACGAGGAGATCCTCCATTACGAGAGCGTCGAGCGCGAGGTCGTCATCCGCGAGGAGCGCAACCGCCCGGTCCCGACGGTGGTGTTTGGCACCAGGCCGTGCGACGCGAAAAGCTTCCCGACGCTTGATGCGGTCTTCGACGGTGATTATGACGACATGTTCTTCGATTCGAAGCGCGCGGCCACCGCGATCATCAGCGTGAGCTGTGTAAAGTCCGATGAGTACTGTTTCTGCGCGTCGGTCGGCGGAGGCCCCGGCGCCACCGAGGGGAGCGATATTCTGCTCACGCCGATCGGGGAGGACCGCTATCTGGCCGAAATACTCTCCGAGCGCGGAAAGTCGATCGTCGTGTCGGCGCCGGAGCTTTTCTCCGAAGCGTCATCCGCCGATGCGTCGGAAAAGGAAGCGCGCCTGGCGCGCGTCGAACCGCAGTTCGATATCCACCGTCTGGTGAAAAACGTCGAAGTCTCATTCGACGATGACATCTATCTCGAGCAGTCGCTTCGCTGCCTGGGCTGCGGCGTGTGCTCCTACGTCTGCCCGTCGTGCACCTGCTTCGACATCCAGGACGAATACGAGGGCGCGAAGGGGATACGCATGCGCTGCTGGGACTCCTGCGGCTTCGGGCACTTCACGCTGCACACGTCGTGGCACAACCCGCGGCACGTGCAGAGCAAGCGCTGGCGGCAGCGGATCATGCACAAGTTCTTCTATCAGCCCGATACGCTGGGCGTGGTCGGTTGCACCGGCTGCGGACGCTGTTCGCGCTCCTGCCCGGCCGACATGAACCTGCTCGACCACCTGAAAAAAATAGAATCAAAAACATTCGCGGAGAAAAAGTGATGGCTGATACAAACGTCTACAGGCCCTATATCGCCAGGATCGAAAAGATCACCGAGGAGACGCCCGACACGCGCTCATTCCGCCTTGTCTTTGTCGATGACGAGGTGCGCGAAAACTTCACATTCCAGGCCGGACAGTTCGGCGAGTATTCGGTGTTCGGCGAGGGGGAGAGCACGTTCTGTATCGCCTCATCGCCGACGCGCAAAGGCTACATTGAATGCACGTTCAAAAAAGTCGGGCGCGTCACCAAGGCGCTCGGCTCCAAGCTCGTCGGCGACGTCATCGGGTTTCGCGGTCCCTACGGCAACACGTTTCCCGTCGAGTCGTGGGAAGGAAAAGACCTTGTCTTCATAGCGGGGGGGATAGGGCTCGCGCCGATCCGCTGCGTCATCTGGGCCGCGCTCGACAACCGTGAGAAGTACGGCAACATCACCATCGTCTACGGCGCGCGTACGCCTGAAGACCTCGTGTACAAGTACGAGCTCGAGGAGTGGAAAAAGCGCGATGATGTGAACCTGCTGGTGACCGTCGATCCGGGCGATGTCCCCGGAGGGGGCGATGTCCCCGCGGACTGGGACGGCAGTGTCGGATACGTTCCATCGATACTGGAAAAGGCGGCTCCCTCGAGCGCGAATTCGGTTGCCGTGGTCTGCGGCCCGCCAATCATGATCAAGCTCACGCTGCCGGTGCTCACCGGGCTCGGCTTCACGCCTGACAGGATTTACACGACGCTTGAAAACCGGATGAAATGCGGGATAGGGAAGTGCGGCCGCTGCAACATCGGAAAATTTTTCGTCTGCAAGGACGGGCCGGTGTTCACCTTCGAGGAGATCAGCAAGCTGCCGCCGGAGTTTTAGCGCTTATTTTGCAAGCCATAACGAAGTCTTGATGCTATCCTGCTAAAACACGCTTTCGCGTTACTTCTTCTTGATAAAATCGACCAGCGTGTGGTTCTGGATAAAGCTGTTGAACTCGTGCTGGAATTTGAAAAGAATGCCGCTGAAGATGCACTCCTTGAAGGGGCAGGTGTCTTTCATGAGAGGGCAGCATTCCACATTCTCCTCGCCCTCTATCGCGCTGAAGATGTCGAACAGCGTGATCTCGTCGGCCTTCTTCTTGAGCACGAACCCGCCGTTCGGCCCCCTCTGAGAATGCACAAATCCTGTTTTTGAAAGGCGTTGCAGGACTTTTGCGAGGTGGGCTTCCGACGCGTTGAGCCGGTGAGCGAGGTCTTTGACCGTATGCAGTTTCCCTGAGTCCCTGGCCATGATCTCGAGGCCATGGATCGCAAGCGACACCGCTTCGGAGAAGTGAAGGAATTTACCCATATGTAAAGAACTCTTCCGTATAAAGTAATGGATATGATTTGCCAGCGGCAAGCGGATAAAGTCAAGTAAAAGATTATTATTTATTCTTTTAAAATTATATACCATTACAGGCCCCTTTACTGAAAAAAAGAACAAAAGTGCATACGGCTTGAATTCTTGATTTGACATAAACAATCCTAATATTTACGATGTCAGGCGGATTTTCGGTCTCGTAGCTCAATGGATAGAGTACCGGCCTCCGAAGCCGATGGTGTGGGTTCGATTCCCGCCGAGACTAAATGAGCGGCCCTTGGGCCGCTTTTTTTTATGCTCCGGATAGTGTCACGTTTTATGTGACATAATCCTGCACCTGCTGTGATATGGCCCCTTCATTAATTTCCGAATGGTGAAATAGTTATTGACAATTAATATAAGGTCTAAATTGTATTACACTGTAGTGTATTTTAATGCATTAAGGTATAGCAAATTTTTTTTCATTTGTTGATACTATCTTTCAGGAGCGTCAGCTTATTACCCGGGTCTGTTGAATCACCGGATTTTAACCGCCTGCCAGGGATTAAACACGCCGTGTCAGGCGGCAGGCAGTACGGATGGCATTATACTGCCTTCCGTTCGACCGGGAAGCCCGTTCTGCCGATTCCGTGAAACGCTATCAAAAGCAAAGAGGACCGATTATGAACGCATCGAATAAAAAAGCAGAGCCCGCTCCCGACGCGAACGGGCCGCAGGAAAGTAAGAACGGTTCATCCGCCATCAAGGTGCTGTCGTTCGCGCAGTGCATCGACTTCACCGAAGCGCAGATCATCAACACCATGTATCCGTCGATACAGATAGCCATGAGCCTGGCCGACAGCGCCCTCGGCTACATCACCGCGGTCAAACGCGGCGTCGAAACGGTGAGCGTTTTCTTCTGGGGGATGCTCTCCGACAAATTCCGGCGAAAGGACATACTCGCGGCGTCGACCCTGCTCGCCGGTATCGGTTCCATCCTGACGGGCTTTTCACAGAGCTTCATCTACTTTTTCCTGATTACCATGATCGCCAACGTGGGCGCGTGCGCCATGGAGGGGCAGACCAACTCGGTGCTATCCGACTTTTATCCGGTTAAAGAGCGTGGAAAAGCGTTCGGGATACTGCGGGGCGGCGCGTACTCGGGGCTCATCTTCGCGCTCATCGCTTTCAGCCTGCTCTCCGATCACGCGCCGGTGCTCGGGTGGCGCATCGCCTACTGGGGATTCGGGGTGCTCGGTATAATCGCGAGCGTCACCATCTGGACTTTCCTGGACGAACCGGTCCGCGGCCAGACGGAGGAGGCGTACGTTGACGTTTCGCTCGATGTGATCAGGGAAAAAGAGGAAAACGCGTTTACGGTGGGCGAGGCGCTCCGGCAGTTCCGTGTTCCCACCATCATGGTCGATATTGTTAACCTGATCCTGATGGGCTTCCCGAAAATAATGCTCGTGAATTTCTCGGTCACGTTTCTCGTCATGTGCAGAGGGATACGCGAAGGCCAGGCGATACTGGTGATGCTGTGCGGCCTTATCGGATTCATCATCGGCAGCATAATCGGCGGCATCGTCGGGGACCGGATGGGCCGCGCGATGGGAGAAAAGATGCGCCTCGTGACCGGCCACTGCGTGCTCGCCGCCCTCATTGTGATGAACTATCTCTTCTTCGGAGTGAACTTCGGCTCCCTGGCGGTTATCATGCCCATCGCCTTCATGACCGCCTTCTGCGTGGAGTTCATGTACAGCATCACCAGGGTCGTGGTTTCGGCCGTGCTCCTTCCCGAGGTCAGGACAGTCGGTTTTTCCATCGGCCGCATGGCGGACTCGCTCGGCTCGATCATCGCAAGCCTCATCTACGCGTTCGTCGTTTCAAAATACGGGATCGCGCACTCGGTGCTTGCGCTCAGTGTGGGCGGGGGGATACTGGCCTTCCTGCTCTATTTCGCCTATTACATCACGTTCAGCAGGGACGCGCAGCGGATGCAGGCCCAGCTTGCTGAACGGTTAGCCGGATAGATTCTCTGATTTCCGCTGGATAAAAAAAGGACGTTATCGCAGAAGCGGTAACGTCCTTTTCTGTTAACTGTAATTTGTAATCCCTGAACAGAAACACGATACACGATCTCCCGGTTGATATAAAATGTTTATATCGTGCACATTGATCGCTCACCGTGGCATGGTTAAGTTAATGCGAGTCGGATATATCATTTGAAATCGAGGTCACGGGTTGGCTCCCAGCCGTCTCCGGGAGGATTCTTCCTGTACGCGACACATCGATCGAGATACATGCGGGTCATGAAATCCTCGGGGACCATGGTGAGCACCTTTTCGAAATAGGCGATACCGGTTTCCCAGTTGCCGATCTTGTACATGCTGATCCCTTTGTTGTAGTCCTGCATCACCTCCTCGGTGAAGACATGCTTGCGCGCCTCTTCGAGCTTGTAGATGGTCGTGGGGATGTCCTTTCCCTTGACGCGCACGCTGTCTATTTCACGGAAGAGGAGGAGGTGCTTGAGCTTTTCCTGAACGCTCTGCGAGACGATCAGATGGCAGTGATAGTGCTTCGTCAGTCCCTCGAGGCGGGATGCGAGGTTGACGGCGTCGCCGATGACGGTGTAGTCGAACTTTTCCCGTGATCCGATGTTGCCCACGATAACGTCCCCCTCGTGGATGCCGATGCCGATATCGAAGCCCGACTCGGGCAGTCTGACCTTGCCGGGGCTTATGGTGGGAAGCGCCGCGAGCATCTGCGATGCCGCTCGCACGGCGCGCTCGGCGTTGTTTTCGTAGCTCTGGGGCGCGCCGAAAATCGCCAGGATCGCGTCGCCGATGAACTTGTCAATGATGCCGCCGTACTCGTGAATGATAGCGCCCATTGTGTCGAAATAGCTGTTCAGGAACGCCACCACGTTTTCAGGGCTGTTGTCCTCGGCGATCGTCGTGAAGGAACGGATGTCGGAGAAGAGGATGGCGACATTTCTTTTCTCCCCGCTGAGCATGGCTGAAGTGGAGCCGCGTTCGATCATGTCATCGATCACCTCGGCGGGAACGAACTTGGAAAATACCAGGCGGATGGATGTTTCCATTTCGTTGGTGTGGTGAACCAGCAGCGCGTTTTCAAGGATTGTCGCCGCCGCCCGGCCGAAGGCTTCCATGTTGGCGCAGATCGAGTCAGAGTAGTAATTGTTCATGAAATTTCCCAGATGGACGGTGCCGATCCCGGGCAGATCGAAGCATGTGTATGACTGGACCTTCTTTTTATCGATCCTGATTTTCTGGTAATCGGTGCGCTCCTCAATTCCCATCACGGTTTTCTCGGGCTTGCGCAGCGCCGCTCCGGGGAAGCGGTTGTGGAAATCGGACAGACAGATTCGGTAAAAATCCTCGGCGTCGTTTTCAAAAATTTCGTGGGAGGGAGAGATAAAAACGCGGACCTTTTTGTTGTAAAAAAGATTGATGACGGCGATATGATGCTGGCAGACCCTGTCCATCAGCCTGAAAATGCGCGAAACGGTTTCTGTTACGGAGGTTATGCTTTCGGCGACCTCGGCGAGCTCGTTTTGCAGTGTTGACTGAAAGAGCTGCTGGTCGACGACGGAGCCCAGCATTTCGAGGACGTAGGCCGGATTCATATTTGCCGCGTCCTCGGTTATCCATCCGGTCTGGAAAGGGGGGTGGACGGCAAGTTTTTCCACAGTATCTCGGAGGGGCTCAAGATTGTCGAAGTCCTTGGTGATAAAGGCGTCCGCGCCCGACGAACGCGCCCAGTATTCGTCCCGGTCCTCAGAAAGCGATGTATGCATGATGATGGGGATTTCCCGCACGCCCCTCCGCGCCTTGAGCAGGCGGCTGGCCTGGTATCCCTGGAGCGCGGGCATCTCGACGTCCATGATGATGACGTCGGGGATCTCCCGGTAGGCCGCCAGTATTCCCTCCACGCCGTTGACCGCGCGCAGCAGATGATATCCCGCCCCGGTGAGAAAATCGGTGAGCATGCCGGCGACGAGATCCGAATCCTCGACTAAAAGCACTTTTTTCTTCTCTGATGCCATGGTGTGACTCCCGTTATCCAATCAGGTGATGAACGCCGTCGAGAAGGTTGTTCCGGTCGAAATCCGACTTGACGATATACCGGTTCGCGCCGAGGTCGTGCGCGCGCTGCCTGCTTTCCGCGTCCTCGAAATTAGACACGACAATGATGGGAACATTGCGGTATTTGCTTTCCCGCCGGACGTTTTCGATGAAGGTGAACCCGTCCATCCGGGGCATGCTGATATCTGTTATAATGAGGTGAAAATCCTGCTGCTTCATTTTCGCAAGCCCGTCGATGCCGTCCTGCGCGGTGATGACCGAGAAGTGGGCTGCTTCCAGAATGGATTTCTGGATTTCGCGCGAGTTGGCGGAGTCGTCAATGATCAGTATCTGCTTGCTCCTGCGCTGGCCGCGAGCGAACCGTTTCTTCATCTCCATGTCGCTCAGGCTTTTGCACAGGTCGATGATTGCAGGCACGTGCAGTATGGTGACGATGTTGTAGCTTTCGTCAAAGACGATCCCCTGGACGAAGCGGTGTTTCTGAAGGTTCTGGGGGAGCGGCTTGTAAATGAGCGATGCGTATTCGATTATCGAATCCACGGTGATGCCGATGACCGTTCCCAGCGATTCGACGAGGATGACGTTGAGCTTGTCATCGTAGGCCGGTGACTCAATGTCCAGGATGTGCGGGAGCGCGTAAAGGTGTATCATCTCCCCCCGGAGCATGAAGGCGTGCCTGTTGAGCACCTGGATCGTGTCTTTCTGGCGGATAAGAAGTATCTCCCTGACAAACCCCGCCGGGATGAAAAACTTGCGCGACGCCGCGGAAATAAAATAGCCGCCGATCGTTGCCAGCGACAGGGGAAGGGTCATCCTGATGGCGGTCCCCTTTCCCGGAAGGCTCGACATGGTTATCTTTCCCTTAATTCGCTCGATGTTGTGTTTGACGATATCCAGGCCGATTCCGCGCCCCGAAATATCGGAGACGGACGAGCTCGTCGAAAAGCCCGGCATGAACAGGTAGGTTGTGAGCTCGGCTTCGCTCATGCCCTGGATCTCCTCGCGCTGCGTCGGGAACATTTCCATCGCGCGCTCGCGGACGCGGCCGAAAGGTATCCCCTCTCCGTCGTCCTGTATGGTGACAGTAACGGCCCCGCCTTCGCTTGTGCAGGTGATCGCGATAGACGCCGTTTCGTCTTTTCCCGCGGCAGCGCGCGCCGCCGGAGGCTCAATGCCGTGATCGACGGCGTTGCGGACGATATGAATGATAGGATCGTTAATGGTTTCCAGGATCACTTTTTCAAGTTTGAGGTCCCCCCCGGTTATCGTGAAGCGGACTTTCTTGTTCAGGCTCAATGACAGCTCCTCGATCATTTTTGGAAGGGAGCCGAGGATCATCTGGAGAGGGAACATGCGCAGGCCTATGACCATCTCCTGCAGGCCGAAAGTCCCCCGCTCGATGGATTCCAGGTGTTCATGGAGGGTCTTTCGGATCTTCTGGACGTCCTTCTGGAGGCTTTTTACGAACCGGTCATGTTCGGCCACCGGAATGACGCCGCCTTCCGGTGTTTCGAAATCGCCGAGCTTTGATTCAAGCTGCGCGAAAAGCTCGTTCTGTTTTTTCAGCTGGAACTGGCTGATGATCAGGTTGTTCATCGCCTTTATGATCTCGTCGATGTGGTCAACGCGGATTCGTATGGTCTGGAACTCCCGGAACACGTTGCCGCTATCGGCGTCAGGGTCGGCGCAGGAGGTGTCCGGTTCGGGATCCGCCTTTACCGGCGCGGGCGTTTCACGCGGTACGTCGCCCTGCCGCTCCTGGAGAGAGAACGGCTCGTTTGACGACGCTTTCAGGAGAACGTCGAGCAGCCGTGTGACATCGATATCGTCAGCCCGTGTTTCGCGTATGCGGCGCGCCCCTTCCTGAAAAAAGTCAGAGGTCAGAAACGAAAGCCGGGCGATACCGTCTGAGATGGGATAGCGCTGTTCCTTGATTCCCTTGAACACGCTTTCGAGTCCGTGGGCTATTTTTTCTATGGTAGAGAACTTCAGCATCCGGGATGAGCCCTTGATGGTGTGAAGCATGCGGAGAATGCGGTTGAGCTCTTCGTCGTTGCCCGGGTCTCTTTTCAGGGCGATGACCGACCCGTCGAGCCGCTCCACGTTTTCCCGGAGCTCTTCAAGGTACTGGTTGATGAACGTGTCTCTCTGAATAGGCATTGGTCTGCATCCTTATTACATTTTCAGCGTTTCGATCCAGTGAGTGCAGAGCTCGGCGAAATACTGTTCGCTGAACTGTTCCAGAAGGAAACGGTACCGGGGGCTTCCCGGGGTGTTCCCTGACTCGATGTCGTCCCTGCATGCCGCGAATTCCGCTACCGCGCTTTTGTCGCCCGCGTTCCTCAGGATGACCGCCAGGTAAAAGCGCGCGGGCCAGAATTTCCTGTTGCGCCGGAGCGCCTCAGCAAAATGGAGCCTTGCGCGCTCGTCGCGGCCCGCAAGCATTTCCAGAAATCCCGCCAGGTAGTCGGTGATTTCATTTGAGAAGTATTTTCCGATTACGGATAGAAGCTCTTCCGCGAGGTCAAACTTGAGTGCATTGATAAAGTGCAGCGCGTAAAGAATGAGTTCCGCTGTCAGAAGGCTGGCACGGTCACTGCTTTCGGGTGAGATATTCCCCTCGGACAGAAGCGCCGCGTAGCGCAGAACGGCCTCTTTGTCAGGAGAAGTAAGGGCCGTGCTTTCCCCTGCCTGCGAACAGGCCCGTGCCGGCGAGGAGTCCGGAACCGCTACGGCAACGGCCGGCGGCGCGGCGCGCCTCTTCTGGAAAAAATACACTCCCTCACATTCCCTTAAAACCAGGTCCCTGTGGCTCAGGTGCGGTATTTCCGCGGATGATAAAAACAGGTATCCCCCGTCGGCGATTTTTCCGGCGATGGAGTGCAGAATCCTCTCCTTCACGTCGGCTTTCATGTAGATAAGGGTGTTGCGCAACAGCGCCAGGTGTATCCCGTCCGGGATGGCTTCCAGATGTCCCTGGCTGATGTTAAGATGCACGGGGATCACCCTCGACCGCAGGTCGCTGTCAATGCGCCAGGCCTTTCCAGAATGCCTTGAATATTTCCGCATCAGCGGCATGAAAATACCCCCCTCTCCCCGCAGGGAATTCGCGTAGTAAGTCCCCTCTTCCAGCTTTTTAAGCGAATCCGTGTTGATGTCCGAAGCGAACACCCGGTAGTCCCGCCCGGCGCAGCACTCACCGGCGATCATTGCCAGGGAGAGCGCCTCCTCCCCTGACGAGCATGTCACCGACCAGAGCGCAAGCGATGTGTACCGCGCCGCCAGTTCGGGCAGAATCAGTTTCCGGATGAGCAGGAAATGGCGGTGCTCGCGGAAAAAGTAGGTCTCATTAATGGTGGCGAGGTTCAGGAACCGCTCACGCTCTCCGGCGTCGATTTCCATGTCGCGAAGGTATCGTATCGTATCGGTGCCCAGTTCGCTGATCCGCCGGGCAATGGCGTCGCGAAGCGTCCGGTAGTTAGTATCCGGCACGGTCATGCCTGTCGTCTTCTCGACAAACTCGAGGAACGGGGCGATGTCGTATTGCACTGGCGGTTGGGCTATCATGACAGTCCGGTCAGTTCGATCAGGGTATCGGTGATTTTATCGAGCGGGAGTACGCGCGACGCGCCGCCAAGCTGAATGGCGCTTTTGGGCATGCCGAATATCGTCGACGTTTCGGCGTCCTGGACCAGCGTTATTCCTCCGTTCTTTTTTATATCCACGCAGCCGTGCGCCCCGTCGCTGCCCATGCCTGTGAGGAGAACGCCGATGAGTCGCTCACGGAACTGTGCGGACGCCGAGGAGAAAAGAATATCCACGCTTGGCTTCTGGTTGAGGACCTTCGGCCCGTCGTTGAGCGCCAGGCGCGACCCCTGGAAAACGAGATGGCGCATTGCCGGGGCAATGAGGATTTCACCGGGAGCAGGGACGTCGTTTTCGCGCGCGAGCCTTACGGTGAGCGGAGTATCCGAATCCAGCCACTGGGCAAAGCTCTGGTCGAAGCCGGTCTCAAGGTGCTGGACGATGACGATCCCCAGCGGGAAACTGGCCGGAAGTCTTTCGATAATGCGGCCGATTGCCAGGGGGCCTCCCGTCGACGCTCCCATAACGATCATTTCGTAGCCTTTCGCGGGCGGTGCGCCGGCTTCCCCCTCCGATTCGTTTTCGCGGTGGATCTTTGGCGAGGCCGTGGCGAGAGTGTAGAGCTTTTCAATGAAGTGCCGGTAAAAATCGGGATTGTTCAGCTGGTCGATATCGGGCTTTTTCATGATATCGAGCGCGCCGTATTTCAACGCGGTGAAACTGTTAACGGCGTCCACTTCGTTGGAGAAAATCATCACCGGAACCGGCCGCTGCCGCATTATCTCGCGTGTCGCGCTTATGCCGTCCATGAGCGGCATGTTAATGTCCATGATCACGAGGTCAGGTTTTTCGCTCAGGTTTTTCTCGGCCGCGATAAGCCCGTTCGAGGCCTCGATAACCGATCCCGCCGTGCTGTGCTCAAGGATGGTCTGTTTGAGGATGCCGCGCAGCAGCGCCGAGTCGTCAACGATCAGAATTTTCATTGAGTACCTGTTTGTTGGTGGATTGAGAGAAGTTCAGCGCGATTACCGTCTGTATATCAATGAGGTATTCTATGAATCCGTCTCCCTGCATGCGGCTCGGGAAGCGTACCGCCAGCAGTCCGCGCCGGGCGAGAGCGGAAAAAAGCCCCGCGGGCAGGAGTCGCAGCTGCTTTACCGGAATTCTCATCAGGCTTGTTTTTCCGGAAAGCTGAACGGCGATGGTGCCGGTGTCAACGATCTCCTCGCTCGATTTTTTTCTGATCCTGGGAAGCCTCGGTGCGTGAGGGGAATCTCCCCTGGCAAGGATTATCATTTCCGGCGGGTCCTGGATGTCGACGCGAAAGTAACGGCTGACAAAGCTGTCGAAGTTTACCAGAGGAAGGGTCCGGTCTCCCACTTCAATCAACCGCAGGGCGCCTTTGCCTGTTTTCAGCGTTTCGCCGTGGCCGTCGTAGAAACTGCCCGCGATCTGGGCGCGGTTAATAAGGAAAAAGCATCCCGGATAGGAAATGCTGATACAGTCGACATACGAGACCGGTGTGGCGGCGGGATCAGATGTTCTGGAGGTCGTTCTGGAGCCGGTCATGTATTTCCTGCACATTTATAATAAAAATCTCGTTCCCGTCATAATTTATATATCCCTCGAACGTCCGCTGCCCTTCGGTCGCGGGCATCGGATGTACCCCGCTTTCAGGAATGGAAACCACGCGCACGACATCGCTGATCAGGAAGGCGACATGGTCATGGGCGTCATTCATAATGAGCAGTTTGGACGCCTTCAGCGGTTCGTTGTCGAGCAGTATCCTGATGTCGAACACGCTGTGAGGCTCCCCGTGACGGTTGATAAGCCCGGCGAGATACGGCGGCACGAACGGAATGAAGTAGATGTCCGTGTTGATTACGATCTCGCGCACCAGTTCGGCGCGGAGCGCATAGCGCTTCGTATCGATGAGAAAAACCACGAACTCACGCGACGCCTCCTCGGCCCTGACTTCCTGTGCGCTCTCGCTTTCTTCGCGCCCCGACAGCTGTCGTATCAGTTCCGCATTTTCCATTCCTGTTCCCCTTCCTGCGATAGGTTGTATCTCGACAGCGTTTCTTTCAGATTGTCCCCTATTTCCCGGAGGGACTCGGCGGCGCCGGTGGTAGCTTTTGTGGTGGTGGCAAAATCGTCAATGCCTTCCGAAATCTGTTTGAGGGTGAGAAGGATCTGCTCGAATGCGGAAACCTGCTGGCCGACGGAGGAGACGATCTGCTCGGAGGAGGCGGCGGATATTTCGGCGGAGTTTTTGATCTCGTCGAAGACCTCCTTGAGCTTGTTGGAAAGCGACCAGCCCTCGCGGATGCGGTCGGTGCCCTTTTCCGAGGCGAGGATGAGGTTGTCGGAGGAGCGCTGAATGTCGTCGATGCGCGCCTTGATTTCGGTGGTGGAGGCGACGGTGCTGTCGGCGAGGCGGCGCACCTCGGTGGCGACGATCTGGAAATTGCGGCCCGCTTCGCCGGCGGCGGAAGCCTCGAGCTCGGCGTTGAAGGCGATGATCTTGGTCTGGTCGGCGATGCCGTTGATGATGTTGACGACCTCCCAGATGCTTTCGATCTGGGTGCCGAGCGAGCGGATGCCGGCGATGGTGTCGGAGTTGGTGGTCTGGATTTCGTCCATTTTTTCGAGGTTGCTTTTGATGATGGCGTAGCCGCGCTCGACGAACTCCTTGGTCTGGTTGGCGATCTTGGCGACCTCGTTGATGCGCTCGGCGACCTTTTTGGAGAGGCTGTCGGAATCCTCCATGGTGGAGACGATCTCCTTCACCGACGCCGCCTGCTGGTTGGACGTCGAGGATATTTCCTTCGACGACACGGTAAGGTCCTGTATCGAACGCGTCAGCACGTCCGTGGTCTGGCGTATCTGGAGAAGGAGATTTCGCGTGTTTTTGATGAGATGGTTGAACATCAGGGCCATCTCCCCGAACTCGTCCTTGCGCTCCATGTCTTCGGCGGGGATGTCCTTGCTGAAATCGCCCTCCTTCAGGTTCTTGATCCGGTCAACGACTCGCCTGATCACGATCGAGAGGGAATTTGAGAAAAATACGCTTACGATAATGATGAAAATGGTGCACACTATGCTGATGACCATCATCATCCTTCGCATCGTCCTCAGTGGCGAGTAAACCTCGTCGTAATCGGCTTCTGACACGATGATCCATCCCATTTCGTCGAAGGCGCGGTACGATACGATCTTCCTGGTCGCCGACCTGGTTTCCGGATCGATCAGGGAATAGACGCCTGTTCCTGTCTTGCTTGCGCAGATCTCCTGGACGTAGAGTTTGCCGTCGTCATCCTTCTCGTTGTAAATGTTTTTGCCTTCCCGCGTGGGATGGATAAGGAGCATCCCGCGTGTAGCGTCGTGATTGTCGATGACATAGGTCATTCCCCGCGCGCCCAGCTTCATGGACAAAACCTTGTTCCTGAGAACGTCAAGCTCGGACTGTTTCACTCCCACGTAAATAGCGCCAATCACGCTGCCGTCGCGGTCGGCGATCGGCTTGTATGCCGTTATGTACCAGTCGTTGACGACAAAGGCGGTGCCGCGAAAGGTCTCGCCGCGAATCACTTTCTGATAAACCGGTGAGGAGGGGGGGATATACGTCCCCACGGCGCGCGATCCGTCCTGTTTTTTGACGCTGGTTGAGATGCGAAGCAGGCCGTCAGGATTTTTCATCGTCTGGAATATCGTTACCGTTCCGCCGATCATCTCCGTGATGCGGTCGATGGTTGCGAAATCGCGGTTCACTATCTCCCCGTTTATGAGCATCGAAGGCAGCCTGACCTCTCCGCTCTCGCCTGTTATCTGGTTGACGGCCATGTAAGGTATGACGTTTGCCCGGTTGAGCCAGGTTTTCCCTTTAACGAAGTAATCGGCGACGTTGAGGTTGTGGTTGACCGTTCTCTGGTTGAGCTCGTAGTTAGCCATGCAGAGATTGAGAAGACTGTCCGTCATGTGGTTGAGATCGTTCTCGGCCATCCGGTGAATGGTGCCGCTTGAACTGCATGTGCCCACCATTGCCAGGCTTATGGTGGAGATCAATGCCACTCCCACACAGCCGAGCAATATTTTATTGCGGATTGTCAGCCTGATGGACTTGATGGTCTGGATGTCGGGAATGTTCATTGTGTTCTCCTTTTCAGTGCTGCCCGCGACGCGCCGCGGTTAAACGGTATACTTGTTGATAATATTTTTAAGATCACCGCCCATTTCCCTGAGGGACTCGGCGGCGCCGGTGGTAGCCCTGGTGGTGGTGGCGAAATCGTCAATGCCTTCCGAAATCTGCTTGAGGGTGAGAAGGATCTGCTCGAAGGCGGAAACCTGCTGGCCGACGGAGGAGACGATCTGCTCGGAGGAGGCGGCGGATATTTCGGCGGAGTTTTTGATCTCGTCGAAGACCTCCTTGAGCTTGTTGGAAAGCGACCAGCCCTCGCGGATGCGGTCGGTGCCCTTTTCCGAGGCGAGGATGAGGTTGTCGGAGGAGCGCTGAATGTCGTCGATGCGCGCCTTGATTTCGGTGGTGGAGGCGACGGTGCTGTCGGCGAGGCGGCGCACCTCGGTGGCGACGATCTGGAAATTGCGGCCCGCTTCGCCGGCGGCGGAAGCCTCGAGCTCGGCGTTGAAGGCGATGATCTTGGTCTGGTCGGCGATGCCGTTGATGATGTTGACGACCTCCCAGATGCTTTCGATCTGGGTGCCGAGCGAGCGGATGCCGGCGATGGTGTCGGAGTTGGTGGTCTGGATTTCGTCCATTTTTTCGAGGTTGCTTTTGATGATGGCGTAGCCGCGCTCGACGAACTCCTTGGTCTGGTTGGCGATCTTGGCGACCTCGTTGATGCGCTCGGCGACCTTTTTGGAGAGGCTGTCGGAATCCTCCATGGTGGAGACGATCTCCTTCACCGACGCCGCCTGCTGGTTGGACGTCGAGGATATTTCCTTCGACGACACGGTAAGGTCCTGTATCGAACCGGCCAGAGTATCGGTGGTCTCCCTGATTTTCAGGACAAGACCGTGGAAGTTATCGATAATCGTGTTGAAATGCCGGGCCATCTCGCTGAATTCATCGTCCGATGTTATCTCAATATGGTTAGTGAGATTTCCATTGGAAACGGTATCGGCGATTAACCGCATTTTATCGATAGGATGAAGCGCCTGCGAGACAATGAAGGCAATGACGATGATGGTTATTATAAAGGCGAAAACAATGGTCAGCAGGATGATAGTGCCGATGCGATGCGTCTGTTTGTTTATCTCGTCATATACAATAGTAGAGGCGACTATCCACCCTGTTTCCGGGACTTCGTTGAACGCAACCAGCCGTTTCAGTGGCTCCTGCTCACCCGGGTTTTTCCAGTAATATACGATTTCACCATTCTTTTTTTCCAGCATGGTCCTCACGAAGTAATGTCCCCTTGCGTCCTGACGCCCCGAGTGATTTACCCCTTCCAGTTCCTTCACGGGGTGAATGATGATTGTTCCGGTGCGGTCCATAACGTATACATATCCGGTCGCGCCTATTTTCACCGGCACGATATTCTGGCGGATCTCGTTGATGTCCAGGAGGTCGACAAACTCGTCCTTATATGAGCCGGCCCATACGATCAAATCCCACGGTTCGAAATACCGGAGCGTCGCAACCTTGTCGCGTTCTGCGGTTTCGTTCGTATTTTTCCAGCGATATTCCATATAGCCGTTCTTCAGCGACATCGCCTTGCGTATAAAGTCGAGTCCGCTGTGATCGGAGTTGATGGGAACCCTGGGGTGGATTTTTGTACGTCCGGCGCTGTTGATGGCCAGGAGATATCCGGTGCTGCCTATCTTCCCGTAAGCGGGGTCCAGGAATATGGACGAAACCCTGGCAAAAGCGGCGGCTTCCGAGAGACGTCCCTGCCGGTATTCTTCATGAAAATACGCCGCTGTTTTTACCGCTTTTTCGGTTATCCCGTTCAGGTAGCTCTTGATTGAAGTGTTGATGCATGCTCTGGTAATTCCCTGAACAAGGTTGGTGGTGGTTCCCAGCTCGCTCCTGAAGCGCTGGTCGATATAGCTCTCGGTGCTGAAATATATGACGATCCCCATGCAGAGGATAATTGACAGAAAAAGGATACCGGTGTGAATCAGGAGTTTCCGGGCGAGCCCGGCAACATGGAACCTGTCGCGTAACAGCCGTAATAAGTTGTCCATAATAAGGAATTCCTGCCCGAAATTGAGTTTGTAGGGATGGATACATTATAATCATCGACATGTAGTAAGAAATGATAAATAATAATTTAATCATTGACTCTGATTTGAAATCGACGGTTAAGAAATATCAGGGTATGGAAATTATTTATTTTAGAAGCGGCATGGCATGGAGATGGTGGTATACGTTTACAATGAAAGCGGGCGTTTTGTTCCGTGAGATAACGCAGACAGTAAGGAAAGGATGTATTGCATCTTTACAGGTGCGCTACGAGTCTTCCGACATTGAAACGAAATCGGCCATCCTGCGTGAAGTGGCGGATGGTATTATTATAGATGAGGGTGAGGTTACAATTCTCTGGAAGAAGCCTTTTTCCTTTTTTATGCGGGAAAAAATCATCGATATAAACAAAAAAGACGTTATCGTCAGTTCGATAACGTCCACGAGTGCAGGCCACGAGGGACTCGAACCCCCAGCCCTCGGTTTTGGAGACCGATGCTCTACCAATTGAGCTAGTAGCCTGTAACGAAATGTATACAATCCATATCTCCCGGCGGGCTTCCGTGTCAACTATTTTTATTCGGAACTACAGGGGGATAATGATCTTCGCGAAAGTTTTGCTCTTCCCGTCGGTGGTTACGGTGAAATTTTTGTAATCGACGCCGATGCTTTTCATCAGCACCACCACCATCGAAAGGCCAAGGCCCATGCCTTCGGCGTACGGATCGGGATCTTCGATATAAATTTCGGCGATGCTGTCGTATTTCGACGATTTTTCTATCCGCTCGTGTATCCGGTTCAGTTCGCGTTCATGAAGCGGAACGTTGTTGATCACCTTGATCGTGAGGAGCTTGCCGTCGGCCTTCATGTGGGTGCGTGTCGAAAGCTGGTACTGTTTGCACTTGATGCCGTATTCGAGGATGGAGCGTTCGTTGAGGATCTGGCGGACTTTTTCGATCACCTCAAGAATGTCGTCCGGCCGCTCGATCGCGCCCTCGCGGATCAGGATGTCCTTGGCGTTGGCCTTGTTGGCGTTGGCGATCAGCTCCTTGATGCAGGAGTATACGGGAGTGAAGAGCTCCTCCTTTTCGTGCTTTTCCAGTATCCTCGCGAGCGCGAACTGGATTTTTTCTTCCGTGCGGTCGAGAAGCGAGTAGGATATGAATATTACCTCGTCGCCGTGTTCAATCGCGCTGGTGAGCCGGTTTTCAATCGCTCCGTTATTCATGACCGTTTAGCCCGAAATCGAATGTGTTGTACCCGGACCGGGGAGCGGTCCTCTTTTTTATTGTCGGCCGCCGCCAACCTGTTCAATAAGCACATTTCGCCGCCGTGCTTCCTGTATCCGCGCTGCGAAACCGTATAGTCCCGGAAACTGTGCTATACTTGGCTCTGAAAATACTACCGTATCGTACAAAATTATTATTGATAATTTTCAAGAAAAAAATAGGGTACGACAGGGACAGAAGAGGTTTGATATGGAGTTGATTTTTCCATCGCTCGCGTCGGTGGTGAGTATAACCGTGATCGCTGCGGCGTTCGGGCTGCTGCTTTCGATCGCCAAGATACGGCTTCAGGTTGAGCGCGATCCGCGTTTCACGCGCCTGATGGATTCGCTTCCCGGCGCCAACTGCGGCGCGTGCGGCGAGCCGGGCTGCGCCGGATACGCGGCGAAGATCCTCAAGGGCGAGGCGGAGATCAACCAGTGCGTCGTGGGTGGAAACACCGTACTGCAGAAACTCTCGGTGGTCATGGGTGTTGAAGCGGTCCCTCAGAAGCCGGTAAAAGCGCGTGTGCACTGCCAGGGCGGTATTGACGTCACGAAAAACAGATTCATCTACGACGGTCCGAAGACCTGTGCCGCGGCGCAGCAGATCATGGGCGGGTTCAAGGTGTGCGAATGGGGCTGCCTGGGTTTCGGTGACTGTTTCCGCGTGTGTCCGTTCGACGCGATCACCATGAGCGAAAAAAACCTGCCGGTGATCGACTGGGAAAAATGTACCGGCTGCGGGCTCTGCGTTGACGAGTGTCCCCGCTCAATCATCAACCTTGTCGGCGAGGAGTTCGATGTGCATGTGCTCTGCCTCAACCGCGAAAAAGCGCCGGTAATGAAGCAGGGCTGCGGCGTGGGGTGTATCGCCTGCAACCGCTGCGTCAAGGCGTGCAGGGAAGTGTTCAAGGACGACCCCGCGGTTGAAACGGCGATCAGGGTGATCGAGTTTGTGGCCGTGATTGATTACAGGACCTGCATCGACTGCGGAAAGTGCGCCCGGGTCTGCCCGCAGTCGGTAATTGAATTCAGGAGGGGCTTCAGCGAGCAATGAAACCGGTAAGCCATATGTCGGGAATTGAAAAGGCCGCCGCGCTGATGGTCGCGCTCGGGCCCAATGTCGCCTCGGAGATCATGAGGCACCTTGATGATGCGAGCGTACAGAAGATCGCCGAGGAGATCGCCAAAATCGACAGGCTGTCGGTCGAGGACCGCGAGGAGCTCATCGGGGAGTTCCTGCTTGAACTCAAGAAAAAGAAGGGCATCGCCTACGGTGGCGAGAATGTCGCGCGCGATCTTCTCGTCGCGGCGTTCGGAGAGGAGAAGTCGACCGAAATACTGAACAACCTATCAAAGAAAGACCTCGAAAAAGGCTTCTCGTTCCTTGTGGATATAGATACCGAAGTGCTCGTCTCGTTCCTGCAGGATGAACACCCGCAGACGATCGCGGTGACGCTCGCCCATATCCCTCCGAAAAAGGCCGCCGAGATACTCAAGGCGATCGGTACGGAAAAAGCGAAGGAGGCCGCGCGCCGGCTTGCCACGATGGACAGGACCTCTCCGGAGGCGGTGCTTGAAATATCGCGCGTGCTCAGAAAAAAATACGACAAGTTCCGCACGTCGGGCAACGAGCTCGAAGCGACCGGCGGCGTGGACGCGCTGGTGTCGATCCTGAACTACATGAGCGGCGACCAGGAGCGGGCGCTCATGGATTACTTCGAGCATTCTCTTCCGGACGTGTCCCGCGTCATCAGGGACAAGATTTTTACCTTCGATCATATCCTCAATCTCGACAACCGCGAGGTGCAGCGGCTTATCGAGGAGGTCGCCGACGACGGTCTCATCGCGCGCGCGCTCAAAGGGGCGGGCGACCAGCTTCGCATCAAGTTCTTCAGGAATATGAGCCGCAACCGCGCGTCCGATATCCTCTCCGATATCGACGCGATGGGCCCGATGCGGATTTCAGAGATTCAATCAGCGCGCGACATGATCGTCGCGGTGATGAAGGACCTGAACGACATGGGCCTGATCACCGTGAAAAAAGAGCGGGAAGAGTACATCGAGTGAGGATGCCGCAAGGCCGTCCGCGAAAGGATTATCCTTTTCAATCGCGGATGTGGATCGTCCCCTCGCGGTCGATTGTCATGTAGAGCCGCCGGACTTCCTGCTCGTAGTTGCCGCCTTCCTTCCCCAGGAGCCCGTTGTATATCCCCATTATCCGGTTCACGTAGTTGATCGTCGATTTAATCGGCGGTATTGACATGTGTTTTCTCACCCTGCCGGGCCCCGCGTGATAGGCGGCCAGCGAAAGCGGAATGTCGTTGTTGAAGTGGCGCAGGAGCGCCTTGAAGTGCTTCACGCCCGCGCTGATGTTTTCCTCCGGATCGAACGGGTCGCGCACACGGTAGATATCGGCCACTTCCTGCATGAGCTGCATCAGGCCCATCGCGCCGGCCGGGGATACGGCGCGCGGATTGAAATCGGATTCGACCTTGACGATGCATTTGATGAGGAGCGGGTCGGCTTTTTCCCGCGACGATACCGCTTCTATTATATCGTCGAACCGGGGGCTCAGGTTCAGGCCGGCATTCCCGCGGGGCGCCTTGCCGCGCTCCGGGATGTTGGTGAATTCGACCGTTCCGTCACGGTGCATCTGCCGGTGAACGCGCGCCTCCAATGGAATAATGGCGAGGAGGAGCGCGGTCAGTACGAACAATTTTTTCATGACGGGGGGGCGCTCCCGCCGGTTTTTGCGGCGCCGAGCAGCTCGGCTTCTACGCGGGCGATCAGGGTATCGACATACCGCTGGAGATCGGGCACGGTGCCTTTCGGAAAACGGAAGCCTATTGCCCCTTCATGTCCGCCGCCGTTTTCTATGGAGAAGATTGTGAGGACATTGCGCAGGTCGTATGCCTTGTAGTCCTGGCTTCGCCGCATGCGGAATTGAACGAGGTCTGATATCCCGGGCTCGTCATGGAAGACGATGAGCCCCACCATCCTGGTGATCTCGGCCAGGTCGTTTGCGATCGACTTGGTGACCGTGGTGATGACTTCGGCGTCGAATGTCCGGTAAAGGTAGTCCATGTCCTCTTCACTCAGCATGATTGATGCGATCGCCTTCGATTCTTTTCTCTTCGAGAAGATGTAGTTGTAGCATTCCTCCTCTCTCTGTGATTGACGGCGCAGCTCGCCGTAGATTTCCTCCATGCGGGTGATGTTGGTTTCCTTCACAGTCGAGGTCATCAGGATGTCGTCGTATATTCTGGAGAAGATTCCGTAGAGCCTTTTTTCCCTGCGGGTCTTCAGGTATTTGCCCATGCCCGTATCCCCGATTATGCCGGTGAGGATGGCGAGCACAAAGTTGCGGGAGAACGGGTCGGATATCATGAACCGGCTCAGGACATCTTTTTTGTTCCGCAGCTTAAGGGCGAGGATACCGACCAGCTCACTCGCCGATGACGCCTCGGTCACGAACCGGTAGTCGGGGTCGCCGATGTAATCGCTGTCGGCGCCGAGATGGTGGTCGACTTCGATTTTAATGATATTTTTGCTGCGCATGAGAGTTTCAATCTTTTTGCTGATGTCAAGCATCGTTCCTTTCGGGGTATCGCAGGTGACGATGGTGTCGACCGTAGAGGGAACGCGGCCGCCTTTTCCTATGATGCCGATTCCGTTATACCGGCAGATGCTGATCAGGTAATCGATGTTGCTGGGAACCGGCCCGCTCAGGTATATCGACACGGGCTTGTCGAATTTGGTGAGAAGGATGGCGAAGGCGACCATTGAGGCGATGCAGTCCTCATCAGGATTTTTGTGCCCGCATAACAGGAACTCATTCCGTTCCGCCATCGCGGAAATGATGTTGTTGATGATCTCGTTCTTCCGTCGGATGGTCGCTATCGTTGTTTTCATCATTTCCGCAGCTCTCCCGTGTCAGTCGTGCTGGTTCTCACTCAAAAGAGGCGATTTTTTCCTGCGCATGAGGCGCACCACGAAGATAATAAGAATTACGGCGAAAAGCGCGAATATCGACAGCCTGTAGCGCTCGAGGTAAGGGATGATCCGCGTATAATTTTCGCCGAACCGCGCGCCGAGATAAAAGAGCGCTCCTGACGTGCACAGCAGAGGTACGATATCCGACATCATGAACCGGGAAACGCGCATGCGGCAGAATCCCGCGGTGAGAAATATGATGTTCCGCGCGCCGAATGGTATCAGCCTTCCGATAAGGATCGTTTTTGATCCATAACGTGCGAAGTAGCCTTCCATCGTTTCGATCTTTTTTTCTGATATGATACTTCTGAAAAACCGTGTATTCAACAGCTTTCTTCCCGCATGGCGACCGATCGAATAGGCCGCGAGGTCGCCGGTGAGGGCCCCGGCAAGCCCGAAGCAGTAGACCACGGGCAGATTGTGGCGCCCGTGGGTCGCGCCGATGGCGGCCGAGAGCAGAAACACGAGGTCCTCCGAAACCGGCAGGCTCAGCCCCGAAAGCACCAGCAGGAAAAACGCGAGATAGTGCAGGTAAGGGGCAAGCCCTGTGAGTATGTCAGCAAGAAATTCCATCGGTATCGTTCCGGTTCCGCGAGTATCGCGCACCCTGAGAGGATACTCTTCCCGCGGATGTATGCAAGAACATTTTTCCTGCGGTCTGAGAAATGGTTTCCATCAGGGAGTTTCAGGTCAGCGGGAATAGTGCCTGCTTCTTACCTGAAGCCGCTGGTTCGGGACAACCGCGAAATCGGTCATGGACGGGCTCTTGTAGCGCAGCCGCCATACGCCGTCGCAGCAGTTTTCAATTCCGTACAGCTCGAACTTGTGGATGCCCCTGGTGAGCTCCGTCTCGCGGACAAACGCCCTGCTGTAATCGCCCAGCGACCAGGTATCCTCCCGGGAGAACCAGAGCTCTTTTCCGTCTATCCTGCATCCCGAAGCCACGCCGGCATCGATCGCGAATTCGAACGCCCATTTTCCGGCCTCATCGGCATTGAAGAGAAACTCGTAGTAAAAGGCGATGTCCTTGCCGGCGCCTTTCAGAGTCCCCTGGTTGCTCACGCCGGAGAATTCCCTGATATAGGTGGCTCCGTATCCGCTCTCCGCCCTTGATTCCTTCTCCACGCAGCGCACCAGTTCTTCGAACGTCGCCGGCGTTCCGGGACAGCGTTTTTTTGTCACCATGAGTATCTGGCCGCGCAGCGAGTATTTCGCTGCCGTTTCATCCGATATGACCTGGCCGTAGTTTCCTTTCTTGCATCCGTGGCCCGCCAGAACGAGCATTATTATGATGGCGGATATAACTGACTGTTTCATCTGTTCCTCCTTTCTGATTGCTGAATGTCCTGATTCAGTGAACGGCTGTTGTTTCCCCCGGAACGAACGGTAGTGGGCGGAAAACGGGATGTCAATACCATTTTAATCCATTCTCCGCCAGCCCGGCTCCGGGTATTTATGTGCTTGACGTCGAAACAGGGTGATCGGTAATCTTCTCGGATGGAAAACAGGGCGGCACAGGAAAGCATCGACCGGTTCAAAATGAACATAAAGGAGATCCTGTTCAAGATTATCAGGATGAAGCGGGTACAGTGGGGCGCCGGGGCGGTTGCGTTCCTGCTCCTCTTCATACTTGGCGTCAAAATCTATTTTATCGCCCGCTTCCCCGAGCACGGTATCAGGGAGTTCATGTCCGAATTCATGCTGGACAACTTCCGCAAGGCGATCAAGTTCGATGACGTATCGATCTCGTGTACCGGGACCATCGGCTTCCAGAATTTCCATGTTTCTAACAGCAGCGATTTCAACGACAATATCAGCCTGATCAAAAGCAGAAATGTCGAAGTACGGCTTGATTTCCTGAAGGCCCTCAGGGGAAAGGCGGTCATCAGGGGGATATACTTCGACAGCCCTGAGATCAGTATCTATAAAAAGCTCGGCCGTCCGTACCTTGAAACCTTTCGCGAGATATTCAGCCTCTCAAAACCGATAAAAGACATCCAGCAGATCGATGCCGATAATTTTTACATTGAATTTGACGACTCTCAACTGACCTACAAGGAGGTCTTTCAGGAGGAGGTTCTTGAGATCGATTGCGAGAGCGTGAATTCCACCATACGCCTCTCGGGCAACAGGGTTTCATACCTCCTGGAAGGCATCGTGAACAAGCACAAAAGCAGAATATTCGACCGGGGGCGCATATCGCTCAAAGGCGCCATGGTCCTGAAAGATTTCAACTCGATCACCGAATCGTCAAGCGAGATAGAGCTTTCGGGCTTTGACCTCTCGCTCCTCAATATTCCCGCCGCCGACTACTATCAGACCTGCTATGCGATTGAAGGAGGGCTCGATACCCGTCTTGTTATCAACAGCAGCGGTGAGAGCGCCAGTGTCAGCGGCAGGCTTGAGCTCGACAATGTCAATGTCCGCTGCAACCAGGGCGCGCAGAGTTATAATGTGGTCTCAAACGAGAACCTGAACTCTGAATTCCTCGTCGATTTCCTCGGTGGCAAAAGCCGTATCATCGTGAAAAAACTGCGGTTTTATGATGACAATATCAACCTGAACATCAGGGGAACGGTGGCCGAAAACGAATACGAGCACTATTTTGACGGCACGTTTGATACAAACTCGATCGACCTTTCCAGCGTTTCGGGCACATTCACTCCCACCAGAGACACCACGTATGCCGGACGCCTGTCCGCTGACGGCCGCGTCTGGTACGATTTAAAAAACAACCTTGCCAGGAACGTGTATTTCCGGCTCGCGCTCCGCGATTTTCAGCTCTTCAGATCGACGGGCTCGTCGAGCGAATCGCTGGTCAGGGACATGAACGGTTTGTTGACGCTGAAGGATGGCGTGCTGAACGGCGGAATCACGTTCAGAAAAAAAGACTCTGACGTGAACTTCTCGATCGAAAGCAGGATCGCGGAATGGAACCCGCTGAAAACGTCATCGGCAGTAAAAATCAGATCCCGTTCGCTCGATGTGCGCTATCTGTACCATCCGGTCCGCGAGCTTATCGGTTATTTCTTTGACGGCGCCTACCATGAGAAGACCCTGAATTACGATATCGGCGCGTTCAAGGACGAACCGGTCGGCATGCTTATCAACAACAATCGCATTGTCTGCGATGTGAAGATAGACAGAATCGATTGCGGCAGGGGGGCGGCGTTCCGCGACCTGTCGTTCATTGCCGGCCTTGAAGCCGGACACATGTATCTAAAGGACCTCAGTGCCGTCGGGTACGACGGAAAGTACAGCCTTTCGTATGACGGATATTTCGACTGGTACGCTCCCAAGATCACGGTAAGCGGCGGCGTGAAGGATTTCGACCTCGGAAAGTTCACCCGGGACATCGGCATCACGGGCGGGGCGGAAGGTATTCTCGGCGTCGATTTCCGCTACGACGTGAGCGCGTCCAATTTCTCGCAGATATTCACCAACTCGATCCTCGATTTCACCGTGACTTTGAAGCCCGCGGTGCTGAAGGACACCGCGATCCAGAAGAATCTTGCCTCATTTTTCGAGCAGGGAGGCGTGCCGGCCGTGGATATAGGCATGCTCGCCGTTACCGAGGCCGAATTTTCGTTCATCCAGCGCGCCGACAACTTCATGGCGAAGAAGATCTACATCAACTCGGACGGAATGAGCTTTTTCGCGCAGGGGAAATACGATTACGAGGAAGGCTTTTCGGTGCCGGTCAGCGCGACAGTCAGGATAA
Source organism: uncultured Leptospiraceae bacterium (assembly GCA_964627815.1). Lineage (GTDB taxonomy): Bacteria > Spirochaetota > UBA4802 > UBA4802 > JAGODF01 > CAZPZJ01. Next base: position 137,549 of record CAZVKE010000004.1, read on the forward strand.
AGAGCGCCGACGGCACCTTTAAAACAGAGAAGGCCGCCCTGGTTCTCAAGGGAGGCCTCCTGAATCCGTACCTTGTGTATGAAAAGTCTTTAAAAGAGAAAAACGGAAAAGAGCCCCGCCTTTCACTCTTTAACGTCAATTAACTCGTAAATCTTCACCGGCAGCTCTTTCCCTTTCACCCGTATCAGGTCGAGCTCGCGCGCCACAACCTGTTCCTTAACGTGTTCGAAGGTGAATTCGCTGATGATGATGTGGGTCTTGTACACCTTGTTGGTTCCTTCAAGCCGCGCTCCGAGGTTCACGTTGTCACCCATGAGCGTATAATCCATCCGCGAGTGGGAACCCATGTTACCCACGACCATCTCGCCGGAGTTGAGGCCTATACCGATATCGAGCTTCGGCTTGCCCTGGCTGATCCACTTTTCATTGAGCTGTCCGAGCACTTCCATCATTTCGAGCGAAGCCTTGCACGCCAGCATCGCGTGGTCCTCCTGCGGGATGGGAGCGCCCCAGAACGCCATGATCTCGTCGCCGACGTACTTGTCCAGCGTGCCGTTGTACTTGAAGACGATATCGGTCATCGCCTGCAGGTATTCGTTCAGGTGGTCGACCAGCGCTTCCGGGGTCAGCGCTTCCGAGATGGTGGTAAAACCGCGGATGTCGGAGAAGAGCACCGTGAGGATCATCTTGTCGCCGCCGAGCTTGATACCCTCGGGGTCCTGCAGCAGTTCGTCGACGACCGTCTTCGATACGAACTTCGAGAACGTCTGCCTGATAAACCGCTTCTCCTTCTGCTCGGTGAGCACCCTGTATACCGTGATGAAGGTGAAGGTGGTGCCTATCTGTATGACGGGCGTGGCGAAGATACAGATCAGGTTGATCGAGTCGAAGAGCACGATCGAGGCGATCATGTATCCCAGCGCCGCCACACAGGTGAATATTGTCGAGGCGATGATCGAGGCCCTGGCCAGAACCAGCCCGAGCAGGATGGCGATGATGAGCATGACGAGCATGTTCTGCATGTCGGTAAGCCTGAAGATGAAGTCCTGGTTCAGGATGGTGTTCACCGCGTTGGCGTGGTGTTCCACCCCGAAGGTTTCGCCGAACGGAGATTTGTGAACGTCGGAGGATATGCCCGTTACGCCGTAGGCGGCTATGAATACGATCTTGTTGCGGAAATTGCCGCGCCCCTCGGGCGGCCTGTTGAAGTAGTAGTAGCTCTTGGTGTCGAAGCTGCCCGGGCCGCCGATGAAGTTGATGTCCATGAAGCCTTCGTGGTCGATCGGTATCCTGATCTCACGCTGGGGATTGGGCTTTTTCATCTTGTTCGCGGGAAGATTTTTAAGAGCGACATACTGCCCGGGCCGTATGTCCACGTCCTTGTTCTGGATGCCGAAATAGTTCATGATCAGCAGAAGGTCGATGCCGGGATAGTACCGGTACTGGTCGCCGTGCTTGTATTTGATGAACAGCGGGACCTTCCGGTTGACCTTGTCCGCATCGGAGCGGACGTTCGCGAATCCGATTGATTTCGCGGCCTTTGCGAGCAGCGGTGTGGGTGGCACGACGTCGCTTACCCAGGGGCAGCGCGGATCGCGTGATTGGGGGCAGGGTCCCGCCGGAATGTCCGATTTCGCCACGGGAAAAGTAATGGCATCGAGTATCGCCATCCGCTCATCGATATCCCCGTAAATCTTGAACGACTCCTCGGTGAAGAACGGGTAGTCGAGGAACACGCACCCGGCGTCTTTGATGGCGCGCGCGAACTCGCGCTCCTGCGCGCGGAACCAGTGGAAGTAGAGCGGACTGAACACCTCCTTCATCTGCGCGTAGGGCATCTGGTTGAAGCCGCCGGTGTTGACGGCGGGGATGCGCTGCCCCTCTCCGCCTTTGCGCTCCTGAAGGTTGTCGATGAACATGATGTCAAAAAATATCGCGTTCGGCCTGTCCGCGGCGATATACTGGGTGATAGTCTTGTGCATGTCCCACGGGAACGGCCAGCGGATGTCCTCCTCCTGGAGGAACGTTTTGATCGTGTCCTCGTCTATGGCGACGATGACGATGTCGTCGCGGGCGTTCGGGTTCTTGCGGCTGATGGTGACCTTATCGCCGAGCTTTCGCACCTCCTGGAACGGGGACCGCATGTAGAACCTGAAGTCTACCGATCCCATCTCCATCCCGTCAAGGACGGTGGTGAACCTGAAAAGACCGGTGAATATAAGAAAAAGTCCAAGCGAAATGAGCAGAGAAATGAGGTGGTTCCTGTTAAATTCGAATTTCATAGCCATCCCCTCTGAGGAATAATAGCGGGCGCGCTGCCGTGCCGGTGATTAAGGTTTATTTATTCAGTTCCGGGCCTGTGTGCGAACGATCCGGGTTTGCGAGAGTATACGATCAGCCTGTCAATATTTTCAAGTTTTTTATTATGTGGTTGACAAATTTCTTTTATATAGGATAGCACAATTACCCTGGTTGTAAAAACCCCGCTATCCCCCGGCGGGCGAGTCGCCGTCCGCGCGCAGTGCCGGTACGGTGACATGCTGACAGCAGTTTATGGTGTGATATTCCTGTTCTGAATACAGACGAGGTGCTGAATTGACTATCAAGGATATGCTTATCCGCATCGTGAAGGATGCGATCGAGGCCGCCGCGGCCGAAGGCCTGATCGAACGGGGAGAATTCCCTCCCGTCAAGATCGAATACCCGAAGGAGGAGCGGTTCGGCGATTACGCCACGCCTTTTGCGCTCGAATCGGCGCGCATCCTGCGTAAATCCCCCATGGACACGGCCGCTCTTCTTGCCCCGTTCATCGAGCGCTCCGACATGATCGAGAAGGTCGAGGTGGCAAAGCCCGGCTTTATAAATATGTTCCTCTCCGACGGATATCTCTACGGCGTGCTTGACGATATCTGTAGCCGAAAGGACGACTACGGGAAAAACAGCGCGCAAAACCCGATGAAGGTCAATATCGAGTTCGTATCGGCCAACCCGACCGGGCCGCTCAACATCGTCTCCGCGCGCGCGGCGGCGGTGGGAGACTCGATCGCCAATATCCTGCGGGCGTGCGGCCATACGGTCGAGCGCGAGTTCTACGTGAACGATTACGGCAACCAGGTGTACCTTCTCGGCAGGTCGGTTCTCGCGCGCTACCGCCAGATCGAGGGGAAGCACGTCGAGTTTCCCGAGGACGGCTATCACGGCGAATATATCTGGACCATCGCGCAGCACATCCAGGACAATTTCAAAACGCAGGTCGATTCGATGACCGACGAGGAGAAGCTCATCGACTTCATGGCAGAACAGGCGGTCGAGTACAACCTCAGGGGCCAGCGCGCCGACCTCGACCGGTTCAACGTCCGTTTCGATAACTGGTTCCGCGAGCGGGGGCTGCACGAGCGCGGCGAGGTGCTCAAGTCGCTCGATTTCCTCGAAGGCTGCGGCTCGGTCTACGCCGAGGAGGGAAGGAAGATCTTCCGCTCGACCGATTTCGGCGACGACAAGGATCGCGTGATCCTGCGCGACGACGGAAGGCCCACCTATTTCCTGGCCGACATCGCCTACCACAAGAACAAGATCGACCGCGGCTACGACACGATCATCGACATCTGGGGGCCGGACCACCACGGCTACATAGCGCGGCTTTCCGGCGCGATGAATTCGATGGGTTTCACGCACGGCTTCAAGGTGCTTATCGCCCAGCAGGTGAACCTGGTGCAGGAGGGCGAGCTCGTCAAGATGTCGAAGCGGCTCGGCAAATTTTCCACGATGAGCGAGCTCCTTGACGATATCGGCACCGACGTCGCGCGCTACTTCTTCGTGATGCGCTCGCTCGAAAGCCATCTCGACTTCGACCTGGCGCTCGCCAAGCGGCAGAGCTCGGAAAATCCGGTGTTCTACCTCCAGTACGCGCACGCGCGCATCTGCTCAATCTTCCGCGAGGCGGAGTCCAGGGGCCTGGCTTACGATCCGGGAGCCGCGTCGGTCGAGCACCTGCGCAATCCCGAGGCGGTCAACCTGATGAAGCTCATGGCGAAATTTCCCGAGGAGATCAGCGACGCCGCGGCGACCTTCGAGCCGCATCGTATATCCACCTATATGCTCCGGCTCGCGCAGGCGTACCACAAATTCTACACCGAGCACCGGGTGCTGGCCGATGACGCGGTCGTGCGGGCAACCAACATGAAGCTTTGCGACGGCGTGCGGATCATCCTGAAAAACGGCCTCGCGCTCCTGGGGGTCTCGGCGCCGGAAAGGATGTAAGCGTGAAAACCGCCGCCGTCATCTCAACGGGGAGCGAACTGCTCCACGGGACCGTACGCGACACCAACGGCGGGTTTATCTGTTCCCGGCTTTTCTCGACCGACCTCGATGTCGTGCTCACCGCGGTCGTCGGCGACGTGCCGGACCGTCTTTCCTCCCTGCTTGCCTATGCTCTTTCGCTTGCCGACCTGGTGATCGTGACCGGCGGACTCGGGCCGACCGACGACGACCACACGCTTGCGGTAATAACTTCGCTCACCGGCCTGGGGACGCGCGTGGAGGAAAATGCCCGCGCGCGGATGGTCGAGTTTTTCGCCACGATGAAGATGACTCCCAATCCCGGCGACATCAAGATGGTGACGGTTCCTGAAGGCGCTGAGGTGTTTGAAAACGCGCAGGGGCTTGCGGTCGGATACGCCCTTCGCTTCGGCGGGAGGCTCCTCATTGCCATGCCTGGCGTTCCGCGCGAGATGAGGCCGATGTTCGACGAAAAGGTAATGCCGTACCTGCGTGAACGGCACGGTATCGGCGAGCGCCGCCATTTCACCTTCCGTACGGTGCTCATGCGCGAATCGGAAGTCAACCTCAGGGTCCGCGACATGCGCGTTCCCTTCGATGAAATCGAGTGGGGGATATCGACCGCGCCGGGCATGAACACCGTCACCTTCGTCGAAAAAAAAGGTTTTCAATTTCCCTCCGACCAGCTACAACATGAAACCGGACGGATTTTCGGTGAGTACATGATTCAGGCCCCTACCATGGAAGAGGAGCTTCGCGCGCTCCTTGCGGAAAAGAACGCGACGCTTGCCGCCGCCGAGTCGTGCACGGGCGGGCTTGTCGCGAAGCGGCTCACCGACGTGCCCGGCTCCTCTGAAGTGTTTCTCGGCGGCGTGGTCGCCTACGCCAACGACGCCAAAGTGTCGCTGCTCGGCGTCTCGACCGAAACGCTGACCCGCCACGGCGCAGTGAGCGAGGAGGTCGCGCGCGAGATGGCGTACGGCGCCATGAAAAAATTCGGCGCATCGATCGGCATATCCACGACCGGCATCGCGGGTCCGGGCGGAGGCACGACGGAAAAACCGGTGGGCACCGTCTGCTTCGGTTTCGCGAGCGGTGATACGCTCGCCTCATTTACCCGCGTTATATCCGGCGACAGGGAGCGGGTGCGCGGCTTTTCCTCGCAGATCATCCTTGACAGGGTGCGCAGGCACCTGAGGGGCCTTGTATGAGAACAGGCGTCCTCGTATCCGTCATCATCTCTATTCTTCTTTTCGCCATCGCACCGGTGTTCGCCGCCGGGGGGTCGTCCGACCTGTACGAGCAGGGAATGGAGGCGTTCAAGTCCGGCAACTACGGCAGCGCGCGGCTGATTTTCAAAAAGGTCGTGGATAACGACGATGACTACAAGGACCGTGCGTGGTTCCATCTCGCGCTCTCGGTATACAAACAGAAGAAATACGACCCGGCGATATTCGAGCTCAACCGGTTCATGCTCGCCTGCACAACCGCCAGCCTCTGCTCTGAGGCGCGCTACTGGATCGCGGAAGCGAATTACATGAAGAGAAACTACATCAAGGCGATCGAGGAGTACAACCGGTTCATCTCGCAGAAAAGCGATTCCCGGCTCATCAATAAATCGTACCGCCGCATAGGGGACATCTACTTCATCCAGGGCAGGTACGACGAGGCGGTACTGGTCTGGAAAAATTCGCGCGATGAGATAGTCGAGCCGAACGAGAAAAACCGGCTCACCATCAAGATCGGCGAGGCGCTCTTCATGAACGAGAACTATGACGAGGCCCTCGAAACGCTCAACCCGCTCCTCGCGCTCAAATCCGACGTGAAGATCAGTTCAAGCGCGCGGCTGATCATCGGCCGCGTCTGGCAGATCAAGGAAAAGCATTCCGACGCACTGCGGCTCTTCGGCGCGATCCCCGATTCGCTGCTTCGCAAAAAACCGTTCTACGACGCGCTCTACTACAAGTCGCTTTCGGCCGCCGCGCTGCGCAACACATCCTCGGCAAAATCGTACCTCGAATCGTTCCTGCTGATCGGCAAGCGGTCGGAGTGGTTCCATGACGGGCAGTACGAGCTCGGAAGGATCATGCTGAAAGAAGGGAAGGGCGCCGACGGCATCAACCTTCTTGAAAGCGTGCGGACGAACACCACGAAGATGGAGCTGCGCAGCAAGGCCGCCATGGAGCTCGCCAAGATCTATCTTGACCGCGACCCGAAGGCGGCCATACCTTACCTTGAGGACTCGGTATCGCTGAGCGACCCGGAAGAACAGAAAAACGCGCTCATGCTTTTAAGCCGCGTCTATATCGACGTGCGCAAGTTCGAGGACGCCGAGCGGCTTCTCGATCTGCTGAAGAGCAAGTATCCGTACGACAGCAACATGGAGGAGGTGCAGTTCCTCCTCTCGCGCGTCTACCTTTCGCGCGGCGATACCGCGAAGGCGATCGAGGGGTTCGAGCAGATCCGCGAATCGAACCCGTTCTCGAAGTATATCCCCGAATCGTATTATTATCTCGCCCTGGCCAACTACGGTAATGATAAAAAGGCGAAGGCCGTCTCGCTCATGCAGAAGTATCTGGAGCAGAGGAACATTGACAACCGCTTCGACGCGCACGCGCGCCTGTGCGAGTGGTATATCGAGGAACGCAACTACCGCGAGGCCGGGAAAAACCTTGATTCTATCGCCAGGCTCTTTCCGAACCGTCACGGCATCGACGAGGTGATCTATTCGTACGGCGGGAAGCTTTACGAGAAAAACCCGGCCGACAGAAAATATCTCCAGATGGTCGTTTCCCGCTATCCTCAGTCGGTGAGCGCCGGCAAGGTGCTCATGATGTTCGGCGACGAGGCGTACCGGGCGGGGCAGTACCGCGATTCGGAGCGTCTCTACCGCCAGTACCTTTCGGTCGAGGGACGCGAGAACGCCTCTTCGGTCTATCTCTACCGGGCGATTTCGCTCTACCGGCTCGGGCGGTTTGCGGAGCTGGTGCGCGTATTCGAACACGAACCGGTCCCTCAGTCGGAGGAGTTTGTCACGCGGCTGATCAATCTTTACAGGGGGAAAAGTTATTATCAGACAGGGCAGAACGCGAAGGCATACGATATTTTCAAACGGTATGATCCGACCTCGCTTTCGGAAGGCGACCTCGATGTCTCCGCGAAGATCGCGCTGGCGTCGGGCGATATCGCAATGGCAAAGCGCTCGGTCGATCTGCTCCGCCTGAACAGGGAAAAATACGCCGAAGGGCTGACGGGTATCGCCGGTTACTACGCCCGCGAGAATGACCTTGCAGTCGCGACATCGTATTATGAAAAAGTCATAGATGAGTGCGCGGATACACCCTTTGCCGACCGGGCGCGTCTGGAGCTGGCTGGAATCGATTATAGGCGGAAACAGTATCAGAGCGCCGCGGCACGGCTCGAAGCGATAACCGACGCGGGGCTTTCCGACAGAAAAAACGCGCTCCTCGTGCAATCGTATTTCAGGACCGGAAGGCGCGCGCAGGCGACGGAACTGCTTGAAGCAAACCTCCAGAAGCTTTCCCGCTCCCCGTTCGGCGAAGGCGCTTTCAGGGAGGCGCTCTATTCGTATTATAAGAAAGGCGATGAAAAGTCGTTCAGCCGGTATTCGGATTATCTGAAGCGCTACGGCGGAACATCGGACTATATCACACATCTCTCCGGCAGGCTCAATTTCAACCAGGAGAAGTTTGCCGCCTCCTACCTGAATTTTTACCGTTTGTCGCAAGGAAAGTCTGAATATCTCCCCGAGTCGCTCTACCATCTCGGCCTCATCACGCTGATGTTCCAGAACAACCCCGCCGGCGCCGAGCAATATTTTAAAAAGCTCATTGACCGGGATGGCGGCACCAACCTTTACGCGCTCAAATCGCGGCTCCTCCTCTCTATCAGGGCCCGCGAGGAAGGAAACGACGCGACGGCCAGGGACCACCTCACCTTCATAATCGGTAACAGCCCGGAGAGCCATCTCCGGGTTCAGGCGATGAACCTCTTCGAGTATTACGGCTACTACCGAAACCGTTGATAGGATTCCCGCCCGAATGGGCGAATATTTACTGATTGAAAAAATATATATGTTTAGTTGTTGACATCGGATATTAATCGCGGTATAATCGGTTCAACTTTATAAAAACTCGAGAGGAGGTTTCTAATGAAAAAAATCCTTATCATGCTGTTCGCGGCAGGAATAATCATTTCATTATCGGCGGGGGACGTTTTTGCCCGCGGCATCGGCGTCAAGGGCGGATATACCTGGATGCGGGAAGATAACTCCGATGTATACGAAAATAACTGGAATGGCGGTGTTTTCTTTGATATGGGAAGCTTTATTTTCCAGAGCCTGAAATTCAGGCCGGGCCTCGATTATGTGAACTGCGAAGGCAAGAATAACAACCTGGCGGACCATGAAGTCTGGGGCATCCATTTCGACTGGTACTGGCATTTCCTTGGCGACGGTGCGCTATCTCCCTTCATCGGATTCGGACCGACGCTCAACTACCTGAACTGGGATGACAGCAACGCGGATGAGGATTCGGACGCCGGTGTTGACGTGTTTGCCGGCCTCATGCTGGGGATAGCGGGCACTCCCCTGGATCTCATACTTGAAGCGCGCTATAAATTCATCGACATCGCCGACAGGGACGACGCTATGTTCCAGGCGAATCTGGGTATACTCTTCAAATTTTAATCCGGAAAACGGATAATTTGAAACGAAGAAAGCGCGGTCATTCCCGGCCGCGCTTTTTTATTGCCCGTTTCGTTATATGTCACGGTATTGAAATAGGCGGCGGTGGACCGCAAAACATTTGACAATATACCACTGTTTTTTTAGTATTCTTTTGTATACGTTTTTCAGACCGTAAAGAAGTCCGATCCCGTTCCCGGCGAAACGGCCGGGGACCCTTATATAAAGAGTGTGCGGAGAGCTAGTGTGATGAAATATCGTATATCGGTTTTCCTTATCGCCGCAATGTGTGTGCTGACCGGTGTGGATGGATGTTCAAAGGAGGAATTCGGCGGTCTCGGCATCGAGGTGCCTTCGGGCGAAGGGATCGTGACCGATGAGAATCCGTATAAGATCGTATCGGTCTATGAGGGAGGATCGGCCCACCGCGCCGGAATTGAAAAGGACGATATCATCACGGGCATAGACGGAAAATCCATAAGCGGCATGCAGTACGGTTATATCGTCGAAAACCTGCTCCGTGGAAAAGTGGGTACATTCGTTATCCTCGAGGTCAAACGGGGAAACTCCACCATGCTTTATACCATTCAGCGCGGCCGTGTCGTGCTTACCGATAAGTGAGGCGACTTTTTTATGGATACCGCACGACTGGGATCAGCCGTTAAAAAGGCCGCGTTCGGCGCCGCGATAGGGTATTTTGTTCTATTCTGGATGCTTATATCGCTCGATATTGTTTACTGGTTTATCAATCTTTTTTGATCGCGCAAGCTCGAATAATTCGCTGAGGTGCAATTCCGCCGGCGCCGTTGCCGACGCCCCGCATACCCGAACCGATGAAAAACACGATAGATAAAGTCAAAGAATCCATCGATAAAATGCCGAGCCTTTCGCCCGTGATTCACAAGATTAACGAGGTGGCCAATAATGTAAGGTCCTCGGCGCAGGACCTCACCGATGTTATCCTCCTGGATCCGGTGCTGACCGCGAAGGTCATCCGGATGGTCAACTCGGCGTATTTCGGGCTCCCTCAGGAAGTCAAGTCCCTCAAACAGGCGGTTGTGCTGCTCGGCATCAATACGATCAAGAATGTTGCCATCACGTCCGCGTTTCTGGGAAAATCGTATTTGAAGGGAAGCGATGTCCTCAACGGTGAGGATTTCTGGAAGCATTCGATAGGGGTCGCGGTGGCCTCAAAAATGATCGCCAAAAAGCTCGGCATTGAGGAAAAATACGTCGAGGAGTACTTTATCGCCGGTATCATCCACGATATCGGGAAGATACTGATGAACAACTTCTTTCCTGACGAGATGCGCCAGATTCTCGAGATCTCAGAGCGCAAGAACCTGCTCATCACCGACATCGAAAAGACCGTGCTCGGGCTCTCCCATGAGGAGATCGGTATCGCGATCGGCAAAAAGTGGAAATTCGAGAACACTCTCCTTTACGCGGTGGGCCGCCACCATACGCCGGTGCTCACCGGCAGCTCCGCGATCTTCTCAATGGTGGTGGCGATCGCCGATACGTTCGTCAAGATCCTTAAAGTCGGGTTCAGCGGCAACTACCGCGTCACTCCTGTTCCCGAGGAGGTCTGGAAGGTGCTCGGCCTCAATGAGGAATCGGTATTCCAGACCCTTGCCGATATCGGCAACGAGATCGAAAAGGCGAGGCTTTTCCTGCGATAATGGGCTGGCTGAAATGCACATTCTGGGGGGTGAGGGGATCGGTGCCGGTACCCGGCCCCGCGACGATGCGCTACGGCGGCAATACCGCCTGCCTCGACCTGCGCTCCGACGCGGGCGACTGGCTTATCTTCGACGCCGGTACCGGCATCAGGGTGCTCGGCGCCGCGCTCGACCTTTCAAAGAAGCATGATATCCATCTTCTGATATCCCATCCCCACTGGGACCATATCAGCGGCTTCCCGTTTTTTCCGCCGATCTATATCCCCGGCAACAGGGTAACCGTGTACGGGCCGGGCACCTTTGAGATGTCGCTTGAGGATATTATCAGCGGACAGATGAAATACAGCTATTTTCCCGTCCGGACCGTCGAGCTCCTTGCCGACATCAGCTACCGGCAGATTCAGGAGGAGCGGATACAGATCGGCGGTTTTACCGTGGACACGATCAACCTGAACCACCCGGTCGCGTGCCTGGGCTACCGGGTCACGTACGGGGAGAAACGGTTTGTCTATTACGGGGATAACGAGCCGTATTTTAACCTTTATAACGACGACTCTGACCGTGAGATGAACGATTTCGTTGAAAACCTGAACCGGCGTCTGGTGGATTTCGCCGAAGGGGCCGATATGCTTGTCTCTGACGCACAGTATCTGCCGTCCGAGTACCAGTCGAAAGTGGGATGGGGCCACAGCACCACGCACCATGTGCTCAACATGGCGGTCAGGGCCGGGGTGAAGAAACTCTTTTTCTTCCATCATGAGCCGATGAGAAGCGATGACGAGCTCGACCGGATCATGGAATTTTACCGGAACAGAATACGCGAAAAAAAACTTCCGATCGAAGTGTATGCGGCTGTGGAGGGGATGACGTTTGAAGTGTAGGAATTTTTAATGAGGTATTGATGTTTGAGTACGAGTTAATTATTGACAAAGTTTTATTGAATATTTAATGTGCAATCGCCCGGGGTACTGGCCCGTTATACGGGCACGCGGTATCCCCTGAATATGCGAATTCTTAATTTAAACTACGGAGGCAAGACGTTGAAAAAGACCATTCTGTTAATAGCTGCATTTTGCATGATTTTTACCATTGCACTGGTCGCAGCCCCAAACGATGATCTGTTGAGGGCGGTACGGGTTGGAAGCTTTGAGGGAGCAAGTGAAGCGTTGAAACAGGGAGCCAATGTCAACCACAAGGATCCCGACAATTACGACGCGACGATGATCATCATCGCTGCGCATCGCGGTTTGTCCGATATCGTTGAGTTGCTCATAGCAAAGGGAGCGAACGTAAACGCTACCGATAAGACCTATGGAATCACCGCGCTTTCGCTGGCGGTTAAAGCGGGAAACACTCCAATGGTGCATTTGCTGACCGCAAAAGGGGCCAATGTGAACCAGGGGAATAAAGAAGGCATCACGCCCCTTTATCTGGCCACAAAGATCGGCAACGCCGAAATGGTGAACCTGCTCATTTCCAAAGGCGCGAATGTAAACGCGAACAGCAAATACGGCACGAGCCCCCTCATGATGGCCGCGGAAAAAGGATACACCGAGATCGCGCGGCTGCTCATTTCGAAGGGCGCCAACGTAAATGTAAAGAACGAATATGACGAGACTCCGCTTCTGGTCGCTTCACGCGCGGGCCATGTCGACATAGTAAAAGATCTCATCTCGGGACGTGCCGATGTGAACGCGAAGACGAACAAGAAGGACCCGGAGATGATCATGGCATACCAGACTCCGCTTATGGCTGCGGCGATGAACGGAAACGTCGAGATCGCAAAAGCGCTTATCGCGGCAAAGGCTGATGTCAACGCGAAAGACGCGTTCGGCAACTCGGTGATCTACTACACCGTGACCAACCGCCATCCGGAAGTTTTCAGGCTCCTCAAAGAAGCCGGAGCTGATGCCGGGACGCTTCGCGAGCCCGTAGATCCCGCGAACATGCCTGCTCTTGATATGGGAAGCAGCGGATCGGGCGGATACGGATGGATCATCTTCATTATTATTCTTCTCGCGGCAGCGGGTGCGGGCGGATATTTCTATTACACAAAGATTTACAAGAAGAAGGCGTAGTAAAGGCCTCTGACGGCAGTGACGTTTATTGTAGTATCAATTCACTGAACCCTTGAAATATATTGCGAACTCCCCCGGGCAACCGGGGGAGTTTATTGTTGTCGGGACGGGGTTATGATTTCCCTTCGCAGATGCCGCGCAGCAGGGCCAGCGTGTTTTTGCCGAGATCAGGAATGTAGTATCCCCCCTCGAGAAGGCCGAATACCCTTCCGCCGGATTTCTCCCTGGCGAACGCGCCGGCAATACGGCCGATGCGCTCATAATCTTCCGTGCCGAGATTCGCGCCCCAGTCTTTGATATACTGGTCGAAGCCGGCCGAAATTCCGATTATGTCGGCCGACTTGATCGATGCCAGTGAATCAGCGGTTTCACGGATGAAATCCTCGGGGGTCGCCGACTGGATATTGATGACATTGACGTTTTTGTGGCTTTTAAAAATAGTGTCGGTGCCGTCGCCGAAATGGAGATCGATGTCAAGGACCACGGCAGACCGTATCCTCCCCTCTTCGAGCATTCTGGTAAGCGCGATTCCCATGTTATTGAAAAAACAGAATCCCCAGTTGTGGTCGGGATTGGCGTGGTGCCCCGGCGGGCGGATCACACCGAAGCCGACAAATCCTTCCATCGCCAGTTCCGCCGCTCTGATCGCGCCTCCCGCCGCGAGCTTTGCCACCTCATAGCGCCGCGTGTTGATCTTCTCCGACGAAAGCACGCCGTCTGAATGGCAGCGCAGGATGTCGTCGTCACTGCATGCGTCAGGCTCTACAACGGCGAACTGTTCGCTTACCTCGCTCATTATTGCCTTTACGCGATCGGGACATTCGCACGAAGCCGTGCTGTAATTGACCAGGTACTGGGGGTGGTATACGATGCGCACCATTTCCTTCATCGTGTTGTTGTCCATCGGTTCCTCCGGGGAAAGGATATACTTTGAAGGTAGTGAACAAACGGTGAGCAGTCAAGACATGAATGCCTCATTTGAAAAGGGGGATATAAAACGTTCAATGGTGAAAAGGCCTTTCCGGTACAAAGGAAGCGGCCCGTGACGCTCTCATAAAGAGGAAATACCGAGCTCTTCAGCTAGTTTTTTCAGGCGCAGGCGGAAGCCCTCCTTTTCAAAGCGCAGCCCGTAGAGGGCGCAGTCGAGCACGTCGGCGTCCTTGACGATCTCCTCGATCGGGCCGCCGGTCTCATCCTTCCTGCCGTGGTGTACTACCGCCGTCACGATCTCCTCGATGATCGCGGACGGAAAGAATCCCTCGAGCACGTTTCGCGCGGGCCGCGCGCCGCTGGCGGCGTGTTCATGCTGACGGCCGGTTACGATCCTTCCGATATCGTGCAGCAGGCAGGCGATCGCGGCGATCTCCGGGTCGACGCCGCGCCTGATCGCGAGGATCCTTCCGATCTGGGCCGCCGATGACATGTGCGCGTATTCCCATTCAGATGAATAGTCGCGTTCGAGGCTTTTCCCCTCCTCGATGAGGGCGGCGACTTTACGGTAGATGGAGTAATATCTCGTCGACTCGATCATGGCCGTATCCGCCCCGTCACCTGAAAAACCGCGCGATGAGGTTTATGACGATCGTGAGGACCACGCTGATCACGATGCCTGAGACTATAGGAAAGTAGACGGTGAACTGCTCCCGGCGTATCACGATGTCGCCGGGAAGCCTGCCGATGAGCGGTATGCGGCCGCCGAACTCGATCAGAAGTCCCGCGACAAGGATTACAATACCGGTGATGATAAGCATTCTTCCCATGGCCTGAATGATCGCATATCCCGGCCGGAGCGCAAGAAGAATTTGACGGCGTGGACGGCGCTATTTTCTTCTTTTTTACACTTGACACTGGAGGCGTGCGGGATGTTCTTTTTTTGTGCCGGCGGATTCGGGCACGACACCAAGTACGGAATGCATACAGGACAATGCGGTATCGGATATCGGAAAAATCCCTTGAGGTCCTCGAGTGGGGAAGGGTGATACAGGAGCTCGACTCGCGCTGCGAGACTGAGCCGGGCCGGAGTTACCTCGCCCTCATTTCGCCGCTCGAAAATAACGCGGCGCGTTCGCAGCTTCGCATGGTGAGCGAGCTTAAAGAGCTCTCGCTGCGCGGGGACACGGTCGATTTTTCCGGCGTCTCGGACATCGCTCCGCTGCTCGATCTTGCGGAGAAGGGCGGGATGCTGAAGCTTGCCGAGCTTTCGTCCGTCAGGCGATTCGCCTTTGCCTCGCGGCGGATACGCGCGTTCCTGAAAACGCACCGCGAGGAATTTCAATCACTATCAGGAGAATATGAGTCGCTTCATCCGCTGGATGAAATTTCCACGCTCCTCGGCCGCGCCATAACCGACAGCGACGAGATCAGCCAGTCAGCTTATCCCGCGCTCGGCCGGCTTCGCGACGAGATTACGGCGCTTCGCGGCGAGATCGAGCGGGCGCTTTCGGAGCTGGTGCATTCGCCGTCGGTATCGAAGTATCTTCAGGAAAAGATCTTCACGACGAGGAACGAGCGCTACGTGGTGCTTTTGAAAGCGAACTTCCGCGGTAAAGTGCGCGGCACCGTGCATGACGTATCCTCCAGCGAATCAACCCTCTACATAGAACCGGAACTGATAACCGACCAGAACAACCGCCTGATCATGCTCGGCGTCGCGCTGCAGGAGGAGATCCTGCGCATCCTGAAAGAGCTCACCGCTGAAGTCGCCCGTCACGCCGACGGGCTGCGCGCGAACCTCGCCGTCATCGCCTATCTCGATTTCCTCAACGCCGCTTCGCGCCTCTCTGTCGCGTTTGACGGGAACGAACCTGAGATCGCCGACACGCCGTCGCTTCGCCTGATCAGGGCGCGCCATCCGCTCCTTTCGCTGATGAGCCGCGAAACGGTGGTCCCCAACGACATCACCCTCGGCGAGGAGTACCGCTGCCTTGTCATCTCGGGCGCCAACACCGGCGGCAAGACCGTGCTTCTGAAGACAGTGGGCCTTTCGGTCCTCCTGGCGCTCCACGGCCTTCACGTTCCGGCGGGTCCGGACTCGCGCATCGGCATATTCACCGGCATCTTCGCCGATATCGGCGACGACCAGAACCTCTCCCAGTCCCTTTCGACCTATTCAGGACAGATCGTCAGCTTGCGCGAGATGCTCGAGCAGTCAGATGCCGCCACGCTCCTGCTCATCGACGAAATCGTGGTGGGGACCAATCCGCGGCAGGGCGCCGCGCTCGCCCAGGCGATCCTCGAGGGCCTTGCCGATACCGGCGCGTCGATGATGGTCACGACGCATTATCCGGAACTCAAGGAGCTCGCATCGGTCGACGGCAGGTTTCAGAACGCGTCGGTGGCGTTCGATACGGAGACGCTCGCCCCGTCGTACAGGCTCCTTGTCGGCATCCCCGGCGCGAGCCACGCGATCGAGATTGCCCGCATCTACGGCATGCCGGAGCGCATCGTGTCGCGCGCCGGGGGGCTGCTTGACGAGCGCGAGATATCGACCGAGGCGCTGATCGAGAAGATGCACCGGATCGAGGACGAGCTCACCGTGGAGCGTGAGCGGATTGAGGAAATGCGCGCCGGGCTTGCCGCCGAAAAGGAGCGGTATCAGAAACTGGCGAAGGAGCTCGAGCGGCGCGAGGAGTCGCTCAAAAAAAGCGAAGGCGTTGCCTTTGTCGAGGAGCTTAAGAGGATGCGCGCCGAGGTCGCGGAGAAGATGAAGGAATTGCAGCGCGCCGACATGCGCAAGGCGGGCGTGATACAGCAGGAACTGGCGGCCGCGCAGGAGCTGGTCGTCGAGCGTGTCCGCGGCGACGCGGTGAAGCGGCTCTCCGATGACTACCGCGCGTTCGACGCGGGTTCGGCGGATAAAGGCGATACGGTGTATATTATCCCCCTTGAAAAAACCGGAAAGATCGAGGAGATCGACGCGTCGGCGGGATCGGCGCTGGTGGTGCTCGGAAACGCGATCAAGTCGAGATACCGCTTCAGCGATCTTCTGCTTCCCCGCAAAAAGCCCCAGAAGAAAGCGGAAACGCGCGCGCCGAAACGGAAAGATGAGGACGGAATGGGCTTCGTGCCTCTTACGGTCCAGACCTCGTATAATACCATTGACCTGCGCGGCATGCGCGTTGACGAGGCGCTTGAGCGGATTGAGCTTTCGCTCGATAAAATGGTGCGGGCGGGCATCCGCGCGGCGGTGATCATCCACGGTCACGGGACCGGCGCGCTCAAGGAGGCGGTGCGCTCCGCGCTCAGATATTCGACCTATGTGAGGGACTACCGGCCCGGCGAGCAGGGCGAGGGCGGTGACGGCGTGACCATCGCGATGCTGCGGGATTAGCGCCGGTCAAGCTCGCGCCCGCGGACAAGGTGGTCGATGAATTGCGCGATCGTGCCGATCTCGTCCCGCCTGAAGCGGGGAAACGGCGCGGACAGATCGCGGTCGGTGACGATGGCGGCCACGTCGGGAACGCCCGAGGCGAAAAGGGGCGGTTCGGTTGAGTCGCCGATCACTTCGATCTTGGGGCCTTTTGATTCCTTGTTCCCTTCGACGATAATCAGGTCGGCCTTCGAGAAAATCGGTTCGGCCGCGGAAAGCGGTGTGGCGCCGTATATCGCGTCGGCGACGATCGCGATCTGCCGGTCGTTGGTGATGCTCGAGATGAAGGCCCCCGCGTTGCGGAACCGGTGCGTGTCCTTCCCCTCATGGTCGATGTCGAAGTCGTGCTTCATATGTTTTATCGTGGCGATCCGCAGCCCGTTCGCGGCGTAATGGGCGATAAGCTTTTCAATAAGCGTGGTCTTGCCGGAGTTTGACCGGCCGATTATGGTGATGAGGGGCGGTAGCTGGTTCATTGCGTTCCGTTATTTTTGTGTTATAATTGTTGTAGTGATTTCATATCGTGTCAAGCAAATATGGATTCAAACAGGATATCACACATTTCAGCGTTCATTATTGCCGGCGGAAGGAGCCTGCGGTTCGGGCAGGATAAAACCTTATACGTCTACCACGGCAGGCCCCTTATTGAACATGTATATGACGCCGTGTCGTCGGTGTTTTGCGACGTGGCCGTGGTCGCCAACGATGGTTCGCGCTTCGCTTCGCTCGGCGTGCCGTGCTATCCCGATCTGGTTGACGGCGCCGGGCCGATGGGGGGGATATACACCGCGCTTCGCCACGCGGCGACCGAAAAAGCGTTCATCGTGGCGGGCGACATGCCCGACCTGAACCGCGGACTCATCAGGTATCTTGCTGAAATTTCCGGAGAGAACGATATTACCGTACCGTTCGTCAATGACCGCCACGAAGCGCTCCACGCCGTATATTCCGCGCGCTGCGCCGACGAGCTCGAGCTTCTCATCGCGAAACAGCATTTCAGCATGAACAGGTATCTCCGCGAAAGGGACGCGCGCCGCGTGGGTATTGATGAAATTACACGGTTTGCCGATCCAGCGACGGCCTTCAGGAACATCAACTTTATTAGGGACCTCGACGGATAGTATCACCGCCGTCATGGCATTTTTTTCTGTCGCTTTAGCGCTTCAAGGATAGCGGCGAGGCTTCCGTTCCCGGGGTTCTCCCTGTTCAGCTTCTCGACCTCACCGATAACCCTGCCGATCTCGAAGCGGGAATCTGAATACGCCGCGTCGGCCGCGCGGGCCCTGCGGTAGTAGGAATACGATTCCCTGAACCGGTAAAGATGGAAGCAGCTGATCGCGAGGTTTGAAAGCGCTTTCGCGTAATCCGGATCGATCGCGACGGCGGTCTTCAGCCAGGGATACGCCTCCTCGTAACGGTTGAGCCTCATGAGCGCCACGCCGAGGTTGTTGTAATACTGCTTTGCCGCGGGATTGCCTTTCAGCGCCGAGGTGAAACAGGTGATTGCATCGCCGTGCTTTCCCTCGCGCAGGAGGAGCATTCCACGCTCGTTCAACTCCCTCGCGCCGGATATATCCGCGCAGGCGGCCGCTGGCATATCTTCACGCGCCCGCGCGTCCTCAAGCGCGAAAGCGCTTACTGCGATCGAAAGCGCGATCGTACACGAGATGACGGTAATCCTTCCTGTGCCGGTGATCCCCATGCGGCGCTGTATTCTCCTTCTGTCGAAATCAGCAATTGAAGCCGGATAATTCAAAGGTAACAGTTTCGTATTTTATTGCAACCATTTTGATGTGACTGGAGCAACTTTATCGTGATTTACGCGTTGCCATCCGCGGCAGCACGATGTATTTTAATTGACGCCTCGTGCAAAATGGTATCATGCTTTGAACCTCGGGAACCCCGAATCTGCAGTGACGCAGGGGTGCTCGGGCGGCTAACACATTGCGGAGGTGGTGGAATGATTATTCTCGGTTTTGTTCTGGTCCTTATTGTTTTTGCAGTATCGGCTATTGCGGCGGGATCAAATCCCCGTATCTTTCTTGATGGTATAAGCTTTCTCATGGTGTTCTTCCCTCCTCTGCTGATGGTATTTTTCTCAGGCATGGGGGGTGACCTGGCAAGGGGAGTGCGGGCCATGTTTGCCGGAGATCCAGGGTTTTCGGCGGCGGAACTTCGCGCGGCTTCCCGCGTTTTTAAATTTCTTTACAGGGCGAGTATCGGATCGGGATTTGTGGCTTCGATCATGGCGGGGGTGCTTCTTCTGTCGTCTTTGCACGAGCGTTCGGAAATGGGGAAGTATCTCGCGGTGGGCATTCTCGCGATACTGTACGGGCTCATTATCGGGCTCTTCCTCTACCTGCCCGCGGGCGTGGCGCTTCGAACGAAAGCTGACGGGAAGTGAAAACTGGTTGCGTTAAAACAGTTCGACTTTTCCATACTCGATCTGCTTTTTCAGGTGGCCTTCTTTAACCAGCCTTTCATACACGCAGACGCGGTTCTTGCCGTTGTTCTTTGCGAAATAAAGCGCCTGGTCGGCGTGCCCGACGAACGCGGTGGGAACTTCGCTTTCAGTGATCTGCACGATCCCCACGCTCACGGTGATGTTCCCTACCCGAGGAAAGGCGTAGTGCTCCACTGATGATCTGAAGCGGTCGAAGGCGATAAAGGCCTCCTCATCACCGCCCGAGCGTATGATCGACACAAACTCCTCGCCGCCGTAGCGGAAGAGCAGGTCGTCCGACCTGAACGATTTCGTCATGATGCGCGAGATCAGTATCAACACCTCGTCGCCGTAGACGTGTCCGAACGTGTCGTTGATCTTCTTGAAGTTGTCGATGTCAAAAATGCCCAGCCAGAAGTCGCGCGGCACCTCCGCTTTCTGGCGCTTTGATCCGGGCGGCTCTTCGGGCTTTTTCGTGCTTTTTTTAAATTCGATGATCTTCATGATCTGCGCGTCGAAGGTGGACCGGTTAAGAAGTCCGGTGAGTTTGTCATGCTGGTTCTCCGCCAGAAGCGACAGGTAGTTGTGGTAAATCCGCAGGAGGCCCGTGATCAGCTGATTGTCGGGAAGGACGGTGTTTCCGCAATGTATGGCGATGAACCCGACGAGCCTCGTTCCGAGAAGGACGGGGTAGGCGCACATCGCGACGCCGTTTGAGATAATTGACGCGGGTGTTCTCGTCCGGGTAATCCCGGGGAAAAAGCCTTCCATGCCGCCCAGCGCCTCTCTGATTACATCTTCCGAAGTGAGGATTTCTGACCCGCTCTCCTGTACCAGAATGGCGTGATAGGGCATCGCTGACTCGTTTTTTGTTTTGCAGAAGAGGACTTTTTTCGCGTTGAGAAGCTCGAAGATCGTTTTCGCGACGCTCTCGCCGATGAGCTCGGCATCGCGCTGCTCGGTAATCTCGATGATATAATCAAGGATGTCCTGTTCTTTTTCCCTTTCCATGGTTTCCCTGTTAGAAAGAAAACCATCTGCCGTGTATTTTTCAAGCCTTTCACAGGCAAGGTGATAAAAAAATTGTGTTGCCCTCAGCCTTCCCTGCGCTACAGTGTTACCCATGAACGAAATTACCGCGAAGCGAAAGAGGCGCGAAACGCGCCGGATACAGGCCGGCAGCCTTCAGATCGGCGGCGGGGCGCCGGTATCGATCCAGTCGATGACCAGCATCCCGGTCGAGGATGAAAAAGGGACGATCGAACAGATAGGCCGCCTCGCCGCCGAAGGGGCCGACCTTGTCAGGGTCGCCGTGCGCAACCTCGATTCGATCCCGCACCTCAGAACGGTTATACGGGAAGCGACGCTGCCCCTTTCGGCGGACATCCATTTCGACTACCGCCTCGCCATTGCCGCGATCGAGGCCGGCATCAGCAAGGTGCGCATCAATCCCGGCAACATCGGCGGCGCCGACCGCGTACGCGAAGTCGTCCGCGCGGCGAAAGGGCGCGGCGTGCCGATCCGCATCGGCGTGAACGGCGGATCGGTTGACAGAAAAAAATATCCCGAGGTCACGCCGGAAAGCCTGGTGGAATCGGCGCTCGAGCACGTGCGCATTCTCGAGGAAAACGATTTTCACGATATCGCCGTGTCGATCAAATCCTCCGATATCTTCCAGACCATCGAGGCCAACAGGATTTTCGCGTCCAGGCGGGATTATCCGCTTCATGTCGGCCTTACCGAGGCGGGATACGGGATCGCCTGTATCGTGCAGAGCTCGATTGCCATCGGGCACCTCCTGCTTGAGGGCATCGGCGATACCATTCGTGTGTCGATGACTGGCGACCCGGTGCAGGAGGTCATCGTCGGGAAGAGGATCCTCGAGTCGCTCGGCGAGCGATTCACACCCGTTAAAATCATCTCATGTCCGACCTGCGGACGGACCGATCCCGACACCGATCTGCTCGCGCTCGCGCAGGAAGTCGAATCGGCGCTCATCGCAAGGTTTGGTGAGGAGCTTCGCGAACTCAAACGCACGGCGGTGGTGGCGGTCATGGGGTGCGAGGTGAACGGCCCCGGGGAAGCGTCACATGCGGACGCGGGACTTGCCGGCGGGCGAGGCGGCGCCTTCCTGCTTTTTGCGGGCGGTGAGCGTATCGGTAAGGTTGACCGCGCTCACGCGATAGAGGCCCTTTCGCGTGAAATCGAAAAGCTTATCGGGCGCTGGCGCGCGGATAGATAGGATTCAGTTCGATTCGTATTCTTTCAATTTACGATAGAGCTCGTTTCGCCGCTCGATCAGCACCCTTCCCTGGTAGGTGTCCTTGACCTTTATCGGCTGCTCGAACGCGGCGATATTTTCGGTCATGATCGGGACCGGCTTGTTCTGCTGCCTGGCCTCGCTTATCTCCTCCGGTGTGGGAAGGATGATCGCGTAGAGCGCCTGCGGCGTGTGGATAAGGGAGTGGCCGCGCTCAAGGTACGCGTGCGAGAAGCCCCCGTCGATATTGATCGCGCGGCCGTCCGGGGAGGCGATCTTCTCGCCTTTCATGATATCAACGGGCGTGTGGCCGTAGACTATTCTGCGGCAGTCGAATTCCTGCATGATCCTGTCCATGAAATCCGGGTTCTTGAGATTGTCCCCCCAGTACAGCGTCTTCTCCTTGTGCGTCGCCTTGTCGGTATAGAAATACCGCTCGAATGTTTTCATCGCGTTCTTGCCGAAGAACGGCGATTTCGGCCCGCACCAGAGGTAGAACATGAGCGCAAGCTCCTTCAGGTCCTGCTGGTCATCGTTCAGGTAATTGTGCCCCACGTTTTTTACCACCGTTTCGAGATGGTCGAAGAGATCCCTGCCGCGCCTGCCGAGGAACTCGTCGAACTCGCCTTCGGCGGTGCTCGGGATGAGCGCGTGGATGTTCAGGATATAGTTGTTGATATGATACAGGCAGCCGTGATCGAAGAGGAACCTCATCAGTTCGCGGATCCGCCTGCTCGAAGTAAACTGGCGGGTCAGGTCGTCGATCACCTCTCGTTCCCCGTCGGTGAGGCGCGTGGGGTTGTCGAGATCGAGCGTCGGAAAGTACGTGTCGGAAAGCCCCTCGGTCTCGCCCCTTTTCAGCTTCCCGGCCAGCGTATCCAGGTTGAGGCGCGATTCCATTTTGAATTCGGGATTATCGCGTATCGTGATTTCCTCGAGCTTGAACTGGATCATCGCCAG
The DNA here is from genome assembly GCA_964627815.1 of uncultured Leptospiraceae bacterium. Lineage (GTDB taxonomy): Bacteria > Spirochaetota > UBA4802 > UBA4802 > JAGODF01 > CAZPZJ01. Next base: position 160,324 of record CAZVKE010000004.1, read on the forward strand.
CGTCTTTTCCATCCGCTTCGAGCTGTCCTGCTTTGCCTTGAAAAAGCCGGTCGGATTTTCCGGATAGAGCTTTTCGGCGAATGCAGCGAGCCGGGAGATATCGATGCCGAGGCGTTCGAGGAATTTCATGTTGTCGTAGCGCACGCTGATCCGCAGTGCCTCGGCGATAAGCGAGCGATTTCCCGCGGCCGCGCCCATCCAGAGGATGTCGTGGTTTCCCCAGACGAAGGTCACGAACGGGCGGATGTCGCGTTTGTTCAGGATGCGGATGATTTTGTCCGGCTCATCGCCGCGGTCGAACACGTCGCCGAGCACGAGCAGGTGGCCGAGAATGACCTGCTTGACGATTTTGCACAGGCCGGTGATCACGCGGTCGGCGATGATGCTGTTTTCATAGACGATGTTGGGGACGAAGAAATTCAGTATCAGGTTTTCGAGGACGAGCTTCAGGTCCTTGTTGATGTTGTTGCGGATCTCATCGAAGTCCTTCACGCTGCGGACGCGGTACTGGATTATCTTCACCAGCGCGGAAATCACGTCCTGGCGCTCCATGCAGTATTCGTCGTCGGTGATATATCCTTCGCTCCTGATGACGCGGCTCAGGTAATCGATTTTCTGCACCGACACCGTTTTCGGGAGCGCCTCCTGGCTTATCTTCCAGATAAGGCCGAAGCGCCCCTTGAGGATCGACACGAACCGGTCGCCGGCGCCGTGGGGATCGCTTATCCACATCGTCGTGTCGATGGTCGTTTCGAGCTGGCACTCAATTTCGGTGATTTCCCTTATTATATCATGAAGCGTTGTTATCGTTCTGTTCGATTCCATCTGAAATGCTCCGTTGGGCTGGTCATAAACGCACCAGCGATGATGCTGGATTTATATTAAAAATGAAATTCCATAGTGTCAATGTAATTTTTTGGAGGCCCTCTAAAATCAAATGCCGCCGTTTTTCTGTTGACGGCGCTGGCAGGGATGATAGAAATATAATGAGGGATGATGATTTTTCTCTTTTTTTAAAATCACTTCCTTGAAACCGGGCATGACCGCCTTCCTGTTTTCTCAACTGATTCCCGGGTTAGAACTTCTTGCTGTTCCCGCTTCAGACCGTGGCAGAGCCGGCCGGCAGTTTCCCTTCCCTCATGGCGCGGATATTGTAAAATTTCAGTGTGAGGGCGATATTCAGGATCGGGCACATCACCACATGAAGCACGTTGGTCAGCACGGTCTGGATGAAGAACAGGTATATGCTGCGTTCATAAAATCCAGCGAGATACGACGGATCGATCTGGCCCTGCTTTCCGATGATGTCCTTTACGAGCTCGATATAAGGGGTGAGCATGAGGGCGTAGGTGATGATCGAAGCGAAGAAAGTGTATGCCAGAAAATAGATGAGCGGGATCAGCAGCGTCCCCCAGAAATTTCCCGAGGCAAGCGAAAAGCTCCGCCCGATGGAGCCGAAGGCAACCCTGTCCTCGAGCATGATCGTCTGGGGGATGTACGCCATATAGACCGCGAGAATGAAAAACGGGATCACGCAGAAAATAAAACCGAATCCCATCATGATCATAGCGATGAGCGAGGTGAAGAAGATGGGAAGCGTTTTCTTAAGCGCGAAAACGGCGGCTTCGCTCTCAGGGGTCTTTCTTCCGTTGATCTTTTCGTCAAATCCTTTGATCACCGCGGCCCCCGTGTACACCGAAAACGCGGTGTAGGCCAGGGTGGCGGCCAGCGAGTTGACCATGATATTCCAGAAGCCGCTGAAAAAAGTGTTCGGCCCGCCCTGTAATGCCCGGATCATGGAGGCGTAGTCGCCGTACACTTTCCACATCGAATACAGAATTATCACGATTGCCGGAACAAAAAAGTAAAGCATGGTCTTGATGTAGTAGCGAAAGTCCTGTTTATACACGGCGAGCGTGTGGTCGATGATTTCATCAAATCCGAGTTTTTTTGTGAGGTCGAGTTCCTTCTGCATGCCGTGCTCCCTGATCGATTAAATTTTACAGGCGGACGAAGATCCTCGCCGCGCCGAAAGCCGTAAAAAAAATAATGACCGCGAACGTCAGTAATCCGATGAGTTTCCTTTTTCTGAAAACGGCGTGCGCCGTGCGGTAGAGCGAGTCGGACATGAGCACCGGCACCGCGAGCACGATCGCGAGTGAGAATAACGCGCCCGCCGGGTGCAGGCGAAGTGAGATCCACAGGTCGCCGTGGAACGCGTGGAGAACGCTTCGCGTCATGCCGCAGAGCGGACAGGGAAAATTCGTGATCGCGAGAAACGGGCAGCGCAGTGTAGGCAGCAAAGCGAGAAGCCGCTCCGGCGCGCATGCTGTGAGAACTATGATCACACCGAGGAGAGCCGCGTAGATATGGCGTTCGGTCCTGTTCATCGGGTCAGTTGTAATGGTAGAATCCTCTGCCTGATTTCTTGCCCAGGAACCCGGCCGCGACGTAATTTCTCAGGAGCGGGCAGGGACGGTATTTCGAATCGCCGAATCCCTGGTGCATGTGCTCCATCACCGCGAGCACGATGTCCAGGCCTACCATGTCGGCGAGCGCCAGCGGCCCCATCGGGATATTTATTCCCTGTTTCATCACCTTGTCGATCGCCTCGACGGTTCCCGCTCCCTCGTAGAGGGCATAGATCGCCTCGTTGATCATCGGCATGAGGATGCGGTTGAGCAGGAAGCCGGGATAATCCTGCGCCTCGACGAACGTTTTTTTGAATATCCTGGCAATGTCTTTTGCGGTTTCGAATGTCTCGCGCGTTGTCGCCAGGCCGCATACGATTTCGACAAGCTTCATGGCGCGCACCGGGTTCAGGAAATGCATGCCGATTACCGATTCGGGACGCCTGGTGACCGAGGCGATGGCGGTTACCGAGATTGACGAGGTGTTGGTTGCGAGCACCACGCCTCCGCGGCATACCCGGTCAAGCGCGCGAAAAACCTCGTGTTTGACGGAAAGGTCCTCGGTCACGCATTCCAGGACTATATCCGCCGCCGCGAAGTCGCTGATGTCGGTGCGTGTGGATATCCTGGACATGATCAGGTCAAGGTCCTTTTTCTCTATCCTGCCTTCGGACATGTAGCGCGTGAGGCGGTCGCTTATCGTCCTTGACGACTGCGAGAGCTTTTCGCTGTCGACATCGTAGAGCATCACGTCGAACCCGTTCTGGGCGGCGATGTGGGCGATATCGGTCCCCATGAGGCCCGCTCCGACTATCCCGAAAACCTTCATATCCATTGTACTCTCCGAAACTGTGCGTGCATGCCCTGTCGTGACATGGAGGCATAACTATACCGACCGGACGGGATTTGACAACTGTTTTACCGGCGGGCGCTCCGATTTTTTGGCTTGTCAGTTGACAACGTTCCTCGCGATGCCTTTTTTGAACGAGGCGATATTCTCGGCGACCTCGCTTATAAGGCGGCGTCTGGATTCGACGGTGCCCCACGCGATATGGGGGGTGATAATGAGGTTCGGGACTGAAAGCAGCGGGTCGTCGGGAGCGGGAGGCTCGGTTTCCATCACATCGATGGCCGCGCCGGCGATCTTTCCCGAGGTAAGCGCCCTGTAGAGCGCGGCAGGATCGACAATGGGCCCGCGTGCCATGTTGATGAGGAACGCACCCGGCTTCATGGCGGCGAAAAATCCGTCATCAATGAGGTGCCGCGTCGATTCGGTGAGCGGCATATGGACCGATACGAAATCTGAATGCTCCGCCAGATCATGCAGACTGTAGCGCTCGAACGAATCGGTGTGACGGGATACTTCCCGGCGCAGGGCGATCACCCGCATGCCGAACGAGTCGGCAAGGCGCGCGACCTCGCTGCCGATCGCTCCCATCCCGAGAATGCCGAGGACCCTGTCCTGGAGATCGAACGTGGGCCAGGTGCCCAGCGTGAAGGTGGACGAGCGGCTCCAGGTGCCGTCATGGCACGCGCTGTTATAACGGACGAGGTTTCCCGCCAGGGCCAGTATGAACATCATGGTGAACTGCGCGACCGAAAAGGTCGAATAGCCGGGCACGTTGGCCACCGTGATGCCGTGCGCCCTTGCGGCCTCAATGTCGATGTTGTTCCAGCCGGTCGCCGAGACCGCGATCAACTTCAGTTTTTTGCATTTCGAGATGAGGGGCGCGTCAAATACCACCTTATTGGTGATGGCGATCGTGACGTCGTGAAGTCGCTCCTCGCGCTCATCGGAGCGGGTCAGCGGATAGGTGATGAGCTCTCCGTGCGCGGCGAATAGCTCAAGGTCCAGGTCGCCGTAATCGACGGTCGAGGCGTCGAGGAATACGATTTTTTCTTTCATGGCCCGCTCCTTACGATCGATATAGTATCAGTATAAGGCGGGCTCGCGGTCATTGCAATAGATTTTTCTAAGGCCCGGCCGGGGTATCCGTCGGGAAAATAGTTGACCGAGCCGCTGAAATCGACAAGAATACGGATCGCATACAGAAACTGTTTTTGGGCAATCCGCCCCGATGCGGGCGTCCGTTGAGAAGAGGTGCCGGTGCTGAAGACATTTGAAAACTTCATGCGAAAAGACAATCCGGTTTTAGGTGCGCGGGAAATCCTCAAGTATATCGGGCCGGGCCTCCTGGTGACGGTAGGTTTCATCGATCCCGGGAACTGGGCTTCGAACATAGCTGCGGGTTCGGGATGGGGATACAACCTGCTCTGGATGGTAACGCTCGGCACGGTCATGCTCATCTTCCTTCAGCACAATTCCGCGCACCTCGGCATCGCGACGGGGCTCTGCCTCTCCGAAGCGGCGACCGCACATTTCAGGCCGTGGATCTCGCGGACCTTTCTCGGCAGCGCTATGGCCGCCTCGGTCTCGACGGCCCTGGCGGAAATCCTCGGCGCGGCGATAGGCCTTCAGATGCTCACCGGCATTCCCCTCTGGATCGGGGCGATCCTCACCACGCTCCTGGTGGCATACCTCCTCCTCTCAAATAATTACAGGCGGATCGAGAAATATATCATCGGCCTGGTGTCGCTGATCGGCCTATCGTTCCTCTTCGAGCTGAGCCTGGTGCATATCGAATGGGGCGCGGCGGTGCGCGGGTGGCTGACTCCCTCGTTTCCGGCCGGGTCGGTGCCGATCATCATGAGCGTGCTGGGCGCCGTCGTCATGCCGCACAACCTGTATCTCCACTCTGAGATCATACAGAGCCGGCAGTGGAACCTCGAGTCCGAAGAAACCATCTCCCACCAGCTCAAATTCGAGGTCGCCGATACGATGTTCGCCATGATCGTCGGGTGGGCGATCAACAGCGCGATGATCCTTGTGGCAGCCTCTGTTTTTTTCAGCAGCAATATTCAGGTCACGGAGCTGCCGCAGGCGCAGGCGATGCTCGTGCCGATGGTGGGCAGGGCCGCGGCGGTCGTGTTCGCCGTCGCGCTCCTTCTTTCGGGGATATCATCGTCGATCACCGCGGCCATGGCGGGGGGAAGCATTTTCGCCGGCATCTTCGGCGAGCCGTTTGACAACGCTGACAGGCATTCGCGCACGGGCGTGCTGGTCACCCTTATCGGGGCCCTCGCGATCGTCTTCTTCCTGACCAATCCGCTGAAAGGGCTCATCTGGAGCCAGATCGTGCTCAGTATCCAGCTTCCCTGGACGATATTCGGAATGATAGCGCTCACTTCCTCCGCGAAAGTTATGGGCAGGTATAGGAATTCACCCTTCGACAAAACAATTCTCCTTGCCATCGCGGTGATCGTATCCTCCCTGAACGTTCTTCTCCTTGTCGATTTGACGGGGCTTTGATTGATGAGGGGATGGGGATTCGCCCTTTGGCGAGGCGCCGCGCGTACGCCATGAGAGGGGCATGTGCTATAGAAGATCCCTGAGATGATCGGCGTGCTGAAAGCTGACGGCCGGCAGATGACCGGCCGCCGCTCTTATGATTACCGCACCTGTATCGCTCCCGCCGAGGCCGTGTTCGAAAATCCGGTTACCCCGGTCTGCCGGTTCTGGTACAGCACGTAACCGGTGATCACGTACGTCCGCGGATTTCCCGTGTAGAGGTGAAACTGGATTCTTCCGCTGCGCTCATCCACGCTTGTGACCGGATATTCAAACGGGCCTTCGCCGTTCCAGAAGAAGTAGCCGCGCAGGATCGTCGCTTTCTCAAGGCCGGTCGCGGTCATGGTCGCGGGATACGGAACGCGCGCGGTCACCGGTGAGGGAATCTGGAAACGCGTGATCCTCACGTCAGGATTCTGTGCACCGGTCGTGGTCCCGCTTTTCTGCGTGGTCCCGCAGCCCGGCTGCACGCAGAGCGTGGCGACAATTATCAATACTCCGAAAACGTGTGCCGCGTGTTTCATTCCAGGTACCTCCCTGAGTGCTGTTGAATTCCGGGGCTCCCGCCGTATCGCTCTATCGGCCGGCCCGCGGGTAAGCAGGTTGCGGAATTATGCTATATTTTATAATTCTTTCTGTATATTCAAAAATTATTCTGAAATCGATTTTTTTATGATCAGGCGTGATGGGGGATTGCGGTCCGCCGCAAGCGAGGCCGGCGGACACCGCTGGTTCAGAGCTTTTCCTCCGAGGCCTCTTCCATGAAATTTCCCCGGGGAGAGAAGGTGCCGCTGGAGAACGCGCCGGCAAGATGGGGATAGTGCTTTTTGACTTCGCTTATCATCAGATCGTACGGGAGATCGTCGAAGGTGCCGTAATCGTGGATATACTCCATGTGCTTCTGCCCGGCCCTGTCGTATGGATGAAAGATCGCGTCGTGCTCGCCGTCGAAATCGAGCGGCACCACGCCGAAGCGCTCGCAGAGGTTGATATCGAACGTCGGGGTCGCCTTAACCCACCGGCCGTTGAGGAAAAGCTCGTTGTAGCCGTGAAACACGAAGAGGTCACTCTGGAGCAGCTCGCGCAGCCTTGTGGTGGTCAGGTGGTTTTTCACGATCGCGAAGCCGAGGCGGCAGGGCACCCGCGAGGCGCGCGCCAGCGCCGCGAGCAGTATCGCCTTCTGGACGCAGTAGCCTTCGCGCCTTGCGAGAATGTTGCTCGCCACAAGCGTTGTCTTATCCGGCGAGATGAGATACGGGTTGTATCTGACCTGGTCCCGCACCGCGAAGAAGAGGCGCACCGCCCGCTCCTTAGTATCCGCGTTTTCACCGATTGCCTGCCGCGCGAATTCTCGTATTGCCGTGTTTTCCGAATCGATGTAGGCTGTCGGGCGAAGATAGATTTCCAGATGTTCAGTCATGACCTGCCTCTCTGTTCTGGTGTGTGGGGATACGCCCCGCGCCGCTCATTGTATCCCCCCTGCGATCCACGATCCTGCGAGCACGCCCCCCTCTTCGTCGTAAAACACGGCGGCCTGGCCGGGGGTGACGCCCGCCTGCGGCTCGTCGAAAAAGGCGCGCACGCCGCCGTCGCGCTCCTCGACGGTGACCGGGACCGCCTTCTGTGTCGAGCGGATTTTCACAAGCGCCCTTCCTTCAAGGCGCGTCGCTTTCATATGGTTCAGGTGATCGGCGAAAAAACCGCGCGAGTAGAGATGATCCCGCGTGCCGGCGATCACGGTGTTGGCCGCAGGATCGACCGCGATAACGTAGAGCGGTTCGGGCGCCGCGATCCCGAGGCCGCGCCGCTGCCCGATCGTATAGCGGTGGATGCCCTTGTGCCGGCCGATGATGTTTCCGGATGTGTCGACGATATCGCCCGGCCCCGGAAGCATGCCGGTGCGCCGTTGAATAAAAGAGGAGTAATCGTCGTCGCACACGAAACAGATCTCCTGGCTTTCGGGTTTGTCGGCGACGAATAGCGAGCGCTCCCGCGCCATCGCGCGGATATCTTCTTTGCGGTAGCCGCCGAGCGGAAATTCGATCAGGGCGAGAAGGTCCTGCGGGAGCATGGAAAGGAAGTACGACTGGTCTTTCGCGTCGGCAGCGCCGCGCGCGATGTAGTAACGTCCCTCGCCGGAACGTTTCAGGCGGGCGTAGTGGCCGGTGGCGATCTTTTCGCAGCCAAGCTCGCGCGCACGGTCCGCGATGCGGCGGAACTTGATCCTCGCGTTGCAGACTAGGCAGGGACTCGGCGTCCTGCCTGCGAGGTATTCGCGGCAGAACGGATCGATCACCTCGCGCGCGAATTCGTCGCGCACGTCGATCGTTTCATGGTAAAAGCCGTGCTCGCGCGCGACGCGGGCCGCGTCGCTGATGTTGTCGGATGATGAGCAGGATATAGAATCGGGAGCGCCGGTATTTGCGGGAGCGTCGGGCAGCACCCTGAGCGTCATGCCGATCACTTCATGTCCGGATTCCCTGAGGAGAAGCGCGGTGAGAGATGAGTCAACCCCACCGCTCATGGCGACGGCGATTTTCACTGTTTCGCAGCCTCACCACATCCGCCGCATGTAGGGATACGGGTTGATGTTGACGGTGCCCAGCCGCACTTCGTAATGGCAGTGGCTTCCCGTCGCGTTTCCGGTCTGTCCCACGTAGGCGATGACCTGTCCGCGTGCCACGTTCTGGCCCTTGCCGACGGCGATGCTCGAACAGTGCGCGTAGAGCGTTTCGAAGCCGTACTTGTGCTGCACGCGGACCATGAGCCCGTATCCGCCCGACCATCCCGTCGCCGCTACCGTCCCCGGCGCGGTCACATGGATAGGCGTGCCTGAACCGGCGGCGATGTCGATGCCGGTGTGGAAGTCCCTGCCGAACCCGAAGGGAGAGCGCCTCCACCCGAAGAGCGAGGTGATGTGCCCGCTGTTGGGCACGATTGACGGTGTTTCGTTAATGACCTTGGTGCGCACGTCGATGAAGTTTTTGACCGACTTGATCGCGTTGGTGGTGCAGATCAGGTCCTTCTGAAGATCGCGCAGCGTGAAGACTTCTTCGGGCAGCACGCTCTTGAGCTTGCTCAGCTCTTCCTCCGAAGGATCGGTCGCGCCGCTGTATTCCCATATCGTGTCGGGATCGATCTCGCTACCTGCGGAAAGCTCGTACAGCTCCTCGATGTACGGTTTGATCTCGTCGAACAGTTCGGCGATCTGGTTGGTGTGCCGCTCGAAGCGGATCAGGTGCGAGCGGATGTCCTTGTAGTTCATCAGGAGCCGCTCTTCCTCGCGCTTGATGCTCGCGTTCTTGATGATCGCGTATCCTGACGAAACAACCACTATCAGGAAGAGTATCACGAAGAAGGATATGAAAAATTTCGATATCTGAAAGTTGAATATCCGCTTTTCATTATGCGGGATAAACATGACGGTCATCTTCTCGTGGCCCTTCTCAAGGAACTTGTCCCACGACTTGCCGTATTTTTTCTTCAGAATGTAGTAGTTTTCGGTGAATTTAAGTTTGAACCGGTTCTGGTACTGCTTTATTTTGAATCTCATAGGCGTTTCTCTTGTCAGATTTTTTCACTGATTTGTTGAAATCTTATGATCGCTCGCTCATGCGGACAGGGTACCGCGTTTCCGTAATGGTGGTCATGCAAGAGGATACGGCCGCGGGCCGCGGCAAGCAGATCAGGCGACAGATGCGTGATGAAAAGACCATTGTGTCTACTGAATTACGTATCGGCAGATGTGTCAAGAAAAAATAACCGGTATTGCCGGATGATCGTTTTCTACTTGCGCGGCAATGGCCTGGTCGGTACATGATGGTGGAATTATCCTCATGGCGAATATGAAAGGGAACTACCGCAACAATGAACGGAAACGCAACGAAACATGAGATGCTGGCGATCTTCAGAAAGTCGGGATTTGATCTTTCTTCGGAGGAGTCGGACCGCTTCTGGGCCTACTATGAGCTTCTTATCGCGAACAATGAGTCCCACGACCTGACCCGGCTGACGCGCTTCGATGATATCATCACCAAGCATTTCATCGATTCGATCTACGTCACGCGGCTCTGCGACCTTCCGGGCTCCATTGTCGATATCGGCACCGGCGCGGGATTTCCCGGCGTCCCGATCAAGATCGTGAGGCCCGAAATCCACGTCGTGCTTGCCGAGCCGAGGCGCCGCCGGGTCGAGTTCCTCGAGCGTGTGATCGGCGAGCTCGGCCTTGAAGGCGTCGAAGTATATCCGCATCTGGTGACCGAGCTTTCCTCGTTCCAGGTGGAAGGGGTCATCACCCGCGCGCTCGAGTCGGTGAGCGACACCCTTTCGCGCGTACGCCATTTTCTTCCCGCCGGCGGCAGGGTGCTCTTCCTGAAAGGGCCGGGCGCCGACCGCGACCTCGACGCGATCAGCGCGGAGCAGGAGCGCGAGTACGCAATGGAGAGCGACCGCCGCTACACGCTGCCGGGGACTTCGCACGAGCGGCGCCTCCTCATCTACGCCAAGAAGACGAGCACGATCGAAGTCACCTACCGCATTTTCAAAAACGACGCCGACAACCGCGACGTCGTCATCACCTCGCCGGAGAACAGGCAGTTCAAGGAGCTGCGCAAGCTCGTCTCGGCGGAAGGCGCGCGGAAAAGCGGCAGGGCCCTTGTCTCAGGGCGAAGGCTCGTGCGTGACATCGCGAAAAGGCCCGGGGCTGAAGGTGAAGCGGTTATCGTCTATGACGGATACGTGGAGCGCGATGACGACGTGAATTCGCTCATAAAGCGCCTCTCTGCGCGGCGCGGGCTTTTTATTCTGAAAAAAAATCTCTACAACGAGCTGGACATTTTCGGCACCGGCGCGCCGCTCCTCGTGCTGCCGGTATCGGATTTTCCGGAGTGGGATTACAGCCTCCCCGACGGATGCACGCTGCTCGTCCCGTTCCAGGACCCTGTCAATGTCGGCACGGCGGTGCGCTCGGCGGTGGCTTTCGGCGTCAGGAAAATCATCATGCTGAAGGGGGCCGCGCACCCGTACCATCCCAAAAGCGTACGCTCGTCGGGAGGCGCGGTGTTCGGCGCGGAGTTCATGGCGGGACCTTCTATCGATGAGCTCGCCGACATCTGCGGTGAGCATGGCATTGCGATCGTGGCGCTCGACCGGGGCGGCGCGCCGCTTCCCGAAATAAAATTCCCGCAGCGCTTTCTCCTCCTTCCCGGCATCGAGGGACCCGGGCTTCCGGACGGCCTGCGCGGCCCGGCGGTTTCCATTCCGATCGGCCCGGATGTCGAGTCGCTCAACGCGGCGGTCGCCGTCTCGATCGCGCTCTACGCCTATACAACGCGAAAGGGGGATTAGTATCCCCCCTCGTACATAAATCCGTTATCTGATTTTACCTCTACAGAATGATGAGGAACCTTCCGCAGTTGTTGCACACGGCGATCCCCTTGGTGTCCTTGATCTCGGCAAGATAGATGGGCGGTATCTGCATGTGGCAGCCCGAGCAGCTTCCCTTGTCGAGGATCGCGAACGGGGTCTGGCATTTCTTGCGCATCCGCTCGTAATAGGTGAGGGAGCGGTTGTCGATCAGCTTTTTGAGCTGCGCGATTTTAGTCGTGATCGATTCGGATTTGTCGCCGTCATCGAAAATGTGGTAGAGCCGGTCGAGCCTGATCAGGAGGTCCAGGTTGGACGACGGGATGCCGGAGAGGTTTTCTATTTCGTTGGCCTGATTGACCGCGCATTCGGAGATGCTGGCGAAATACGATTTTGCCTGCTTCTTGAGTGTGCCGTACATCTTGGCGGGCGTGCGTGATTCGTCGATAAGCGCGCGCTCGGCTTTGTTGGAAAAAATACGCGCAAACATCCCCACGAGGTAAAGGTACTTGGTGCTCATCGAAGTGGGAAAGATGCTCAGAATGACGTAGTTGACCGGGATATTGTCGTACGACTGGTATTCAATGCCTTCATGGGAAATCGCGAAGACGGAAAGGAATTCGTTGACCGAATCGGTGCGCGCGTGAGGGATGGCAAGTCCGCTGCCGATGCCGGTGTTCTCAAGCGATTCCCGGTGGACGACCTGCGCGTAATAGCGGTCCGCGCTCTCGATTTTTTTTAGCTCCTCGAGCTTGTTAAGCATTTCTTTGAGCACAAGCTGTTTTTCAGTGCTCTTCAATACAATGACCTGTTCCTTGCCAAAAAAATTCTCCAGTTCCATTGACAAGACCTTCTCCTGTACGATGATAAATTTTGCTTTCCCGCAATGGGTTGATGGGGCACGCACATCGAAAGTCAGGACGACCTGTTAAGTCGAGTATCAATCCGCCGTCGGGCTCTTTTTATTTCAGTTTGCTCCGGTGGTGAATATACAATAAGACGAGTATATCACCATGCGGGAAAAGTACCAAATAATACTATGACAGCAGGGGATAAAATTGTCAAATAAAAACATTTAACTTTTTATTTTTGAGCATGTGGCATGAATATGAGATTGTTGAGGATTTTTGAGTATTGTGGATATGATCAGGAAGAAAAAAAAGTAATTCGGGGCGAGAGGATTTGAACCTCCGGCCCCTAGACCCCCAGTCTAGTGCGCTAACCGGACTGCGCCACGCCCCGAAAACTGATGCATACTATAAAAACACGCCTCCGGTGTAAAGAAATTTCTTTTGCGTTGGAGAAATTTTTTTGCCTGTATGATATTTATGTTTGCAATACGCCATTGGCGGTACTCCGATAAGGCGAATGAGAGCATGACGGAGTGTGCACATATGGAACACGATGCAGGACACTGGATACAGACCCTCGGCCTCGCGGCGCATCCCGAGGGGGGATATTTCCGCGAGACCTACCGCAGCGATGAAATGTTTGCGGCCGGAGCGCTTCCTGAAAGATTTTCGGGGCCGCGTTCGTTTCTCACTTCGATTTATTACCTGCTGCGAAGCGGCGAGCGCTCGCTCCTGCACAGGATAAAATCAGACGAGGTCTGGTGCTTCCACCATGGCTGCGCGCTCCGGCTTGTATCCATCAGCCCGGACGGTGTTCTCGATGAGGTACTGCTAGGCGGCGGGCCGGAGGGACGGTTCCAGTCAGTGGTGCGCGCGGGGTGCTGGTTCGGTGCGTATCCTGCGGACGCGGATTCATACTCGCTCGTGAGCTGCATCGTGGCGCCCGGCTTCGATTTTCAGGATTTCGAGATGGCCTCGCGCGCGGACCTCCTGCGGCGTTTTTCGGAACAGGGAGGGGTTATCCAGCTTTTAACAAATCCGTAGCGGTGCCGGTCCGGGGCATCATTTGAAAATATCACCCGTCTCCCTGTACCAGAGGACGAAGTCGAGATGATCGAGCGGAATGGCGGCGAAGAGAGAAAATTCTTTCATCAGCCGTTCGATCTCGAGATAGCGCTTCGGAGAAAGTGACTTCGGCATTTCATTGATCACTCCGAGTAGCACCAGGTTTTTCAGTATGTGCCTGTCCAGTATTGCCACCTCGCTTCCGAAACCGATATTGCGCAGGAAATGGCTCGCCTCTTTGATCCCCATTCCCTTAATGGTGCGCGCGAGCCATTCGCGCTTTTCGTTGACGCTTTCCCGTGACATGAGCTCGCGCTTCAGGGTGATGTCGCGTCCGCGTATGAAACGGTCGCGGGCGAGGATCAGGTATTCGGCCTTGTGGTTGCGGAAGCGGACCAGGTTGAGCGCGGCGCGAAGTTCGTCGTACGAGCCGTTGAACAGCAGGCCCCGTTCGATGAGGCCGCGGAGCGCCCGGTCGCACTGTCTGGCTTTCGATTGCGGCGTGAGGATGCAGAAGGCGAGCTCGATGAAAATGTCGCGCGCCGATCCGTGTTCCTGTATCCGGCGGAAGAGGGAGAGCCGCTCGTCGACTCTGCCGGCGATTTCGGCGTGGATGCCGCGCAGTAAGGCGAGCTGTTCGCCTATGTGCCGGTCTGTCCTGTTCATGCGTGAGGAGGTTCCGTTATCCCTTGCGGATTTTGCGGAGCGCGTCGCGGAACACCATCCACTCCTCGCGCTGGAGCTTCATCATCGCTTCGCGGATCGGCTCTTCGGCCTCGGGCGCGCCGAGCATTCCGAGCGACTGCACGGCCGCCTTGCGCACCTTCGCGTCCTCGTCGGCGAGCTTTGCGATGAGGGGGCCGGCAGCCTTCGGGCTGCCGAGGTGGCCGAGCGCGGTGGAGGCGCGCTGGCGCACGGCGGCTGAGGGGCTTTCGAGCGCTTCGATGAGCGGTTCGTCGATTTTTTCCCCGGAGAGCTTGACAAGCGCCCAGAGCATCGGCTGGAGCTCTCCTTCCTGCGTTTCATCGACTAGCGCGGCAAGCAGCGGGCCTACGGCGGCGGTGTTTCCGATCTCGCCGAGCGCCCACGCGGATGACTCGCGCACCATCCGGTCGGGATCGGAGAGCAGTTCGATGAGCGGTTTCACGGCGCGGGACGCCTTGGCGGCGCCGAGCGCGCGCGCGGCAATGCGGCGCACTTCAACGGTTTTGTGGGCGAGAAGCGGTTCGATGGGGCGGCTTGTCGTGCTGCAGACCGCATTCAGTATCATCGAAGCCTCAAAAATCCCTTCCTCGCGGTTCCTCTCGATAAAGTGGACGGTCGGCTGGACGACCGCTTCGCCGAATGTTCCAAGGGCCTCCGCGGCCTGCATGCGCACGTTTTTATCGGTGTCCTTAAGCCGTTTCATGATCGGATCGATAAGGCTTTCGTCGCCCATCGTGCCGAGTATCCGGACACATTCCCTTCGTATCATCGGGTCCTTGTGGGTCATCTTTTTCACGAGGATCCCTTTTGCCGATTCGCCCATTTTTTCGAGCGCCGCAAGCAGGTTCACCCGGGTCGGGTGATCGGCCGATTCGAGCCGCTGGATGATCGCCATGACCGCGTCGGCCCCCATGTCAGAAAGAGCAGAGGCGGCGGCCTGCCGGTGATAGGATGAGGGGTCGTTCAGTGAGTCGATCAGCGGGTGTATGGCGCGCTGCCCGATTTCCGCAAGCGCCGAAGCCGCGACTTTGCGGATGTCGGCGTCCGGGTCTTTCAGGGCGGCGATCAGTCGTGGTATCGACAGGCCGTTACCGATTTTCCCGAGGGCCGAGGCCGCCTTCCAGCGGATGTCCCTGGTGCCCTCTTCGAGCGCGGTTATGATGTGCGGCATGGCCTGCCGGTCTCCCATGCTGATGAGGACTTCCAGCGCGTTGTTGCGGACGGCCGCGTTTTCATGTTCGAGGGCTTTGCGGAGGAGGGGAAGGGCCGGCTTGCCGATCTCCTCGAGCGCCCACTGCGCGGCTTCGCGCACGTCCGCGGCTTTGTCGTTCAATGCGTTGACAAGCGGCGCGACCGCCCGCCTGTCGCCGATCGATCCGAGGGTTTCCGCCGAGATCCTGCGAAGGTCGGCATTTTCCGACTCGAGCATTTCAAGAAGCCGCCCCGCGGCGGCAGGCCCGGTCCTTATCAGGTAACGGACAGCGGCCTTGCGCACGCGCACCGATCCGTGGCGAAGCGCCGCGAGCATCAGCGTGATGGCGTGGGGATCGTTGATGCCGTCGATCGCCTTTTCGGCGAACTGCTGCACGAACACGTTGTTGCAGTCGAGGGCGGCGATCAGGTGCCCGACCGCCTGTGCCCCCGCTTCGCTGAACGCTTCCCTGATCTGCGCAAGGGCCTGCGCGCCGTTTTCAGAGAGCGCGGAGAGGGTCTCGATGACTTCGGAGGAGTCCGACATGAGGAGCGTTTCGACGGCGATTTTCCGGCCGGAGTCGTCGTGACCGCTCAGGGCCTTGAGAAGCCTCTTCAGCCGCGCCGTAAGCGCGCGGGCTTTTCGAAATCGCTGAAAGAACACCCTTGTATCCGCCCCCGTTCGAATCAGATGTCGCGCCTGAGAAGCCTGGCGGCCTTGCTGAAGTTTTTCGTCCTGTTATAGAGCCTGACAAGCGCCGAAATCGTTTCACGGTGAAACCGGTTGAGCCGGTATGCTTCCTCGAGGTTTTCAAGCGATTTCTTCGGCTCGTTCATCTCCTCGTAAATGATGCCCATGTAGTAGTACAGCTCGAAATCGGTATTCCCCTCGTCTTCGGATTTTTTGAGGTGGGCGAGCGCTTTCTTCGGTTCGCCGCGGTGGTAGAGGGACACACCGTAAAAGTAGTTCAGGGCCGGATCATCATCCGGCGGGACTTTCGAAAGCTCGGTGATGATATCGGTGTAAAGCCGCTCCTCATACAGCGCCGAGAGCGCCTGTGTGAAGAGTTCTTTCTGCGAGCGCTTCTCGTCGAGCGACCGGAGCAGGTATGCCGCGCCCTTCATCTTTTCGCCGAGCTTCAGATAGTTCATTCCCGCGATCTGCTGTAGCTCTTTCTCATCAGGATGGAGGAGCATCAGGACCTCGCAGTAGCCGGCGAGCTTCGCGTATTCGCCGGCGCGGTAGAGCTGATGGGCGCGTGCGATTGACGTGTTCAGGTCCTCTTTTTTAACGTAGCGGTAGTAGTTCTCGATGAAGAATAGCCGCACTTCCTCGTGGTGATAATACGAGTATCCCGCGCTCGCGACGATGACGGCAATTGTAATGATACGTTTGATTTTCATGACAGAACGATATGGAGCCTGAAGCACTCAATCAGGAAAGGGTGAATATTGCAACAACATTTACCGCGAAGCGGCAGACAGGACCGGCAACGTCAGTCCGTCACCTTCGCTTTGACTCTGAACACCTTTGCCGGCGCTTCCGACTTCATCCACGGCCGCCGGTACTGAAGCTCCAGGTCGCCCGCGCCGGCCCTGACGGCGGAAACGCGGAAGAGCTGATATTCGATTCCCCCCGTCATCTTTTTATGTCTCGGGGGGGATATGACCTGCGGTGCGCCGGAGATCTTCAGCGTGTCGCCGGCCTTCGCGACCTCCCAGCTGTAACCGGTGCTCGTCTGCGCCTGGAGTTTGACGCAGAATGTTTTATTCGTTTTGACGCTTATTTCCCTGTTGTTGTCACTGTCGGTGACAAGCGCCGCGCAGTCGGACAGGTCGATAGCGGCGCTTGAACATGATACTCCGCACGCGGCGGCCACACAGATGGATATAAATCCGCGGTAAAGGGTCAGGTTTTGCAGGCGCATGGTTTCCTCGTCGGTAGTATAGTTATTTGGCCTCGGCGATCGCCCAGATTGAGTGCGCGCCGACGCCGTTGCATTCGTATTCTATCCACATGTAGCCGTTCTCGCCCCATTCCCGCCCCCATGAATTCCTGAGGAGGAACGAGCCTCGGCGGCCTTTCTTGTCGTCCCATCCGACCAGCACGACCGCGTGGTTCTGGTCGTTCGCGTCGTTCAGTCGCACGTGCTCGTCGAATACGCCTCCCGCGTATGACTGGAACGCCGGCGTGACTTTGACGCAGGTGGCGATGGCGCCGTAACGGGCGATCGCCTTCTTGATGTCGGCGACGGACGGCATGCTGTCATCGGGCCGGATAAATGACCAGGTCGCCACCCTGTAGGGCGAGGGCATGAAACCGGCGCAGATATAGTTCTTGTTCCGGTACGGGGAGGCGCTTTCCAGCACGGCGCCGTTTTTCTGCAGCGACTCAAGCGCCGATCCGTACCATCCGCCGTCGCAGCTGCCCGCGCGCTGGCCGTCGGCACCCATCGCGCAGTCGACGATCTGCTGTTCGGAGAGATCGATTTCTTTTTTGGTCTGGATCTTGTAGCTCGTTTCAACAAGGGCAATCGTTGTGAAGGCCCAGCAGCTGCCGCAGGTGAGTTGCGCGCGTATCGGCGTTGTCAATTTTTTGTCGCGCAGGTTAAAGGCGGCTACGGCCGGGTTCACGAGATACCCGACTTCGACAACATCCTCCTTCGGCTCTACGCGGGGCTCAACGCGCTTCTGCTCTTTAGGCTGTTCCTGCGGCACCGGTTCCTGTTTGGCGTACTGGTCCTGCTGCGGGCCGAATTCCCCGCCTGGAGCGTAGCGGTTATCGTCGACAGGCGGTTGTTCCCACGATGGCTGCTCGGACGGCTGGTACTGCTGTTCTTCAGGCGGAACATACCAGTAGCTCTCATCCTCTGAAAGATAAAAGCTCGACGCGCGCACGTTTCTCGGCCGCCTGCCCTTGCGCGACTGGAGCATCGACTTCAGCGCCTTGCCGCTCCTCAGGCTCTGGTTGCGCGCGGTGTCGCCGAGCTGTGAGGGCTTCTTCAGGCCGGTGATGTCCTCTATCCGGTGTTTCAGCGCGTCCGTCATCTCAGCCTTGAACTGCAGGTGCTTGTCCCTGATCATTTTCTGGATCGCGCGCAGTTCGGCGCGCACCTGTTCGACGTCGCGCAATCCGCGCTGCCGCTGCTCTTCCACGTCTTTTCTGAACTTATCCGAATAGGCTGTCTGAGGCGTCGAGGGGTTCAGGCTGAAAAAAAGTATGCACATCGCGGTGATAAGTACGAACGGCAGCCGGTATCGTTTCATCGAAGGAGCTCCTCTCGTGGTGGTAAAACGCGAAATTACAATATTTGAATAGTATACTTTCCGATCACAAAAGTCAAGTAAAAATACCGGCACCGAAAATCATCCCGGATATGAAAATTTTTTATCAAAAACGCCTGGAAATCGTATTAATGAGAGGGGGATACAATGCTTGCAAAGACCATATCACTCGCGCTTAACGGCATTGACGCGCATCCCGTTGAGGTCGAAGTCGACATCGTAAGGGGTCTTCCTAATTTCACGATCGTCGGACTTCCGGACTCCACGATTAAGGAATCGCGTGAGCGGATACGATCAGCGCTGGAAAACTCGGGATTCGAGTTCCCGCCGCGCAATTTCATCGTCAACCTCGCGCCGGCCGGATTCCGCAAACAGGGGGCGAATTTTGACCTTCCCATCGCGATCGCGATACTGGCCGCGACCGGGCAGGCGACTGTCGATCCGGCAAAGATGGCCCTGGTCGGGGAGCTCGCCCTGGACGGGCGGGTCAAACCCGTACAGGGCGTGATCTCCATGGCGATCGCCCTGTTCCGGGCGGGATACAGGCGGCTTGCGGTTCCGTATGAAAACCGGTGTGAAGCGGCGGCGATCGAGGAAGTGAATATATTTCCGGTGAAAGACCTCGCCGGCGCGCTTGAGGCGTTCAGGGACGAGGCCCCTCCCTTCAGGGCTGGTCCTGCGGAAATGCAGGAAGAATCGGACCCGTATGATTTCGGCGAGGTGCGCGGGCAGGAGACCGCCAAGCGCGCCCTTGAGATCGCCGCGGCCGGGCACCACAATATCCTGCTCTACGGGCCGCCCGGCTCCGGCAAAACGATGCTTTCGCGCCGGCTTCCCTCCATCCTGCCCGCGCTGACCAGGGAGCAGGCCATATCCACCACCATGATCCACTCGGCGGGAGGCCTGCTTCGCGAAGGGGAAGGACTCGTGCGCCGACCCCCGTTCCGCACGCCGCACCACACCGCTTCCGATGTGGCGCTTGTCGGCGGCGGCAGGACGCCGTCGGTCGGGGAGATATCACTCGCGCACAACGGAGTGCTTTACCTGGACGAGTTCGTCGAATTCAAGAGCAATGTGCTTCAGGCGCTGCGACAGCCGCTGGAAAACCGCGAGATCACGGTCTCGAGGGCCGCGGGAACGCTCACTTTTCCGGCTGATTTCATGCTGGTGGCGTCGAGCAATCCGTGCCAGTGCGGTTACTGTTTCGATCCTGAAATCCCGTGCAAATGCTCTCAGGCGCGGGTGCGAAGCTATTTTCAGAAGATCGCCGGGCCGATACTCGACCGTATTGATATGGAGGTGCTGGTGGCCCGGGTTGCGTGCAGGGACATTCTGGAACCGGGGAATGGCGAGCCGTCCGCGGCGATACGCGAGCGGGTAAGCCGGGCGCGCGACATCCAGCTTGCCCGTTTCAGATCCAGCCGGACGAGATATAACGCCTGCATGAATAACGACGAAATCAAGGCGTTCTGCGCGATCGACGCGGAATCCGAGCAGGTGCTTGATCTGGCGACAAGACGGATGCATCTTTCGGCGCGCTCTTTTTTCAGAGTGCTCAAGGTGAGCCGTACCATTGCGGACCTCGAAGGAAGCCCGAAAATCGAAAAGAAACACCTCTTGGAGGCTTTATCGTATAAGAATCTTCAGAAAAACTACGATGTGTAGTGTTTACAGGCCCGAACCTGTTGCAAAAGTGATACTATGGTATTAATTTTCAACATGGGATTTTGGTATTATGTCGCATAAGAAGCTTTTAAAGAGCAGTATTAATGCGATTTTTGTCCTTTGGGTGTGTTTTAATTGCTTCCTGATATTTTATAATTCATGATAGTGTTCTAAATATGTATTTTTTTAAAATATTTTAAAAATTCGGGCCTTTTTTATCAAAAAAAACAAGCTTCATGGCATGAGTTTGTCTTGTGGCATGGTTTCTGCTTATTATACCCTCTATACGGTTATCATGAAAAAAAACCTGTTCCAGAAAGGGGGTATACATAATGAAAAACAGTATTTGTAAGGATTGTATCAACAGGGAAATATGCGGAAAGAACAGCCTGCAGACATGCGAACACTATGATGTCGTTCTGACCCGCGGTGAGATCCTCAATCTTCTCGGCAGCGTACAGGCGAACAATCCTTCGGTGGTTCCCACACTGCTCAGCGCGGTTAAGAGAACCTATCACATTAACCTCGCATACTAAACCGCGATTCCCATTGTTGCCGGCAAACGCAAGGGCTGTGAAAACAGCCCTTTTGCTGTTTTCCGAACATCTCTTCACGCTTTGATGCAGCGAACCTTCTGTATCCCGTCTTTCTCGAAGAGGGGAATGGGATTTCGCGTGCACTCCTCGCTTCCCTTGAAACAGCGCGGATAGAAGGCACAGCCCGTCGGGGGCTCCGTTATCGTTGGCACCATACCGGGGATCGTCTTCATGCGGGCGGTGTTCTGGCCGATCCGGGGGATCGCCTCGAAAAGACCTATGGTGTAGGGATGCAGCGGGCTGTTGAAAATCCGCTCGAGCGGTCCGTATTCCACGATCTCGCCGGCGTACATGATCGCCACGCTGTCGGCGGTGTTGGCGACGATTCCGAGATCGTGGGTGATCAGCAGAAGGCTCATGTTCCGCTCCTCCTGCAGGGTGAGCAGAAGGTCGAGAATCTGTGCCTGTATGGTCACGTCCAGCGCGGTGGTCGGCTCATCGGCGATCAGAAGCGACGGCTTCGCCGAAAGCGCCATCGCGATCATCACGCGCTGCCGCATCCCCCCTGAAAGCTCGTGCGGATAGACGTGGTAGCGTTTTTCCGGATCGGGAATGCCTACCTGGCGCAGCAGTTCGACCGCTTCCCGCGCGGCGTCATCTTTGCTTTTGCCGAGATGGAGCCGTATGGTTTCCGAGATCTGGTATCCCACCCTGAAAACGGGATTGAGGGAGGTCATCGGCTCCTGGAAGATCATGGCGATCTCCCTGCCTCGGTATTTCCTGATACCCGGTTCGTCGAGGGAAAGGAGGTCGGTGCCGTTGTAGCGGATGGCGCCGGAATCGATGCGGCCGGGCGGGTCGATGAGCCGGAGGACCGAAAAGGCCGTTACCGATTTGCCGCAGCCCGATTCGCCCACAAGCCCGAGCGTCTCGCCGCGCCTGATCGAAAGAGTGACGTCCCGCACCGCAAGCGTCCGTGCTTCGCGTGAATGGAAGCTTACATTGAGATTTTCTATATTCAGAATCGTATCCATTGAGGCCTCGGCATTCGTTGCGGTTTTGGCGGATAGAGACGCTGCTTTCATCAGGTTATGTTCCTGCTTCGGACCGAAACTTCGAATCCCTGCGATTCGAGAATTTCCCGCGCTTTCGAGGATTCGATGTCCTCAACAACGCACTTATGGATCGTGGCGTCCCTGTAGGCGAGCAGTTCGACCCTGCGGCAGCTTACGACTGAAAGCTTGTTCTCCTCGACCTGTTTCGGGCGCAGCTCGTTTGTTCCGGCGCACACGACCTTCGTTATCCCCTGTTCTTTAAGGCCGGAGATGAAGTCCTGAATTTTATCGTATTTAATCTCTCTCTGCATATTCGCTTCCTTCACATTATATGGGCCGCAGACCGGCCGCAACCGCTCATTCCTTTCCGTCCGGGCCCCTGCGGCTTATTTTGATCGCGTCCCTGTCGTAATCGACCAGGTAGTAGGCGGCGCGGCTCTGGTACCTGGCGCCCTTCACCGGCTTGCTATTAAACTCGCATCCTGCGGCGACGTAAAGAATTTTATCCTTCTCTGTCTGATAAAATTGCTTCACGTGCCCGGAAAAGACCGCCCTGACGCCGTACTGCCTGAAAAGTTCGTGGAGCTCGCCGGCGTTCAGCGCCGAGACGCTCTCCTGCGGCTCCAGCCCCGGAATGGGCACAAGCGGGTGGTGCGCGAAGACGATGGTGGCGGCCCTGTCGCGGTGACGCCGCAGGTCGGCCTTGAGCCAGTTCATCTGCGTTTTTGCGGAGCCGGCCTTCGTATCCCCTGTTGTGTCGATGACCACGCAGTGGATGTTTCCGTAGTTGAACGAATAGTACGGCTTCTGCCGCGTGTATTTCCGGTACAGTTCGTCGGAGTGGTTAAGGAGGTCCATCTCGCCCCTGGCAAAGAAGCGCAGCGGCCGCATGCACGCCGAAGCGTTCATATAATCGTCGTACTGGCGGATGAGGTCGCCGTCGCGGATGCCCATCCAGTCATGCCCGCCGAACACGATATCGCCGAGGTGCGCCACGAACACCGGGTTGTCGCGGTTGAGCGACAACGCCGTTTCTCCCATCTGGGAGTTAGTCCCCCGAAACGGCGAATCAGGATAGGTGTTCCCCGTGAGGGCAAAGCGCAGCGTATCCGGCGTTTCGCGCCGCGGCGCCGCGCAGAAAAGCGTAGCGAGGAGCGGGATCGCCGCCATGAGGGCGCATGCCGTCTGCGTCTTGAATCTTCGGGTGTACATGCGGTCAGACCATCCCTGCGGTGTGGTGGAACGTGCATTTCATCCCTGCAAATGAATCCCGTATGCCGGGCGCTGTCAATAAAAATACCCGCGGCGGATCGTATCCCCCCTTTTCAAAAAAATGATGGATTTTTGCCGTGAACGAAGGTTTCCTGCCGGTGGAGCATAAGTCGTGACGCAGGGATTATTACGCAAAGGAGAGGGGTGGATACGATGGTCGTGACGGGACTGGAGCGGTTTCTTGACCTGGCAGGGCAGTACGGGAAGCGAAGGATAGGGCTCATCGCCAACCAGACTTCGGTGGACTCCTCGCTTCGCTACGGATGGGAAGCGCTCGCGCTGCGCGGCATGGCGCCCGTACGGATATTCAGCCCCGAGCACGGCCTTTTCGGCACCGAGCAGGACCAGGTTGCGGCGGTGGAGGGCCGCCACGGGGGGATAGAGGTCGTAAGCCTCTACGGCGGAAGCTACGGCTCGCTCATTCCAGGGCCCGGCATGCTTGACGATCTCGACCTTGTGCTCTTCGACATTCAGGACGTCGGCTCGCGCTACTACACTTTCGTCAATACGATGGCGCTTTTCATGCGCGAGCTTCATGGCCGCGACATCGAGTTCATGGTGCTCGACCGGCCCAACCCGATCGGCGGCGACCTCGTCGAAGGCCCGATGCTTGAAAGCGAGTACGGTTCCTTCGTTGGCGTGATGCCGGCCCCGGTGCGCCACGGTATGACGGCCGGCGAGCTCGCGCTCCTGTATCGGGACGTAACGAAGATCGACATCAGCCTCACGGTCATGGAAATGAAAGGGTGGGAGCGGTCGATGCGCTTCGCCGATACCGGCCTTGCGTGGATCCCTCCTTCGCCGAACATGCCGACGCTGAACACGGCCCTTGTCTATCCGGGTATGTGCCTGCTCGAAGGAACGAATGTCTCCGAGGGGAGGGGGACTACCACGCCCTTTGAAAACTTCGGCGCGCCCTTCGCCGGGTCAGAGCGCCTTGTATCCGCCCTGAACGGTCTCGGTTTTCCCGGCGCCTGTTTCCGCCCCATCCGCTTTAAACCGACGTTCCACAAGTTCGCTGGCCGCAGCATCGACGGGGCGTTCATCCATGTGACCGACCCGCACGCGTTCCGCCCCTTCCTCGCCGGCGTGGCGGTCGTCAAGGCATACCATGACCTGTGCGGCGAATTTGCGTTCCTCCGGGGAGTCTACGAGTTCAACGACACGCACCCCGCGTTCGATCTCCTCGCGGGCGGAAAGGCGATTCGTGAAGCGATCGAAAGGGGCACAGGGATTGAGGAACTGCATTTGCTCTGGGAGGACTATGAGCGCGATTTCATGGAGAGCCGGGAAAAATATCTTCTTTATTAAAAGTTGATTTGCGTCTTTCAGTGCGTCGTGGCGGTTTTATCCGTGACGAAATCGAGCAGCTTCTCGGCGAGGCGGATAGCTTCCAGGACGTCCGTGACCGAAAGACCTTCGGATTCGCTCTGGCCGGAAAACGCGGTGCGGTAATACTCCAGTGTGGCAATATCGTTGAAGAACTCATAGAACCGCTCGTCGATATCCCCGCAGAGGTCGAGCAGATATTCGAGGTCTGGAGCGTCACCGGGCTTGTTGCTGAAATCGAGAAAGGCAAGCAGCGTATACCGCGCGCACGAACAGGCGTATCCTACCGCCCCCGCCTCGTCCTGGGTTTCCCCGTTCTGAAACGCCCTGAAGTGACGGCGCAGGTCTTCGGCGCGTTCAAGCAAATCCCTGTAGTTCATTCCAATCCCCGCTGCGTTGAATATTTGTCTGTCATCCTCGAAGGACCGGCCGGAAAAGCAATACTTTTTCATGCCGAAAGGCGCGTCTCGAGCGGGCTCATTTGAGGAACACTATTTCCCGCGCGCCGTCCCCGCCGAGCATCGAGTAGAGCGTCCGTTTCTGCGGGTCCTCGATCAGGTGCTCCCAGCCGCCGACATAGGCGACGCGCCGCCCGCCGTATTTCCGCAGGAAGCGCGACACCTTTTTTACGAGCTTCTGTTCGCGCAGCACCGCGAGCCTGTCCCTCGAGACGCGCGAGAGGATCATTTCGGCGAGGTGCTTTTCCTTCGAGGAGAATATTTTTTTCGCGAGCTGCTTCTCCTGGCGCGCGCGGTCGCCCGGGAGCGCGGCGAGCAGCATAAGGTTTTTTTTCGTAACCACACGGTAGGCGCGCGCGAGACGGAGAAAGGAGAAATGGGGGATATCGATACAGTGCACCCGCGCGCCGGTTCTTTCACGGTAATTCCTGGCGGCGAGGTATTCGTACGGCATCTCCAGATACAGTATGATATTGTTGATCTCATGGCTGGCGGTGATGCCGAG
The DNA here is from genome assembly GCA_964627815.1 of uncultured Leptospiraceae bacterium. Taxonomy (GTDB): domain Bacteria; phylum Spirochaetota; class UBA4802; order UBA4802; family JAGODF01; genus CAZPZJ01. The sequence goes on from CAZVKE010000004.1 coordinate 185,425, forward strand.
CGCCCTTAAATTTCCGTGAAGCATTTTCAAAAGCAGGCGGGCGACGGTTCTCCTGAAAAGAACGGAAACCCAGCTCACTTCGAGCAGCACCACGTCGGGCCTGATGTCGGAAAGGCGGCCGAGGAGCGCCTCGTATCCGTCCGGATCGATATGCGAGGTGCCCACAAACGTGAGTCCCGGTTCCTCGCGCTTCCTGTGCTTTTCCTTTCGCGCGTGCATGCTATAGATCGATTGTTAAATCTCGCCGGAAGCAGGCAGCGCCGCCCCGACGGTTACCGCTCAAATATAGAATTAAATTATGAATCTGGCAATGATAATTATCGGCTGGGGGCTTTTATTTTTTATTGGGGATTCGCGGATACAGGAGTGTGAGCAGTTCCAGACGACGATCAAGATCGTCGCCTGGTTTTCTGAATTAATTACCAGAGCGTTTTAATGAGATCGTCTTTTGACATTTTCATGTGTTGTGCGACGTCTGAAAGGATTGAGTTAAGCGTGCCGATTTTAATTTCTTTGTGGAGCGGGATAGGAACACGAAGGCGCGCAAACGCTTACGCGCCTTCGTGTTCTCACAGGGAGAGCGCCTCTTCTTTCACAAAATGCAACCTGATCACCGAAGGCAGGTTTTCGGGCTCAAAGTGGCATTTCACCGCGTCAATGATGTTGGTTTTCAGTTCGTCAACCGTATCACCTTCGGTGAAAATGGAATAACCCAGCGCACGGGCTTCGAATCCTCCTTCCATCGAGTCTTCAATATAAAAAATAATCTCATTTTTCATGAGTCATGCCTCATGTATTAATGTAACACCGTCAGGTGTAATATGACAAAAATGGATGAGGATTTCGATAATAAAAACGCCGGATTTGTGGAAATCATTCAGGGAATTCCAGGCGACGATCATGGTCGTCGCCTACTTCCCGCCGATGAATTTGTCGTTGATCCAGACGCCGTCTTTCGAAAGCTTTCCGTCTTTAGCGAAGAGTTTCCCCCTGCCATAGCGCTGCCCTTTTACGATATCGCCTTCGTACCGCTCACCGTCCGGATAATTGAGGATTCCTTTGCCCCACGGATGCCCTTTGCGGTATTCGCCGGTGTATTTTCCTCCGTCGGGAAAGGTCATGGTTCCCCTGCCGTGGGGAAAGTTGTTGCGCCAGTCGCCGGTGTATTTACTGCCGTCTGGAAAAGTCATGGTGCCAGTGCCGTGTTTTACTCCATTTACGAAAATACCGGTATATGCTGAACCATCCGGCAGGGTGCTTGTGCAGGTGCCGTACGCGAGGATGTCCCTGAACTGCCCTTCAATTTGTTCGCCGGATGAAAGGGTGAGCGATCCCCTGCCGGTGGCTTTATTGTCGATGTGTTCGCCTTCATATATGAAGAAGTAGAGGGGGGTTGGTATAGTAATGCCGAGAATCGACATGCGGTACGGTATGATAAACATCGTTGCGCCGGTCCCATGCATTTTATCGTTTGACCAGTTGCCGGAATATGCATTGCCTTCCGGCATCAAAAACATACCCCGGCCATCTCTTTTATCATTTTTCCATTCGCCTGAATAGATCTTTCTGTCGGCGCCTATAAATGTTCCCCTTCCTTCCTTTTTGTCGTTATTCCATTCGCCTGTGTAATGGGAGCCGTCGTTGTGAGTCAGGGTGCCGGCGCCATCGAATTTATCCATATTAAAATTTCCGACATATGTGGAACCGTTTTTCATTGTCAGGACGCCCTTGCCGTGCATCGCATCAAGGTGCCATTCACCCGAATATTTCGTATTCGGAGTCACGATGGTGCCCTGTCCTTCATAATGGCCGTTTGCGAAATTGCCCGAATATTTCGTGTCCGTTCCGATCTGCTTTACGCCGTAGCCGTTCTTGCAGTCGCCCTGAACGCACTGGGCGTATAGATAAGAAGAATAGAGCAGGATGATGAGAAAGGGAATAATGAAAATATATGACTTCATGAGTGACCGCCTATGTTGTTAATGTTTTGGAAATACTCGGTTGCATTGTGGTGGAATACAACTGTTTTTTAGTCGTATTTGCCTGAAATTCCGGCAAATAATCCCGACCGCCTCAAAAAAATTCATCACGCCCGCCGTGAAAACCGTATTAATCACGGGAGGACGCGCATGCTCCGCGATTCGCAGAAACGGATATACCTGACCGGTAAGGCGTATTTCATTACGACCGTAACACGGGAACGGTATCCGTATTTTCGGGATGAATTTCTTTGTCGTTTCTTTATTGATCATATTGAGTTTGCAAGCGACCTTCTGCGGTTCAAAGCGTACGCGTATGCAATAATGCCGGATCATGTGCATCTATTAATACGCCCCGTCGGCGCGTTTAATCATTCGAGAATCATGTTTTCATTGAAAAAGCAATTTTCGCACAACGTGAATCGTGTCATGGGGATTGTTGACATGAACGATGATTCCGATGGCGCGCAAACGTTTGCGCGCCATCATCGGCGCATTCGCCAATATCGCGACGAATTCATCGAAATGAATAACGGCGTTTCGCCTCATCCTCCGTTTCGATGGCAAAAATCGTATCACGATCATTTTATTCGCGATGACGAGGATTTGCGTAATCATCTTCGATATATCGAAATACAACCGTTGAAACACGGCGTGCCGGGACATGTGTGGATTGATGATGTGTAAATGCCGTACGGGCTCCAATCCACGCGAATATTTTCGCGAAAACATGTATATGCTCATATATGGAAAATGATTGTACGAAAATATCACATGGATTTATGCACAAATCCATAACGAAGGCGCGCAAACGTTTGCGCGCCTTCATGGGACCGCCATGCAATAAAAAAAGCGGTGCTTTCGCACCGCTTTTTTAAATTGTCTGTGAAGTAGATTTTACAGGTGGTAGCCGATACCGAAACCGATGTTGTACACATCTTTCTCGTATTTGCCGGAGATATTACCTACAGCAGTAGTAATTGCATAGTCTTCTGACAGGTAGTGTGTCCATGAACCGGTCAGTGTGATATCAAGACCAAGGCTCGCGATAGCATACGTGCCGCCGAGGCCATAGGTCATAGAATTAATAGGAGCATTTCCGCTAACTGTGAGTAACGTGTCGCTGTTGTTAAACAATGCGCTCTTTGCGCTCTGTGAGGTATAATTGAAGCCTACACCTACTTTGAGTTCCGGCATCACTTGATAGGTGAGTCCGACGCTGAATTCCCAGCCATTGTTGTAGTAGTCGTTCATGTCTCCTACTACATTGCCACTGTTGTAAACTTTTCCGAGGTCGGCTGATTTCATGAAATAGTAGATACCCTGTGCCATAACAGTGAAACCAGGCATAACAACGTATTCTACCCCACCAGCGAGTATTGCCGGAAGGTTTTGATTGAATTTCTTACCGTCTGAGATTCCTGAGTTGGTAAGAAGGGTGGTTACACCACTAAGTAATGCGCCCTGGAGAGTGGCGTTTGCTGCAGATACATTTAATGTATCTTGTTCGTATTTAAACTCGAGTTCGGTTTCGAACTCATAACGCAATCCGATGGTAAGACCGGTGATCGGCTTTAAGCAGATGCCGATAATCGGGGTATAGCCCGTAGCTTCATAAGTGAATTTGCCATCGATCTCGCCACTGTTGCTTGTATAGGTGCCCTGAATCGCTATTTCGCGCTTCGGCATCACTAAACGGCCGCCAAGGTTTACGGCAACCATGTTGTCGAGGAATGAATAGGAAGCCCCAAGTCCGAGTTGATAATAAACGCTGGAAACTTCAAGTGAGCTTGATTTAACCGGACCGAAAACAGCTCCTTTTCCTGCAAGTGTTGCACTAAGACCAGTTAATGCAGTAAAGGTGCCAGCGGTGCCGTCTTCCCATTTTAGTTTTCCACCGCCAGCAATTATGCCAGCTTGGAAATTGATTGCTAAATTTCCTGCTCCCATTTGCCCGAAATTATATACTGCATAAAAATTCGGAAGCACGGGTGTAGGTTGATCCTGTTCAAATGTTTTAGATGCCGCAACTTGGCCTGTAGCTGTACCAGTTGCGTTTGGTGCGTATGCAAAATCCTGCGAATACGGCTTGAACAGCGTCTGGGTTGAGAAGTCGATCGTAAGGCCAGGCGCTAAAAACGCGGTACCGGCAGGGTTGTACGTTACGATGTCTGCCGCGTCTGTTGCAGCGTTTCTTGAAAAAGTCATCAGATATCTTGCGCTCTGATTGGAGAGGTAATCGATGCTGCCGGCAAATACTGCCGAGCCGACCATTACTGTCGCCAGCACAAGAAGAAGCATTAGAGCCTTTCTCATACAAATCCTCCTAAAAATTTTACTACCGCAATCTGCGGAGTTTTTATACGACACAGTATTCTATAGTAACACCCGGGCATGCCCGTGCGTTAATATACGTGTATTTATGTATTCTACTGCGTTGTACTCTGTGCTGCTCTGTTCACGTTCGACTTCAATTATCTGTTTTTTGAGCCAAATTTCTTTTTTTCGTGAACATTTTTAAGCCGTCTGGACGGTAGCGGGCGTGAACACACCTCAAACCTGACATGAACGCTTCGCCCACTACGCGACTTCAAAAAGGGTAGAAGGTTACATGGTTTTGTCAACTTTTTTTTCTGGTTTTTTACTATCTGGATTTGAGTATGAAAGAGGGGAGGATGATCAACCCCCTACTTTTCTACCAGCCGTCCAGTATTATATTTATGAATAATGCTGGAGATCAGCGTCTGGTAGGGTATTCCTTCGATAACGGCCTGCCGTTGTATATCTTCAAGGTCCCTGGCCGAAAGACGTATATTAATCCGTTTATCCTTCTTTAATTGCGCCTTCGCGTATGACTGATATCGTTTTATTTCATCCCCGGCATTTTTTCGGGATCGCCATTCGCCGCGCTCAAACGATTCAAGGGTCTCTTTTTCATCGCTCTCGAGTTTGTGTTTTCCGGGCATATTTTTACTCCTTTTGCTTCAGGTAGTTCTTTGTTGCGTTTCTGCTTTTATATACGGTTATCAACCGGATTTCATCGGCTGTTTCCCTAAAAGGCACCAGATATATATAATTGTCGATTTTCAGAGCAAAAATGGATTGATCCTCGTATTTATTGTTATCCAGAACATCGATAAGGCATCCTGATGAGAGAAAGTAGATGATTTCCTCAAAAGAGATGCCTCGCTCCTTTTTGAGTTTTTCATTTTTCTGTTTATCCCACGTATAGGGTTTCATAGTATATTGTGTGCCTAATGTACTCATTTATAAAGCAGGTGTCAAGCGGCTTTTCAGATATTTATTGTGTCTTGTCAACACTCTTCCGTCTCATCTACGGGAGAGGAGGCAGATGGCGTCATTGTATTTTAATGCCATATTTTTCAATTTCATCGGAAAATCCGGAAGGATCCCGTCCCTCAACAAACAGATGAGGTTCTATCCGTACATCGATGTCGCGCCTTAAACGGTATAAAAGCCTGAGTTCTTTCAGGTAATCATCCCGAATAGATGTGACGAATATTGCGATATCGATATCGCTATACTCGTGAGCGGTACCTTTTACATGAGATCCGAAAAGGTAGGCCTTCTGGAACGGGATTATGGGGTCAATTTTTATAATATATTCCTGAGCTATATGTATAATTGAGTTTGTATCCACGAATGGACCTCTTTTGTTTTATTCAATATGGTTTTGCAATAGCCTTCAGTGAGCGTTTTCAAAAGTTCTTCCCGATACGACGGATATCTGCTTTCAATATTCAATGGTTCAATTTCTTCGATAAAATCAATATACCCTTCCGGTGAACGACCAGCGAGTCCTGATTCGAACAAGAGGAATGACAGGTTGTGCGTTTTCGGGGCATTTCATTTTTACGCATATGCCAGTATGCTTTTAGTATTTTTTCAAGGGTCTGATGGCACATGAAAGCCACATAAAGGAAACGCTTGTTTCAAGCATGGAATATGCGGTTTCGAGATCATACAATGAGATATCTAGCCAGTATTGTACTTTGCTGTCCATGTAAATAGTTTAATTCCCGATGATGGGGAGTCAATTACTTTAAATGGAGCAACGAATCCATCTTAAGATAAAATAAGCCTGTATCCGGCTGTCCTGAATTTGCTCCTGATCGGGCAATAGTATGCCGATATTGCATATAGTGTGGTTTTACAGCCGTTTCAGGCGCTCAGACCCGCCCGCAAGGGCGTATCCACCCTATCGAGAGGAGGACCGCAACCCGTCATGGAAGAAAACAATGTCGACCGGTATACCCTGAGGCTGCTTGAGCGGCAGCTCCATAACCTTTCAAAGCTTGTCGAAATAAACGGGATCATCAACTCGACGCTGGACATCGGGCGGCTGCTGACCATCATCATGGAGATCATCAAGGAAATAATGGAAGCCGAAGCGAGTACGCTCCTGCTCTACGAGGAGGAAACGCGGGAGCTCGTGTTCAAGGTGGCGCTCGGCGAAGCGGGGAAGGAGCTCCAGGAGCGTTACCGCGTGAAGATGGGGCAGGGGATCGCGGGATGGGTCGCCGAACACCGACGTGAGACCTACGTGAACGATGTGTACGAGGACGGAAGGTTCGATCCGAACTTCGATAAAAAAACCGGTTTTACCACCAGGGCGCTGCTCTGCGCGCCGCTGCTTTTCAAAGGGAAGCTCCTCGGGGTTATACAGGCGATCAATCCGCTGCACAAGCCCGGTTTCGACGAGGACGACGTGGTGCTCTTCAAGGCGTTCGCGAACCAGGCAGTGCTCGCGGTCCAGAACGCGATCTTTTTCCAGAACGCCATCGAGGAGGAGCGGATCAGGAGCGAGCTCGACTCGGCGCATTCCGTCCAGAGCTCGCTTTTCCCGGTGATGTCCAGGGAGCGGGAAAATGTCGCTATCGCGGCGCGCTCGATCTCGGCGCGCGAGGTGGGCGGCGAGTTCTGCGACGTGTTCTACTTCGACGACGCGGCCGCGGTGGCGCTGGGCGACATCCACGCGAAAGGGATACCCGGCGCGCTCCAGGCGTCGATCGTCAACGGGGCGGTGAAGGCGCTTTCACAGGTCGCGGGAGAGAACCCTTCCTTTATTCAGAGAAAAATCGACGAGCTTTTGCGCGAGCACATACAGTCGGTGCAGGGCCTCTCGCTTTTCTACGGCGTGCTCTCGTTCGCGGAGCGGTCGTTTTCTTTCGTGAATTCGGGCTACGCGTACCCGATCATGGTCAAGAAGGGTGTGGCTCGCTACCTGAAGATCGGCGGAAAGCCGCTCGGGGGCGAGGGCGTTGATTTCAGAAAGGTGCGCGTTACGCTCGATCCGGGGGATTTCTTCATCATCATTACCGACGGCCTTATCAAGCAAAGGAACAGCAACGCGTCGCAGCTCGGCCTCAAGCGGGTGATGGATTTTTTAAGCCGCGATTTCGAATCGCCCGACGCGATGGCGAGCGCGCTGCTCGCCTACGCCAACGAATTTACCGGGGGTCTTGAGAAGAAGGAGGATATATCCGTGCTGGCGCTCAAGATGATGCGGTAATGGCCGGAAATTCCATCGAAGAATGAATTAAAAAGCCTTCGGACCGTGCCGAAGGCTTTTTTGCAGGGCTGCCACGTGTGCGATGCCACGCTTGGCGTTACCGCGAGAACAGCCGTTTGAATACCACCGATATGAAGAAAATTCCCACGCGCAGGAGCCTTCCTATCCGCCACGGCTTGGTGATGATGCGGTAGAACCACTCAAGCCCGCGGTCCATGAAATACGCGGGCGCCTTTTTGATCTCGCCCGAGATGATATCGATGCTGCCGCCAACGCTGATGAAGACGGTGTTCTTGAACTCGTTCTTGAATTCGTAGATCCACTTCTCCTCTTTCGGGAAACCGAGACCGATCAGCACGACATTCGCTTCTGACTTTCTGATCGCCTCGATCACGGAACGTTCGCGCTCCGGCGTAAAGTAGCCGCCGTGGCGCCCGACGATCCGTATCTTCGGGAACGATTTTTTGATGTTGGAAAACGCCTTCTCCGCGGTCTCGGGCTTGCCTCCCACGAGGAACACCGTGTAGTCCTTGATCTCGGCGATGCGGATGATATCCATGATGAAGCTTAAAAGCGGAATGCGCTCTTTCAGGGGGCTTCGCAGAATTTTCGCCGCCCAGTTAAGCCCCGCGCCGCTGGCGATGTGCATGTCGGCCTTGCTCGAAATCACGTTCAGGTCGTTGTTTGACTTGATCCTGGCCAGCTTGTACGGATTCAGGTTGATGATGTGGTGGACGCCGCCGCTCTCGATCATCTTCATGACCCGAACCACCGCCTGCATGCGTGTCATGTTGTCCACGCCGATGCCGAGAATGTTGACCTTTCTCACGTCATCGAGGGTCACCTGGTTGTATTCGAGGATGAGGTCGCGCTCTTCCTTCCAGGATTCGTACTGAACTTCATTCGTTGTCATCAACGCCTCCTCGGGATTGCTGCCGTCACGGTGGTTTTGTGCGTCCGTCTGTTTTGCGCTCATGCCGGCGGATATCCGCCCTGTATCCGGACGGGCCGGGGCGGCGCCGCGCTGCGCGGTTTCTGTGTTTCCGCCTGAGCCGCCTTTTCGTACGGCGGGGCGCGCATCCGTATCCCCCCTGGTGCCGTAAAAGAACCGGCAGGAAACGGGACCTCCGCACCGGTTATGAGGTATCAAGCCTGACGGCGGAATGTCAATACAAAAATTTTTTATGTCTCAAATCTTTCGGCGCGTAAAATTGCGTTGCGCTCTACCGGGGAGGATTGTTATACTGCTCACCGGAATGGCCGTACCGCGGACCGCGGGGCGTTTTGCGGCGGCGGATATAATCAGGAAACAGGGGTCGGGGGATGGACAGGTTCAGGCAGGTCGTCAACTTTATCGAATACGAGGGCAGGCAGCGGCTGGTGATCGAGCCTGGCTGGCGCCACGACGCCGTGCGCGAGCGGCTTTTCGACGCGATATCCACCTACAACCCGTCCGTCGTGGTTAAGGCGGGCCTCGGCGACGGCAGGCTCCTTCACGAGATGATCACAGGCTTCGATTTTTACTGCGTGGTGGTCGAACCCTCGCTTGAACGGATCCGCTCGTTCATGGAGCGGTACGGCGATATGCGCGCGCACGAGAAGCTCAAGCTCGTCAACGCCGACCTGCACGAGTTCCCGATCGACTATTACGCCGCCGACATGCTCGTCTGCGTCGACCACCTGGACATCTTCAACGTCAGTCGCTGCATGGATGAGTTCAGGACTTCGCTCAATTTCGAGGGGATCGTCTTCCTGGCGGGAGTCATGCTTTCGGACGGGGATATGGAAGGCGTTTACGATGATTTCATGCGCGCAGCGTTTCCGCTCCACAACGACTACTATCTCGAGGTGGACCTCAAGACCTTCATGGATCTGAAGGGGTTTCAGTACATCAAGAGCCAGAACTTCAGATTCGACCGCGATCTCGATCTTCTGATGAAGCACCTCCACGCCTTCGCTCCCGGAGGGGAGGACGCGCCCGCTTTCTTAAACGAGCACCGCGCCGAATTCGAGTCGCTCTACGGCCTCGATGCGCGCGGCGTCATCAGGGAGCCGTATTTTACCGGCACCTTCATGCGCCGCAAGCCTGATATGAAGGATGTGGTGTAGAGAGGTAGTGGTGTTTTCACGGGTGAAAGGCTCCGCAATGAGTTTTTTCTCCGTCCTTTTTGTACCGGCACAAAAAGGACGCAAAAAAGCCGCGACTCAGACGCCGTCGGGGCTGGCCTGATTTGACTTATTGAAACTAAATGAAGCGGCCTGCGAAACGGCCTCCTGCCGTCTCGGCCGCGCTCGCTCTGCTTCCTGCCTCGCTTCAGTTTTGAAATGAATTATAAGGTTATCAAAGGTTATGTCTTTGCGCATTATTCATTCAAGATTCCATCTTTTAATGCACTTCTGATAATAGTAGTGCTCATATCAAAATAGATATCCTTTCGAACTTCCCAGTAAGATTTTTCAAATGGATATAGAAAGATAAAAAATAAATGACTCCAATCCACCACTTTCTCTGATGTTTCATACTTCTTTAAGGTTTTTCCCCTTCTATCCTTAAACTCCGCAGATAAAAATAAGATATCTTCTCTCTTCCATGGGATGAGGTACAATGAACACATGGTTATTGATGTTGCACACCAGCCACTTCCTTCGATATTTCCCTTATATGTGATTTCAGCAACTAAATCGGTTTTATTTAAAATGTTATTATTATTCTGATTTATTAGGTCAATTTTTGAAAACAGAGATGAACTCTCAAATGATTCTTTAATTGCCTCCCTGCAGCTTTTATCTAATCTATTTCTATATATGGTTGTAAGATTTTTCCTTAATTTTCCATCGATTATCAAACTTATTGATTTTTTATTTGGTAAATCTATTTCATTCAATGTGATTTCATCGTGTTTTGGATTACTTCTTATTGAGATGCCACAACAGCAGAAGAGAAGAAGCCCGATGCCGGTGTAGAAAAGAAGCTTTTCCATTATTGACTCCATGGGTACAATAAAGTTTTCAAAATGATTTTTTTATTTTATTGGATTATGAAACATTTTATTGCTAAATGATTTCCAATCAACACAAATCCCAAGCTGCATTCAAAGAAATTCCTTGAAATGATGAGGTGATAACCTCCTTCAACTTCTCTCTACATACTTCACTTTGAGAAAAATGCTAAGATTGATGCAAATCGATTATCGATGGCGGGAGCGCAAAAAACTGACACGCGTGTCAGTTTTTTTCTTGACTAAACATTAGTGGCTGTAATTTATAGTCATATTTTATATAAGTTAGTCATAGTTTGGGATATATTATTATTAATATACATTTTAAATAGTAATGATTCCCTCGTGTTCCGTCGTTCCATGCGTAGCACCAGGCGCGTCTGCGCGTTATTCCCGTTTTTCGTCCCATCCAGTGTTCCCGCTGCGGGCAGGGGGAGCCTGTCTGTGCTGAAAAGCGGAACCGCATGTACGCCCTGATATCATACAGCCGGAAAAACCGGCCCATTATATTTAAGGGGGTAGTATGAACAGATACCAGACAGAATACAACCGGAAGCTGACAACGCCGGAAAACGCGGTCAAGGTGGTCAAGTCCGGGGATTATATCGATTACGGCACGTTTAACGGCAAGCCGATAGTGCTCGACAGGGCGCTTGCCGACTGCCGCGACGAGCTATCCGACGTGACGATACGCGTGGTGGCCAGCGTCCTCCCGATCCCGCAGGTGGTCCAGAAAGATCCGGAGTGCAGGGCGTTCAATTACCGCAGCTGGTATTTCTCCGCGCTCGACCGCAAGATGTGCGATTTCGGCGTGTGCGATCACCTTCCGTTTACGTACCACGAGGCGAACTTTATCACCCAGACCTATGAATCGATACGCCCGAACGTGCTCATGTGCCAGGTCGCGCCGATGGACGAGCACGGATTTTTCAATTTCGGCCCGAACAACTCGCACACCTATGACCTGAGCATGCGCGCCGATTACGTGGTTGTCGAGGTCAACAAAAGCGTGCCGCGCTGCCTGGGCGGCAGCCAGGAGGCGATCCATATCAGCGAGGTAGACATTATCGTCGAAGGCGAGAACACGCCGCTCTTCGAGCTTCCGCTGCCGGCCGAGCCGACCGCCGAGGAGCGCCGCATCGCCGAGCTCATCCTGGAGGAGATTCACGACCGCTCGTGCATCCAGCTCGGCATCGGCTCGATGCCGAACCTCATCGGCTCCATGATCGCGCACAGCGACATCCGCGACATCGGCATTCACAGCGAGATGTTCTGCGAGGCGTTCATCGACATGGTCGAGGCGGGCCGCGTCACCGGAAACTACAAGACGTTCGACAAGAACAAGATCACCTGCACGTTCGGCCTTGGCAGCAAGCGGCTCTACGATTTCATGGACAACAACCCGATGATATCCTCCCATCCCGCCTGCGTCGTCAACGACCCGGGGATTATCGCCTCGAACGACAACATGGTGTCGATCAACAACATCCTCGAGGTGGACCTCTTCTCGCAGGTGTGCTCGGAGAGCTCCGGCGTTCGCCAGATATCGGGCACCGGCGGCCAGCTCGATTTCGTGCAGGGCGCCTTCGCGTCGAAGGGAGGGAAGAGCTTCCTTGCGTTCAGTTCCAGCTACATCGACAAGGAGGGCGTTCGCCATTCGCGCATCAGGCCGACGCTCACGACCGGGGCCATCGTTTCGGTGCCCCGCACTCTCGTGCACTTCCTGGTGACCGAGTACGGCAAGGCGAACCTGAAGGCGCGCTCGGTGTGGGAGCGGGCTGAGATGCTGATCAACATCGCGCACCCCGATTTCAGGGAAGAGCTTATAAGAGAAGCGGAGCAGATGAAGATCTGGCGCAAAAGCAACAAGGTGTGTGTGTAAATGATAAAAGCGGGACCATCCGGTCCCGCTTCGTTTACGGCATAATGACGGATACAAAAAGCGGGGCCGAAAGCCCCGCTTTTTTCTTTACTTTGCAAGCATGCCGCCGTCCAGCGGAATGATGGCGCCGGTCATGTAGTCCGATGCTTTTGACGCGAGGAACACCGCGAGGCCCTTGATGTCGTCCTCCTCTCCCATGCGCGGGATCGGGATCTGCATGAGCATCGCGTCGCGCAGCGGCTTCGCTTCCGGCTTGTCCAGATAGCCCATCATGTCGGTGTGGAAAAATCCCGGGGCGATCGCGTTCACCTGGATATTGTAGCGCGCGAGCTTGATCGCCAGGTTCATCGTCAGGAGATTGATCGCCGCTTTCGATGAGTTGTACGGAACGGCCGGGTGCGCTTCCTCTATGGAGCCGCGGAATCCCATGACCGAGGAGATGTTGATGATCTTTCCGCCGCCCTTTTCCTTCATGGTGCGCGCGACCTTCTGGGTCAGGATCCATACGCCGCGGACGTTCACTTCAAAAATTTTGTCCCACTTGTCGAGCGGGAAGTCGAGCGTGGGGGCGCCCCAGGTGACGCCGGCGTTGTTGACGAGGATGTCGATCGTGCCGAATTCCTTCATCACTGTGTCGTAGAGCGCCTCGATGTCTTCCTTTGATCCCATGTCGCATTTGACGGCAAGCGCCTTCACGCCGAGCTTTTCGAGCTCCTGCGCCGTCTTCTGAAGGTTTTCAAGCTTTCGTGAGGCGACAACAACATTTGCGCCCGCTTCCGCGAGGCCGGTCGCGATGAATTCTCCGATGCCGCGCCCGCCGCCGGTAACAAGCGCCACTTTTCCTTTAAGATTGAATAATTCCTGAAATTTCATGCATGCCTCCTTGATATGATGATCCTGATGGTTTCGATGATACGATCGCGGCCGCGTACGCAGCCTTGATTATAAAGCCAGCCGCGCGTGTTCGGGGTGAGGATGGCGCGTGCTTTTATCCGCGCCGTGCCGGCGCGCATACTGGTGTGCTGATACCGTGGAGGAGGCAAATCGTCAAGATAAAAATGGCGCCTTCCGGCGGGGAGGGGTGCCGGTATCCGCCCCTGTTTTGAAAAAAATTGTTGACACAGGTATTGCCCTGCCGCTATGTAATGTATTCTCTGAGGGCGATTAGCTCAGCTTGGTTAGAGCGCCTGCTCGACACGCAGGAGGTCACTGGTTCGATTCCAGCATCGCCCAAAAAAATAAAAAGCCCGTCTGAAGAAGACGGGCTTTTTATTGTATCTGCCTGTAGCTATCTTTGAACGCTTAACACTTAAATATTGAAATTATAGATGAGTGAGAGCGTCACGCCATAAAAGTAGTTCTTTTCATCCGGGTCGGGATCGCTCCCTTTATATGCTGTCTTTATGTACTGGTACCTGCCTCCGAGTGAAATTGTTGTTGATGCGGCTTCAATATAATAGCTCAATGAAAGACTCGTGTTGAAGCCGTATTCATAATAATCTTTATCAGATGTTCTGCTGGCTTTCTCTGTGCCCAGAAGATACAGCCCTCCCGCGTTCCCGAGGATGTAAAAATTGTAGCCGAGTGGCAACACCACGCTGATGCCCGCTCCCGGTCCGTATGAATCATGAGTTAATGTATAATCATACTCCGGCATGGTAAACTTGTTCCTCATGTACTTGCCGCCCAGATAGATTTTAAAATAAGTATTAAGGCTGTAATTTAATGTAAGATCACTGTCCATTCTGGTCTGATCGAAAAAGACTACAGCCGTTTCATCCTCCTGGCGTCTGTTGTCGAACTGACCATACAGAAAAACAAAGCTGAGACTGAAATCATCGCTCAGCCGGGCGGACATAACCGGACCCCAGTATAACGTTGACGCGGTATCCTGTGTAAAAGCCGGAGAAGTTGTTTTGTTCCATACATACCATGTTGTTGCGCCTGCGGACAGGTCCATGGCTGAACCGTTTGACGAAAGCAGTACCACCATGCACAGCAAGACTGACGCGAATAATAGCGACTTTTTCATAAAGATGCCCCCTGTGGTTTTCTTCAGGCCGCGTCCGATTGCGTGTCTTCCATGATGCAGAAAAGCATTCTGGTCATGACGTAGATGATCTTCGTGATCGCGGCCCCTTCGATATGTCGTAGTCCCGTTTTTTAAATATTATGTCTCATTGGCGGGAGGGCGTCAAATAATTTTCATGCTGGTACAGTTTTTTTCATACTGATAATTATTGTAATGCAGCGGTGAAACGCGGCATGTTCGTCATGATAATTAAAAATTCATACTGATTCGGTAAAATAATTCTTGACATTATGCTCTTTTCCGCCCAATTTAAGCGCACACTATGTGTTGAGCGTAGTAAAGGGCGCTGATATTTCCCCTTTTGGCCTCGTTTCGCAGGAGATCAAAGGTTTGATTCCAGCATTGCCCTGATCGAAGAAGTACGTATTCGTCTTGCCGATGCAGCACGCTCGGATCATGCCGGTCCTGCGACCGGTCCCCACCGCACCGCGACAGGCTCCGTATCCAGACCATAACGCACCTGCGAAAACGCGGAAAGCACGTGCGGCGGAAATAGCGCAGGGCCTGCAAAAATTCCCTTTCAGAAAGGAAGCCGCCGTGAACAGCGAAATAACCATTACCCTTCCCGATTCCTCCACCATGAAGGCGGAGCGGGGAACGACCCCTTACGACATCGCGGGAAAGATCTCGCGCAATCTCCAGAAAAACGCGCTTGCCGCGAAGGTCAACGGCGAGGCGGTGGATGTGACCCGTCCGATCGGCTCCGATGCGTCGATCGAGATCATAACCTTTCAGCACCCGATGGGGCACGAGGTGTTCTGGCACTCGGCCTCGCACCTGATGGCACAGGCGGTCAAGCGGCTCTTCCCGAACGCGAACTACACCATCGGCCCTTCGATCGACCAGGGATTTTACTACGATTTCGATATCGAGAAGACCTTCGGCCCGGAGGACATCGAAAAGATCGAGGCCGAGATGCAGAAGATCGTCGGCGAAGACCTCGAGGTGACGCGGGAGGATATTTCAAAGGACGCGGCGGTCTCTCTCTTTGAGTCGAAAGGCGAGTCGTACAAGGTCGAGCTCATAAAGGAGCTCGACGCGCAGACGGTATCGATCTACCGGCAGGGCGAGTTCGTCGACCTCTGCCGTGGGCCGCACGTGCCGCGCACTTCGCTCCTGAAGTCGTTCAAGCTGATATCAGTCGCCGGTGCCTACTGGCGCGGCGATGAGCGCAATAAAATGCTGCAGCGCATCTACGGGATCGCTTTCCCCGACGCGAAGGACCTGAAAAAGCACCTCGAGTTTCTGGAGGAGGCGAAAAACCGCGACCACCGCAAGCTCGGCAGGGAGCTCGACCTTTTCTCCATCCACGAGGAAACGGGTGCGGGCCTCATTTTATGGCACCCGAAAGGCGCGCGGCTCCGCCACATGATCGAGACCTACTGGCGCGACGAGCATTACAAAAACGGCTACGATATCGTCTACTCGCCGCATATCGGCAAGGGCCAGCTCTGGGAAACGAGCGGCCACCTCGATTTTTACAAGGAAAACATGTATTCGTCGATGGACATCGACGGGCAGGCCTATTACACCAAGCCGATGAACTGTCCGTTCCATATCGTCATATACAAGAACAAGTCATGGTCGTACCGCGACCTGCCGCTGCGATGGGCGGAACTGGGCACCGTGTACCGATACGAGCGGAGCGGCGTTCTCCACGGCCTTCTGCGGGTGCGCGGCTTTACGCAGGACGATGCGCACCTCTTCTGCCGTCCCGACCAGATGCCCGAGGAGATCGACCGCGTGCTCGCCTTCTGCCTTTCGATGCTCAAGGCGTTCGGCTTCGAGGATTTCAAGCTCTATCTGGCCACACGCCCGGCTGAAAAATCGGTGGGCGACGAGGCGAGCTGGAAGGACGCCACGAAGGCGCTCGAGGAGGCGATCGGTCGGGCGGGCATTGACTACGAGGTCGACGAGGGCGGCGGGGCGTTCTACGGCCCGAAGATCGATATCAAGATCAAGGACGTGCTCGGCCGCGAGTGGCAGTGCAGCACCATCCAGTTCGATTTCAACGAGACCGACCGTTTCGACGTCACCTACGTCGGCAGTGACGGCCAGAAGCACCGGCCCTACATGATACACCGGGCGCTCCTGGGATCGATCGAGCGTTTTGTGGGGATACTGATCGAGCACTACGGCGGAAAATTCCCCTTCTGGCTCTCCCCGACGCAGATTATTCTTATTAATGTGTCCGAAGAGCAGGCGGCCTATACCCGCGAACTGGCGCAGAGGCTCATCCTCGCAGGGATCAGGGCCGAAACCGATACCCGGGAAGAGACTCTGGGATACAAGATACGCGACGGAATCGCCAAAAAAGTGCCGTATGTCGGCGTTATCGGCAAAAAAGAGCAGGAACAGGGCGCGATCTCGCTTCGCGCGCGCGGATCCAAGGACTCGACGGATATATCCGTCGACGCGTTCATTAAACAGGCCATGGCGGACATTGAGGCGCGCCGGTAGGGCCCTATCCCCCCGAAAAGGGGCGGTATTTAAAAAATTTTATGGTACAATGAAATTTTCTTGATTAATATATACATTATATAATTTTGGTGCTACGCCTGCCCGTAAGAGCAGGGGGCAGTATATCTTTTTGTTCGCGGCCCTTTCGGGGCTTCCGGATATAAAATGGCATAGAACGGGGCGGTCGCAGCGTGCCTCTTTATTTTCTATCCTGTTAAATTACGGTATAACGTAAGGGAGGATGTTATAGACAAATTTGATCCTAAAAACAAGTATCGAATCAATGAGCAGATCCGGTCTGCTCAGGTAAGGCTTGTCGGCGAGGATGGGGGGCCAAGGATCGTCTCCATCACCGAGGCTCTTGAGCTTGCCCGGGAAAGCGGGCTCGATCTTGTGGAGATATCAGCCAACCAGGAGCCGCCTGTGGTCAAGATCATCGACTACAGCAAGTTCAGGTTCGATCAGTTGAAGAAAGCGAAGGAAGCGAGGAAGAAGCAGAAGGTCGTTCACGTCAAGGAAATCAAGTTCCGGCCGGCGATCGACGAACACGATTATGAGCACAAAGTGAACCACGCGAAAGAGTTCCTTGAGAAAGGCGACAAGGTGAAATTCACGATCATGTTCCGCGGACGGGAGATCATGCACAAGGACCTCGGCTTCAAAGTTATGGAAAATGTCCAGAGGGATCTCGAGGGTCTGGTCCAGATAGAGAAGAAAGCGGCCATTGAAGGGAAGAATATCACGATGATAGTCACCCCGGCAGCGGCCGGCGCGGTAAAACCGAAGAAACAATCTGACGAATGAGGTATATACGATGCCGAAGTTAAAGACGAACAGCGGTGCAAAAAAGCGGTTCAAGCTGACCAAGGGCGGCAAGGTCAAGCGCGCGAGCGGATTCAAGGGCCATCTCCTCGAAGCGAAATCATCCAAGAGGAAACGGAAGCTGAGAAAATCGACGCTGGCGGCGACGGCCGAGGAAAAGCGCATACGGCAGATGCTGCCCTACGCGTAACAGTCATTTTTTAATTCACAATTTCAAGAGGTATTATTATGCCGAGAGCAACGACGGGTAGAATTCATCACAAGCGACGGGTGAAAATCCTTAAGGACGCGAAAGGATTTTACGGCGCCCGGAGCAAATTATATAGAACCGCGAAAGACGCGCGCCGCAGGGCGCTGCAGAACTCCTATATCCACCGCAGGAAAAAGAAGGGAGATTTCAGGTCGCTGTGGATACAGCGGATCAATGCTGCAGCGCGCATGTGCGATATGTCCTACAGCGTGCTTATATCGGGCATGAAGAAGGCCGGCATCGACGTGAACAGGAAGATGCTTGCCGAGCTCGCGGTCAGCGACTTTCAGACGTTCAAGAGCATCGTAGAAAAAGTCAGGAAGGCCGCGTAAGCGAAAGGGCGCGGCGGCCGGATGCGGGAAACACGTAACGGCAAGATGAGCGTCCCTGACAGATGAATTACGGAAAAAACCACATCGGATCCGTACCGATCACCATGATAAGCGCCGCCCTGCTGGCGCTTATCGTTTTCATATCCCCCCCGAAACCGCTCCATGCCGCGCTCCTTTTTACCGAAACAATAAACACGCTGCCGGAAGGCGCGATAGAGTTTTCCCTTCAGTATGACCGGATCGAGGCGGACGAGCCGTTCGGCCGGGAGCGGTTCTCGTTCGGGTTCGGCATGCTCCCGAAGCTTTCGGTCTGGTATTCGGTCCATTATCTTCAGCGCGGCGGAGCCGCGGAGGAGCGGCAGCTCGGCGATTCCTTCCTTAAATTCTGGTATTATTGCGGCGATTTTTTCAGCGACCGCTTCCACTGCGGCATATCAACGGTGCTGCGCCTTCCCACCGGCCCGGACGCGTATGCCGACCCGCGGTGGAGGGCCGTCGCCTTCGGGAACAGCGAACTTGTGGCCGGCCCTGTGGCGCAGATCGATATCTCGCGCGTGTATATCCACCTTAATTATTTTTATGCGTTTCGCGCCGCAGCGGGCGAGGACTTTTTCGGCGGGCTGTCGCTGAATCCGGGCAACAGGGAGAGTTACCGGCGCTGGTTCGGATTCAACCCCTCGGGAGAAGAAAATTTTTTATATAAGGACAGGCTCAAAAACGACTACATGGTGTTCTCCTGCGCGCTTAACAGCGACTACGGCTATCCCGTGCTTCCCTGGATCGGCGTTCACGCCGTGCATCGAGTCTACCGGCGGACCGTCGAAGCGGATGAGATTCCCCTTGAGGGCGCGGGAATTAATCCTGTGTTCCTTCACGGGGGAGCGCGGTATTTCCTCACCTATTATACATTCGTGAGCCTCCATGGCGCCTGGTGCCTCAACGGTTCTTCCGATTATATCAGGGGGATTGCCGGCCTTAATTTTAGCTTGCAATTTTAGCTGAATTAATCGTACAATCGGTTTTCACTTTGTGCACGAAATATTTATTATTGAGCCGCATTGGAATGGCCGAAAATAGGTTTAGGAACCTGATCGCATATGCGCCTTTGGCCGCCGGATAACAGCGGGCGGGCGGAAGAAATCTGTTTGACTTCATAGTGACTATTGAGTATGTTGAAAAAGTGCAAGGCACCAAATCTGGAGGTAGGACATGATCACGCTGCAACAGCTTGAAGAACTCGAAGGCAGGATAATAAAAGCGTTACAACTCATCACCGATCTGAGGACCGAGAACGCGAAGCTTGAAACGGATAATGAATCCCTCAAAGCCGAAGCCGAGGAGGCCCGCCTGAGCCTTGAGGAGAAAGAGCGCGAAATAGAGAAGATTCAGCGTGAACTGGAAGCTACCGCCGGCGAGCTGGCAGGGCTCAAGGAGAAGGAGGAAGTACTCGAAAAGAAACTGATGCAGCTCCTGGGAAAGCTCGACGTGCTTCAGATGGGTGCCGCACCGCTCACCGCGCCTTCATCGCAGGCCAGGGAAGAGCGTGCCGAGCCGCGTGAAAGCGTACCGGCGGCTGGTTTGAGCGAGCGGGGAAGCGCGGCTGCACAGGCCCCCTCAAGGCCCTCTCTTGACGAGGAGGACGTGATTGTGGAAAGCGTCCCCGTTGAGCGTGAAGCGCCGCGCGCCGAGGACGATGACATCATCATAATAGATGACGAAACGGCCTCTCCGGAAGCGGGCGTGACCGTGGAGCCCGCCCGCCGCAAAGCGGGCGCCGATGAGGATGAAATAATCCTCCTCGACGAAGACGAGGATGAGATCGTTATCGATGACACAAGGGACGAGATGATCATCGTCGATGACTCTGAAACTCCCCGTGCGGGAGGAAAGCGCGCTGCCGAAGCACCCAAGCAGAAGCAGCAGGCAAAGAGCGCGCCTTCCGATGATGATGACTTTATTATAATTGAAGACGAACAGTAGTCCTGGCGTGCGCGCGCTCCGGTCGGGTTCCGGGTGCCGTTCAGAGAATATCACGGAGGTGTTCGTGGTGGACAACAGGGCGAAAGTAACGATCTTCGGTAATACCTATACGATCCAGGGGGACGCTCCCGCGGAGTATATCTCCCAGCTTGCCGGTTATGTAAACGAGAAGATGGAGGATGTACAGAGGAGCATATCCTCCGCAAGCCCGCTTCAAATCGCGATACTCGCCGCGCTTAATATCGCCGACGAGTATTTCCAGGTGCGCGACATGAAGACCAGCATGACGGCCGATATAGAAAACAAGGCCAGGGCGCTGATCTCGATGCTTGATGAGGGGCTGATCGGGGATGTATTCGCCAGAATGAACGTTTCCGATCGCATGTAGCCCGGAAGCGCAACCGCGCATTTCCTCAGATGAGTATTTACCGTGCCATCCCTGATTCACCGGGCCGCCCGCATGTATGCGCCGCGGCCGGTTTGCGCATATATCAGACAAATAATGGAAAAATTTTACACTTGCCCACGGGCAAAAGGTATATATAACGAAGATGTCCCCTGATTTTAAACTTTTGAGTGATGAAGAGATCGTCGGACATTACCGCAACGGCAGCGAAGATGCGTTCGATGAGCTGTACCGGCGGTACGCGCCGAGGCTGAAAAGCCTGATCTATCATCAGGTGGGAGACGCCGAGGACTCTGATGACATTTTTCACGAGGTGTTCCTGCGGGTTTTCAGGCATCTTCCTTCGTATAACGAAGAGCGGCCTTTTTCGTCGTGGATTTACCAGATCGCGGTAAACTGTTCCAAAAACTACAGGAGGAAGTCCGCGAGAAATGAGATCCTTATCGAACGGGAAAAAAGTGACGTGCGCGATAAGACCGAAAGCGAATCTCCTGAAGAGATGATACTTCAGGAGACCGATCTGCGTGAGTTTTACACGGCCGTGGACGGGCTCAAGGAGTCTTTCAAAACGGTATTTCTGCTCCGCTTCGAGCAGAACCTGAAGTACAGGGATATTTCAGAGATGCTGAACTGCTCCGAGCGGACGGCGAAGTGGCGGATGAAAAAAGCGGTCGAGATCATCTCGGACCGGCTGAAAGACCGGGGAGTGATTTAAGTCCTTCGGGATTGATTGATATGGACACACGGGAAATCAGGACATTAATAGAAGGCCTCGCGAAAAAACGGCGGTTTCGCGGTATTGATACCGCGCGGCTGGATCGGATTTTTGAAAGCGCCAGTTCGCGGCGGGATGCCTTCGATTATGATGCCGCTCTCGCGAGGATCAAGGCGGAAGCGGCCCGCGAACCTGTGCCCGCGCAGACTTCCGCCCCTGCCCGAAAACCTGTCAGATTAAAATGGAAAATACTCGTTCCGGCGCTGGTGCCCGCGCTCATGCTCGTTGCGCTCACCTTCTACGCCGTTCGTGGAAGAAATGCCGCGCCGCAGGGCGAAGTGAAAGCGGTCTGCCGGTTCGTCTACGGCGACGCGCACCTGGAGCGTAACGGGACGCGTACGGCGCTTGAAAGCGGCCGCGAGCTTGCAAGCGGCGATGTCGTCGCGACCGGCGCGCGTGGCCTTGCCGAAATCCATGTCGGAGCGGACACGATTGTCAGGGTCCGCGAAGGATCGAGGCTTTCGATCACCGAGATACTTCGTCGTGACGGCCACCTCGCCTTTTCGGCCGACCTTCCATCCGGCACGGCGCTATTCAATTTCAAACGCTTCTCAAAGGGCGACAGCGCTTCAGTGCGCACTCCCACGTCCGTCGCGGGCGTGCGGGGGACCACGTTCGGCGTTTCAGTCGGCAGGAACAGGGACGTCCGTTACGAGGTGCTCGAAGGAAAGATCAGTGTAAAGAGCAGGGTGGATACGGGCGCGTCTCCCGCGGTGAGCCGGGAAATTGAACAGCGGATTGAGGAGGCGGCGGTTGTCGTCGAGTCGGGCGGCATCTGTACCGTCGATGCCGCCGCGGCCGCGCGGCTCGAACGCGACCTGAAGATCGCTCTCGCGTCACAGGAACCGGCCGCGAAAATAGGCGAGATCGTCAAGGCCGGATCGCCCGTGAGAGTGGATGATGAAACTCCCACGATGTTCGCTGAGATGAGATCGATCGAGAGCCGCCCTTCCGCCGAGGCGGCCGCTCCCCGCGTATTTCCTCTGACAGTAAACGTCACGCCTCCCGGCGCCAGGGTTTATCTTGACGGCGATTTCAGGGGGAATGGATCCCTGACGCTGCTGACCACCGAAGGGCGTCACCGCGTGGAGGTCAAGGCCGACGGTTACCTGCCGGGAGCGGTCGAGGAAACGGTGGATTCGAACCGGAGCGTGGTTGCCGTCACGCTTGAGCGCGACGGGGGAGGGCTTCACGTCCCGGGCGCGTGGAGGGGCAACGGCGACTCCTCATCGCTCAGCTATATTGAATCGCGCGACATGCTCGTCAACGTTACGACAAAAAAGAAAGTCGAGGCGGTATCCAGGGGCAGGATCCTCTGGTCGCGCTCGCTCGCTTCGCCGGTAAGCTCCGACCCGGTGTGGGACGGCGATTCGCTGTATCTTGCCACAAACAACGAAAAGATCATTTCACTGTCGCTCGGCAACGGCGCCATGCGATGGGAGCGGCCGATAAAGGGGATACTGCTCTTCGGTTCGGGCATTGAATACCACAACGGCCTCCTCTTCGCCGGCACCTCGCGCGGATTCCTTTACTGCTTTGATTCCGCCGGTCGGTTGCGGTGGGAGTCGAAGTTCGACGGCGGCATATTCTCCTCGCCGGTGGTGAGCAGGCGCAAGCTCTACGTCACCGTCCAGGACGGCAATCTCTACAAGGTCGATATCGCTACCGGCGCGATCGAGGAACAGGTAAACGTCGGCAAGGTGATCGGCACCTCGCGGATCATCGAAGGGCCGAAACTGTATCTGGCAAACTACAGCGGTGAGGTGATCTCGTACGATCATGAACGGGGAGCCATTGACTGGAAATACAACACCGGCAGAAGGCTTATCGTCAACACGCTCTTCGACCGGGGCAGCCTGTACGTATTCAATATCGAAGGCGATATCTTCAAACTGGACCAGGCCGGAAGGCTTGAATGGAAGGCCGCGCTCGGCGGCCAGATCAGGGTGAATCCGGCAATCTACGATCACGCCATTTACACGATAGCCGGCCGTGTCCTCTATCAGGTTGACGGTGAGAAGGGACAGGTCCGGTGGTCCTATGTCATGCAGTCCAATCCCACGACCGGCGTCACCGTCACCCGCCGCAATATTCTTTTCGGTACCGAGGAGAAGGGGCTGGTCGTCCTGCACCGGGACTGACACGGCGGCCTCTCCGGGAGGCGGCTCCCTGTATCCCCCACCGCAATATCCCAAAAAAAATTTCACTTGTCTACTTCCGCCGTGTTATATTGTATAGTAATGTGCTTTTGTTCAAGGAGGACAGTCATGAAACGGCATCTGCTCATAACGGTGATTATTCTGCTTTCGCTCTTCTTCGCCTGCAAGCGTGGAAGCGATACGCAGTCGCAGCGGAACACGGCGGTGGTGACCTTTGCGCTTGGAAACTCGTTCCGCTTTCAGACAGGCAATTGGAGCCGTGTCGATGTGGGGGCCACGCTTAACGAAAACGACAGGATCAAAACCGATCCCGGCTCCATGCTCGACATCCAGATCGGCGGAAGCGTGGTGCGCGTCAAGGAAAAGAGCGATCTCGTGCTTTCCCGGCTCGTGCGGGACGGGGCGACCGGCCTTGAACAGAACACCCTCGAGCTTCGCGTAGGCAAGGTGCTCGCAAGCCCGCGCAAGCTCGCCAAAGGCGAAGTGTTTGTGGTCAGGACCCCCACCGCGGTCGCGGGCGTGCGGGGAACAAAATTCATGGTCGTTGCCGATCCCTCAAGGGACACCAGGGTTTCGGTGATCGAAGGGTCGGTCAGGGTCTCCAAGCGCATTCAGGCGCTCGAGACGGCGGCGGACGCGGGCAAAAGCGCCGAGGTGATCCAGCAGGTGCAGCAGAAGGTCGAACAGGAAGCGGTAGTGGTGACCGAGGATAAGTCCTGCCTGGTAAAGGCCGCCGCGGTCGAGAAGACCAACAGTGAAATTGAAAAAGTCGTGGAATCCCTCGCCTCAACGGCCGGGACCGAAGCGCCGAAGGCGGTTGTCGAGGAGAAGGTGCAGCAGGCGATCCAGGCGGTGAGCGCCGCGCCGCCCATCACTGTGACCGCGATTGCCGAAAGGGACTCCGCGGTACGGGAGGAGTTCAGGGAGATAAAGGCGGTTGAGGAGCGCGAGATCAGGGAGATACAGGAGAAGAAGGACACGAAATCCGAAGTGCGGATACAGGCAACTCCCGAGACCGCGCAGATATACCTGAACGGAGAGCTTGTAGGCGCGGGAACGGTGACGCTTTCGCTGGTCCCGGGGAATTACTCGGTGCGCGCCTCGGCCGCCGGACATGAAGAGAGTTCAAAGCAGATACAGGTCGTCGAAGGCGCAAAGCTTGCCGAAGCGATAGCGCTTGTGCCGCTGCGGCCGCTTTCAAGGACGCGGTGGAACAGGAACGTGGGGGATATGCCCTCCGAGATCGCGTATTCGGGCAACGCGGTGTTCGTGGCGACGTCAAAGGGCGAGGTCGTCGCGATGAACAGGGAGAACGCGCGCACGCTCTGGACGTCGTCGGTGGCGGCCGCCGTGAGCTCCGGCATCTCGGTTGACGGGGACCTTTTGCATGTGGCGACGGCGGACGAGCGGCTGCACCAGCTTCGCGCTGAAGACGGAAAGATCGTCTGGTCAAAGAAATTCGACGGCGCGCTCATCAACGGGATGAAGCCGGTTGTGGCGGGCGGCGTAATCTATCTTGCCACAAGCAAGGGAAGCGTGTACTCGCTCAACCGCAGCGGCACGGAGCGCTGGCATACATCGCTTCCTGCCGCGGTGCTCGAAACGCCGATCCTGATGAGCGGCAGTCTCTATCTTTCGGCGAATGACGGAAAGCTCTATTCACTCGACGCGGCGCGCGGCAGAACGCGCTGGTCGGCCGACATGGGGCAGCGCTTCAAGGCGGCGTTTTCCGGAAATGATATCTACGCCGTGAGCTTCCAGGGGAAAGTGAGCGCGATAGACGCCGACCGCGGGACCGTAAAATGGAGCAGGGACCTTGATGACCGTTTCATCGTCAGGCCGGTTGTCATCGACGGGCGGATATATCTCGGAAGCCTTTCAGGCTCGCTTTTCGCGCTCGACGTGAACGGGGGAAATACGGTGTTCCGCAAATCGCTCGGCGGCTCGATCCGCACCGATATCGCGGTGAGCGACCGGACGCTTTATGTCGCGTCGCGCCGAACGCTCTATTCGGTCGGCATGAACGGCGCGGTGCAGTGGACGCATGATGCCGGCGCGGCGATCGTGACATCCGCAGGCGCCCAGGGCAGTGAAATATTTGTCGGCCTTGAGAACGGAAAAATCGTATCCGTCAACAGAGAGCTGAAACGGTGACATGCTGCGCCGCTCCTCCGCGGACGCGCTGAAGAGGAAGGTCCCGGCTAATCCGGGGCCTTCCGGGCTGTATCCCCCTGTTTATCCGCATATGGTTGTTTTTCCGCTCATATTTTGTTGCAAGACCCCGCTCGGCCATGATATAATTGTTTAAAATATTGTTGAAATTTTTTAAACAAAATGGGTTGATATCCTATTGCACTATCGTCTTGATCGGATAGCGCAACCGGGCTTTTTTCCGCGAGGAAAAGGAGTTTTGCGGCGTGTGCCGGAAGGCGGCCTTCCAGTGAGATTACGCAGAGGCAGGATTTGAGTATGGATATAAGAGAGCTGTTGCAGAAAAACAGGCAGGATGAGGAGAATAAAAACGGCCTCAGCGTCGTTTCGGCGTCGAAGAACGGAGAAGAGGCTGAAGTCGACGGGGACATCATACAGCTGGTAAGCTTCCTGCTCGATGAGGTGGAGTACGGTATCGACATACTCGCCGTCCACGAGATACTGCGGATGCCCGAAATGACAAGGCTGCCGAACACGCCCGGTTTCATCAAAGGCGTTATCAACCTTCGCGGGAACGTGATCCCCGTCGTCGACGTGCGGGAGCGCTTTGGGCTTCCGCAGGGAGAGCTTACCGATCTTACCCGGATCATCGTCGTTGAGATCGGCGAGAAGCTGGTGGGGCTTCTCGTGGACAACGTGTACCAGGTCGTGCGCATGCCCGACCGCAATATCGATCCGCCGTCAGAGCTTATCGAGGGTGTATCCGAGGAGTTCATCAAGGGGATCGGGCGCCTTTCGAACAGGCTGATAATCATTCTGAACCTCGGCAACATGCTGTTTTCGGAAACGGCGGAACAGGCATGACGCGCCCCGTGTCGTTTCCGGCGGCCATGCCCGACTCAGAAAATAAAATGTGGAGTAACTGCAATGGGATTTAGCCTTGGCGAATATCAGGACATTTTCCTCGAAGAGGCCGACGAGCAGCTTCAGGAGTTGAACCAGAACCTCCTCCACATGGAGAAGGACCCGAACGACCATGATATCATAAACAATATATTCAGGGCGGCGCATTCCCTCAAGAGCTCGGCCGCGTTTGTCGGATTGAACAGCCTGAGCGATCTCGCCCACAGGATGGAAAACCTGCTGCAGGGTATCCGCGACAAAACGATGGAAGTCACTCCCGAGATCGTGAGCGTCCTTTTCCGCTGTTTCGACGAGATAAGCTCTGTCATCGATACCGTCGCGTCAGGCCACGAGCCGACGCAGGACCTCTCCCCGATCATCGCCGAAATCCAGCGCGTGAGCGACTCGTCATCGCCGAAAGCGGCCGTGAAAGAAGCTCCCCGCGTTGCTGTCGCCCCGCCCAGGGAGTCTCCCAAGATACAGCTTACCGCCGACGACGGAAGGAAGATACGAAAGGGGCTGGACGCCGGTTCGTCGTGCTGCGAGGTGACCGTGTTTATCGACCCCGCCGCGCTGATGAAATCGCTCAAGGCCCGGCTTATCCTCAACAATATCGAGCAGTTCGCCGAGATCATAACCACCCTGCCGGATGTTGATTCGGTGAGTGATCCCGAAACGCTGATTGTCTTCAAGATGATACTTCTGACCAGGCATTCCATCGATGATATCAGGAAGGCGTGCGACGTCGATCAGATACAGCGGGTCGACCTCCGCCAGATCAGCCTTATAAAAAAAGATGAAAAGCTCGTGCTGAAATTTCATGACCCGGAGACGATTGCCGAGGCTGAAGCCGAAGCGGCGCCCGTGAAGCAGGAGAAACCGGTCGAGAAGGTGGTCGAAAAAGAGGAGATCCCCCCCGTCATGGAAGAGCCCGCCGAAGAAGAGGCCGAAAGCGAAGAAGAGCATGTATACGAACGAAGGAAGGACGATAAGCGGTCGCATGTGATCAAAACCGTCAAGGTTTCCGTGGACAAGCTCGATCTTCTTCTCAACAACGTGGGAGAGCTTGTTATCGCCAATTCCGGATTTTACAAACTCTACGAAGAGATGCGCCGCCAGTCGTACGATAAATCGATCATCAACGAGTTCAAGAACCGCATGGAGCAGATGTCCCGCATCGCCAAGGACCTGCAGAGCAGTATCATGAAAACGAGGATGGTCCCGATCGGCCAGGTCTTTTCCCGCTTCAACAGGATGGTCCGCGACATGGCCATCGAGTTCGACAAAAAACTGCAGCTCAAGGTTGTAGGCGAGGAGACCGAGCTCGATAAAAAAGTGATCGACGCGATCGGCGAGCCGCTGATGCACCTGATCCGCAACGCCGTCGACCACGGTATCGAGCGATCCGAGGAGCGCAAACGCCTCAACAAGGGCGAAATGGGCACGATCACCCTTAACGCGTACCAGGGGGGCAACCAGATATTCGTCGAGGTGAGCGACGACGGCCACGGGCTGAACCTCCAGTCGATCAAGGAGCACGCGCTGAAGAAAGGGATCGTGACGCGCGAGATGCTCTCCAACATGGACAACGACGACATCTACAATATCATCTTCACGCCGGGGTTTTCCACCGCCGAGCGGATCACCGATATTTCGGGCCGCGGCGTGGGAATGAACGTGGTCAAGGAGATCGTCAACGAGCTAAACGGAAACGTGAGCATCGAGACGGAGCCCGGCATGGGCACGCGGTTTGTGATGGCGTTCCCGCTGACTCTCGCGATCATCCCGGCCATCATGGTCATGGTGGCCAAGGAAATGTACGCCATTCCGCTTTCCGACGTCATCGAGACGATCAAAGTGGGCAACGACGAAATCACCACGATCGAAGGGCACGAGGTGATCAACCTCCGTGGTGAAATACTTTCGCTCGTGCGTCTTAATGAATTCGTGGGAATCGCCAGCGACCTTGAGTCGAACATGAAGATTCCGGTCGTGGTGGTGGGATACGGGAACCGGAAGATCGGCATGATGGTCGACTATCTCGAGGGCAAGCAGGAGATCGTCATCAAATCGCTCGAACAGAACTACAAGACGGTCGAAGGCCTTGCAGGGGCCTCCATTCTCGGTGACGGAAGCATCTGCCTGATCCTTGATATCGCTTCGATGATCAACAAAGTCATATCCGACCAGGACGTTCTGACACGCCGCGACCGCCAGCGCGTGCTCGAAGGAGTGAGCGTCGGACTGGAAAAGGCCGAGGCACGGATCGAAGAGAAGGCGCTGAAGGCCGAGCCCGTCGCTCCAAAAGTGCAGGTCGAGAAGCCGCGCCAGCCCGTTGAAGAGAAAAAGCCGGAAGCGCGTCCTGCCGCCGAGACACGGCCCGTTCGAGAGGAAGTCCGCGAGCCGGAGAGGCGTGAACCGGTTAAGGAAGAAAAGGTATATGATGCTGAAACGTCCGCCGGCGCTGTTGAGTCAGTGACTCCCGCGGAACTGCCAAAGACAACTTTTTCGCAGGCAATAAACGAGGAGGACGTTGACCTGAAGGTCAGGGAAGCGCTCAATAAATTCAAGGACGAGCTCAAGGAAAATATCAAAACCACCGTGCAGAGCGCCCAGCCTGACGAGCACATCAAAAAGGCGTTCGAGATGACCGACGACGACCTCGAAAAGATACGGATCATTGCCAACATCGGAATTACCGAGGCGGCCGAATCGCTTTCCAAGATCCTGAGCAAGCGGATCGATCTTTCGATTCCCGACGTCAGGTTCATGGCGATGGAAAATATTCCCATGACGGTCGGTGACACGAACAACGTCTACATCGGCGTCTATATGCCGCTGGTGGGAGACATCAAAGGCTCCATCCTGTTCAGCCTTCAGGAAAAGAATGGATTTGAGCTCGTCGACATGCTTTACGGATCTGAGTCAGGCGGTACCAGTGAACTGACTGAAGACGGGGAATCAGCCCTCAAGGAAGTCACCAATATCGTGGGATCTTCGGTCGTTAACGTGTTCGCCGACAGGCTCGGCATGGCGTTAAAGCCCACCGTTCCGACGGTTATCCACGATTACATGCAGGCAACGCTCGACTCGATCCTCGTGGTGCACAACATTGTCAATGATTACGCACTTGTCATGGAGACGGATTTCTTCTATGGTGATGACAGGGTGATCGGCAATCTTCTCATATTGCCGGATGTGGATTCATTGAAAATAATTGTGAACAAGCTGAGAGATTGATGCCAGAAAAAATAAAAGTCCTTGTCGTTGACGATTCCGCGCTTGTGCGCAAGATCGTGATCGACATACTGGAATCCGACCCCGAAATCGAAGTAGTGGGAACCGCGAACAACGGGAAGACCGCGATCTTCAAAAACCGCGTGCTCAATCCTGACGTGATAACCATGGATATCGAGATGCCGATCATGAACGGCCTCGACGCGCTGCGGGAGATTATCCGCACCGATCCGAAGCCGGTGATCATGATGAGCGTGCTCACTCAGGACGGCGCCGAGCCGACGTTCAAGGCGCTGGAATACGGTGCGGTCGATTTTATCCCCAAGCCATCATCCATTCTTTCGATTACTGTCGAAGAGATTGGCCATCTTCTCATAACGAAGATCAAGTCGGTCTACCGTTCCAAAATCAATTTTCAGCAGCGTGCCGTCGAAGCCGAAAAGGAAGACGAGAAGCCCGTCCACCCGGAGGTCGTGCCCGGACCTGTGCCGGAGATCACTTCGACCAGCAGGATTGTTGGTATCGGCACATCGACCGGAGGGCCTTCATCTCTGCTTACCATCTTTAAAAGCCTGCCGAAAAATTTCCCCACTGCCGTGCTGGTCGTGCAGCACATGCCCGAAGGTTTCACAAAGGCCTTTGCTGAGAGGCTGAACGTCAATTCCACCCTGAACGTGAAAGAAGCCGAGGACGGAGACCGCGTGCTGCCGGGGTGCGGCTTCGTAGCTCCCGGGCATTCACACATGCTGGTCGAGCAGAAGGGTGGAGAGAGTGTAATCCGCCTGACCAGAGGTGAAAAGGTTTCGGGACACATGCCTTCAATTGACGTCCTTTTCAACTCCATAGCCGAAGCGTATGGAAAACAAACGGTCGCGGTCATAATGACCGGCATGGGTAAGGATGGTTCAGCCGGAATACTGAATATTAAGAAGAAGGGCGGATCAACAATAGCGCAGGACGAGGAGACTTCCGTCGTATACGGCATGAACAGGGTGGCGGTTGAAATCGGGGCAATAGACGTCATTGTTCCTCTGAATACAATAGCAAAAAAAATAGTTGAATATCTTTAGTGTGTCGTGATTTATTGTAAAAAAGTGCGGGAAAGGGCAAAATAGTAGTTGCTGGCTACCCGAACCGGATTTATAATTCATATGCAGTAATAATGGTTGATTTATTATTTGGAAATTATTAGCTTGCTTCAGTATGGTCGTATTCCGATAATGAAAGCGATTCTTAGAAATATACAGTGTGGGGTGTTGAGATGGCGAAGATCCTGATCGTTGATGATGCGAAATTCATGAGAACGCTTGTAAAAGACGCCCTCGTCCCGAGAGGACATGAGGTTGTTGGAGAAGCAGAGAACGGAAATGAAGCCGTTGAATTATATAAGAAACTGCGACCTGAGCTTGTAACCATGGATATTACCATGCGGGAGAAGGACGGAATAGAAGCGGCAGAAGAGATATTAAGGATCGACCCTTCAGCCCGGATCATTATGGTAACGGCTCTCGGACAGGAGAACCTTCTGACAAAGGCCATTAAGATAGGGGTGAAGGATTTTGTCGTGAAGCCGTTCCCGCCCGAGAGACTCCAGAAGGCGGCTGAAAAAGCCCTGTCGTAATCGATACGGCTTTACCGTAATTCCCGTGCTTTCTGAAAGCGACATCTGAATGTGTCGCTTTTATTATCGGGAGGGGCGAGTACTCCATATCCATATCAGATTGGCTCTCCGGTTCCATCGCAGAAACATACTTTTAGAATATACCTTTTACAATAATGTTAGATACAGTAACCACACCGGGCGAAAACAAATACTTAATCGCCATTGAAAATTTCGAAGGGCCGCTTGATCTCCTCTGGAACCTGATCAAGAGCGCCAAGATGGATATTACCGAAGTCCCCCTCTCCATGGTCACCGAGCAGTATATCAACTATCTCAAACTGATGGATGTGATGAATATACAGGTGGCCTCGGAGTTCATCGTCATGGCCTCGGAACTGCTCTATTACAAATCTAAGGCGCTCCTTCCCGGCGGCGAGATTGAGGATGAGTACTTCGTGCAGCCGCTTCCGCCGGACCTGATAGAGAAGCTCCTTGAATACAAGAAGTATCAGCTCGCCGCGGCGAAGCTGCGAGAGCGATTTGAGGTGCAGTCGGACTGCTTCGCCAGGGAAAACACGGCGGCGGACAGCGTCGATCAGGAAGTCTATATCGAGGTCTCGCTTTTCGATCTTCTCAAGGCGTTTGCCGAGGTGATAGATTCGCAGGACACAATCGTCCAGCAGGAGATCGTCTTCGACGAGATACTGGTGAGCGACAGAATTGTATTCATTACCGAACTTTTGCGGAAGAACGACAACGTGTTGTTTGCCGATCTTTTCAGGAACCAGCCCACGAGGCCTTTGATCATCGCGTCATTTCTCGCGATCCTGGAAATGTGCAAGACCGGGAAGATCAGGATCATGCAGCATACGATCTTCGGTGACATCCGGCTTATGCGCGCTGACCGCTTTCCGCTTACGGACCAGTAGGAGCGGTTTTTTAAGTATTCTGTATCTTCGGGAGTTGGCATGTGATGGAAAACGACATTGAAAGAGAAGAACACGACGAGGCCGAAGAGGAAACGGCAGGCGGCGAAGAGCGCTCCGCCGAACGCGATGAAAACGATCTGCGCGGTCTTTTCGAGGCCGTGCTCTTTCTTTCAAACGAGCCGCTGCCGATCACTTTTTTTGTGAAACAGTTCGGGCTCGACCCGGTGCACGCCCGCATCGTCATCGATTCGCTCGTTGACGAATATGAAAGCAGGGACGGGGGGATACGGCTTCTCGAGATTTCGAAAGGGTTCCAGTTCGTCACCAGCAAGCGGTACGCCGACCAGATCAGGCGGGTGATGGGTTTTACCAGGAAGGAATCGCTTTCAAAGGGAATGCTGGAGACGCTTTCGATCATTTCCTACAAGCAGCCGATCTCGATCGCCGAGATCGACGAGCTTCGCGGCGTCTCGTCGCGGGTGATGGTCTCCAACCTCATGAAGAAAAATCTCGTCAAACCGGTCGGAAGAAAGGACCTCCCCGGTCGTCCGCTCGCTTACGGGACCACCAACGATTTTCTCAGGTACTTCGGCCTCAACAAAATCTCGGACCTTCCCAAACTTTCTGAAATCAAGGAACTCACGTTTTCGAGCGGGGAATAAATGAACGAAAAACTCGCGGAACTCGACAGGAAGATCATCGCGCTTATATCCGAACGCTCGCGGCTCTTTATTGACGGGATCGGCGAGCGCACCGGCGAAGGAGAGGGGCACTTCTCTCCGGTCGAAAAGGCGGAGATCGAGGAGCTCATAAAAAGCTGCAATGAGGGCCCTCTCCCCTCCGGCCTCCTTGTGAAGGTGTACAACGAGCTTGTATCCGGCGCGATAGCCGCGAGTAGACCTGTCCAGGTCGCCTACTTCGGCCCCGCCGGGACCTACACGCACCTGGCGCTTCTCGAAATTTTCGGCGAGTCCGCCGCTTCGATCCCGTTCAAAACCATTCCCGACGTGTTCCATGAAGTTGAGGCCGGAAGGGCTTCCTTCGGCGTGGTGCCCGTCGAGAACAGCACCGAAGGCGCGGTGACCTACACGCTGGATGAGTTCCTCGATACCGACCTTTCGATCGTCTCGGAGAAGTTCCTGCGCATATCGCACAGCCTCGTCTCGCTCTGCGATGATATCGGCAGGATAAAAAAGCTCTATTCCCATCCTCAGCCGCTCGGCCAGTGCAAGGGGTGGCTGCGTGCGAACCTTCCCGACGTCGAGGTGCACCAGGTGAGCTCGACGTCGAAAGCGGCCGAGACCGCCTCGTGGGACAGGAATTCCGCGGCGATCGCCTCGGAGGTCTCGGCGAAGATCTATTCGCTGAACGTGCTTGCCACGGGGATAGAGGATTCACGGCAGAACTACACGAGGTTCCTGGTCATCGGAAGGCGCGAGAATCCCCCGACCGGAAGGGACAAGACGTCGATCGTCTGCGCGATCAAGGACAGGGCCGGCGCGCTCTACGACATGCTGCGGCCGTTCCATGAGGCCGGCATCAACATGTCAAAGATCGAATCGAGGCCGGACAAGAAAAAGATGTGGGAGTACAATTTTTTCATTGACTTCGCCGGTCACAAGGATGATAGGGTGGTCAGGGATGCCTTGGATAAGATGCGCGAGAGCACGATTTTCCTGAAAGTGCTCGGTTCCTATCCCATCGGCAGCTGAGCTCCTCTTCGTGACACAGGCCGTGCCTGCCGGTCGTTGCGCGTTTTCCCGATCAACCGCACACCATACAATTCCTGAAAAAACTCAAGCGGGGTGATGCCATGCTTATCGTATTGAAGCCGAATGTAACCAGAGACGAGATAGACCATATTGTCGATAAGATCAAGTCGCTGAAGCTCGATCCCCATGTTTCCACAGGCGTGCAGCGGACCATCATCACGGTGATCGGCGATGAGGACTTCATCCGCGAGCTTCCGCTCACCGCGATCGCCGGCGTCGAGTCGGTCAAACCCATTTTAAAGCCGTTCAAGCTTGTCAGCCGCGAGACGCATCCCGACAGGACCGTGGTCACCGTCGGCGACGTGCAGATCGGCGGCAGTAAGATCGTTATGATAGCCGGCCCGTGCGCCTGCGAGGGAGAGAAGGAGGTCATCGAGCACGCGCTCATGGTCAAGAAAGCGGGCGCGAGCCTTTTCCGCGCCGGCGCGTACAAACCGAGGACCTCGCCGTATTCGTTTCAGGGATACGGGGCGGCGGGGATAAAATTTCTTGCCAATGTGAAAAAAGAAACCGGCATGGCCGTCGTGACCGAAGTCGTCGACCCGCGAGACGTGGAGCTCGTCGCCGAGCATGTCGACATGCTCCAGATCGGCACGAGGAACATGCAGAACTTCAACCTTCTCAAGGAAGTAGGGCGGATACAGAAGCCGGTCCTCCTGAAGCGCGGCATGAGCTCGACGGTCAACGAGTTTCTGATGTCGGCCGAATATATCCTTTCGCACGGAAATAAAAATGTGATCCTCTGCCCGCGGGGGATACGTACCTTCGAGGACGTGACGCGCAACACCCTGGACGCCGGCATTGTGCCGATCATCAAGGAATGGACGCACCTCCCGGTCATCTGCGACCCGAGCCACGCGATGGGGCTGAAGGATTTCGTCCCCGCCGCGGCGCTTGCCTATCTTGCCGCAGGGGCGGATGGCATCATGGTCGAGGCGCATCCCAATCCCGAAGACGCGGTATCGGACGGCCAGCAGACGATCAACTATGACCAGCTCGTATCGCTGATCGCAAAAATGAAAAAAGTCGCCGCGGCCCTCGACAGGGAGATGTAATGTTCAGCACAATCGCGGTGTTCGGACTCGGGCTGCTCGGGGGATCGCTCTGTCAGGCGCTCCGCCGCCGCATGCCGGGAATTACAATAACCGCCTTCGATCGCGATGCGGAGAGGATTCAGGGAGCGCTTTCCGGCGGCGTCGTGGACTTTGTATCCGACATCTCGGGCATGTCCGTGAAGGGCGCCGACCTCTGTGTCGTGGCAACGCCCGTGGGCGCTTCGCTTGACATC
Organism: uncultured Leptospiraceae bacterium; assembly: GCA_964627815.1. GTDB lineage: Bacteria > Spirochaetota > UBA4802 > UBA4802 > JAGODF01 > CAZPZJ01. The sequence goes on from CAZVKE010000004.1 coordinate 220,977, forward strand.
ATCACCTCAATTCTCGACAGCCCGGAACTCGGAACCGATTCGCTCGTAATCGACGTGGGAAGCGTCAAGCGCGCGGTCGTCGCCGCGGCGCGCGCGTCAAAGCGTCCCGAAGCTTTCATCGGCTGCCACCCGATGGCGGGCTCTGAGAAGTCGGGGTACGAGCATGCCGACGCTGACCTCTATTGCGGATCATCGGTGATCATCACTCCGCACGCGGCGAACCGTCCCGGCGACATCGCGAAGATCAGGTCGTTCTGGGAGGGGATCGGGGCGAGCGTTGTTGAAGCAACGCCGGAAGCGCACGACGCGATCGTGGCGGCCACGAGCCATATCCCCCACATTGCCGCCTGCGCCGTTGTTGAACAGCTGATGAAAAGCGCGACACATACCGGGGATACGGGAGTTCTCGCCCCGTTCACAGGCAGGGGATTCCGCGACGTGACGCGGATCGCGGCCGGCTCGCCGGAAATGTGGAATGATATCGTCAGGCTCAACGCGGATAACATTTCCGAGGGGATCGGCAGGATGATCGCCGCGCTGGAGGAGCTCCGCTCGCTCATCGGCCGGGGAAATGAAGCCGGCACTGAAATCGCGCGGCACTTTGAAGCGATAAAAAAATTCAGGAACGGAATATAGCCATGAGTCGCAGTCATGTTGTCATCGCCGTGGACGGGCCGGCCGGCTCGGGAAAAAGCAGCGTTTCCAGGCAGGTCGCCGTCAGGTGCGCCCTGAAATATATCGATTCGGGCGCGTTGTACCGCTCCATCACCTGGTATCTGCTCGAAAAGTACGGGAGCCTGCGCAAAGGAGAGAAATACATCGCCGACCTTTCGGGGATATCGATAGTACAGCGCTTTGATGAGTACGGCGCGGCGGTCACGTTTGTTAACGGAGAGGATGTGTCCGCAAAAATCCGCACGGAATCGATCGCAAAAAGCATCGGCGCCGTTTCGGATGATCCGGAGATACGCGAATTCGTCAATTCGCTCCTTCGCCGGTGGAGCGAAAATGAATCGATCATAATGGACGGCCGCGATATAGGCACGGTCGTGTTTCCTTCCGCCGACCTTAAAATCTATCTGGACGCCTCGGTCGACGTGCGCGCGCGGCGCCGCTTCCGCGAATATGAGGATTCGGGAAAAAATGTTGACTTAAATGACATAAAAAATCAGATTATCCAACGGGATATTGAGGACCAGTCCCGTCCCGTGGGCGCGTTGAGGAGGGCCGAAAACGCGGTCTACCTCGATACGTCCGGTATGGACAGGGATGAAGTCATTGATGCGGTCTGTGACCTTATCGCTCCTCTCCTTGAAAAAGCAAACGCATGCTGATTGCATAATCGCACATTGCGCGGAGCTTTCTGATAATAATTCACAGGGTATGGTGTCATGATAGACTATTCTGAAAAGTATGACGATGAAATCAGCATGGAGCATGTGGCCAACTCCGCGATGGACGTGGTTGAGCCCAACAAGGTGCTTCAGGGCGAGATCGTCACCATCGATAACGAATTTGCCTATGTGAACGTCGGGTCGAAATCCGAAGGACGGGTGAGTCTCGATGAATTTTCGGAGCCTCCCGCCGTCGGCAGTGTCATTGATGTAATGCTCCTCAGCAGGCGCCTCCTGGACGGCATGTTCGTGTTCTCCAAAATCGCGGCGGAGAAGGCCAGGAAGTGGCAGAAGTTTGTTGAGTGGTACAACCAGGGGAACCGGTACATCGCCGGCGCGGCAGGCGAAGTCAGCAACAAGGGGATGGTTGTCGATTGCGACGGCGTGAGCGGCTTTCTTCCCTATTCGCAGATGGGCGATCTCAGGTTCAGAAAAAATTCAAAGGCAGGGGACTCCTTTACCTTTAAAATCAGGAAGATAGACGAAGGGAAGAACAGGATCATCCTTTCGCGCAAGGAATATATCGACGAAGAAGGCGAGAAGATCTGGAGCAATTTCAGTTCGAAATATTCAGTCGGATCGAAGGCGAACGGGAAAGTGCTCCGGTACGTGGAAAGCGGCGCGATCATCGACATTGAAGGCGTCGAGGCGTATCTCGGCAAGGAAGACATTTCATGGAAAAAGGTCTTCAAGAAGCGCAATGTCCTGAAGCCCGGGGAGGAGAAGGAGTTCCTGATCCTTTCGATCGACCAGGACCAGCGGCGTGTGACCGTGGGGCTCAAGCAGCTCAACGAAGACCCGTGGCTCAGCGCGGCACAGCGTTATAAACCGGGAGACACCGTAAACGGCAGGATCGTTACCGTGACGAACTTCGGTGTGTTCGTTGAAGTCGAGGAGGGGATAGAAGGGCTTGTTAATTCATCCGATATTTCGTGGACCAAGAAAAACCTGAATCCCGCCGACATGTTCAAAAAAGGCGAGAGGGTCGATGTCAGGGTGCTTTCCATCGATGCGGCGGAGCGGAAGATGGCGCTCGGGGTGAAACAGCTCGAACCCAATCCCTGGGACACTATCGACGAGCGCTACCCGGTCGGCACGGTGCTTCGAAAGCCCGTCAAAAAAGTCATGAATTTCGGGATGTTCGTCGAGCTCGAAGAAGACATCGACGGCCTGATCCATATATCCGACATGAGCTGGGAGGGCGAAGCCCGGGACGAACTGAAGAAATACCGCGCCGGCGACGAGGTCGAGTTCAAGGTCCTCGACATAAAGAAGGACCAGATGAAGATCGCCTGCGGCATCAAACAGCTGACGCGATCCCCCTGGGAAGCGCTGAAGGAGAAATATCCGCCAAGGACACGGATAACCGGGACGATTACCAAGATCGCGGCCTTTGGCATGTTTGTGAAGATCGAGGATGGCGTCGAGGGGCTTGTGCATATTTCGGAAGTTTCGCGTAAAAAAATAGAGAATATTGAAGAGCGTTTCAGCGTCGGCGAGCGGGTGAATGCTGTCGTGCTCGGCGTTGACGCGGACAAGAAGCGCATTTCGCTCAGCGTCAAGCAGTTCGAAGTCCAGACGGAGCGCGAAGAGCTTAACCGCGTGCTGAACAGTTCCAACCCTTCGAAGGTCACGCTCGGCGATATTCTGAAAGATAAACTATAAAATTAGCAGGTTTGCCCAATGGAGAGGAGAGACATCACCATCAAGAGGAATATTGTCGAAAACGCGCTGATGTTCCTCAAAGACTATATAAAAAACCACCGGAGCCTTGTGCTGTACGGACTGGCGGCGCTTGTCGTTGTTGCCGCCCTTGCTGTCGGCGGCATGATGTATTACGACAGCCGACAGACGAGCGAGCTTGAGCGCTTTGAAGAGGTTCTCGACCATTACAGGAGCTATCGCGGCGATGACCGCGGCCGGACGGGCGCGTTTTATGTGACTGTCTCGGAACTCGATAAGATCGTCGAGTCATCGCGATGGGGTTATGTGAACAAGGTTGGATATTATGTAATCGGCAACCTGTATTTTAACGAGAAGAAATACGATCAGGCGAAGAAATATTTCCTGTTGCAGGCCGGAAAAGACCGTACATCGGCCTTTGCGGTCCTTTCCCTGCAGAAAGCCGCGGTCGCGTGCGAATACATGGAAAACCATAATGACGCTTTTGAGCTGTACCGCCGGCTGGAGCGCGAGCACGCGGACAGTCCCGTTGCCGACCAGATTTATTACGATCTCGGCCGGATGTATCAGAAGCGGAAGGACGTGTTCAAGGCGCGGGAGTATTTCCACAAGGTTATTACATCCTATCCGAATTCGGTATTTTCGCGCAGGGCCAAGCAGCGGCTCTTTTTGATGTCGTTCGCGGATAAAAATTGAAATAATTCTTGACGTAATACGGGGGTGCATATAAATCTGCACTCTCTGAAAGAAACTTAAGAAAACTGGGGTAGAATCGTGGCAGTTCCAAAGAGAAGAAAGTCGAAGGCAAAATCCAGGATGCGAAGAGCGCATGAGGCGATAGGAACGCCTAACCTCCGTCCGTGTCCCCGCTGTGGCGCATATGTGCTTCCGCACAGGGTATGTCCCGAGTGTAACCATTATAAGGGACAGCTCATCATGGAAACTACGGTAAAGATAAAGGAAACCAAGTGATCCCGATCCGTCATGTTCGCATGACGGATGTCGCGGTTTGATAATAGTTTTAATCCTGGTCGGATTTATATCCTGATATAATAAAAAAAAGCGGATGTCGCGTGACATCCTTTTTTTTTATTATATCTTGACAAGAAGCGCAATTTATTTTAAATTTGCACTTCGATTATGCGCTGTGCGCCGCGGATTTTATGATATATGACTTCCATCAGTGCTGTCCTTTTACGTTTCGTTGAACAGGCCGGGACTTTTCCAACCGGTAAAGTCTCCGGCAGTATAAGCGCTGATGCCTTCATACCGATCATTAAGAATTAAAGTCAGCAGGAGGACTGGTACATGGCGGTTGATTTTGAAAAAGTGAAGAAGATTATCGTCGACAGGCTCGGCGTTGATGGATCAGAAGTTACTCTTGAAGCATCATTCGTCGATGATCTCGGCGCCGATTCGCTCGATACGCTCGAGCTGGTCATGGCGCTTGAAGAAGAGTTCGGCATCGAGATACCTGATGAGGACGCTGAAAAGATCGCGACGGTAAAAGACGCCATCCAGTATATTGAGAGCAAGTTGCAGCACGCGTGAGAGAGGATTAGTTTCTGGTGATTACCGTTCATGTCGGCGGGCGCGGGGGCGATATGAGCTAATCACCATACACTAATGTGGATATTAGTTTGTTTGAGCGTAACCGCGATGAGTGATGAAAGTATCAGCGACGGTCAGTCGAAAAAGAGAAAAAACCGTTACCGTCAGCTGGACAGCCTTCAGAAAAAAATAAAAGTCAAATTCAACGATAAAAGCCTCTTAAACAGGGCGTTGATACACCGTTCATATCTCAACGAAGCGCCCTCCGACCAGAAGGACAACGAAAGGCTCGAATACCTCGGCGACTCGGTACTTGCCCTTATCGTCAATGAATACCTGTTCAAGCGTTTTGAGGATTATGTCGAGGGCGACCTGGCCAAGATAAAATCCGCGGTCGTTTCGGAAAGCACCCTTGCGAAAGTCTCAAACGAGATCAACCTGGGGAGCTATATCCTCATGGGCAAGGGGGAGGAGCAGAGCGGTGGCAGACAGAGGCCATCGATCCTCGCGAACACGCTCGAAGCCGTGATCGGCGCGATATACCTTGATTCCGGCCTCAAAGCGGGCAAGCAGTTTGTGCTGGGGCTTTTGAAGCGCGATATCGAGCGGATCGACAAGCTCTCGTATCTTCGCGATCCGAAAACGACGCTCCAGGAGTATGTCCAGAAGAAATACAAGGAGCGCCCGGTCTATGAGGTAGTCCGGGAATCCGGGCCGGACCACCAGAAGGAGTTTACGGTCAGGCTTGTCATCCATGACAGCGAGGTCGCACAGGGGACCGGCAACAGCAAGCGCAAAGCGGAAATGGATGCCGCGCGCAAGATACTGGAGAGGATTCAGGGAGGGGATACTTCTTTTTGAGCTCCGGGAACATTCAGGAAAGGGCGATTCGCGTCCGTGTGTCGGGGGTCCTCATCGAGAACGACAGGGTGCTTCTCATCGCCCACAGGAAGGAAGGGAAGGTTTACTGGCTGCTGCCGGGGGGAGGTGTTGATTACGGAGAATCGCTCAGGGAAGCCCTCGGACGCGAGTTCAATGAAGAGCTCGGTATTTCGGTGGATGTCGGAGACGTTGCCTTTCTCTGTGACAATATCGCGCCGGAAGAGGAGCGCCACATCATCCACATCGTTTTTCACTGCTCGTATGCTTCCGGAACCTATACCCTCGGCCCTGAAACAAGGCTTTTCAATTTTTCCTTTTTTGCCGCAGACCAGCTTCGTGATCTGATGATCTTTCCGCCGGTGCGCGATGAAATCGAGCAGCTGCTTGCCGGCGTGAGAACGAAGTCCCTCTATTATAAAAAAGAATGGATGCCGCTGTGAAGACGATACCGCTTGCCATGGAATCCGCGAGCTATGATATACGCATCGGCGTGTCGCTGCTCGATTCGATCGATACGGAACCGCTTACCGCCGGCGCCGAGCATATCGGCCTTATCGTCAGCCGCACCGTGTACGGGCTTCACCGCGACCGGCTTGAGCGGTTCATGCGCAAGGCCGGCAGATACGAGCTCATCGAGATGGACGACGGAGAGGAGAACAAGAATTACCGGTACGCCGAAAAGTTTTTTGAATGGATGCTCGCGCGGGGGTTTACCCGGAAATCGGTCATCTTCGCGGCGGGCGGCGGGGTCGTCGGCGATTTTGCCGGATATTGCGCGGCGCTTTTCATGCGCGGCGTGCCTGTGGTGCATATCCCAACGACGCTGCTTGCGATGGTCGATTCGAGCATTGGCGGCAAGGTGGCGGTCAATATATCCGCCGGAAAAAATATTGTCGGCGCTTTCTACCAGCCCCGCGCGGTGATAGAGGACGTCGCTTTTCTCTCGACGCTGCCCGATGACGAGCTCAAAAACGGGATGGCCGAAACGGTCAAGCACGCCTTCCTCGGCGAAGAGACGCTTCTCGATCTGCTGCTCGCGAACGATCTGCATTCGATCCGCGATGAGTCGATCATGGAAAAGCTCATCTATCATTCGGCCGGATACAAGGCAGGCGTGGTGGGCAGGGACGAGCGGGAATCGGGACTGCGCGCGGTCCTGAATTTCGGCCACACGGTGGGACACGCGATCGAATCGGTCATGGAATACCGCGGCATTTCGCACGGAGAGGCCGTCGCGGTGGGACTTCGGGCGGCGATGGCGATCTCCAGACGGATGGGATACCTCGATGATGAGACGATGCGCCGCTTCCATGACTGCATGGAGCGCTACGGGCTTGTGAGGGAACGGATCGGGCTCGATCCTTCGAAGGTTATATCCCACATGAAATATGATAAAAAGAATTTTGACGGCCGGATACAGTTCGTTCTGCTGAAAGGCATCGGATTTCCCGCGTACAATCAGGCGGTCGATGACGCGCTCCTCGCCGATGTGATCGGCGGGCTGGTATAAGAGGCGGCGGATATGGAATCGTACCTGAACTATACGATCGAGGATCACGAGGGAATCAGAATCGTCAACCTCAACGGGAACATATCCAACTCGTCAAAAAATGAGCTTTCGAGGCTGATCGGAAGCCTCATCGCGAAAGGCAATGTCATTCTCAACATGAAAGGTGTCGACGTGGTCACCTCGTCGGGGATCAATGTGCTTGTCAACCTGAGCATAGAATCGCGCCAGAAAAGCAAACGGCTGCTGCTGCTCGGAGCGGGTGAGAACGTCAGAAAGATGATAGACGTGCTCGATCTCTACGAATATTTCATCATGGTTGACAGCGTTGAGGAAGGGCAGATGAAGCTGAAGTATTATCTGTAGGAAGCCGTTCAATGAATGGTGTCGTCGCTCTTTTTCTGTGATCCCTCCCTGAGGTGCGAGAGGTTCATTACGGTGCAGTTGAAAAGGCAGCCGGTGATGAGCAGCGTGGCAAGCTCCTCTTTGTCCTTCGCGAGTTCCTTGATCTGGTGTACGACGTAGATGCAGTTGTCCATGATCTCTTTGAGCAGGTATTTGTCGAAAGCGTCGGCGTCGTCATTCTCCACCATGCTTTTCGTCGCCGCCCGCAGGGATGTCTTGATGATCGAGGTGATAAGCTCCTGAAAGAAGCTGTCAAAATCATCATTGTAGGGAACGACCTCGCCGGTTTTCAGCTTGATCATGGTTATGGGTGCTCTCCCCGATGATTGACCGCCGGCGAAACTGCCGCGCGGCCGCTTTGAGGCCTACTTTTTGATCTTCCTGTTGAGCTCGTCGAACTTGTCCTTGAAAAGATTGCCCAGTGTCGCGGTCCCCGACTGCGCCTGGCTCTGCTGCCGGCTGTACTCCTCGTATTCCCCGAGCTCTTTTTTCATCTCGGCGTGTTTTTCGCTCACGATAAGTTTGCGCTCGGCGCGGTTGATGTCCTTGACGACGACCTTGACCTCTTTTCCCGCGGGGTAGGCGGACTGGATGTCCCCCCTGTTGGCGAGCATCTCTCCCTTCGGGAGGTACCCTTCCATTCCGTTGGAAAGGCGTATTGTCGCTCCCGTTGGGCGCGAGCTCTCCACGATGGCGTCGTGAAGGCGCTCTTCGATCGCTCCTGACGATTCCTGCCACGGGTCCGCCTCGCCGGTGATGAGCTCGAGGAGTATCTTGCGGTCGCCGGTGTTGATCTCGAGTATGCGGACCTGGACGCTGTCTCCGATCGAAACGACGTCCGAAGGGCTCTGCACGCGCCTGACAAGGCTCATTCTCGACAGCGGGACAAATCCTTCGATGCCGGGCGCGATTTCGACAAAGGCGCCGCTTTTAATGGTGTTGGTGACTTTTCCGTTTACCGTCTGCCCTTCGGAGAACGACCCGATCGCGCTCCACGGTTCGGCGGAGAGCTGCTTGATGCTGAGGACGATGCGATTTTCGGTCTCGAGCGCGAGCACGCGCGCGCTGACGCGGCTTCCGGGACGGTATGCGGAGGTATCGGCCTGCCGGCTCCAGCTTATTTCGGTGCGGGGGACCAGCGCCTCGACGCCATCGAGGTCGACGAGAATGCCGAAATTCTGTACTGAAACGACCGTGCCCTGTATCGTGTCGCCGACTTTGACGCTTGCAAGTATCTCCCTGCGGCGCTGTTCGCGTTTCATTTCGACAAGCGCGCGGCGGGAAACGATGATGTTTCTGCCGCCTTCCTTGAACTCCATAATCTTGAATTCAAAGGCCTTTCCGGTAAGATCGGTCTCGTCGCGGCCCTGGTTATCCATCTGGGATACGGGACAGAAGGCGGGTATGCCGGATATCGATACGCGGTAGCCGCCTTTCACGCTTCCCGTGACCGATCCACTGACCGGGAGGTCCTCTTCGTATGCTTTCCGCAGCAGGTCGAAATTCAGCTCTCCCATCCCGATTCTGGTCGTCAGCCGGATTTCACCGCGCCGTGTCGATGAGACGATTCCCTTGATCCGGTCGCCGGTTTTTACGGTGATAGCGCCCGATTGATCGACGAATTCTGCGCGGTCGACCATCGCCTCGCTCTTGCCGGATATATCCACCAGAACCGTGTCCTGTGTAATGAGCACCACGACGCCGTTGACTTCATCGCCCACTGAGAAGAAGTCTTTCCGCGAGAGCGATGCTTCGAGCATCGACTCGAAATCCTCGGCCCCCGCCGATTGTCTCATCTCATCTTTTCTTTCCATTCCTGTACCCGCAAAATAATTGTATCCGCCCTGATCCGCGTTTAAACGAATAGGAGATTTGTCGCACTCCGATAATATGTCAAATAGTATTTTTTGTTTTTTCTTTTATCCGCGGATACCCGGCATTCCGGGCCGTGTCTTTCATGGGGCTGAATTCCTGTTTCATGAAATTTCAGATTTAAAAAGTATTTGACACTCCGCCTGTTTCAGGTGGATAATATTTGCTTCGGAGCGTCCTGCTCCCGCGCTGTACTTCGCGTGATGTACGGGGGCGGGGTTTCGTATCAAAAAAAATGGAGGAAGACATGAAAAAGATAGTATTTGTTCTCGCAATGGCGCTTGCGGTATTCGCGGTTTCCGAACTGTACGCGAACCAGTCAAATGTGGGATGTGGCGTCGGTTCAATGATTTTTCAGGGCAGGGGCGGTCTTGTTTCCCAGACCCTCGCGATCACCACGAACCACATTCTGTTCAACCAGTCTTTCGGCATCACCTCGGGAACGCTCAATTGCAGCCGGTTCAGCGGCATCGTGTCCAATGAGCGGGTCAACCGTTTCGTGGCGGAAAACCTCGACAGCCTTGCGACAGACATAGCGCGCGGCAACGGCGAGTATCTTACCACGTTCGCGGCGCTTCTCGAAGTCGGCGATGCTGAAAGGGGCACTTTCTGTTCCAAGCTCCAGAACAATTTCTCAAGGATTTTCACCTCGCAGAACGTTACGCACGATGAAGTCCTCAGAAATATCGAGACCGTACTCAGGTCAAGCTAGTAAGGACCGGTGAATTGAAATTGTTTTCAGGGAGATACGGCTTCCCCGCCGGGACCGTATCTCTTGTTTTATTATGCACGGCGGTTTTTTTCTCCATTTATATCATCGCGGTTCCGCTTCACGCTGAGGATGCGATAAATGAAGCAGGCTATGTAGAAACGCTGCTCCGCGACGCTGAGAAAAAAGAGCTGCACCGTGACCGGTACTGGCATACGCTCCTCCACTACAAAGAGGCTATCGGCGGCGTGAAAAGCCTTGTCGACGACCCGAAATTTTTTCTTTCGGAGAAAGGCCGGACCGATCCGCGGGAAGAATTGCGCGCGACGATCCGCGCGTTCTTTTCACCGAAAATCGAAGGCGAGCGACATCCGACGTGCCGGTTCGTCGCGCGCTACCAGTGGCTGAAGGATCGCCTGGGCATTGATCCGGCAAGGGTCCCCGCCGGCGAATGCGCGGAAATTTTTCAGATGGTTGAATCGCTGCGGCCTTCTTCTGTCATCCTTTCATTCCCCACTTCACACATCAACAGTCCGGCCTCGATGTTCGGGCACACGCTGCTCACCATCGAAACGGGAAACAGGAGCCGGCTCCTCGCGCACGCGGTGAACTATTCGGCGATCACCACCGACACCTTCGGCCCGCTCTATACCGTGAGGGGCATCTTCGGATTTTATCACGGCTACTTCAGTATCCTTCCATATTATGCGAAGATTCAGGAGTACGGTGATTTCGACCATCGCGACATCTGGGAGTACCGGCTGAATTTCAACGCCGACGAGATGCGCCGCATGCTCTATCATATCTACGAGCTGGATAATATTTTTTCCTATTATTACTTTTTCGACGAGAACTGCTCGTACAGCCTGCTCTTCCTGCTCGACGCCGCGCGTCCGGGGCTCGCGCTTTCCGATGAGTTCTATTCACGATTTTTCACCTGGGTCATTCCGATCGACACGATCAGGGGTGTGGAGCGGGGCAATCTCATTGACAGCGTCGTCTACCGCCCCTCCCGCGTGACTACTATCCGCCATATCGCCTCGCGCCTTTCCACCGAAAACCAGCGGCTTGCCCTCGCGATCGCTGCAAGAGAAAAAACGACCGACGATATTCTGAAGCAGCAGATCAGCACGCAGGAGAAGATCCTTGTCTGCGACCTCGTATCCGAATATGTCCGTTACCAGTATTCGAAGGGAGATATCACCCGCGCCGAGTATTCTGATATCTTCATCAAGTCGCTGCGCACGCGCGCCACGCTCGGCAACCCCGACAGCGCCGCGTACACGGTCCCGGAACCGCCCCGGCCCGAAAAGGGGCACCTGCCCGCGCGCCTTGCCGTCGGCGGCGGAGTCCGGGGAGATGAGCCGTACCAGGAAGTTCGGCTGCGCCCCGCCTATCATGTGCTCCTCGACCCGGACGACGGTTTTGTCGAGGGGGGCCAGATCGTGTTCACTGATTTCGCCGTTCGGCTTTACGACCGCGAAAAAAAATTCGAGCTGGAACGGTGGGACATGATCGATATCATCTCGCTCTCGCCGCGCGACCGGTTCATCCGGTCGGTGTCATGGAAGGTCAACCTCGGATTGAAGCGACGGCTCCTTGACGATGGAGACTATCATCTGGTCGGACAACTGAATCCGGGAACGGGGCTCGCGTGGAAATGTGGGAGTTTCGGGATCTTTTATCTCTTTCTTGAAGGGGAGGTTGATGGCGGCGGTGATCTCGACGGACGCTACTCACTGGGTGCGGGAGGATCGACCGGCTTTATCGGTGGCAGCGCGCGCCTCTGGAAATTTCACCTCTGCGCGCGAGACCTCTATTCGCGCTTCGGCGAGCACGGAAACGAGATGACCTTCGCGCTTGCCCAGCGGTTCACGATCAGCACCAACGCGACATTCGTCATCGAAGCGCGGCGGACACGGGTAAGCGAACCCGGTTCATGGTCGACGGCCGCGGCGAAAAATGAGGCCGGCGGTTCGTTCAATTTCTTTTTCTGAAAAAATCAGTTGCCATATCCGGCAAAGAGTGTGAGAATAACGGGGATATGAGGAAGCTGATTACCACAGGCGCGGTGTTGTTTCTCCTCGCGGCGGCACTTTCATGCCAGTCGTCGTTCGTGTATTTCCCCGAACCGGCGCTTGTGGCCACGCCCTCGTCGGTCGGTCTCGCCTACGAGTCGGTCGATCTGCGCACGGAGGACGGCGTCACGCTCCACGCCTGGTGGATACCATCGCCGGAAGAGAGGGGCGTGGTGCTCTTCTGCCACGGCAACGGCGGCAACATCTCCTACTACCTGCAGACCGCCGAGATCTACCGCCGGATGAACTTAAGCTCCCTTCTTTTCGATTACCGGGGATACGGTCGCAGCGGAGGAACTCCCTCTGAAACGGGGACCTACCGCGACGCCGACGCGGCATGGAACTATCTCACCGCGCAGCGGGGAATCGATCCGCGCACGATAATCATTCACGGCCGCTCGCTCGGCGGGTCGATCGCCGCATGGCTTGCCGCGCGCCACACGCCCGCGATGCTCATCGCCGAATCGACCTTCACCACGATCAGAAGCGTCGCGCGCCACCACTGCTCGTTTCCTCCCGCACTTCTCATGCTGACCTACCGCTACGCCACCATTGACTATATCCGCGCCGTGCGCTCCCCGGTGCTTGTCATTCACAGCGTCAACGACGAGCTCATTCCCTTCTCCGAGGGGCGCGCGCTGTTCGAGGCCGCCGCTGAACCGAAGGAGTTCATCGAGCTTCGCGGGTCGCACAATTTCGGCATCATCCAGTCGGCGCGCGTGTACGAGGAAGGGATGCGGCGTTTTATCGACCGTTATCTGCGGGCGGAACGGTAAAGGAGGCGGTATGAGGAAACTTTTTTTTTCAGGGTGGATGGGGATCTTCCTCTTCGCCGGAATCGCGACACTGTCCGGCGAGGATTTCGAGTACCCGGTGATCGCAATGAGGATACTGGCCGACAGCAGGGCCGAGACGTGCGCCATATGCGTGCAGGACCTGCGGAAAAAAGCGTTCACGCACCTCGACAGTGACTTTCCTCCCGGGCGGATCATCGCCGGCCTGAGATTTACGAAGCCCTCCGGCGCGAGAAACGAATTCGTCCTTTCGGACCACCGCGCACCGGTCTTCTATAAAAAGAACGGAAATGAGGAGATTTTCTTTCCGCTCATCACTTTTCGTTTCCACACGGGGCGCGGCAAACTTGTAGGAATATCTTCCGCCGACTATTCGGACGAGCTTTCGGCACGCGCCTTCGACCGCCTGCCGCCGGAATCTGATTTCACCGCGACGTTGAAGGTGGTAAGGTTCGGCTACGGCGACGGCGCCTCGTTCTGTTATTTTCCGGCGAAAAACACCGTTCAGGTGCAGTGCAGGATCAGCAACGTGCGGCCGGTATCGAAGCGGTAACGGTCACTCGGCGCGATTGCCTTCCGATGGCGCGACGTTTCACCCGTGCAGGCGGCAATATCCCCCCGCTCTGGTAAAAAATTATTGACATGTTTTATTAAAGATGAAACAGTACCAATATGCGGTCAGCCGTGGCAGGCCTTTTTACGTGCTCAAGGTCCTGTGCAATCAAGCTTAGAATTATGAGGTGTGATATGAAAAAGCTCGTCCTCACCATAATAACAGTGTTTGCCATAGTAACAATTGTGAACGCCCAGGAAGCGAAGAAAGAGCCTGCCAAGAAGAACGCGAAAGATTACATTACCGATCTTTCCAGCAATGACGAAGCCACTGTGATACGGGCCGCCGACTGGCTCGGACAGGAGAAGGAAAAAGACGCCCTTCCCAAACTGAAAAACCTCCTTCGTGACGACAACAGGGCGAAGGTGCGTATGTCTTCGGCCATGGCGATCGGATATATCGGCGAGGAAGCCTCTATCGCTGACCTGAATGACAGGCTACTGAAAGAGCAGGTCGCCGACGTGCGCTACACGATCGTGCTCGCGATCACCAGGGTCGGTGTGTCCGAGAAGAAGCACCTTGAAGTGCTCAAACAGGCGCGCGCCGCTGAAACCGATCCGCTCATCAAGGATTATTATGACAAGATGTGGGAGCGCTTCACCAAAAGCGCCGATTGAAAAAACAGTATCTTTATCTGAACTGTAACAGGAAGAAGATAGAGCATATCTGTGCGTACGGGATATGCTCTTTTTTTATAGGTGATCACAAAAACCGCCGTTTTTGTGCCTTCCATCGGGCGCAAGTATTGTAAAACCGGCTTTTTGATCGGCTGTGAAATGGAAAAGACGGTTTTTATGACCGCCCTTATGCCGGCGGATAAGCGCCGAATAAACACGGACCTGATATGAATAACAACAGCGACATCAAGTATCTCGTTTTCGATATCGAATCGATCCCTGACGAAAAGCTGATCAAGATGGTGAAATACCCCGACCTCGAGATCGACGAGCGGGCGGCGGTTCGCCGTTTTCAGGAGGAGATCCTCACCAACTCGGGGGGATCGACATTTTTCATTCCCGCGACATTTCAGTACCCGATATGCCTGGTGATCGCCAAGGTGCGCGGCGATTTTTCGCTCTCGGAAGTGGTTTCGCTCGATGAGCCTTCGTTCCGCACATCCGAGATGACCCGGCTCTTCTGGCAGGGCGTCGAACAGCAGTATTCCGGCGCGTCGCTGGTGACCTTTAACGGGCGCGGTTTCGACCTGCCGCTGATGGAGCTCATGGCCTACCGGTACGGGATCAATATCCAGCGCCACTTCAAGGACAAGTTCGGAACGCGCTACCGGTATGGGAACAAGCATATCGACCTTCATGACTGGCTCTCCAACTTCAACGCGATCCGGATGGTGGGAGGATTGAATCTTCTCGCCAAGGTACTCGGCAAGCCGGGCAAGATGGAAGCGAAGGGTGATGAAGTTTACGACATGTACCTCGAGGGCAGGATCACCGAGATCAACAACTACTGTATCCACGATGTGCTCGATACCTATTTTGTGTTTCTGCGCTCCCGCGTGATGCAGGGAGAGCTGCCGATCGAGCGGGAGCAGGAGCTTGTGGAGCAGGCGAAGCGGTTTATCGCGATCCAGGGCGTGAAGCGGCCGGCGTTCGAATACTATCTCAAAAACTGGGGCGACTGGAACCCGTGGCCGTAGGCGGGAAGAACACACTCAGCGCCTTAATCCTTCGATCAGCGTGAAAGGCTCCTTCCGAGAAATGAGAGTGATTTCAAGGTCAGTCTCCTGTTTTCTGATGGATACGCGGGACGCCGCGCGCGGCCTACTTTTCTCCAGGCAGCATTCGCACGCCGCCCCTGTCAGCCGAAGCGACCATGAGCGCGTAAGCCTTGAGCGCTTTTGAGATCACGCGGTCGCGGCCGGCGGGAGTGAAGGCGAGCGGACCCTTCGCGAGTTCTTTTTCACGCCGCTTTTCCAGCTCGGAGTCGGATATATCCACCCTGATGGACCTGGCGGGTATGTCGATCTCGATAATGTCGCCGGTTTCAATCAGCGCGATCGCCCCGCCCGAGGCAGCCTCGGGTGAGACGTGGCCGATCGAAAGCCCCGCGGTGCCGCCGGAAAACCTTCCGTCGGTGATCAGCGCGCACTCCTTGCCCAGGTGCATCGATTTGATGTAGGAGGTCGGATAGAGCATCTCCTGCATGCCGGGGCCGCCCTTCGGCCCCTCGTAGCGTATCACCACCACGTCGCCTTTTTTGATCCCGCCGCCCAGTATCCCGTCGCATGCGGCCTCCTGCGAGAAGAATACTTTTGCCGGTCCCCTGAATTTGAAAATGGACGGATCGACGCCGGCGGTCTTGACGATGCAGCCGTTTTCGGCGATATTGCCGAAGAGGACCGCAAGCCCTCCGTCGGGGTTATAGCAGTGCGCGATGTCGCGGATACATCCTTTTTCTCGGTCGCGATCAAGCTCCTCGTAGCGAGCGTCCTGCGAGGCGAGCACGAGATTGCGCCCCTTCCGGCCCGGGGCGCTTGCGTAGATATCGAGCGCTTCCCTGCCCGCCGTGGGACGCATGATATCGAACCTGTCGAGCGCCTCGCCGAGTGTGGGGGAATCTACCCTGGCGGCAGAGCGGTCGATGAGGCCGGCGCGGTCAAGCTCTCCCATGATGGATAGAATCCCTCCCGCCCTTCCGACATCCTCGACATGGTAGGACGAGCTCGGCGACACCTTGCACAGATTGGGCACTTTGCGCGAGAGCGCGTCGATGTCCTTCATGGTGAAATCGACGCCGGCCTCAGCCGCCACCGCGAGGAGGTGGAGCACCGTGTTGGTCGATCCGCCCATCGCGATGTCAAGCGACATGGCGTTGGCGAACGCCTTCTTCGTCGCGATCGATTTCGGAAGCACCGACTCATCGCCCTTCTCATAATACTGACGCGCCATTTCGACGATGCCCACCGCGGCCTTTTCGAAAAGCGCCATCCGGTTTTTGTGCGTGGCGACGATGGTGCCGTTGCCGGGAAGCGAGAGTCCGAGCGCCTCGGTGAGGCAGTTCATCGAATTGGCGGTGAACATGCCGGAGCAGGAGCCGCAGGTGGGGCAGGCGAGCATCTCGAGCTCTGCAATGTCACTGTCGGCAACCGACGGGTCTGCGGCCATTACCATCGCGTCGATGAGGTCGTAGGCCTTGCCGCGGATTATCCCCGCCTCCATCGGGCCGCCCGATACGAAGATCGCGGGAATGTTCAGGCGCATCGCGGCCATGAGCATGCCGGGAGTGATCTTGTCGCAGTTGGAGATGCAGATCATCGCGTCGACCGTGTGGGCGTTGCACATGTACTCGACGCTGTCGGCGATCAGGTCGCGTGACGGGAGCGAGTAGAGCATGCCGTTGTGGCCCATCGCGATGCCGTCGTCGATTGCGATGGTGTTGAACTCCGCGGCGAAACAGCCTTCCCGTTCGATGATCGATTTCACGTGCTGGCCGACCTCGTGAAGGTGCACGTGGCCCGGAACGAACTGGGTGAACGAGTTGACGATGGCGATGATCGGCTTGCCGAACTGCTCCTCCTTCATGCCGTTCGCCCGCCAGAGGGCCCTGGCGCCGGCCATCCTCCTTCCCTGCGTGCTCTGTTCGCTTCTCAGTGTTCGTGACATGACATGCTCTCCTGTATCAAAAGAAAATATAAAGGACAAAGTAGCACGGATCGGTGTGGGCGGGCAATATATTTTTTGAATTTTGTGCCTCTGTCCGTTCACAAAGGCCCCGTTCTAAAGAGAGGATTTCATGCTTGACCTCTCCGCCGAGTGGTGTTATTGTTCTGCCAGCGATGAATATTCCGGGGCCTGAAGAAGCAGCAATGGGCGCTCGTGATCCTCATGCGCGCGACGGCTTCGGTAAACTGGGAGAATAAGTGGTGAAACGCTCTCTGCTTATACTGCATCGATTCGCGGCGCTATCCCTGCTTGCGCTCGTGATGACCTTTTCCTGCAGGGCGAGCTCGCGTACCGAAACAATGGGTCCCCTCCTCGCGGGTCGATGGTATCCGGCTGACGCGAAAGAGCTCGCCTCCGACATTGACGGCATGATGGCCGTTTCGCCGGCAGAGGCAATCGACGACGCGGCCGTGCTTATCGTTCCCCACGCCGGCTATCAGTATTCCGGCAAAGTCGCGGGACGGGGATACGCAACGCTGCGCGCCTCCAGTCCCGGTGTTATCGTGATACTCGCTCCATCGCACCAGGCCCGCCTTGAAGGCTGCGCCGTGCTTCCGGTCGACCGGTACGACACGCCGCTCGGGGCAATACGGCTCGACAGGAAGACCGCCGAAAAGCTCTCCGCCTCGCGCCTCTTTACCGCAAGCCGCGAGGCGTTCGCGCACGAGCATGCCTTCGAGATACAGCTTCCTTTCCTGCAGCGCCTCTTCGGCGCGAAGCTCGGTACGGATATCGCCGTAGTGCCTGTCCTCGTCGGCGAAATCGGGGAGGCCGACGCGCGGCTTGCCGCCTCGAAGATCGTTGAATCGATCGCCGGTAAGCGGCGGCCGCTTTTCGTTGTGAGCTCCGATTTTACGCATTACGGCGAGAGGTTCGGCTATCTGCCGTTCAGGGAGCGCCGGCCCGCGGCGGTCCGGGAGCGCCTGCGCGCGCTTGACGGCGGGGCGATCGAGGCGATTGTGCGCGGCGACGGCGAAGGTTTTTCCCGCTATGTCGATAAGACCGGCGCGACGATCTGCGGCCGCAACCCGATACGGCTCGCGCTCTCGATCCCGTTTGCGAAGCGGAGCGCGAAACTGCTCGCTTACGATACTTCGTGCAACATCACCGGCGAGTGTGACAGTTCGGTGAGCTATGCTTCGATCGGCATTTTCGGGACTCTTCGCGACGCCGTGAAAAGTGAAACCGGCTTTTCGCTGTCCGCGCGCGAGAAGCGCTACCTGCTTGATCTTGCGCGAACGAACATCCGCTCGCACCTCTTTCAGGGAAAGGCGTGCAGGGTGAGCGAGTCTGATGTCCCTGAAGGATGCAGGCAGCGCTGCGGCGTTTTCGTGACGCTCAAAAAAAGCGGAGAACTGCGCGGCTGTATCGGCATCATCGCCGGTATCGCGCCGCTCTATCAGTCGGTGATCCAATGCTCCTACAGCTCCGCGTTCCGCGATCCGCGATTCGAACCGCTTGCGCGAAACGAGATGAACAATATTTCAATCGAGATATCGGTGCTCACCGAGCCGAGGGTCGCGCGCTCTCCTGAGGAGATCGTCGTCGGGCGCGACGGCATCATCATCGAGATGGGAGGGCAGAGGGGGCTCCTCCTGCCGCAGGTCGCGGTCGAGTACGGGTGGACGCGCGAGGAGTTCCTCGTCCACGCCTGCCGCAAGGCCGGTCTGCCGGACAACGCGTGGCGCAACGGCGCGACGATCTACACCTTCCAGGCGCTGGTGTTCGGCGAGGATACGTCGGCCTGATCTGTATCGGTAACGCGGAATGGGATATTACAACACACCGAAAGAAATGCTGACTCGAAGGCGCTTTCTTCTGCAAGGGGGAAGGGCCGCCCTGGGCCTGGCGCTTTTCGGAATGGCCGCGCCGGCCTGCTCGCTCTTTTCCGCGCAGGATGACCGGTTTGTCCGCCCCGCGCGGCACTGGCACGCGCTCGGTGCCGGACGCGTGCAGTGCGATCTCTGCCCCAACCAGTGCGTTCTCGGCGGCGGCGAGCGCGGCGCGTGCCGGGTGAGAGAGAACCGGGGCGGCCGGCTTGTCACGCTGGTCTATTCCCGGCTTGCGGCCATCCATATCGATCCTATCGAAAAAAAGCCGTTCAACCATTTCCTTCCCGGTTCGCTCGCGCTTTCGGTGGCCACGGCAGGATGCAACCTTCGTTGCCGCTTCTGCCAGAACTGGCAGCTTTCGCAGTCGACGCCGGAAAGCCTCGACGCCGAGGAAGTCTCTCCGTCAGCGCTTGCAGCGCGCGCCGCGGGGGCGAACGCGCCGGTGATCGCCTTCACCTACAACGAGCCGACGGTGCAGTTCGAATACGTGATCGACGCGGCGGCGCAGGCACGGCGCGCGGGAAAGCGGCCGGTGATCATATCGTCCGGCTACGCGCGGCCCGAGGCGGGTCGTGAGCTCGCGCGCTCCCTTGACGCGGTCAAGATCGACCTGAAGGCGTTCAGCGAGCGCTTCTATTCCGACATCTGCGGCGGGAGCCTTCGCGCCGTGCTCGATAACCTCGTGGCCGTCAGATCGGCGGGTACCTGGCTCGAACTGGTGGTCCTTATCATCCCCACGCTGAATGATTCCCCGGCCGAGATCCGCCAGATGGCGGCATGGGTGAAGCGGAACCTTTCGGCCGACGTGCCTATGCATTTCACGCGGTTCCATCCGATGTACCTGATCCGTAATATCCCCCCCACGCCGGTCGTCACCCTTGAGCGCTGCCGCGAGATCGCCACGGCCGAGGGGATCCGCTACGCCTACGTGGGCAATGTGCCGGGCCACCGCTATGAGAATACCTGCTGCCATCAGTGCGGAAGGACCGTCATCGAGCGAAGCGGCATCTACTCCACGGTGAGCCGGCTCCGCGGCGGCCGCTGCCCGAATTGCAACACTTTGATACCGGGGGTGTGGTCATAGGATGAAGTTGCGCGAATACATCACCGGAAGCCGGTTTTATTACGTCGCGGCGGCCGTCTATCTCGGGTTCGTCTCGGCGATCGCGCAGGTGCTCCTGATCCGCGAGCTCCTCACCATTTTCAGGGGCAATGAGTTCATCATCGGAATGATCTACACAGGATGGTTCATCGGGATTTTCTTCGGTGCGCGCTACAACGCGGCCGCAGAGACAGAAAAGCTCGAGCGCCGGGTCAGCCGCTCGCTCATGCTCATGCCGGTGGCGCTTTTGGTCATGGTGTATCTCGTGCACCTGACGCCGATCATCTTTCCGCGCACGGTGGGCGGATTTTATTCGATCACCGTGGAGTTTCTTCTCTCGCTTCTGTTCACAATGCCGGTGAGTTACTTTGTCGGATATTTCTTTCCGCCGGTCATCACGCTCCTTTCAAACCATTACGGCGACAAAGCGGGCGGGTTCGCCTATCTCATCGAATCGCTCGGGGCGTTCGCCGGAGGCATTCTCTTCTCGTTCCTGCTCATCGATCTTTTGAATCCGCTCGCGACCTCCGCGATCCTGATGTTTTTCTCCTGCGCGCTCTACGCGTTTCACCGGAAGAAAAAATATCTCTGGGCGCTCCTCGCCATCCCCGTGCTCCTCTTCCATTTCTCCGACGAGGGCGAACGCGCGATATTCAAAAGCCTCTGGGCGCGGACGCAGTCGGGAACGCTGCTGACCTATGCGCGCACGCGCTATCAGACCATCGCGGTCGGGTTTGACGAGCGGCAGATAAGCGTCTACGGCGACGGCGTGCTCTACTATTCGATCCCCGACGGCTACGAAACAAGGCCGGTCTTCCATCTGATCAATTCGCTCCGGAAGGACGGCAACGACGAGATGCTCATCTTCGGCGCGGGGCCCGGCTCGCTCCCCTACAATCTGGTCCGCTCCGGCGTCGGCGCGCTTTCGTATTTTGAGATCGATCCCAAGCTCTGGGAGACGATCCGGCCGTACCGCAAGCGTTTCTACCGCACCGGCGAGGCCGACCTGAAACTTCGCGTGATCTCGCAGGACCTGCGGCGCTACCTGACGACGACAGAGAAACATTTCGATATGATGGTGTGCTTCCCGCCGGTCCCGCACAACGCCATGATCAACCGTTTTTATACCACGGAGTTTTATTCGCTCTGCCGCGACCGCCTCAGCGATAACGGGATTTTCATCACCTCGATAGGAGGGTTTTCGAGCTATATCGATCCGGAGCAGCGCAATTTTATCGCGTCAATCTATAAAGGGTTTTCACGGGTGTTTCCTCACAACCTCGTGACGTCGGGGGATACGATCTACCTGATCGGCTCAAAGCGCGCCGACGCGCTTCCGCGCGACACCGGTACGCTCATCGCCGGATATACAAAGGAGCTCGCCCGTCTGGAAGGCGCGCGCCTCGAGCCCGAGGTGCTGGAGCGGTACAACCCGAACGAGCTCAAGGGCTTTTTCGAGCCGACCAGGATCGCCCGGTTCCGCGATACCATAGGCCCGGCCCTGCCGGGAGCGATCGAAAACCGCGACAACATGCCCTTCGCCTACTGGAGCTATATCCTCTATTCGGCGGCGCGCGAACAGTCGCTTCTCTACCATCTCCTGAAGCACTGGGAGTACTTCGTGGCCGCGATCGTCCTCGTATCGGTATTCGTCCTGTTCGGGCTGAAGCGGAGGAACGGTACGCTGCAGTTCGCCGGCGGGGCGATCATCTTCACGATAGGGCTGGTCAACATGTCGGTGGTGCTCCTGATGATCATGCTCTACCAGAATTTTTACGGGGTCGTCTATTACCGCATATCCCTCATAAACGCGCTCTTCATGCTCGGGCTCACCGCCGGGAGCTACGCGTCGAACCGCCTCCGCCTGCGCTCGCTTCAGGGCGTGTCGGCGCTCATGATCCTCTCGCTTCTGTGCGTGTTTTTCTTCATCCACATCAGGATGGAGGCGCTTTTCTGGCTCATCCTCTTTGTCTTCTCGCTCCTGTGCGGCACCGCCTTCCCGGCGCTCTACCTTGTGCTCTCGCGCGACGGATTCCACAGGGCCGCGTCGAACCTCGACGCGATGGAATTTTTCGGCTCGATCGTCGGGTCGGTGCTCATCACGGTGCTGCTTCCGGTCATCGGTATACGGTGGGGCCTCATCTTCAATATCGCCGTGCTCATCGCGACGCTTGTCATGACGGCGCTCGTGAAAAAGCTTGACGGCGGTGGCGCTGCGCGTGAATAGTCGGTCCTGGCGTACAGCGAAAAGAAAGGCGGTATGCGGATGAAGCTCCTCGTGGTATCGGACAGTCACGGAAGCGTGAAGCGGCTCCAGTCGGCGATTGACGCGGAAGCGCCGTTCGACTGTCTTATTCATTGCGGCGACGGCGTGCGCGATCTCATCTATGTGATCATTCCGCCCGGCACGCGGGTGCTGAAGGTGTCGGGCAATATCGACCTTTCAGTCGTGTTCGATATGGATCGCCGGCTCGTGGAAACAATTGACGGATACCGCTTCCTCATCACGCATGGCGACATGCAGGGCGCCCATCACGATTTTCTGGGGCTCATGCGCGAGGGGCGCGCCGAGCGCTGCGACGCGGTGCTCTTCGGGCACACCCACCGGCAGTATCATCATGAGGGAACTCCGGCGCTTTTCAACCCGGGAGCGATGCAGAGCGGCCTTTACGGCGTGATCATGATTGATGGCGGGATAGAGTTCCTGCACAGGTCTCTCCCGCGGGAATGATCTTTCAGGATATCAGTCGGCGGTCAGGCGTTTTTCAACGTGCTTTAAATACTCGGTGTAGTCGAGGGAATACTCGGCGCGCCGCAGCAGGTCGTCGATCCCTTCCTCGCGGTAGATCGCTTCGACTTTTGTGCGCGCGGTGATGTCGGTCTTAGCGGTTGTGTCGGTGATTCGCACCGGCTCGCCGTCATCGATGATAAGCGTGAGCTTCTTCGCGGGAATAAACTGCCGCTTCTTCCAGTCGAGCGTGTCCTGGCTGTATTCAATCTGACCGAGCTCTCCCTTCACATACGACAGGCGAATGTTTTTCCTGAACGTCCCGCCCGCAACCGATATTTCAGAGAGATTGCCGCTCGCGTAGTCGTAGCGGGTTGTGATGAGCGCCGTTTTGTTTTTCGAGATGCTGTAGGAACTCTTGAACGATGTCTCGAACCGGGCAAGCCTGCCGACGCGGTTGAACGAATACGACTCCACGACGACGTCTTTCGTGCCCTTCACCGGGTCGACAAGCGAGCTGGTGTTGGCGACGACCACCTGTTTTGCCGCGTTGAACTTGAGCGTGATCGTGTCTATCGTCAGTCCTGATTTTTTGAGGAGCCTTTCGACAGTGACGGCGCCTTTATCCTTATCGTAACGATACGTGATATCGTAGGATACGCCCCTGCTGTTGGTGAAGTGCGTTTCGCTGACGCTTCCGTCCTTATTGTAGGCATGGTGGACCGAGTAGCTGCTGCATGATGCGGCAAGGCACAGGAGGACGGCGGCGGAGAGAAGCGATCCGCATCGTCTGGCGCTTCGATAAAGGGGAGTTCTTGTCATGCCGGGCTTCCGATCATCATCCTGTACCGATACTATACTTATATATATCAGTATCGGTAAAAGGTGTAAACCATTTTATTGAAAAGTGCGGATATATCGGCACTTTTCAGGGAGTGATCGGCAGGCGTTTCGATTCAGGCTGGTCGACAAGGATCTCTCCGTCCTCCTTGTATTTTTTCAGGAGAAAGTGCGTGACCGTCGACTGGACGTTTTTGATCGTCGCCAGCTTTTCGGATACGAAAAGCGATACCTCCTTGAGCGACGGGCCTTCAACCTGGACCAGCAGGTCGTAGCTCCCTGATAGAAGGTACACGGACGACACTTCAGGAAAGCGGTAAATGTTCTCGGCGATCGAATCGAACCCGATTCCGCGCTCCGGCGTGACCTTGACCTCGATGAGCGCCCGTACTTCGTGTTCCTTTATCCGCTCCCAGTTGATCGCGGTCTTGTAGTTGAGGATTATCCGGTCTTTTTCGAATTTCTGGATATATTTCTTAACGGTCTCCTCGGTTTCGTCAACCTGCCTGGCGATGTCGCTCGTGCTTATCTTCGCGTCCTTCGCCAGAATGTCGAGAATATCCTCTCCGATCTTGTCTGTCTTGTACGGTTTCATGCGCCGGCTCCCTTTATGGCTGTAGGTGTTGTGTAATTTCGGTCAGGAATGTGTTTGATTTTGGATTGTCAGTTGTGATATACTGCAACCCGACAGAGGCAGTATCACACAGTCGCGAGTGAAGGTCAATATAATTTTTGCGCAGCGTGAAATGAAGAAAAAATTGCCCATACTGATTGTCATTCCTCATGGCGGATACGAGGTGCCCGAAGAGCTTCGGGGATACGAGGAAGTGAGCGAATTTGACCTGCTCTACGAATCCGACGTCTGCGCAAACGAGCTGTTTTCGTTCGGCGACGGCGTCATTGCCACGCTCGATGCGGGCATATCGCGCCTCTTCGTCGATGTTGACCGGCCGCATCTGGCTGTGCCACCGGCGGCGCTCGACGGGGTGATAAAAAAAACAACCGCGCAGGGAAAACCTGTTTTCAAGGGAGACGCGTTCCCTGACGATCTTGCCATCGCCAACCTGATCGAGCGATACTACGCGCCGTTCCAGCAGACCCTGGAGCGGATCGTCAGGACCGGCGAGGTGAAGTACGTGCTCGAGTGCCACACCATGATGGTCGTGGCGCCTCCCGGAGCCATTGACGAGGGAAGCCCGAGGCCGATTGTCACCGTTGGAAACAGGGTGAACACAAAAAAGGGGATCGTCGAAACCGGGCCGCACGAGCTTGCCCACGGCCTGCTCTCCGCGATGCAGAGGGAGTTTTCAGGGGAAAACCTGACAGTCGCCGAAAAATTCACGCTCAACCGCCCGCCTTTCGGCGGCTATATCCAGGAACGGTGTGTGAAGCTCGGCATTCCGTCGCTGCGACTCTCGATATCCCGCTCGCTCTTTTTCAATGAGAAATACTTCAGCTTCGAGTCGCTCACCGTCGATGAAGAGCGGATTCTGGAACTGCGCGACCGGATATGGAAGTCGATACGTAAGGCTTTCTGATCCTCCATTAACAGATGGAAGCGGGATGATTTAGTGTTTGCAATTATTTACCATTATCCGTAACATTAACCGGCTCTGCTGTGAGCACGCCAGCCCGCCGGATGATAATGGTATCTGCGGCGGTTTAAATTCCAGGAGGTTGTAAGGCCGACATGAGTTTACGGCACGCGAGTTTTAAACTGATCCTGCTGCTTTGCATCCTGCTTCCGGCATGCCAGTCGGCGATGGTGGACCCGTCTCAGCGCCTTGACGCGCAGCCCGGGGCCGCTGAATTCAGGCAGTATCTTCTTCAGCTTGAAAGCAGCGTCCGCTTCGAAGCGCAGTCGCCGCAGTGGACGAGAAGGCGGATTGACTGGATCGCGGACGTCGAACGGGCGAATACCATCCGGCGGCTCGGGGACCTGATCATCGAGTTCGAAAGGGAGATCGTCGGAGCGGCGCAGGCTCCCGAGTGGTTCCAGGGAAACCGCAGGTCGGTATGGATACAGAGGATGCGGATAGTCAGGACCATCCCCGAGATGGCGGGGCTTCTCATCGAAGTTGAATCGTCGATAAATTTTTCGGCCCAGTTCGAGACCTGGCGTTCCCGGCGCCCGGAGTGGATCGCCGGTGTGCGCGCGCTGCAGGGTGTGCGGAGCCGTTCCTCCGAGCCGGCCGCACAGCCTACCTTCGCGCAGCTTCTCATAGAGCTTGAAACCAGCGTTCTCTTCGAGTCCCAGTCGCCGCGCTGGCGCGTACGCCGCGCGCAGTGGATCGCGGAAACGCGCGGTGCGGGCAGCGACGTGCGGCGTCTCAAGGCGCTCCTCATTGAGTTCGAGCGCGAGATCATGCCTTCGGCGCATTCACGGGAGTGGAATTCGGGCGGCAGGGCAGGTTGGATGCGGCGGGTGAGCGCGGCCTCGTCAGTGCGCGACCTTTCCGCGCTTATGATCGAAGTCGAGGCTTCCATTGCTTACGAGGCGCAGGTGAATACCTGGCGCTTCCAGCGGGAAAACTGGATCGCCAGGGCGCGGGACCTGCAGCGTACCGGTTACGGCGAGTTTTATTAAGGGGGATAGATCCGCTATTTCTCCATTTCCAGCGGGGTTTCCCAGTAGTAGATCGTGTGGCCGCCGAGTTCGTACACGCGCTTCGGCCGCACTCCTTCCATGTCAAAATCGTGCGAGACGATCCTGGTCCCCGGGCGGCACCGCTTGAGCTGCGGGATCAGCTTCACGTTGAGCGAGGGGAGCAGGTAGAGGGTGATCACGTTCGCCTGGCTCAGGTCGAGCGTGAATATATCCGCCTGCGTGATCGTCACCTGTCCGTCCAGGTTATTGTTTTTCACATTGTCGCGCGAGTCCTTGATCCGCTGGGGGTCGATATCGAATCCGAACGCACGGACGCCGAAATTCTTCGCCGCGGTCACGACGATCCTGCCGTCGCCGCAGCCCAGATCGTAGAGCACATCGCCCTTTTTAACCTGTGCCATTTCGAGCATTTTGTTCACGACTTCGTAGGGGGTGGGCACCCATACAACATCGGGCTGCCGGTCTTCGCCGTTTCTGCAGAAGCCGAGGGAAGATACAAGCAACAGGCCGAGTATAATCGAGAGATGTTTTTTCATGATTGCGCTCCGTAATGTTCAGTGGTTGCGTGCGATGGCCGCTTTTGCGTACGTTACAGGGCACAAACGTAACGCGAAAGGGGGAAAAGTCAACAACAATACGGATGCGGTGCGGTTACCCGCACCGTTTGCGCAGCCGTTCCTGGTATTCCTCGATCGGGAAGAGCTGGACTTCGTCGGCGTTCCTGCTGCCGTTTTCATCGTACTCGAACGGATCATCGATATCACGGATAAGCCGGAGCAGGTAGATATAGATCAGCGGCACGAAAAACACAAGGATCATCTCCGCGACCGGGCTTTTGAACTTCGATATCATGAGTACGGCGATGATGATCGCCGTCAGCGTGTCGAGGATCGCGTAACCTGACGACAGGAAGCCGGTCTTCGAGATCACGTGGATCCGCGTTACCGCTTTGCGCAGGACATTTACTTCGTTCAGCGCCCTGACGCCGATCGGCGTGGCGCCGCCGACTTCGGGATCGGCGATCGTTTCGGCAAGCTTTTCGAGCGAGCGGTGCACGGCGTCTATTTCGACCTTTTTGTAGAACCAGTCATGAATGCGGTCGGCCGCCTCAAGCACAATGCGGCGAAGATTACGGGCGTTTCCCTCGGTCCTGTTTTTGGCTGCCTGCAGCAGCGTTTCCTCGATCGTTTCGAGCGTGCAGGCGATCTCAGCCGGGAGCTTTTCGCTCTCCTTGTAATCGGAAAGAGTGCCGGCGAGCATGAAACCGATGAGGAAGATGCCGCCCGTCAGGAGCATGCCTACATCGCCGAACTCGATCACGCCTTCAAATCCGAGAAAGCGCCCCAGGGAAAATTTTGCGGCAATAATAATGAGTACATACGGCAGCGTGGTGAACATCAGTTTCCATTTGAGCATACGATACTCCTTTTGTTCGTGATAAGCAAGGTATTGTCGGTCCTATTTGTGGGAGATATAGTATCTGCCCGGCTCCGATACGTCAAGATCGGGGCGGAGTTTTTTTGCCTCGTAGAGGTAGACGTGCGTCATTTCCTCCTGCGTCCTGTCCGAGTTGACATGGAGGAGCACCCTGATGCATTTTCCGAGCGAGCCGGGAACAGGGATCTCCAGCGTGCAGAAGAGCGGTGTGTAGATCCATCCTATCCTGCGAGCGGCGACCGCCGGAAACTCGGCGTTGATGTCGCCGGTGACCGAGAAGATGGCCGAGGCGACGTCTTCGACCCTGACATCATTTCTCTCGATCAACACTTCGAGCAGCTCCTGAGTTTTTTCGATGATTTCTTCCCTCGTGTTTTCGGTGACCGTAGTTGCCCCTCGTATCCCTCGTACCGCCATGATAGTTTCACTCCTCCTTCAGTTGAATACTTCCGCCGAGCGAGCGGAGCAGGCCCATGAAGCCGGGGAAGGTCACGGAGACCGACTCGGCCGTGTCGATACGGGTCTCCCCGTCGCAGGCAAGTCCCGCCACCGCGAGCGCCATTACCACGCGGTGATCATCGTGGCCGCTCACCCGCGCGCCTCTGAGTCTGCTCGGCCGGATGATGAGCCCGTCGGGCCGCTCCTCGATATCCGCCCCCATCTTTGCGAGTTCCTCCCGCATGACGGCGATCCGGTCGGTTTCCTTCAGCCTCGCCTGCGGGACGTTGACGAGCCTGGTCTCTCCCTTCGCGAAACATCCGGCCACCGCGAGCGCCGGGAGCGCGTCGGGGATCGCGTTCAGGTCGAACGTGCCGCCGCGAAGCTCCCCGCCGCGTATGGAAAGCGAACGGTCCGCGATATCGACCGTTGCGCCCATATCCTTTAAAATTGACACCACCGCCTTGTCGCCCTGCGGGTCGTCGAAGTCAAGCCCCTGAAGCGTGATCTCGCTGCCGGTGACCGCGGCCGCCACAAGAAAAAATGTCGCTGAGGAAAAATCCGCGGCGATTGCGGTTCCGAAAGCACGATAGCGCTGGCCGCCTTTCATGAAAAATTTCCGGTATCCGTCGCGCGTATAGCCGATGCCGAGCGTGTCAAGCCAGCGCAGGGTCATGTCGACGTACGGCGCTTCGTTGAGAAGCGGCACGTCAATCAGCGAATCGTGCGGGGCGAGCGGAGCGGCAATGAGAAGCGAGGTGAGATACTGGGATGTGACCGCCTCGATCGCGGTCGAGCCGCCGGAGAGTTTCCCTTCGACCACCACGGGAGGTTTTCCGTTTCCGCGCGTCGAGCGCGCCGACGCGCCGAGCCCCGTCACGGCGTCAAGAAGGCCCTGCGCGGGCCTGTTGCGGATCTGGCCGTCTCCGGTGAGGACCGTGATGCCGTCGATGAGGGTGGCGATGCCTATCCCGATGTAGAGCGTCGTGCCGGAGTTTCCCACGTCGATGATGTTGTCCGGAGCGGGGATATATCCGCCCGATCCTCTCACCGTCCAGCATTCTCCCGCTTCGGTGACTTCGCCGCCGAATCCGCGCACCATCGCCAGGCACGAGCGCGTGTCAGAGGAATCGAGCGGCTTTTCGATGCGCGAGGTGCCGTCCGCGAGCAGGGCGAAGGCGAGCGCGCGGATCGTGTGGGATTTCGATCCGGGAATGTCGATGCTTCCCCGAAGGGCCGATGGGTTGACGATGAAGCGCATGTGCCGTCCGCCGCGTGATTATAAAACGTTCGGCTCCACTCGGCCCGCCTTCATGAGGCAGGCGGTGCCGCGGGGAGCCGACAGGAAATAGTGACGCGCTTTTTTATTTTTGTAAAGTAAGAAATAACCTTCCGGAAAAATTATTTTTCTGTTTCATTATCCGCCGTTATCGCAGTCCGTTGAAGCATTTTTCTATATGATCGGCGCCGGGAGTTTTAGTGAACCTGCTCGTAATGACGGTGACAAGTGCCGATACGGGAAGCCCGACGACGATCGGATCAACATGCTGAAGCCATGTCGAGGCCGCCAGCGAAGGAGTCCCGAAGATCGCCCGGCACACTCCAAGCGGCGCGGACTCCTTCGAGTGGATGAAGATGATCCAGAACGCCGCGACGGCAAGCCCGCTGAAAAAACCGGCGAGCGCCCCCGCCTTCGTGATGCGGCGCGAGAAAAGGCCGCCGAAATAGAGCGGTAAAAACGTCGCCGCGCAGAGCCCGAAGAAGATCGCGGTGCCGATGGCGATGATGGCAGATCCCTGCTCGAAGAAACGCGGGAGGAAATAGGCGAGGAATGTGCTGATGATGATTGCCACGCCCATCGAGAGCTTGGTGGTCATGATCGTGCTTTTCGTTTTGACGTTGATTCCCTGTTCGAGGAAATCCCTGCCGAACGCGGAACCCATGGTGTGGAACTGAGAGCTCAGCGTCGACATCGCGGCGGAGAGGAGCGTAATCATGAAAAGCGCGGTAAACCATCCCGGCATCGCAAGGTTGATGTAGAGCGGAATGATGTTGTCGACCCGCTTTTCCGCGGCGGCGATGGCGATCTTGCCGATCGACGGGTTGTTGAAGAAATAGACGTTTGAAAGCGCCCCAACGACGAACGCCACGCCGGTCATCATTAGGATGAACACGCCGCCGACAAGCACCCCGCGGTTGAGTTCGCGGTCGCTTTTAACGGTCATGAAGCGTACCGCCAGCTGCGGCTGGGCGAGCACGCCGATGCCGACGCCGAGCACGATTGTCGAGACGAGCTGCCACCAGAAGATGGAACCGGTACGCGGCATGCTGGTCCAGCCGAGGTGCCCCTGCGCGCCCCAGACGCGTACGGCTTCGGGAGCGAGGGATGAAAGGGCGCGGTGGGAGTCGATAACGCCGCCGAGCTTGGCATAGGTGAGGATGAGCAGGAGCGTCATGCCGACAAACATGATCGAGCCCTGGAACGCGTCGGTGTAAAGAACCCCTTTAAGGCCTCCCATTATCACGTAAACCGCGACGATCGCGACGAAGAAGAAAAGCGCTGTTTCATACGATATCTGCAGGGTCTGGGATATGAACTGCGCCCCGCCTATGATCACCGAACCGGCATACAGCGGCATCGCGACAAATACCATGAGGCCCGCCGCTCCCTGCAGGAATCTGCTGTCGAAGCGTTTTCCGATAAGCTCGGGAAACGTGTGCGCGTCAAGGTTGTGGCCCATCTTGCGCGTCCGCTTGCCGAAAATGACGAAGGCAATGAAGATGCCGACAAGTATGTTCAGGAACGTCAGCCAGAGGACGCCCATGCCGAAAACCGCGGCGGCGCCGCCGAAGCCCACGATCGCCGAGGTGCTGATAAAGGTCGATCCGTAAGAGACCGCCATGACAACCGGATGCGTTTTCCTTCCCGCGAGCAGAAAATCCGTGGTGTCCTTTGTGTGCCTGAACCCGAGATAGCCGAGAAACGCGGTGATGATAAGATATATGAGTGTGACAATGGTGATCATCAGAATATTCATCGGTTACCCCCTCTCCTCTGATTCGGGATCGTGCTTTTCCCATTCGATCTCTTCGGAGATCTCGCGTGAGACCTCCTCTTCTTTCGGCTTGTTCCAGTTCATGACTCCATACACCACGCACAACGCGGCCGCTGCCAGCGTCATGATGTATGCGAGGAAAACACCCACGCCTTCCATTCCGAGCATCGCTTTACCTCTCTTTTGTTTTATACACTCCCTGCTTCATTACCGAGATAATGAATTCCCACTCTTCGATATATTCTTTGCGCACCGTGCGCGGATTTTTTCCCGCCATGAAATTTTCCATGAAGTCGTTTCTCGTTTTGAGCAGCAGCCATTCCATGAGCTCCAGGACTTTTTCCTTTTTGAATGAGAGCGGTGTTGTCCCGGCGTCGCCGAAAATCTCCCTGAAGCGTCTCATGAAGATCGCACGGACTTTTGCGGCGACATCCTGATCGATGACGTGGTTGGTCTTCACGATAAGCCGGATCAGCACCGGGTTTTGCAGATAAAAGTCGATAGCGACGCTTGAAACAAGCATGAACCTCTCGAGCAGGTCGCCGGGCATTTGCCGTTTACCGCTCTTTATTCGCTCCATGATGTAGTCATAAAGCAATGAATAGGTGTGGTCCACCACATGAAGGAAGAGCTCTTCCTTCGAGTTGATATACTCGTAGAGCCCTCCCTTGGAAATGCCGGACCTGGCGATGATACGATCGGTTGACCCCTTTTCGTATCCCCACTCGGCGAACTCCTCGATGGCGCTCGCGATGACTCGTGCCCTTTTTTCGGGCGCTATTTTGTCGAAGGTGTCTTTCATGGCGTGACCGACTATATGGTCGGCGACTATGTGGTCGGTGGCGATTGATGTCAATACAATTTTTAAAAAAAGGAAGCTGCGCCGTCAGTCCGTCGACGGCGCGTTGCAGAAGATTTCGGCGATCGGCCTGGCGCCGATGCCGGAAAGCAGGCGGTGTGTCATGAGCCAGTTCTTGTATCCCCCGCTCAGGTTAACCGAGTCGAACCCCGACAGCGAGAGCATGCGCTGGGCGACGTATCCGCGCAGGCCGACCTGGCAGTAGGCGATGATTTTCTTTTCCTTCGGCAGCTCTCCGAGGCGCCTGCGGAGCTCATTGACGGGGATGTTCATGGAACCGGGGATATGGCCGTCGGCGAACTCTCCCTTCGTGCGCACATCGAGCAGAAAGGCCGAGGCCGGATCGAGATCGTGCAGGTCCTCGGAGAATACGACCGTGTGATCGGCGCGGAGAATATTGGCCGCGACAAATCCGGCCATGTTGACAGGGTCTTTCGCGGACCCGAAAGGCGGCGCGTAGGAAAGCTCCAGGTGCTCAAGATCGAACACGGTCATTCCCGCCTTGATCGCCGTAGCGATAACGTCGATCCGCTTGTCGACGCCGTCAGCGCCGACCGCCTGCGCGCCGAAGATCTTTCCGGTTTCAGGTTCGAAGAGGAGCTTGATCGCGATCGGGTACGAGCCGGGATAGTATCCCGCGTGGTTGCCCGCGTGCGTGTACGATTTCAGGAACGGCCTGCCTGCCTTCACGAGCGCTTTTTCGGTAAGGCCGACCGCGCCGGCGGAAAGCCTGAATACCTGGCAGATTGATGTGCCCATGGTGCCGTGATAGTGCGAGTCGCGGCCGAAAATGCGGTCGGCGGCGATCCGCCCCTGCCTGTTGGCGGGACCGGCGAGCGCGATGGCGGCGGGAAGTCCGGTCAGGGGATTGGTGATCTCGACTGCGTCGCCCACCGCGTAGATGTCGGGATCGGAGGTCTGCATGCCGTCGTTGACGACGATGCCGCCGGTAACGCCGATCGCAAGTCCCGCTTCTTTCGCGAGCGTAACGCGCGGGCGCACGCCGATGGCGAGGAGTATCATGTCGGTATCAAGGGAGCCCCCGCCGGCAAAGGAGACCGTGAGCGTCTCCCCGCTTCGTGAAATTGCCGAGACCTTCTGTTCGAGGCGAAGGTCGATCTTGTTTTCGACAAGGTGCGCGTGCAGGATTTCAGCCATCTCCGGGTCGAGCGGCGGCATGATCTGCCGGTCGGCCTCAATGACGCTCACCGCGATCCCTCGGAGAGCGAGATTTTCGGCGGACTCTATCCCGATAAATCCTCCGCCGATAACGGCCGCGCGCCGGACCTTCTTTTCGCGGATGTGCCTGATGATGGCGTCCATCTCGGGGATCGTCTGCAGCGTGAACACGCCGGGCAGGTCGATTCCCGGTACCGGCGGTCTGAACGCTTCGGCCCCCGGTGAGAGGATGAGTTTGTCATAGCGGATCGTATCCGACTGTCCGCTTTTGACGTCGCGTATCGTGACCGTATGAGCTTCACGGTCTACAGCGACCGCTTCAGTGTTGACGCGCACGTCGAGGTTGAAGCGCGCGGAGAGGGTTTCCGGCGTCTGTACGAGCAGGTGGTTGCGTTCGGGGATGACGCCGCTGAGGTGATAGGGGAGGCCGCAGTTGGCGAAACTGACGAACGGGCCACGCTCGATGACCGTAATGCGCGCGTCCTCGGAAAGGCGCCGTGCTCGGGCGGCGGCCGATGCTCCTCCCGCCACTCCGCCGATGATGACGATATTACAATTGCTTTTCATGCATCCTCCTTACTGGTGACATCCGTGATGGTGCTCTTCGCAGGCAATGCCTGAATCTTTCAGGCTGCCGGAAAGCCATTTTTCAGCGACTTCCTTCACGTCGCCCGAGCATCCCCGGAGCACTCTGATGCCGTGGCCCGCGAGGACATTGACGGCGCCCTGGCCCATGTTGCCCGCGAGCATGATATCCACGCCCATCTGTGAAAGGGTGGAGGCGATATTGGATTTGCAGCCGCAGCCGGCGGGCGAGGTGATCTTCTCCTCGGCGATGATTGTGTTGTTGTCGCCGACGGTGAAAACGGTAAAGTACTCGCAGTGCCCGAAATGCGCGTCCACTCTGTTGTTGTTCGATGGTAATGCTATCTTCATACTGTTCTCCTCTTTTATATTCGTTTTACTTATTTTTATTCAGTGCTTTGCTCCCGCAGTTCGGGCACACGGAATCGTCCCGTTGCCCGTCCGCGGTATCGATCATTTTTCTGCACGCGGGGCATCGCCATGTTTTTTCGACGGATACATTTCCCCCTTCGATTTTAAGCGCCTTGCCGTTGACCAGCGCGTCCGCGATCTTGCCGCGCGCCGATTCGATGATCCTGCCGAACGTCTGGCGCGATATGCGCATCCGCGCGGCTGCCTCTTCCTGGTAGAGTCCTTCGAGGTCGGCAAGACGCACGGCCTCAAACTCGTCGAGGGTCAGCGCCACCTCCTCGAGCATGGAGGCGGGAATGCCTTTCGGTTTGAAGTAGGTCGCGTCGGGCTCGCAGCCGATCTTTCTGCAATATGGGGGTCGTGCCATGGTATGCTCCAAATTGTGTTGACATTAAGGGCATATGCCCATAATGTGTCAAGATAAAAAT
The DNA here is from genome assembly GCA_964627815.1 of uncultured Leptospiraceae bacterium. Taxonomy (GTDB): domain Bacteria; phylum Spirochaetota; class UBA4802; order UBA4802; family JAGODF01; genus CAZPZJ01. Next base: position 255,648 of record CAZVKE010000004.1, read on the forward strand.
TATATCCAGGAAGATATTGACATGGGCTTTTTTTTTGATTGTCACGAAGATAATTGCTGGATGCGATAAACAATATGAACGGATCAAAGGTAGAAAATATCATTCTCGACAGTATTGCCGACGGGGTTTTTACGGTTGATATGGATTTCAGGATCACTTCTATCAACAGGGCTGCAGGAGATATCCTGGGGATAGGGGAAGGGGATGCGCTGGGCAAGCTCTGCTTCGAGATTTTCCATGCCAACATCTGTGAGCACTCCTGTGCGCTGAGAGAAACAATGGAAACCGGGAAGAATGTCATCAATAAGACGATCTATATCGTGAACTCACGGGAAGAGCGAGTTCCGATAAGCGTCAGTACCGCGTTGCTCAGGGACAACACGGGCGCGGTTATCGGTGGTGTCGAAACATTCCGCGACATGACAGCAGTTGAGACCCTTCGCAAGGAGATCGAGGCCGCCTACACTTTTGAGGATATGGTCAGCAAGAACAGGATAATGCGGGAAATGTTCAGGATACTGCCCGATATCGCCGCAAGCGGCAGCTCGGTGCTCATCGAAGGACCAAGCGGAACTGGCAAAGAGCTTGTTGCGCGCGCTATTCATTCACTGAGCGGGCGTGAGAAGAAACCTTTGGTTTCGATTAACTGTGCCGCCGTTCCGGACAACCTGCTCGAGTCAGAGCTTTTCGGATATCGGGCGGGCGCCTTTACCGATGCACGGAAGGACAAACCGGGAAAGATAGCCGTCGCGGAAGGAGGAACGATTTTTCTTGACGAGATCGGGGATATATCCCCGGCGATCCAGGCCAAGCTCCTCAGGTTCCTTCAGGAGCGGGAGTACGAGCCCCTGGGCGCCACCTGGCCCGTGAAGACGGATGTACGCGTAATCGCCGCCACCAATAAAATTCTCAGGGAGGAGGTTAAAAAGGGCGCCTTCAGGGAGGACCTTTACTATCGGCTCAACGTGATCAATCTGGTGATGCCCCCTCTTTCGGCCAGGCGGGAGGATATCCCCCTGCTTGTTGATCATTTCATAAAAAAATTCAATACCATCAAAGGGAAGCATATCGAGGGTGTATCAGACGATGTGATGAACATCCTTATGGATTATGACTTTCCCGGCAACATCCGTGAGCTGGAAAATATCATCGAACATTCCTTCGTGCTATGCCGGGATGTGTATATCCGCCGCGATCATCTTCCCGCAACCTTACGGCGGGAGGATATTCCCCTTAACACGAAAATGACTCTTGCTGAAGTGGAACGGGTGTATATCTTACGGGTGCTGGAAAAAAACGCGGGAAACAGATCGAAGACCGCCTCAGAGCTCGGCATCGATGTTTCTACTCTCTGGAGAAAGCTGAAACAGTTCGGGATCAAGGATCATGTCTGACCGGTATTGCATTTTGCGCTATCACGAGTCCGGAACCAGTGTAAAATGCAATGAATTGCTTTTCCTTTTACCTGCTTAATCTTCTGAAAGCTGCGGCAATTCACTAAAACCGGGGTAAGAATCCGCTACCGGCCACCCTCGATGACCCTTTTTCCTAATTGGTTTTCACTTTTCCCGCTATAATACGAAAAAAAGTACCGTTTTACCTTTTTTAAATTATCTGGCACTGTTTCTGCTTATTTATGATGGTATGAAGAATGAAATGGTTGCCATACCGGTCTACCGGGAGCGGATTTCCCCTCTCCTTGACGTTTCGAAAAAATACGCGATATTCGAGATTGTCGATGACGAGGTGAAGCAGAAGCTATTGATAGAAGTACACGCCGAATCCGAGCCGCTCAGGATCGATAAATTGAAGGAGATCGGTGTATCGGTGATTATCTGCGGAGCGATAAGCGATTTCGTCTCCCGACTGGTTCTCGGAAGGGGCATCCGGCTTATTTCCTGGGTGAACGGACCCGTGGACGAGATAATAGAACTCTACTCTGGCGACGCGCTTGAGTCAACGAGCCGCGGCGCGCGTGGGCGCGGATGCGTCAGGCGCCGCAGGACCTGTGCCGCGAAAAGAGAGGCCGGGAGCGCATACATTGAAAATAATAACGAGGATACACAATGAAGATAGCGATTACATGTGACGGGCAGGACTTGAAATCTCCCGTTGACGCGCGGTTCGGGCGCGCCATGGGATTTATCATCTACGATCTTGATTCGGGAGAATTTGTTTTTCTCAGTAACCGGGTCAGCCTTGACGCGTCTCAGGGCGCGGGCATTCAGGCGGCCAGGGCCGTTATTGATGCCGGGGTCGGGGCCCTTGTTACCGGAAACGTGGGGCCCAAGGCCTACACCGCGCTGAACACAGCCGGGATTCATGTTTTTACCGGCGCGCGCGGGACCGTGTGGGACGCCGTCGAGGATTACCGCTCCGGTGTGCTGTGTGAAGCCACGGGGGCAAACGTGGAGGGGCACTGGTGAGAAATGACGCGGGGAAATGATGGTCCGTTGATTTCGCCCCCGGAATGCCTCACTATTATCAGGGAGGTGGAAATATGGATCAGACGGCAATTCACCATGATTTTGACGGATATGGGGCGCATCCGCTCTCACAGGGAGAGCACCTGATCCGGGAAAGACTGCTCGAATGTCTGAATGGGCTCCGGGAAAGAAATGAGTCGTGCCTCTCAAGGGCCCGTGAGGAAGGAAAGGAAAAACTCATGTCGCAGATAGTGACGGTGAATAAGCGGCTTGAGCGCATCTCTGAAGAGATAAGGGAATCCGGAAGCGGCTTGCATTACCGGCTTGAGCGGATTTCCGCCGCTGATGAAAGCGCGCTCCGCCAAAAGGACCAGCGGATAGCGGACGTCATCGCCGGCTGTGCCGGCATTATTGACGGTCTTTCCTGCACGGAAACCGATATGCATATCATCGATCGTTATGCGCGCATAATGATCGATCTTGGCGAAGTTGAAAAGCTTTTCCACGAGAGATGGAAGCTTTTAAAAAAGATGCAGCTTTACGGATAACGCTTATCCGGCACTAAGAAATCGAAGAGGAGAAAAAGCATGAAAAAAATAATGCTGATGGTCGCACTTGTTCTTTCATCCGCGCTGATCTTTTCAGGTATTTCCCTGTCGCAGCAAAGAAACAGCGGGCAGCGGGTGTATGATCCCAAAACCGTGGAGACATTAAAGGGTGAAGTCATGGCGGTCGACAGGATCGCTCCCGGATATGCGCAGTCGGGGGGAATCCATCTAAAGCTTAAAACGGCCAGTGAGAACATTTCGGTACATCTGGGGCCGGCGTGGTTCGTGGAAAAACAGGAAGTGAAAGTTGTCAGGAATGACAGAATCGAAGTGACCGGTTCAAGGGTCAAATACGGCAAAGAATTTATTATCATAGCTGCCACGCTCAGCAAGGAAGGGAAGACGATGGTATTGCGGGACGAAAAAGGCGTTCCGAAGTGGAGCGGATGGCGCGGCAGGGGAAGAGGCAGGGGCATGAGATAAGGGCGGTCATAAAAAACAGCTTTTTCATTTTGTAGCCAATCAAAAAGCTGTTTTTTTAAATACGTGCGCCCGATGGTAGGCACAAAAACGGTAGTTTTTGTGATTACCCATAAGGCGTGCTGCCTGTATCAAAAATTACAGCGGGGAGGATACTGATATGCCGGGTGGAGATAGGACAGGTCCGTTCGGTGCCGGCCCGATGATGGGCAGAGGATCTGGTTTTTGCGGCGGAAACGATGTGCCGGGACATCTGAATAGTCTTGGAGAGCCAAGGGGGACGTCCGGTCAATCAGGCATTCGGTCCGCCGGACGCGGAAGGGGTTTTCGCCACTGGTCGCTGGCGAGATGCCTGTCCGGATGGATGCGCACGGGAGGCGGCGTGGAGGTGTCAGGAACGGACGAAATCGATTTCCTGAAAAAAAGATCGGAATATCTCGGGCGGTCGCTTGCCGAGGTCAATGCTAGAATTTCGGAATTAGAAAAAAAGGGATAAAAAACTTTGCTAACCATATATCTTCTTCCGTTTTCCCGGACTCCTTACCGGGTCCGGGGGAATGGCGTTTTTGTCATATCCGCTTTTTCATAAGGAATTATTCATGAAAACAAAAATCACCGTGTTATGTGAAAACAACGTTCACAGGCCATTCCCTTTCATAGGTGAGCACGGTCTCTCGTTTCTTATAGAGTCCGATGACGCGACGCTCTTTGATACCGGGCAGGGCCTCGGAATAATCAACAACATGAAAGTGATGGGAAAGGATCCTGCCGTTATACGGAGAATCGTTATCAGCCATGGCCATTACGATCATACGGGAGGGATGCTTGCGGTTCTTCGCGCCCGCGGCGAGCCGACGCAGGTGTATCTTCATCCATCCGCGTTCAATGAAAAGCTCGCCCTTGTTCCTTTCGGCGCCGAATGTATGGAGATCGCGATAGGCATGCGCGCGTCCAGGGGGGAATATGAAAGCGCGGGAGCGGCATTCAACCAGGTCAGCGGCTTCCAGAAAATCACCGACACGATTTTCGCGCTGGCGGATGTAAAGCGGCCTGAAGGATGGAAGGCTTGGGACAGGGCCCTTAAGCAGCGTATCGGCAGCGAGATCAGGGACGACCCTTTTGATGACGATCTCTCGCTGCTTCTGGAAACGGATTCCGGGCCGGTGGTGCTCCTCGGCTGCGCGCACGCGGGAATTGTGGAGATACTGCATGATATATCCGAACGTACGGGGTACCGGAAATTCCGCGCGGTAATAGGAGGAACGCACCTTGACAGCGCTCCGGTTGAATATGTGGACCGCGCGGTGGAGACGATCAGGGAATTCGGCGTAAAGACAGTGGCCGTATCGCACTGCACGGGATTCCGTGTCGCTTCCCGGTTTGCCTCCGAGTTCAGGGATGAATTCGCCGGAGCATCGGTAGGCGCACTATTTGAATTTTAATAAAGAGCCGTCCGGTACGATGCCCGGCCCTAGCGAGAGACTCATCATAATGACGACGTTTTCCGGAGATATTCAGATGATAAAAGATAGAACAACGACAGTAACGGGAAGGATGCTCCCGGTTATCGACGCCGCGAAATGCAACAGGTGCAACACATGTGTTGATGTCTGTCCCCGCAACGCGATTCATGAGCCGGCGGATACGACCTGCGCGAAATGCATCAAGTACTGCTTTTCCATGGAAGTTCCGTGCATGCCGGAGCACCTGGCGTTTGCCTACGACTTATGTATCAGGTGCGGATTATGCGTAGCGGCGTGCCCGCAGAAAGCCATAGCGTGGCTTACCGGTGATGAGCCCGAACGGGAGATCTGACCGGGAATTGTCGGCCGGCCGGATAAAGCGCGAAAATCCTGCTTATAAATGGAAAACAAGAGATCAATGAATATAGCGGTTGCGAGCGGTAAAGGCGGCGCGGGGAAGACCACAATTTCTCTTTCCCTCGCGGTCTATCTTGCTGAAAAAGGAAAGCGGGTCACTGTTATTGATTGTGATGTCGAGGAGCCGAATGTCAATCTCTTCCTTAAATCGCCGATTCGTGATCAGGAAAAAATTCGTGTACCCGTGCCGTCAGTAAACGGCAGCGCGTGTAACGGCTGCGGGTCGTGTGAGGATATATGCGCCTTCAACGCGATAGTCCTCATAGGCGGCAGGCCGCTTGTGCTTGCGGACCTGTGTCATTCATGCGGCGGATGTGTGCGAATATGCCCGTCGGGCGCGATTTCTGAGGCCGCCAGGGATATCGGTATTATTGAAAGCGGCGCCGTAAACGGGATCAATTATTCGGGAGGGCGCCTGAATGTCGGAGAGCATATGTCGCCGCCGCTGATCAGAGAGGTCAGGAAAAAACATCAGGATGCGGAGATGATCGTAACCGACTGCCCACCGGGTGCTTCATGCCCGGTGATCGCCTCCGTGAGAGGCGCTGATTTCCTTCTGCTTGCGGCCGAACCCACGCCTTTCGGTCTTAACGACCTGCGCCTTGCCGTTGATATGGCCCGCGCGATGCGGCTTCGTTTCGGAGTGGTTATCAACAGGGACGGGATCGGGAACCATGATCTTGAGCGGTGGTGTGTCTCCAGCGGTGTTGAGGTGCTTGCGCGAATACCCGAAAGCAGGCGGATCGCGGAGGAGTATTCCCGTGGGGACTGCGTGTCGTTCATGCTGAGAAATTTTTCAGGAGAGATTGCCCGTATCCTTGAACTGATCGAGGCGTGATTAACGGGAAGAGGGAATGATACGGGAACTGGTCATTATCAGCGGCAAGGGAGGCACGGGCAAGACAAGCGTCGCGGCGTCACTTGCTTCCCTTGCGGAAAACAAGGTAATTGCCGACTGTGATGTCGATGCCGCCGATCTCCATATAGTGCTCGGCGCCGCTGTATCCGAGTCCGGAAATTTCACGGGAGGAAAAAAAGCTTACATCAATCCGGAGTTGTGTAACGGATGCGGAATGTGTATCAATCTGTGCCGGGCCGGCGCTGTCGATGCTGCTTATTCCGTGGACGCGCTTGCCTGTGAGGGATGCGGCGTATGCGCCCGATTCTGCCCGCAGGACGCAATCAGGATGGACGACCATGTCTCCGGAGAGTGGTTTGTATCCGCCACCAGGCACGGAACGCTGGTGCATGCACGGCTCGGTATCGCGGAAGGTAATTCCGGCAGGCTTGTAACCTTGATCAGGAAGAAGGCCATGGATCTGGCAAAAAAAAATGGAAATGATCTCATTCTGATTGACGGCTCTCCGGGGATCGGGTGCCCGGTTATCGCGACGATCACCGGAACGTCATTCGTCCTGATCGTCACCGAGCCGACCGTATCGGGCATTCACGACCTCGGCCGTATCCACGACCTCATCCGTCATTTCCGCCTGAAGTCGGCGGTCTGCGTCAACAGGGCCGATATCAATCCGGAGAAGGCGCGCGAGATCGGTGATTACTGCAGTCAGAACGGCATACCGCTGATAGCGGAATTGCCGTACGATGGCGATGTGATACGCGCGCAGGTCGCGGGGAGGAGCGTGGTTGAGTATTCCAACGGCCCGGCGGCCGCGGGCATTAAAAAACTCTGGGAACTCCTGCTCGATATCCTCCCGCAGTAAGACCAGCAGGGAAGGTTCTGAAGGGCCGGGTGGATCAGTGATTCTAGTGAATACTATTTGTTAAGGAGAATTGATAATGAGTGATGAAAAAAAAAGGGGACAGGCCGTGTGCGGCATGATGCCGCCCGATGTCGCCAGGGCTGTCAAAGAGGAGACAGAGAACCGGGCACTGAAGGAAAACATGGATCGGATTGCTCACAAGATCGTGGTCCTTTCGGGGAAGGGTGGAGTCGGAAAGAGCACGGTGGCGGTAAATCTCGCCGCCTCGCTTGCCGCCAAGAAGCTGCGCACGGGGCTTCTTGATATCGATATACACGGCCCGAGTGTTCCAAAACTGCTTGGCATGGAAAGCGCGAAGCTTTCCGGCTCAAAGGATGGAATGATCGTTCCTGTGCAATATAGTGAGCACCTGAAAGTCATATCCGTCGGATTCATGCTCGCGGAGAAGGACGACGCCGTGATCTGGAGGGGGCCGCTTAAATACGGGATTATCAAGCAGTTCCTGAAAGATGTGCTCTGGGGTGATCTCGACTATCTGGTGATAGACTCGCCTCCCGGCACCGGGGATGAGCCGCTTTCCGTGTGCCAGCTCATTGAGAATCCGGACGGGGCGGTCATCGTTACCACGCCTCAGGATGTGGCGCTCATTGACGTGCGCAAGTCAATAACCTTCTGCCGGCAGGTGAATATGCCGGTGATAGGAGTCGTTGAGAACATGAGCGGATTTATCTGTCCTCACTGCGGCACACAGACGGATATATTCAAAACCGGCGGCGGCGGCGAGATGGCCGATAACATGGGAGTGCCGTTTCTCGGCAATATTCCGATCGAGCGCCTGATCGCGGATAGCGGCGACAGCGGGATACCATTCAACAACCGCGAAGAATATAACTCTTCCGCGGCGCAGAAACAATTTACATCGATCGTCGATACTATTTTAAAGGAGGTTGCGTCATGAAGGTCGCGTTACCGGTCACACAGGGCAGGCTCTGTACGCATTTCGGGCACTGCGAAACTTTTGCCGTCTTTAATGTGGACGAAGCGGCTCAATCGGTTATATCAATGGAATATTTTGACGCCCCTCCGCATGAGCCGGGACTGCTGCCGCGGTGGCTGGCCGGGAAAGGAGTGAACTGCGTTATCGCGGGAGGAATGGGGAGCCGGGCGCAGCAGTTGTTCGCGGAGAATAAAATCGCCGTCGTTACCGGCTCGCCGGCCGGCGAACCGGATGCGATCCTGAGAGCGTATCTCGAAGGGCGTCTTGTCACCGGGGAGAATGTCTGTGATCATTAACCCGCTTTCCGTCGCTTACGTGGCGCGGACCGCGTGAATCCGGGAGTTACGCTTTTTTAGCGGTCACGATATAATACGTGTCGCTGTAGTCGGCGCGGGCGACATCGGTGAACTCAAGTCCCCGCAAAAGATCGGCCGCTTCATCGGGATCTATCCTCTCCCCGACGGGCGGCCCGATCTCCATCGGCCTTTTCTGCCATTCGATGATCGCAAATCTTCCGCCGGGTTTCAGCGCCGCGCGCACCGCCTTCAGAAACAGCCTCCTGTCCTCGACCTCGTGCAGCACGTTGCACATGAACGCGAAGTCCACGCTTCCGTCCGGGAGGGTGATGTCGTATTCCGCTGACTGCACCGCCTCGATATTCCCAGCGCCCGATGAGGATATCCGCCGCCGAAGCTCCTGTATCATGTCGGGCGATGAGTCGATCGCGTATATCCTGCCGCCGGGTCCGGCCAGCTTCGCCGCGGCAAACGAAAAGTAGCCGATGCCGGCGCCGATGTCGGCCATCGTGTCGCCGGGCCGCATCCCCGCCGCGCGCAGCACCTCTTCGGGCGGAAGCGCTTTGCGCCTCTCCGGGTTGTCGAGCCTGTCGATATTTTTCGGGTCGAATTTGTGTGCCATGCGATCTGTCCTCTCTATCCCCCCGCATGGGGCAGAAATCGTAAAAAGAAGCACATTGTGGGCATATGCTCATAATATGTCAAGCGTAATTCCGCCCGTATTGCCGCATCCCGTGGCTCGTGCCGGTAACGCGTAAAGTGTGATCACGTCCTGAAAAAGGCTTGTCAGGGGGGCGTGACGGCCGGATAGTAGGCAAGGTTTTGGACACATCATACAGATGGAGGGTTGCTATGAAGATGCGGGTACGCTCCCGGCGTTTTGTTTTTGCCATTATTCTGATGCTTTTCCTGATCTATCCGTGCGTCATGATTTCATGCTCGAAGGTACGGCATTTCGAGCTTTCGCGCTTCATTTCGCCGGATGTGTGCGGCGGATGTCACTCCGCGATCCACGAGCAGTGGAAAAGCTCGATGCACAATCTTTCCCAGTCGGATACCATCTACCGTCTGGCGGCATTCGCGGGACTTCAGGGATTAACTGATTCCGGGGAGATCGCCGAGGCCGAACACTGCGTGACATGCCACAACCCGATGGGATTTGTGACCGGTTTCCCGAAGCGCGTATCCGACGAAAAGCACGAATCGAAGATCCCCGCCATTACAAAAGAGGGGATCCAGTGCGATTTCTGCCACTCAGCTACCGGCGCCTACGCGATCTATAACGCGAAGATAAAGCTCGATCCGGGCAACGGCGAACAGGATCCCGGCATCAAGAGGGGGCCGTTCGCCGACGCGAAGGTCGCCTACCACAAGGCCGAGTTCTCGAAATTCCACACCGAATCCGAAATCTGCGGAGTGTGCCACGATGTGCGGCACGTCGCGTTCGGCACAAAACTCGAGACCACCTACGAGGAATGGTCGAAAAGCCCGTACAACTCTACCGACAGCGCGAAGCGGGTCGTCTGCCAGGGCTGCCACATGTACCAGCGTCCCGGTGTTCCGGCGACCGGATCGACGCCGCGTCCCGAAAATCCCGGAACGGCGGCTGAAGGCGGTCCGCAGAGGGCGCATATCTTTACTCACTTTTTCGTGGGCGCCAACAGCATTATCCCGTCTTTGAACGGCGATACCGTAAAAGCGAAGATGGCAGAGGAGCGCCTCACGCATGCGGCGGAGCTGTCGATTGACGAGAGCGGCGCGAAAAACGGCAGGGTGGTGGTGACGGTGAAAAATACCGGCGCAGGGCACAATCTCCCCACAGGACTTACCGATGTGCGCCAGATGTGGCTCCAGGTGGTCATCCGCGATTCGGCGGGAAGGGTCATCCACTCGACAGGGCAGCCTGACGCCGACGGCTATCTCCCCGCCGGGTCCATTATTTACAACACCGTGTTCGGTGACGGGAAAGGCAGGGCGGTAAAAAACATCGCCCAGGCGCGGCAGGTGCTCCGCGACAGAAGGATACCTCCGCTCCAGTCGCTTTCAGAGACGATCACCTTCACCGCGCCGGCAAAGGGAGCGGTCACCGTCGAGGCGAAACTGCTCTACCGCAGCGCGTCGCAGAAGCTCGTGGATGAACTCGCGGGCAAGGGTAAAATCCGGCTCCCGATCACCACAATGGCGGCGGCGAGGAAGAGGGCCTCTATCTGACGCGGCACATACACCGCGCGGAGATAATCCCCGCAGCTTTCAGCCGCGGGGATTTTTATGCAAACAGGGGAGCGCACGGCGCGGCGTTTATTTGGTTGACATATCGCGTCCAGTGTCTATACCTCTCATGAAAGAAGTTAATAGTACGGAAACAAATGGAAGATACAAAAGATAAAACCGGGCAGAAAAGCCCGTTCTGTTTTCACTGCGATTTCACGGGGATAATCAGAAACCCTTTCTACAATGAAACGGGCGACCTGCCGCTTGAGCCGTGCCCGGAATGCGTCATGCCGAAATGCCGCTGCGGCGGAATCGAACCGTATTTTTATTACGATAACGGCGTAAAGCCGTGCCCGTGCCGCGCGATCCGGATGAAGATCGTCAGGATCAACGAAATCTACCGCCAGTGCGGCATCGAGAAAAAATACCGCTGGCGCTTCATCAGCGAGTTCGAGTCGCGCAACAAGCTCACGGAAACCGCGAAATCCGCGGCGTACGATATCATCAAGCATTTTCCGGACGTGAAGAAGGGGCTCTTCCTGTGGGGCAATCCCGGCACCGGCAAGACGCTCCTCTCGACGATCATTCTCACCGAGCTAATCACCAGGCACGCCGTCGACGGCCGCTTCGTGAAGATATCGCGCAATTTCTTCAACCGCCTGCGCGCTTCCTTCATCGAGGGGTCAGAGAATTACGGCACCACGCGCGAGATCGAAAAGGAATACGCGGAGGTTGACATCCTGGTCGTGGATGATTTCGGCACGCAGCGCGACAGCGCCTGGGAGCAGGAGACGCTCTACAACCTTGTCGACGCGCGCTATGAGACGGAAAAATTCACGGTGTTCACATCGAACAACAATCCCCTGAACGCGCTGAAAGACATCTCCGGGGGCAGGGTGCTTTCGCGAATGAAGGAGATGTGCCGGATCATGGAGATATCGGGGCCCGATTACCGGGACAGGCTGTAGCGATGGCGCGGGTCTACATCGGGCTCGGATCGAACCTGGGGGACCGGAGGAATTATCTCGGCCTGGCGCGGGCGGGGATCGCGCGCATAGAAGGCGTGCGCATCGCCGCCGAAAGCGGAATTGAGGAAACCCCGCCGGTCGGCTTTCACGACCAGGGCGATTTTCTGAACCAGGTCATTCTCATTGAGACGGGACTTGCGCCGCTCGACCTTCTCGACCGGCTTCAGGCCATCGAGCTTTCCCTGGGCCGCGTGCGTGACGTTCCGAAGGGCCCCCGGACCATTGATCTCGATATCCTTCTCTACGACGACCTTGTAACGCGCGGCGAAAGGCTCACGCTGCCTCATCCGGCGATAAAGGAGAGAAGCTTTGTGATGAGAGAACTTCTCTCGATAGACGCGCATCTTTGCGATCCGCTGACCGGCATACCGTACCGCGACGTCCTCTCCGGCGGCGCAGGAGAGGTTTCCTGACCGCGGAAGGATTTGTATCCACCATCGGCCGCTCTTTAAATTTAAGCCCGCGCGGCCGTTTTTGTGTTGAATTAAGGACGTTCCTGTAGTACGTTACTTACGTCAGATTTTGAGGCCATCTTTAATTTTGAATACATTTCAGGAAAATTACATATATGAACATTGACGATATTTTTGACGGTGACATGCAGATAGAGGCGGACATCCTCGAAAGCAACCTGATCTCGATTGATCAGGTGCTTCCGGGGCAGCTCTATATCATTCCGATACGCTTCAGGCCGATTTTCCCCGGGATCGTCACGCCCCTCATTATTTCCCAGGGGCGTTTTTCTGATACGATCGACAAGGTCATCGCGTCGTCACGGACGATCGGGCTCGTGCTCCTTCGCGACGACGACGCTGACGAGATAAAATTCAAAGACCTCTACGGATACGGGACCGCGGCGAAGATACTGAAAAAGATCAACCTTCCCGACGGCGGCGTCAACGTGCTGATCAACAGCATCAAGCGTTTCAAGATCGTCGAGCCGGTTACCGAGAAGAAGCACCTGATTGCGAAGGTCGAGTACCTTGACGACGAGATCATCAAGAAAAGCATCGAGAGCAAGGCGCTCACGCGCGCGGTGCTCTCGCAGCTCAAGATGCTCTCGGAGAACAACCCGCTTTTCACGGAAGAGATGAAGCTTACCATGGTCAACGTGGAGGAGCCGGGAAAGATCGCCGACTTCGTCACCTCGCTCCTCAACCTGGAAAAGCACGAGTACCAGGAAGTGCTCGAGACCGTCAGCGTCAAGAAGCGCCTGGAGAAGGTGTTGCGCCTGCTGAACAAGGAGATGGAGGTCCTTTCGGTCCAGAAGAAGATCCAGAACCAGATCAACGAAAAGATCGACAAACAGCAGCGGGAGTTTTTCCTGCGCGAACAGCTCAAGGCGATCCGCAACGAGCTCGGGCTCGACGAGGACGAGAAGAGCCGCGAAGTCGGCGAGATGAAAAAGAAGATCGAGGAGCTGGGGCTGAAGGGTGAGGTGCGCGAGAAGCTTGACGAGGAGATCGAAAAGCTCGCGTTCATCGACAACAACTCATCGGAATACGCGCTGACGCGCAACTACATCGATACCATCCTCACCCTGCCGTGGAACCAGAAGACGGTCGATTCGGCCGATATCGAGCGCTCCGAGAAAATCCTCAACAAAGACCACTATGGCCTTGAGGACGTGAAAAAAAGGATCATCGAATTTCTCGCGGTCCGCAAGCTCAAGCCCGACGCGCGCGGCTCGATCATCTGCCTGGTCGGCCCTCCCGGGGTGGGGAAGACCTCGCTCGGCAAATCGATAGCCCGCGCGCTCAACAAGAAATTTTTCCGCACCTCGCTCGGAGGCATGCGCGACGAGGCCGAGATCAAGGGCCACCGGCGCACCTACGTGGGCGCGATGCCGGGCAAGATCATCCAGGGCCTGCGGATATGCAAGTCAAGCAATCCCGTATTCATGCTTGATGAGATCGACAAGATGGGGCAGAGCTTCCAGGGCGATCCCGCGTCGGCGTTGCTGGAAGTGCTCGACCCGGAGCAGAACGCCGAGTTCCGCGACCATTACCTCGACATACCGTTCGACCTGTCGGACGTGTTCTTCATCACCACCGCCAATACGCTCGATACCATTCCCCGGGTGCTCGCGGACCGGATGGAGATCATCAGACTTTCGGGCTACATCACCGAGGAGAAATGCGAGATCGGCAGGCGCTATCTCCTGCCCAAACAGCTGGAGCGCCACGGACTCGGAAAGCACGACGTGCAGCTGGATAAAAAAGGCTTCGTCTACACTATAATCGGCTGGGCCCGAGAGGCGGGCGTTCGCAACCTGGAGCGCCAGATCGAGCGGATGTGCCGCAAGACCGCCACGCTCCGTTCCAAGAAGTTGAAGATTCCGAAAGCGCCGCTCACGGTGGCGCAGATCAGGGATTACCTCGGACCCGAGCTCTTTTCGGACGACGAGCTTGTCAAAATTTCCAGACCCGGCATCGTGATCGGGCTTGCCTGGACGCAGCTCGGCGGGGCGACGCTTGTCGTGGAATCGATCGGCGTTGAGACGAACAAGGGCGGCGCGCTCAAGCTGACGGGACAGCTCGGCGAGGTTATGAGCGAGTCGGCGAATATTGCCTATACCTACATTCAGCATATGCTTTCAGGCGATGAAAAGGCGCAGAAGTTTTTCAGCGACTCGGTGGTCCATGTCCATGTTCCGGCCGGCGCTACTCCCAAGGACGGTCCTTCGGCGGGTGTTACCATGGCATCATCGCTCTATTCGCTGGTGACGGGGAAAGTCATTAAGCCCGGCATCGCGATGACCGGCGAGCTGACCCTGAGCGGGCGGGTGCTTCCCGTCGGGGGCATCAAGGAGAAAGTGATCGCGGCCAAGCGGGCGAAGCTTCACGAGATCATTCTCCCGAAGGAAAATGAAAAGGATCTCGAGGAAATTCCGAAATATATTAAAAGCGGCATCAGGTTTCACCTCGTGCGCGAACTGGACGAGGTCATTGGCAACGCCTTTAAAATAAAAAGGAGCGGAGGTTAAGTCATGGCGATTCGCAACTTGATGGAGGACGTGGTGTCGTCTGTCGTGGGCGAGCTTCTGGCAAAGCAGAAAGAGGAGCTTCCACACGCGGACATGTACTGGGACGATATCATCGCTTACGTGCTCAACAGGATCCCCCCGAAGTACATCACCAGCGAGCGCGGGATACTGCACGACAGGATAGACGCGCTTTCGGCGGTGCAGCAGCGAAGCGATATCCTTTTTCTCGCCCACGAGGCGATAGGATTCATCAAAGGCAGGCGGACCTCCAATAATCACGCGGACTACGATGCCATCGCAAGGAAGAGCCTTTTCTTCCCGCATGTGCTCGGCGAGGTCGTCGAGGAGACGACATTCACCTCTATCCCCGATGTCGAGGTGACGCTGATGCGAAAGGGGAAAAAAGCGGCGATGATCGATGAGAGCTGGAAAAACCCGTATGTCACCCATCGGGCCACGAAGGGCTTTTACCATTTCTGGCCTGATTTCGACGAGGAAGGGATGCCCAGGGAGGGCACGGTAGGATTCACGCTCATTTTCAGCCATCCGAAATTTACAAAAATTGAGGTTGACTTCGAAGTCCCGGTCGTGGAAACATTTACGCTCAATAAATCACACGTGGTTCCGATCACGCTGATGAAAACACTGGATGGAGTGGATATATCTTTTTTATATGAATAGGATCGTGTTGCCGTTCCGATACAGGCTTATTGCGCTCCTGACGGCGTTTCTAATTATCATGCCATGTGTGCTTACCGCCAAAGGCATTGTGGGCACCATGGGGGGCATAAATACGGTGGGTGCGACCGGGCCGTTCGACGCGGACCGCAATCCCGCGCTCCTTTCGCTCCTCGGTTCTGACAGCTCCTTCGGGGTCATGGCCGAATATGTTCCCTACAATAATTTTGATGCTACCATTGAAGGAGGATTCGCTTCATCGCTTGATGTCGGATACTCACAATCCACCCGGTTTATCGGTGGGCTCTATCTCGCGTATGCGCATCGGTCGGACCGGTGGTATTTCGGCGTTAGCCTGGATGAGTCGGCCGACAACGACCAGGTCTTGCTTACGACCACGAAGCTTCGTTTGAACGGGAACACGGTAATGTCGGGGAATCCCGTTACGCTCAACTGGGAAACAACCACAAAGAACACGGGTTACAACCCGTCTGTCTCATGTTCACTCGCTTATCGCCTGAACCCCGCGGACGCCATCGGCTTTCAGCTTGAGACGGGATACCTTTTTGACCGCGCTGATGAAAATTCGGACGCCTATATCGACACAATACCGGTCACCACCACCAACCATGTTGAAAAGAAGACCCTGAAGACCAGCCAGGCGTTGACCGCGGAGGCCGGATTCGGATTCCTGCGCACCGTCAGCAATGGACAGATCGGGCTCCTGCTTCGCTCGGGCGAGGTGGCTTTCGAGCGCGTTAAGGCGGATTATAAATATAATTCCGGTTCGGTGAGCGGTTTCAGCGACAGCGGATCGGTCAGCAATCTCGCGCGGTATCGGAAGGGAGCGAATATCATGGCCGGCGCTTACCGGCAGATTACCGAATCGTTCGGCGCTGCCCTCGAGGTCGGATACGTGCTTCCCCTGTCATACAAGAGCAGATCATTTGAATTCAGCGATAGTTCAGGGCCGGTTCTTGAGAAAAAAACCGTGCTTGAATCGAGTTCGGCGGAATGGAGCTACAAATTCGGCGTCCGCTACAGGCCGGTCGATTTCCTCCTCCTTTCAACAGGAGTGTTGTATCAGTATGAAAAAAGCAGAAAGTATGAATCCACCGATACTTCTTCCAAAAGCAAGAGAACTAACAGCGAGTCGACGCTGTATGGTGCCAGCTTCGGATCGGAGTATCGATTTGACGCAGGCACAAGATTTGTGCTCAACGCCTTCCTCTTGAGGATGTCCTATAACAGCGAGGTTGACTCTGAAGGCAGTAGCGGTTCTTCCGAGCCCGATACAGACGCGCGAGTGATCAGGATCGACCTCCAGGCAGGAATGCTGCGCTCGTTTTAAGCCGGCTCAGCCGCGCCTGATCCCGAACTGCTCGTCCAGATACGCGCACACCCTTTTAAAAACGACCTCCGATCCCTCGCCGTTGATGATGCCGTGGCGCTCGGCGTAGACCATGCAGAGCTCCTTTTTTATTGGCCCGAGCTTTTTGTATATCTCGATTGCGCTTTCGGGATTTACCACGGGGTCCTTCGCTCCCTGTATGAGCAGGGTGGGGATCTTGAGCTCCGGGAGCCTCATATCCAGCACTTTCATAAGCTTTTCAAGCTCGTTTATTCCGTGGATCGGGTTCCTGAAATAGTTGATGTGCGGGTTTTCCGGCTTGTTTTCAACGAACTCAAATTTTCCCTTCCGGATGTTCATCCTGTTGAGAAGCGCGTTCCAGAGCACCACGGTCGGCGCGAACTGGGAACCGACGTTTTTCAGCCGCAGCGGCGCGTTGATCGCGACGGCGCAGGTAAGGTAATCCCCCTTGGTGATGCCGGTATACAGCGCGAGGCCGGCACCGGTTGAGAATCCGACGATTGCCATGCGGGATACGGTGTTTTTGAGCGCGACATATCCGCGGTTTACCGATTCATACCACTGCTCCCACACGCGCTCCGAGAGGTCCTCCGGCGAAGTGCCGTGCCCGCGCAGCCGGGGGATATAGACCGTGTAACCGCGGTCGTACAGGTATTCGCCGAGCGCGCGCACCTCCTCGGGCGCCGCCAGGTATCCGTGGACGAGCAGCACGCCGTTTCTGTTCCTGAAAAACCGCCTGAGCATTCTCGGGCGCCCGATCTCGCGTGGCTTCGTTTCCTCCTTGTCGAAATACTGCGTGTAGTCCTGCTCAAAATAGTCGTTATCCAGTCCCATCGAAAATTTGCGTATCTCGCGCCTGATGAGAAACGAGGGCTTCAGCATGATGCGGTTGAAATACCTGTTCAGGTGTTTCATCGGTTCGATCTCGTTTTTAAGGACCTCGACGATGTTATCGCGCCTGATGGTATGGAATTCATAGCGGCGTGAAAATTTCTCTCGGTTGATGCGGATATACCCTTTCTCCCGGACAATAAGCCCTTCGGAAACGGCGGCCTCGATGAAGCTGCGGTACCGGTTGTGTTCGTCGTCGGTCAGCAGGAATCCCTGTTTCAGCTTGAGCGTGGTATGATGCGAGCGGATTTCCACGTCTTTTATCCGGTCGATGGCGAGGAACGCCCGGTTCTTGAAGTCGCTTTCCCTGATGCGCCTGCGGTGATAGCGCATCAGCAGGTACGAAAAGATGTGGTCGTGGTTGACGGTAGTCATTTCGTAAATGGAGGTCATGTACCGGTACATGAGCCGCAGCGCCTCCTTCCGGAACGGGAGCGACTTCTGCATTTCGGCTTCGGGGATATAGAGCTCTTTGCTGCGGATCAGTCTGCGGATCGAACGGCTTTCCATATATGGCTTGATCTGTATCGGTTCGCCGAAGTTGATATCGATGTCGACGCCGTCGATAAGCATGGTGCCTTCGACCTCAAGCTCCTCCTCGAGCCGTTCGGAAACGCCGTGGAAGAGCCGGTGCGCGACGCGGTTGAGCACGTTTTTCTTCGCGCGTATCGGGAAATACGTCAGGTTGACCGGCACGATGCAGGTCTCCTTCCCGAGTACCGCGTCAAGCGACGCCGCGTCGATGCCGAAGAAATCGCAGTAGGCCCGTATCCCCTCCGTGTAGCCGATTTCGCGGAAGTAGCGCAGCTTTTCGCGGTAGAGCTGCGAACGAAGCGCGAGGAGCGCGGCGCCGGTGTGCGGGGGCCTGCGGATGCCGGCGTTGTAGATCATGAATTTTCCGCGCTCCACGATTTTCTTGTCCTTCACCATCTGGCCTTCCGGGTAGATCAGGCAGTTCATATCCCCCGTTAAAAGCGAGCCGATCATGATGCGGTCGCGTTTCGGTTCATGGGTGGATATGGCCCCGAGCTTTGAGAGAATCCTGCCGAAGGTGCCGCCGAAAAATTCGTGGAACGCCAGCGAGAGCACGATTTTGCCGGTGATCTTGTGCAGCACGTAGGGAAGGAAAAAGGTCTCCATCCGTGTGAAATGGTTGATGACGTAGACGACCGGCTGATCGGGGATGTTCTTTTCGTCGTGGGTGCGTATCGACGCGTTGGTGCGTTTGATTACCGCGTCAAGGGCGGTCTTGGTCAGCCGCAGCAGAAATCCGGAAAGTTCCATGATCAGCCTCCTTCCTGTTAATAACGGCCGTTCCTGAAGTCGTCAAGGATGCGCGCGTGATCAAACACGATCGGCGATGGCAGATCGTTGATGTTGAAGACGCCGGCGTTTTTCGCGTCATCGTCGGCCTTCGGCGTCCCTTCGGCGCGCGCGATGAAAACCGTGGTGATCGTGTGGTGGCGCGGGTCGCGGCCGGGGTCCGAGTAGGAATGAAACTGCCGCACCAGATTAACATCGAGCGACGTCTCCTCGCGCGCCTCGCGCACGGCGGCGTCCTCCAGTGATTCCCCGTAATCGACAAATCCGCCCGGTATCGCCCAGCCGTGCGGCTCGTTGCGCCTTTCGATCAGCACGATCTCGCAGTCGTCATCGGGCCGGTCATCAAGCTTAATGATGATGTCGACGGTTGGCAGCGGATTTCTGTAGGTGCGCTCCATCCGTATCCCCCTATTCAAAATACTTGGTGAGGGTAACCTGGTTCCCCTTTTCGTTGAAGGATATTTCGAAACAGTTCTTGGCGATCTGAAGGCCGAACCCGTGATAGGTCGAAAGGAGCCCGTTCTGGATGACGGCCTCCTCGCTCGCCAGATACCCCTGCCAGTCAAAGCCTTTCCCTTCGTCCTCGATCACGTAGGTGACTTTTTCCATGTCGAGTAAATAGGACACCCGGATCTTGCGTTCCGTAAGGTAACGCTGGTCGCACTCTTTCACGAGGAGCTCCCAGTAGTTGCCGTTCATTTTTTTGAGCTGTGTTTTGCGCTCATAGCCGATCTCGAGGTTGCCGTGCTCGATCGAATTGATGAATATCTCCTGCAGCGCGATCTGCGCCATGATGAGTTTGTTTTTCGGTATCCGCTCCTCGAGGCTGCGTGTCAGGCGGTGGCAGAAGATCAGTATCTGCGAGAGGTTGTTGTCGAGGACGTAATCGGCGCTCTCCCTGACGAGATAATTCCGCGTAAAGGTGTCGATCTGGCTCGGCGTGCCGATGATCAGGATGTTGGCAAGCTCGCCTTTTTCGAACATCGGTATCATGCGGAAGGTGAGGGTGATGATCTCGCCGTTCTTTTTCTGCTTGCAGGAATAGACGAACTCGGCCTCCTTCCCTGAGAACACCTCCTTGAGCTTGAAGAGGATGATCTCGTTGAGCCTGAGCTTGTTGAAGTACTCGTTATAGAGGATGTCCCGAAGCGGCTTGCCGAGCGCCTCCTCGCGGGTGTAGCCGAGAATGTCGGTGAGGGTCCTGCTGAACGCGAGTATCTGCGAGAATTCATCAAGGAGGATGATTATCTCGCCGGAATATTTCATGAGAAGGCCTGTCCATCGAAGCTGATCGGCAAGATCAGAAGAGAGCTGCTCGGTCCCGCGAGGCACTCTCCGAAGGACAATCGCGAGAGACAGGCCGAGAATAATCACGATCACGGAAAGAAGGGCGATTTCAGAGGCGGGAAGGCGACGCCCTGTAACCAGTAAAACCGCTGCATAATAGAGCACCGGAGCCATCGCCGCGGCAAGGAAGGTGAGCAGCGGTGTCAGTATCCGTTTCATGGGCATCCATCACTCTATCTGTGATCCGGCGTACGGACGGGCGGAAACTTCCTTCGAAGGCCGTGATTCATGGTTGAACTGCGTATCGGGCTTGTAGTTGTCGTAGGCGCTGACCGCGAAAAAGTAGAGCACGGTGTTTTTCAGCATCGGATAGGTGAGCACGCCTTTCGGGTCGAGCTTTTTGTTCTCCTCGATGATCTCGTTGGTGATATCGATCTGCACCGCGCCGGAAGAGCCGTTCTTTCCGTTCGATATGCGCCTGCCGCCGGAAACGCTTATCACTCCGTCATATTTTCCGGAGACGAGCCCGTAGTAGACGCGGTAGCCGAGCACATCGGATTCGACGTTCGATCGCCATTTCAGGCGCACAGAAGTATCGCCGGCCCTGACGACTTCCACTGCCTGCGGAGCGCGCGGCGCGGGATCGAGCTGGTACTGGAGCTCAAGCTCGGAAAGCGACGGCGAGCGCTTACCGTCGGGGGAGGGCACGAGATGCGCGCGCCACTGATAGTATTTGCCGCGGAGGAACTCTCCGTTGTCGATCTTTTTCTGGAAGATGTTGCGCTGGCTGTTGTTCACGCGGTACCAGGCCGGCTCGTCGTCGGTGCGGAAGAAGAGCCGGTCGGAGATCCTGAACTCCATCCAGACGAACGTCTGCGGCGGGATCTCCTCGTTCCATTTGAAGAGCTTGATCATGGTGCCGGTGAGCGGAAGCTGATACACGGGGCTCGTGACGACCCCTTCTTTGTTTACCGGCAGCCTCTCGTTTTTCACCAGGCGCTGGTATTTGCGGTAGGCGAGATCGGTTTCCTTCTTCACGTCCTCGATGTGCCGGTAGGCGATGCGGAACTCGTCGATGAGCCCGAGATAGTCTTTGCCGATGACCGCGATCGGTTTGTCCTCGCACTGGAAGCTCGGCTCATAGGTGTTGACATACGGCTCTTCCTGTTCGGATACATACACGACCTCCTCCTCGCTTTCGTTGATATACTTGGCGAGCCTTCCGGAGATGCGGTCGTAGCTCAGGATAAAGTGGTACCAGCGGTCGGCCTCGATCACGCGGCCGCGGTTGAGGAACACGTCGATGCGCCGGCCCGACGCGTCCTTGAAGATGCCGTAGAGCCGCACGGAGACCCTGCCGGCGTTGAGCGCGATCTCGATGCCGTTTCTCCTTCCCGACAGGAAGCCGACGCGCGAGAAGAGCACGGTGCCTTCGCGTATCTGGATCGGCCGGAAGCGGAATTCGATCGCGAACGACCCGAGGTCTTCGCAGGAGCCGAGCCACTGGTTCTCATCGGTCTCGATCTCGACGCGGTGGTCGGAATGAAAGAATTTCGCCGCGGCGGCTCCCACCACGCCGCCTTTTTTTTCCAGCAGATACGAAGCGTACGGCACGCGGTAATGGCGGGTATCATCCCGCAGCATCTTCTGCGATCCCCGGTTGAAGGAGAGTGTGAGGTCGGTGATATGGGGAATGAGCTCGTTGCGCTCGTAGGTGACGTCCTTTATGGTGTAGACGGTATTGCCGCGCGCGTCCCTGCCTGCCTTCGCGTTGAAAAGCTCCACGCTGTCGCGGGTAAAGGTAACGGACTCGTATATCCCCGCCATAGGGAAGAGAAGAAAGAGAAGCAGCAGGGGGATGTAGGGACCGTATCGCCGCATGTCACCGGTTGCCTTCGATAGCCGCGATCTTGTCCAGCCGGCGCTGGTGCCGTCCTCCCTCGAACGGGGTCTCAATCCAGCGCTCGACGATGCGCAGCGCCAGGTCGCTGCCGATCACCCGGGCGCCGAGTACGAGGACGTTGGCGTCGTTGTGTCGCCGGGACATCTCCGCCATGAACTCGTTCACGCACAGCGCCGCGCGGACAGAGTCGTATTTATTTGCAGTAATCGACGCGCCGATCCCCGTTCCGCAGATGGCGATGCCCGCGTCGGCCTCGCGCTTCTGCACCATTTCCGCCACGCGTGAGATGTAGTCGGGATAGTCGCAGGAATCTTCGGAATTGGTTCCAACGTCGATGAACTCGACGTTTTTAATGGCGGACATGACGAGCGACTTCAGGGCGAACCCCGCGTGATCGGAGCCGATTGCGATCTTTCTCGGCATTGCTTTCTCCTCTTGCGTCCGGATAGAGTCAGGGGACGGGACGTGATCAAAAATTCGTTCCGCTCCACGATTTGAGCATATAATTATGTCGAGAAAAAAATCAACCTAAAATTCGGCGTTCTTCGGCGTTCTCGGGAAGGGAATGACGTCCCTTATGTTCTGCATGCCGGTGACGAACTGCACGGTGCGCTCGAACCCGAGGCCGAACCCGGCGTGTGGCACAGAGCCGTAGCGGCGGATGTCGAGGTACCACCAGTAATCTTCGGGATTGAGGTTAAGCGCTTTCATCCGTTCGATAATGACGTCATACCGGTCCTCGCGCTCGCTTCCGCCGATTATCTCGCCGATGCGGGGCACCAGCACATCCATGGCGCGCACGGTCTTCCCGTCGTCGTTGAGCTTCATGTAGAAGGCCTTTATCTCCGCGGGATAATCGGTGATGATGACAGGCTTTTTCACATGCTTTTCGGTTATGAAACGCTCGTGCTCGGACTGGAGATCGCATCCCCACTCGACCGGGTATTCGAATTTTTGGCCTGATTTCTTCAGAATATCGACCGCCTCGGTGTAGGTGAGCGCCTCGAAACTTGAATTGATGATCCCTTCAAGGGTCTTGATCGTGTCCGGCTGGATGCGGGTATCGAAAAAGCGCATGTCATCGCCGCACCGCTCCAGGCAGTAGCTGAAAATGTATTTCAGAAATTCCTCGGCAAGGCGCATGTCGTCCTTGAGCTCGGCAAACGCCATTTCAGGCTCCACCATCCAGAACTCGGCGAGGTGGCGCGAGGTGTTCGAATTTTCGGCGCGGAAGGTCGGCCCGAACGTGTAGATGTTGCCCATCGCGGTGGCGAGGAGTTCTCCCTCGAGCTGGCCGCTCACGGTAAGCCCGGTCCTCTTGCCGAAGAAATCCGCCGAGTAATCGACCGAGCCGTTCGAACGGGGGATTTCCGAGAGATTCATCGTGGTGACGTGGAACATCTCGCCGGCGCCTTCGCAGTCGCTTCCGGTGATGATCGGCGTATGCACGTAGAGGAAGTTCCGCTCCTGGAAAAAGGTGTGGATGGCGTACGAGAGGGCGTTGCGTATCCGGAGCACCGCTCCGAACGTGTTGGTCCGGGCCCGCAGGTGCGCGATTTCGCGGAGGAATTCGAAGGAGTGGCGCTTCTTCTGGAGCGGGTAGGCCTCGGCGTCAGCGTTGCCGAACATCTTCACTCCCGCCGCGCGGAGCTCGTAGCGCTGTTCCTTGCCGGGCGACTCGACGATGGTGCCGGTAACTTCGACGCTCGCGCCGGTGGCGCAGCCGAGCACGACGGCGTAATCGGCTATCCCTTCATCGGCGACAACCTGGATGTTTTTTATGGTCGAGCCGTCATTGATCTCAAGAAATGAAAAGCCCTTCGCTTCGCGCCGGGTCCTCACCCATCCCCTGATCATCGCCTGGTAATCGTGGCGGTCGCTCGAAAAAATATCCTTGATGAGAGTGCGTTCCATAGGGACCTCTGAATCGTTAGAATGATCGTTCACGCCCGGAAGTGGGAGGGGGCTTTCGTAAGGTATGGTGCAGCGGTTGACTTTTTTGTCAATATTTTTTAATAATGGCGCGAATCACATAATCCCCGATCAGTTTTTGTTGTTGCATGACGGTGCCGGTGATTATATTGTTACCGCGCCGCCGGAATTCCCGGCGCCGGACCGGAGGGAAGTGGATCAGATCATCGAAGAAAGGACGCCAAAAGGCATATGCCTGAAGGTGATGCTCAACAAGTGGAAATTTCTGGCGTTCGACAGAAAGGGAAGCTCCATTTACGCCGATGCCGCCGGAACGAAGGTCATGCACGATATCCTGTTCATAATCTTTATCGGCGAGCAGTTCGTCCTGCATGAAAACCGGAAGAGCGAGCTCGCGTTTCTCAAGATCATCAAGGACAAGATTGTCATTCCGTACATGGTGCTGCCCGATGAAAAGCGGCAGTATGTGTTCATCGGAAAAAAGTCAGAGTTCGATGTCATCCCCGTAAGAATGAAAAAACTGGACAGCGTCGCGTTGCTGGTGCGGGAGAACCAGCAGCCCGATTACATCATCGTCGACAGGTCGATCACGAAAGGCGATATCGTGGTGATAAAAAACCGCTTCTCCGGCTCATCGGTCATACTTGCCGGCGAAAAGCCCGCCGGGGCGAGGGAGGATGTCCAGTTCGAGGTGCCGTCGGATATGAGGGCCACCGACCTCCTCAAGGAAGTGAACCTCAATATGATGTCCGACAACCCGGTATTTCTCGCGCGCGTCCACCTGCGGGAGCTTGATCTGTCAAAAACGAACCAGCTTCTGCTCGACTTCGACCTCTCCTCGGTCGACGCCGAGTACATTCTGAACTTCATCGAAACGATGATCAAGCGCGCGCCGCAGAAGCCCGAGCTGGAACGGAACATGCAGAAGCTTGAAACCCTGCGCGGGTCGTTCCTGTTCTACGTCAACCTCCTGTCGAGAAACGATGAGGATATCCGCGGGATGATAAACGGGATTAATGGCATTGCCGAGGTGGCCGTTTACAGTACGCTGATCGCGAAGGTCCGCCCGCAGCTTCCCGAGACCGGCGATCAGCTCATGCTCACCGAGTACGAGAACATCCTCTTCGAGAAGCACGAATCCCTGAAGGCCTGACCCGGGCGGCGGCGGTTCGAAGCGCTCCACTGAAAAATTTTTTTTATCGTTCCGCTCTCCCTGATCGTATTAATACAGAGGGCCGGTCGCGGTGCCGGTCCGGGGAGGCGGGGATAATGGCAAGGCGGTTTTCCGCGGTTTTTCTGGTCTGTATCATGGCCGCGCCCTCTTCCGTCCGATCTGGAGAGGCGGGCTGGTGTCGTGTATACTTTTCAAATCCGGGCAGATCTTCGGCGCGCGCCGGCCGCATCGATCCCGAACAGGCGCTCGCCGGGCTTATCCGGCGCTGCCGCCTGAGTTTTGACGCGGCCTTCTACGAGGTATCATCACCAGTCATAGTGGATGCGCTCCTCGATGCGCATGGGCGCGGCGTGCGGATACGCCTTGTGGTCGAGCACGATACGGTCGCCGCCGCGGAAACGCAGCGCCTTGTTGCCGCCGGAATACCGGTGGTGGCGGATGAAAATCCCGGCCTCATGCACAACAAATTCGCCATTATCGACGGATGTATCCTCTGGACCGGCTCGTACAATCCCACCCCGCGCGGCGTCACCCGCCATGACAACAACGCGCTCGCCGTTGATTCGCGTGAGCTTGCCGATATCTTTCTCGCGGAGTTCCTTGAGATGTTCGACGACCGGATCTTCGGCAACGCCCGTGATCGCGGCGTGTTCGCGCCGCTGCGGCTGCGCCATTCCGTCACTGTCGGGACCGCGCGCCTCGGCGCCTTCTTCTCTCCGGAGGACGGGGTGGAGCGCAGAATCTGCGAGCGGCTGCGGCGGGCGAGAAGATCGGTGCGCTTTCTCGCGTTTTCATTTACAAGCTCCGCCATCGCCGCGGAGATGGCCTCATGCGCACGGCGCGGCGTCAGCGTCTCGGGAGTCGTGGAGCGCGACGGCTCGGCGGCATGGTATTCGCAGTACGTGAGGATGCGGATCGAGGGGATCGACGTGAAGCTCGATACGAACGATGACGGATACATGCATCACAAGGTCATAATCATCGATGACGAGACGGTCATCGTCGGGTCGTACAACTTCACCGCGAACGCGTCGAGGAATAATGACGAGAACCTGCTCTTTATCGACGATCCCGGCATCGCCGCGGAGTATCTCGCCGAGTTTTTACGGATATACAGAACCGCCGCTTACTGAACTGAATTGTTGCCGCGCTTCCACCTGATGATCCGGTAGGCCGCGTAGGCGATGGCGAGACATGCCATGACAACGGTTGCGCCGATATTGTAGTTCCTGAAAAGCATGGCCGCTTTGTTCCTGACTGCGTGCCAGTTGTTGCCGAGGGTGTATCCCACCTCGATCCAGAGGAGGTTCCACGCGGCGGCGGACAGCGAAGCGGCGATGAATGCTTTCAAAGGCGGGACGAGCGATATTCCTGCTACGATCGATATCACCGATCGCACACCCGGCAGAAAGCGGTTCGCGAAGACCACGAAGTGTCCGTATCGCCCGAACCAGTGCTCCGCGTCCTGGATGCTCTTTTTTGAGAAAAAGGCGAACCTGTCCGTCATGAAAAATTCCCGTCCCAGCAGTCTGCCCAGAAAATAGAGCCCCATGAAACCTACGATGCTCCCCGCGGTTGTGGAGATGTAGACGAGCCAGTAGTTGAGCCGCCCCGTTCCGACGAGAAACGCGCCGAAGGCCGTGATGGTGTCTCCGGGTATCGGCGGGAAGAGGTTTTCGAGTATCGAGCTTGCGAAGAGAAAGCAGTAGAGCAGATAGCTCTTGGCGTGCAGCAGGTAGGTGATTACCGCGTTGATATGGCCTTCCATAACACTCCGCATCTCTCTTCCGGGCCGATCCCCGCACGGCGGCGTTTTTGGCTTCCGGGAGCTAATTATGTAATTGACAGATAATAGGCGCGTCAATAATTTCGAGGAAAGGGTTGAATGTATCCGTCATTTTATCAACCATAAAATTCGAGGCATATCTTCCAATGGCGTATTCTGTACGTTTCGGCCTGCGGAATTGATTATGGCCGATAGAGGAACTCTGCAATGATAGCTATGCTGAACATGAACAGGACCGGCCGACTCATCGTGGCGCTGTGCGCGGTCCTCATCTTTCTGACATGCACCACCGCGCCGAGGGTCACCGAACAGAAGTCACAGGTCCAGATCGAAAATGAAAAATTCATGGACCCCGCCGACAAGGGTGACGAGGTCTTCAGGGTGCTGTATACCTCCGACAAATACACTGTGGCGCAGCGAAGGGCGCTGGAGACGATCGTGCGCCAGCCCGACGAGGGGGGCGACACTTACATCTGCAACGAGCTGAAACAGCATGATAAATTCAACGAAGCGCGCGAGTCGGTGATCCGCGTGTGGCTGTTTCCCGATTCGGGCAAGGTGATGAAGATACGCCCAATCCGTCCGACGTTCCTCATCGAGATCGACCAGATACTTCTCGAGGACGTGCAGCGCTGGAATTTCACGTTCCCGCGCAAGGTCGTGCACCCGACCCGGTTTGATATCCGCTACCGCGTGGTGCTGCAGCAGAAGCTCTCGGACGAGGAGATCATGAAGGACATCCGCGAGAAGCTCAAGGAGAAGCGGGAAAACAGGTAGCGCCATAAAAAAAGCTCCCGGAAGGGAGCTTTTTTGTGCCATGACGGATACGATCCTCAGATCGACGTGGTGTTGATGATGAAGCGCACGGAATTTTCGTCCATCATGAGCTTCTTCGCGATCTCGTCGGAGGCCCATCCCTTTTTGGAAAGCTCCCTGACGATCTTGATGGTCCCTTCCGTCACGTTCTTTCCGAACGGGATATCTCCCTTGATCTGCCGCGCGATCGGATTGTTCGTGTCTACCGTCTGAAGGAACTCGGCGAACTGCTTCATCTTCCGGTCGGTCTCGTCGAACATCAGCTTCAGCCTGCCGTCCGTCTTGTCCACCTCGTGGCGCATCGAATCGAGCTTCTGGAACATCGCGTGGATCTGGTCGATCTTCTTCTCGATATGGTCCGAGAGGCCCTCCAGTTCCCCGAACTTGTCCTTGACCTCGGTGATGTCCTTCTCCTTCGTTTTGAGCGCGAGCGTCTTCTCCTCGATCGACTGGAGGTATTGCGTGAGCCGCTCGCCGCGCTTGTCCGATTTCTCGAGCATCTTCTGCAGGGACTTGATCCGCCCGTCGATCGACGAGATGATGATGTCGGTCTTGTTGACCGACTCGATGTTGCGCATGATGCTGTCCTCGTAGTCGTTGAGCTCGTGGATGCGCGACTCCAGGCTTGAGTAGCTTTCCGCGAGCGCGTCGATGCGCATGTTCACCTGGTCTATCTTCTGCGCCTTGTCCTCGAGAGACTCCGCCTTGGCGAAGATCTGGTCGGTCATGCCCATGAGCCCGCGTATCTCGCTTTCGAAGCTGACAAGCTTCTCCTTGCGCGTTTCGAAAATCTTGATCTCGCGCTCGACCGTTTTGCGCAGGTCGCGCACTTTCTCGACGTCGTCCATGAACTTCTCAAGGCCCCGGGCCTCTTCCTTTGACTGCTGGAGGATCAGCGTCAGCTTCGAAACCGCGTCGTTGACCTGCCTGATCATGTCGTCGGTCTTGGTGAATATCTGCTGGTTCTCCTCGTATTCGATTATCTCGGCCTTGATCAGCTCAAGCCGCTCTGTCATCACGCCGAGGTCCGTGCGCGCCCTGTCCATCCTGGTTTCGAGCGAACTGCTGAAACGCTCCTCGAACTCGGAAATTCTGTGCTCCATGTCGTGGTATTTCTCGTTGAAGTCCTCGATCCTGGAACGTATCTCCTCGGCCTCCTTGCGGGTCGCCTTGATGATCTCGTCCTTCTTGGTGATCGAATGGATGCTCAGGTTGTCGAGTTCGGTGCGGATCTTGTGCACCTCCTCCTCGAACGAGGTGATCAGCTTTGATTTCGACTGGTCGATGTTGTCCTCGACGTTCTTCAGCTTGCCGTACACCTTCCCGATATCCTCGTCCAGCTTCTCAAGCAGCGAGTCCCTGGCGTTCTGGAAATCCTGCACCGACATGCCGATCTCCTTCTTGATGTCGTTCGATTTCGCCTTGATCTCGGAGAAGACGGTGCTCTCCAGGTCGGTGAGGCTGGCGTGCAGCGTGCCGATCTGGCTGTCGAGCGAGGATACCTCGGTGCGCACCTCGGAGACCGCTACATCCTTAGCGTTTATGATCTCAAGCTCGCAGTCCTGCAGCGATTTTTCAAGGGCGGATATTTTCGAGTTGATCTCCGAGTAGACCTTGCGTTCGGACGCCTCGACGCGCGCCTCGATCATCTCGGTCGACTTTGTGACGGAATCGATTTTCGTCTTTACCGTATCGAGGATCGCCTCGCCTGTATCGGTGATCCTCCTTTCCATGTCAGAAAGGGTGGAAGCGAATTTTTCGGTCAGCTCGTCGATCTGTTCGGTCGAGGCGTCGATGATGCGCAGTTCCTTCTCGCGGATGCCTTCCTTCATCTTGTTGACCTGCACCGTCAGCTCCTCGGAAAGCTCGCGTGAGCGCTCGCGCAGCCTGTCGTTGAACGAGGCGAGGATGTTCGTGTTCTCCCGCTCGAGGTGCGCGACCGTCTCGGTGAGGAAGGTGAGCTTCTTTGTCATGTCGGAAAAATCGGCACGCGCCGCGCCGATGAACTCGATCTGCTTGTTGACGTCGCGCGCCGCGGCGGAGATCACCTTCAGGTCCTCCTCGACCTTCGCGAGGTTCGATTTTTCGACGTTCAGGCCCTTCATCCTGGATTCGAGCTCGGCAAGCGTTTCCTTCATGGTAACGGTGAGCGCGGTCCCCTTCTTGACGAGGATGTCCATCTCGATGGTGGCGTCGCCGTAGCGCCGGTTCTCCTTCTCCGCGATCTTTTTGAAATCGCCGGAAACCTTGTCCGCATAACGCTTGAGCTTGATCATTTTGCTGTTGGTCCGGTCGAACCTCCTGAAAAGCACGAGCATGGTCAGGCACGACAGGAAGGTAATGACGTTAAGAATCATCACATGTTCTCCGCTGTTCTGGAATAACGAAAATTTCAAAAGGCCCCTGTCGCCGCAAAAGCGCGGCGGACTGCGTGGAGCCGGATATTTCGATATTTAGAAAAAAAATAATGTTCAGATTATGCACCACGACATATTTTAAATAAATGCTATAAATTGTCAAATATATTTTATGTCTCATTAGATATTCCGGCTGAACTCTCCCGTGTGAGAGCCCGATCCCGCATATATCCGGCGTTTTCTGTAAATTTTGTCGGAAAATCATCAAGGGATAGCGCAAATTCAGATTGTCTTCATCGGCAGGTTTTTGTAGCTTGGAGTCATGAAACGGAAAGCATTGAAGAGAAAAGAGAAGGCAGGTGCGCTGCTGTGCGCCTTCGCGGCGCTTCTGATAATGCTGACGGCCGTGCCCGTCTATCCGGCGTCCCGGTACTATACGCTGGTCGGCGCGGGCCTTTCCTACCGCGATTCGTTCCGGGAAGATCCTCCCTATCACGCCACGCTGCTCTCTCCGTGGATCGAGGTGGGCGGCCATATCACCCGGGCGGATACGCTCGGTTTCGATACGCGGTTCTATCTCGATCCGTCGAATACTTCCAGGATCTCATCGATTATGTTAGGAGCGCGCTACCGTTATTTCCTTGTGCCGAAAACGTTGTATGTCGGCGCGGGCGCGGCGTTTCACATCGAGAGCGAGTACGTCCGCAGCGAGGATTCGGAGGGGGATACGATAAATCTGGATAAATCGAAACTCCTCTTCAACATGAGCGCGCATGCCGGCGCGCTCCTTGAAGTGACCGATATGTATTATTTTGTGTTCGAAGTATCCGTTGCACAGTCGGCGGCGGACAGCTGGCCGTATTCCGCAGGCGCGGCGATAGGACTGATGTCGTACTTCTGATGCGGATTACCTGTTTTTCAGCGCGCGCTGCATTTCGCGGTCGGACTCGCGCTTCTGGATCGTTTTGCGCTTGTCATACTGGGCCTTTCCTTTTCCGAGGCCGAGGAGCACCTTGATTTTGTTGTTTTTGAAATAGACCTTGAGCGGCACCAGCGTGAGGCCTTTCTCCTTGAGCTTGCCGGTAAGCCACTTGATCTCCTTCTTGTGCAGCAGGAGCTTCCGCTCGCGGTCGGGCTCGTGGTTGAAGCGGTTGCCCATTTCGTAGGCCGCGATGTTCATGCCGACGATGAACGCCTCGCCGTTCCTGATCCTGGCGTACGCCTCGTTGATGCTCACCTTCTTCAGCCGGACCGATTTCACCTCGGTGCCGCCGAGGACGATGCCCGCTTCGAGCGTATCGAGTATCTCGTACTCGAAACGGGCTTTCTTGTTCTGTATGATTTCCTTGAACTGTTCCTGGCTCATGATTAAATGACGGTCTCCATAATTACGCCGTGCGCCGCAGCGGTATCGCGGTGCCGACTGTGATGAGCACCGTGCCGATCCATACCAGCACGATCAGGCGTTTAAACGAAATGTCCACAATGACCGAATCCGCCGGTATACGCGCGTCCGGCGCGGGCTCGACGAAAAGGACGATCTTTCCGGTCTCCCTGCTGATATGGCGAAGCGAGATCGCGCGCGCGCTTCCCGGCACGGCGGCGTCGATGCCGGTGACATGCCCGTCCTTGCGCATTGAAAGCCCCGGCGAGACCGCGCGCGTGTTTCCCTGCCTGGTCACATCGAGTTCGGTGAAGACGGTCACTTTGCCGGCCATCATCTCCTTCATATCCACCTTTTTAAAGCCGTTGAACTTCACCACGAGGTCGCCGATTTCTTTCGCCTGGCCTTCCTTCAGTTCGAGGTGCGATACGCTTTCAAGGCCCGAGGTGTAGGCGACCGGCGAGAGGTAGATGTCGCGCGCGATGCCGGGCATGATATGCGGTTCCTTGTACCAGCCGTTCATCCGCTCGTTAAAGAAGTAGGGCACGGTGAATTCGCGGGCGCGTTTTCCGTCGGTGACGGCGAACCTGAGCTTCGATTCGCGGTCCTCAAAAAAACCGCGGAAGGTGATGCCGACGCCCCCGATGCGCTCCTCGCGGTTGAGGGAGAGCGTGCGCTGCGAGGAATAGGTGTACACGCCCGAAGCGATGACGCCGACAACGAGGATGGCAGTGCCCGCGTGGGAGAGGGCCGGAGCGAGGCCGGCCAAGGAACGGTGTTTTGCAAAATCAATAATGACGGTGGCGCCTGTGAATATCGCCGCGGCGGCGATAAGGAACGCAATGCTGCTCCACGGCCTTCCGATGCCGATAAGCGCGGCGGCCGCCGGAGAAGCGAGCGCGATCGGGACGAGTGCGCGCCAGCTGAAGCGGTTCGATGTTTTATGGATCGTGGCAAGCGAGACAAGCGCGGTCATGATCAGCGCGAACGGGATCGAGAAGAGATTGTAATATTTTTCGGTCACTGTGCTCGGGTGCGCGGATACGAGGCCGGTGATGACCGGCATGATCGTGCCGAGCATGATGAGGGCCGCGTAAACGATCAGGAGCGCGATCCAGAGCGATATGAGCGATGAGCTGTCAAGCATCTTCTCGCCGAGCGGTGTGGAGGGGATGGAGCTTCTCCGCACGGCGATGAGCGGTATACCGACTGCGAGGATAAAGATCACGAAGTAGATGATCCGGAACGCGATGTCGTTGGCGCCGAACGAATGCACCGAAAAATTCGCGAGCAGGCCGCTGCGCGTGAGGAAGGTGCTTGTGAAGACCGAAGCGAACACGAGCACGGCCAGGACGAGATTGGTTTTGACGAGCGCGTTTTTCCTTCTCTGAACGATGAGCCCGTGCAGAAGGGCGATGACCAGAAGCCACGGGATGAGCGAGGAATTCTCGACGGAGTCCCACCCCCAGTATCCTCCCCAGCCGAGCACGGCGTAGGCCCAGTAGCCCCCGAGGATGATCCCGGTCCCGAGCGTGAGCATCGTGATCACGGTCCAGCGGTAGGCGCGTGTGGCCATGAGCCGGTAGTCGTTTCTTATGAGAGCGGCGATTGCGTACGCGAACGGTACCGTCGCGGCCGCGTAGCCGAGCAGGAGCACCGGCGGGTGCACCGCCATCCACGGGTCCTGGAGGAGCCGGTTCAGCCCGGCACCGTCGAGACCCGGCGGGATTACCGCCGCGGTGAAGCTTTCAGGGAAGCTCTCCCAGAGGCGCAGAAAGGGGCTTTTTGCGATGAGTATCGTCAGTATAAAGAACTGGGTGATCGAGATAACGGTCATGAGGATGGCGCGGTTTGGTTTTTCAGCGCGCAGCATGACTGCCCCGATGATATAGAGGAACAGGAGCCAGAGGAGGAAGCTTCCCTCCTGGCCCGCCCAGAAGGCCGATATTTTGTAGATGACCGGAAGGTCGCGCGATGAGTTGTTGTACACGTAGGTCAGCGAGAAGTCGTTCGCGATGAACGCCCACAGGAGTATTCCCCCCGAGAATACCGCCGCCAGCCCCGAAACGAGAAATGCGGACGACGAGTACCGCAGCGCGGCGCGGTTTCCCCGCAGTCCCATAAGCTGCATGGCCATCGAGGCGGTGAGGAGGAGCAGGGCTGATATCAGAAGATGAGTTCCCAGATGCATGGTCGGTTCCTGTGCTGGTTGTGATGTGAGATGTTGGTTTACGGTCCGGCCTACCGCGCGCTGCTCTGTTTCGTATACCGGGACGGGCAGTTGACGAGCACTTTCTCGGCGACGAACGCTCCCGCCGCGCGTTCATAGCTTCCAAGCACCACGATCTTCTCGGCGTGCTCGAAGTTGTACGGCGTGATCCCCTGGTGGCGCACCCGCATGGCGCCGTTTCCCTCGTCCTTCAGGAAAAAGGCGTAATATCCCTCATGGTGCTCCACGGGGCGCGTTTTGTCAAGCTTTCCGATGACCTGCACGAATTCGCCCGAGCGCATCGCCTCGTCGAACGGCACATAGGGCGTGAGCGCGCGCTTCATCGAGAAAAGCGCGATCCCCGCGAAGATAATGATTATGGCGATAATGATCAGCTTCTTATAATTCATCGTGCTTCCGTTCCAGCCGCGCGAGTTTCCGGTCCACGGTAAAGATGTATCCGCCTATCCCGAACCAGCCGGCAAGCACCACCGCCATGACGCGGTAGAGCGTATCGCGGCAGCCGCTTTCCGGCGCGCCTGCCTGCGCCCCTGCTGACGGCCGCGCCTGTTCCTGAGCAGAGAGTATACCGTTGCCGGAACCGTTTTTCAAAAAAGTGTGCGGTGCCGCGGCGGCGATGCCGCAGGCGAGTATCAGTACGCAGATCGTTTTTTTCATATCAGTCACGCTCCGTTTTTTCGCGAAGCGCCGCGAGGCGCCGCTTCAGGTCGAGCAGGTACGCGTAGAGCAGCGTGTGCGCGATAATCGAAAGGCCCAGGGTGATCTTCATGCTTGTTTCGAGCAGTATCCGCCGCTCCGGGTTTATGATCGGATTCGGGTGGAGCGAGGGGAAGACGCGCGGCACGATGAACATGAAGAACGGCACGGTGACCGTCGCAAGCACAAGGTAGGCGGATACGATCCTGCTCCTGTTCGGATTTCCATGCAGGGCCGAGTAGAGGCTCACATAGGCGATATAGATGAGCAGCAGCGCCACGATGGAGGTCTGGCGCGGGTCCCAGTTCCAGTAGGCCCCCCAGCTCAGCTTCGACCAGACCGCGCCGGCGACGGTCGTGAGCACCGTGAAGAGGAGCCCGATCTCCGTCGAACCGTACGCAAGCTCCGGCAGCGCCGGATAGCGCCCGCTCCCGTCGGCAAGATGGACCGCCGATGCGATCCCCGCGACGATAAAGGCGAGCGCCGACACCCAGGCAAGCGGCACGTGGAAGTAGAGGAGTCTGCTCGATTCGCCGAGTATTTCGGCCGCCGGCACCCAGAGGAACGCCATGACGATGCACGCCGGCATCATCACGAAGAGGAGCAGGATCTTTGCGGTCATCAGCGCTGTTGTGCGTTTTCCGGTCATGGTCAGATAAATGCTGTTACCAGAGTGAGTGATGAATTGCCCGTCAATCGGCCCATACCGATTCGAAGAGTAAATAAGATACGGCGGTTATCGCGCCGGAAAATGCAAGTAAAAAAAGAAGGTCGCTCCCCGCATGATAGTCCGCGCGCTCGATCGCCGATTTCGTTGCGCCCATGACGACCCAGAGCACCGGGAGCGACACCGGCAGCGACAGCACGGGGAAAAGCGAGCCGCGCGCGCCGGCCCTGGCCACGATCGCCGCCAGTATCGTCGAGGTCGAGGAGAGGGCGAACCCTCCCGCGGCGACCGTCGCGATGAACGGGGCGAGCGCGCGCACCCCGACCTGAAGGAAGAAGAGATAGAGCGGAATGATCAGCGCCTGCAGGCAGGCGAAGAGGAGCACGTTGAACAGGAGCTTTGAGGTGAACAC
Source organism: uncultured Leptospiraceae bacterium (assembly GCA_964627815.1). Taxonomy (GTDB): domain Bacteria; phylum Spirochaetota; class UBA4802; order UBA4802; family JAGODF01; genus CAZPZJ01. The sequence continues at coordinate 291,129 of CAZVKE010000004.1, forward strand.
CACCAGGTGGTGCGAGTGCAGGCGCAGGAAGAGCGCCGTGCCGCGGTCCTCCTCGCGCACGAAGATATGGGCGAGCCCGCTCATCGCGGTGAAGAACATGATCACCCAGAGGATGATCGCGTGGGCGCGGGCGGGCAGGGGAGAGCCGCCCGACGCCAGGCTTATCGCGAGCGTCGATACGACGGCGAACGATCCGGCGACGCTGACGGAATAACGGTTTCGGAACTCGATCAGGAAGTCCTTTTTCAGGTGCGCGAGTATCTGCTTAACCAAGGCGTATCCTCCCCGTGCAGAAATCCGCCTCGTCGCGCTCGTTGGTGGCGATGATGATGAGCCTGTCATTTTTAATTGAAGCAAGATAGTCGAAAAGGATCGCCCTGCCCGGTTCATCGAGGTTCATTCCCGGCTCGTCGAGAAAGATGACCGGCGGATTGTGCACAAACGCGGTAACGCAGCGGAGGCGCTGGAGCATTCCCGAGCTGTAGTGCGAGATCGCCTTGTCCCGGTGCGCGGCGAGAGCGAAGCGGTCGAGCAGGGAGTTGGCAGCGGCGCGATCGATCGATCTGTTCCCTTCGGCGAGAAAACCGATGAGTTCATCGGCGGTAAGCTCGGCGTACGGGAACACGCGCGGCCCGGCGTATCCGATAACGCCGGGGAGCGGCCGGCCGGCCGGCGCTCCGTCGCGATGAAAGGAAACCGTGCCTGAGGTCGGGCGCTGAATGCCGGCGATGATCCCGAGCAAGGTGGACTTTCCCGATCCGTTGGGGCCGGTGATGGCGAGCGGCGCGCCTGTATCCGCCGAAAACGAAATGTCTTTAAAAATCGTGGTGCGGTTAAACCGCATCGTAAGCCGCTCCGCGCTGATCGCGTAACGCAAATCGGTGCTCCATGGAAATATTGTATTTGAACTGCCGCCATGTCGTGCGCTATCATGGTCATCCTTGCGCGCGAAAAGGTTTTGCGCAATTAAAATACGCCGCCGGCCAGCGGATTTATCGCGGGCGGCCGCATCCACGAAAATGAAGAGGTTTTAATGAAGCGAATTTTCGCGGGCATCGCTAAGCGGTGGAGTGAAGAGGGGGGATACCGCCAGCTCCTCGCCGTGGCATTTCCCCTGATCCTGAGCACGGGCTCGTGGAGCGTCCAGCATTTCGTCGACCGGATGTTCCTCGCCTGGTATTCGCCGGAGGCGGTCGCTGCGTCGATGCCGGCCGGCATGCTCAATTTCGCGCTGGTGTGCCTTTTCATCGGGACGGCAAATTTCGTCGGCACCTTCGTGGCGCAGTACGCGGGCGCGCAGCGGTTTGACCGGATAGGGCCTTCGCTCTGGCAGGGGATATACCTCTCGCTCATCGGCGGGGCGATGGTGACGGCCGCCGCGCCCTTTTCGGACCGTATCTTCGCGTTCGTCGGCCATGACCCGGCGGTAAGCCGGCTTGAGGCGGACTATTTCAGGATATTGTGCCTGGGCGCGTTCCCGGTGATCGGCTCATCGGCGCTTTCGGGATTTTACATCGGGCGCGGAAAGACCTGGCCGGTGATGTGGATCAACGTCATCGCCACGGCCGTCAACGTGGTGTTCGACTACGCGATGATCTTCGGCCACTGGGGATTTCCCCAGATGGGGATGAAGGGCGCGGCGTGGGCGACGGTCCTTTCCGCCTGCGTGAATTTCCTTGCCTATGTGTTCCTGGTCTTCGGGCGGCCGCAGAACAGGCGCTACCGGCTGGCCGCCTTCGCGCTCGATCGGGAGCTTTTCGGGCGGCTGATGAAATTCGGGCTTCCCAGCGGCGTGCAGTTCCTGATCGACGTGGCGGGCTTTACCGCCTTTATTCTGCTCATGGGGCGCCTCGGCACAGTGAACCTGGCGGCGACCAATATCGCCTTCAATATCAACACGCTCGCGTTCATGCCGATGATCGGTATCGGCATCGCGGTATCCACACTGGTGGGCCAGTATATCGGCGCTGAAAAACCCGGACTCGCCGGTCGCGCCACCTGGTCGGGGTTCCATCTCACCTTCCTTTATATGGCGACGATCGCGTTCCTCTATGTCGCCGCACCCGGCCTTTTTATCCGGCCGTTCGCCTCGGGCTCTGACCCCGTGCGCTTCGCTGAAATCGCGCCGCTCACCGTGGTGCTCCTGCGATTCGTCGCTGCGTACAGCATCTTCGATACGATGAACATCGTCTTCGCCTCGGCGATCAAGGGGGCGGGCGATACGCGCTTTGTGATGCTGATGATTGTGCTGCTGTCCGGCTTCGGGCTGGTGCTGCCTACATGGCTTGCGATCGGCGTGTTCGGCATGGGGATCATGGCGGGATGGACGATCGCGACGGTGTACGTGAGCGCGCTGGGCATCGCGTTCCTGCTGCGCTTCCTCGGCGGCAAATGGAAAACGATGAAGGTGATCGAGGAGACCTGCATCTCCATGCCGTCGATGGCCTGCGAGGCTCCCGGCGCCGAATTCGAGCCGTAACGCGTCCTTGTATCCGACCGTCAAAAATTATTTTTATGATGGTTACTGTTACACCTTTTTCTTTTTGCCGGGTAGACTTTCCTGTAACAGTGCATCCGGCAGGCAAAGGGGGATATATGCTCGCTTTCAGGAAATTTCTGCTGCTTACGGGTATGATCTGCGTCATCGCCGCTTCACACGGGTGCGGCAAGGATTCCGGGGATACCATTCCGCTTATCGCCGACCATTCTGTCGCGCGCCTGTCGGTGCTCGACTCCATCCCCGGATCGGCCATCAGCGCCGCAAAGGGTCATCTCCATATCGCCTACGGGCACACCTCGCACGGCAGTCAGCTCGTCGACGGGATCAACGGCCTGACCGCCTTCATGAACGGGAGGGGGCGCACCGCGAACCTGTACGGCGGTCTTGACCTGCGTGATTACTACGGAAACTTCGGTGGGCTCGGGACCGCGCAGGACCTCGGCAATCCCGACCGCACAACATGGGAGGCGGCGACGAGGACCTATCTGAACGCGCATCCTGAGATCAATGTCATCATCTGGTCGTGGTGCGGGCAGGTAAGCAGCGCGACGGAGGCCAATATTACAACTTACCTTTCGCTCATGAGCGGCCTCGAGCGTGACTACCCGAACGTGCGCTTTGTCTACATGACCGGCCATCTTGACGGGACGGGGACTTCCGGCAACCTGCATCTGCGCAACGAGCAGATCAGGGCCTTCTGCCGCGACAATGAAAAAGCGCTGTTCGATTTCGCCGATATCGAGACCTACAATCCCGACGGCACCTACTTCGGGGACAGGCATCCCGCCGACAGCTGTGCCTATGACGGGGGCAACTGGGCCACCGAATGGCAGTCCGTTCATGCCGAAGGATCCGAATGGTACAGCTGCTCGTCCGCCCACAGCGAGGCGGTGAACGCGAATATGAAGGCGTACGCGCTCTGGTGGCTCCTTTCCCGCCTCGCGGGCTGGGACGGCTGAAAAGCCACTGTATCGGAAATCAGGGATCCTCCCTTGATAGGAAGTTTCCCCTGTGCTCCCCGGGATTTTCGTTTCCGGAACCGGCATTTCCTCCGCAATAATGCTTGAATTAATACGACGGCGACGATACTATGAGTGCTGTTGTGGCTGTGTCTAAAAAAAATGGCCAAACAGGCGCGGTTTATTCAGGTATTCTAGGAACGCTACATGCCAGACCACTTCCTGATCCAGCAGCATGAAAAGAGTCCGCGCCTCAGGGGGTGCCTGCGATGGAAATGAACGCGCTGGCTGTGTCCCAGATGGTGCCGGCGGCGATCTTCGCGGTGCTCGGGCTGTATGCCTGGAAAAAGCAGAATACCGCGGGGGCCATGCTTTTTTCGATAGTGGCCGCCGGCTATTCGGCCGGTTCATTCGCTTACGGCATGGAACTCGCCAGCCTCACGCTTTCCGGAAAGCTCCTCTGGGTCCGCGTCCGCTATATCAGCGCAATTGTCGGCCTGATCGCATGGCTGCTGCTCGCGTTCTGGTACATCGGCAAAAAATCGTGGCTGCGTCCCGGGGTCATTGCCGCCGTGTCGGCGGCGCCGATCCTCTCTCTCGCGGCGTTTCTGACGAACGATCTGCACCATCTTCACTACAGATACATATGGCTCGATACAACGGGCCCTATCCCCCTGCTTGAAAAGGCGCCCGGGCCGCTCTACTATTTCTACGCGTCGGTCTACATCATCTATCTTATAGCGACGGTTGTACTGTTTGTGAACTCTTTCCAGTGGGGCTCGCTTACGCAGAAACGGCAGGCACGGCTTATCGCGGTAAGCCTGCTTGTCATTATCATATCGTACGCGGCCTATCTTATGGGACTGCGGCCGTACGGCCATCTCAATATATCATTCTTTACGTCGATCATCTCGGCATTACTCGTCGCGTGGGCGCTTTTCGGCTACCGGTTTCTCGATATCAAGCCGATCGCGCGGGCCGTGCTCTTTGAGCGGCTGACCGACGGAATGGCGGTGATCGATGAATACGGCCGTGTCGCCGATATCAACGACGCCGCGATGAGAATCCTGCACCTGACCGAAACGCCGCTGGGCGTTTCCGCGATTCAGGCTTTCCACGAAAGCCCGGTGCTGGCTTCCCTTGTCGACGGCAAAAAAGATTCGACGGCAGAAGTTACTATCAATGGGAGGTTTTTTGAAATCAGGTTTACGCCGATCCGCGATCGCCAGAACGCGCCTATCGGTGGCATGCTCATGATGCGCGACATCACGGCGAGGCGGCAGGTCGACGCGATAATGCAGATGAGGCTGCTGCTCATGCAGTACGCTTCGACCCATACGCTTGCAGAGCTGCTTGAAAAGAGCCTTGATGAGATCGAAACTCTCACCGGCAGTATGATCAGTTTTTATCATTTTGTCGAAAGCGATGAAAAAACGCTTTCCCTGCAGGCGTGGTCGACGCGCACGAAACGCGACTTCTGCAAAGCGGAGGGAAGGGGGTTCCATTACGGGATCGATAAAGCGGGAGTCTGGGTGGATTGTATCAGAGAGAGGAAAGCCGTTGTTCATAATGATTACGCATCTGTTCCTGGCAGGAAGGGGCTGCCCCCGGATCATGCGCCTGTTATACGCGAACTGGTGGTGCCGGTTTTCAGAAAAAATGCCATTGTCGCCATAATCGGGATAGGGAACAAGTCGGTCGATTATACTGACGGGGATATCGAAATAACGACCTACCTCGCCGATATCGTTTGGGAAATCACCCAGCGGAAGCTCGCCGAAGAGGAACTGCGGGAAAGCGAACGGCAGTATCACCTGCTTGTCGAAAACGCGAACGACGGCATCTGCATTGTCCAGAACGGGATCATACAGACGATGAACAGCCGGTTTGCGAATATGATAGGGTATGCCGTGGATGAGGTCATCAACCACTCGATACTCGATGTGATTCACGAAGATGACCGTCGGCTGGTGCTCGACCGCCATATGCGCCGGCTCAACGGTGAAGAAGGTATCCCCTCCACGTATACGTTCCGGATAGTCCATAAGGAAAAGGAGTATGTGTGGGTCGAGCTCAATGCCACCGTAATCGAATGGGAAGGAAGGCCGGCGACGCTCAATATGGTTCGCGACATCACCGAGCGGAAGCAGGCTGAAGAGCATCTGCGCGAAAGCGAGATGAAATACCGGGAGCTTTTCGAAGCGGAATCGGACGCGATTTTCCTGATCGACAATCTGACCGGCCGCCTGCTCGAGGCGAACAGCGCCGCCGAGTTGATGTACGGCTACTCCCGGGAGGAACTGCTTTCCATGACGAACGCCGATCTGTCCGCCGAGCCGGATGAAACCACGCGCGTCACGGTACAGACGCCTGTCGTAGCCGATCAGGTTGTCATGATACCGCTGCGTTTTCACCGCAGAAAGGACGGATCGGTCATTCCCGTGGAAATCACCGGCCGCTTTTTTGTCCGTGAAGGGCGTCCGGTCCATATCGCGGCGATCCGCGACATCACCGAACGCAGGAGCGCCGAGGAATCGCTCAGGGAGAACGAGCGCAAGTACCGTTTTCTCACCGAGCGGATGAATGACATAATCTGGACAATGGATACCTCCCTGAAGACCACCTATGTCAGCCCGTCGATCACCACTGCGCTCGGTTTCTCGCCGGAGGAGCGGATGGCGCAGAAAGTGGAGGAGCAGGTCACGCCGGAATCGCTTCACCGTGTCATTGACCTGCTGACCGCCGAGCTTGAGGCCGAGCGCCTCGGAACGGCGGACCCGAACAGGACTTTTTCCATTGAGGTCGAGTACTACCACAAAGACGGCTCGACGGTGTGGATGGAAAACCTCGTCGGGGCGCTGCGCGACGAGTCCGGAGCGTTTATCGGGCTCCATGGCGTTTCGCGCGACATCACCGAGCGCAGGCGGGCGGAAGAGAGCATCCGCGAGAGCGAGGCCCGCTTCAGGGCAATTTTCAACAACGCGTCGATCGGCATCGACCTGGTGGATAAAAACGGCCGCTTCCTGCAGGCCAACGACGCGCTGGTGAACATGCTCGGCTACACAAAAGAAGAGTTCATGAATTTCACCAATGTCGATATCACCCATCCCGAGGACATCGAATCAAGCCGGATAAATCTTGAGCGCCTGGCCCGGGGAGAGGTCAGCGTTTACCGGATGGAAAAGCGGTTTATCCATAAAAACGGTTCCGCGGTCTGGGCGGATCTTGCCGTTACTCCCCTCACCGACGCGCGGGGAAGCGTGGACCGTTTCATCGGGATCATCCAGGACATCACCGAGCGGAAGCGCGCCGAGGAAGCGCTCCGCGTGAGTGAAAAACGGTTCCGCGATCTTGTAGAGCTCCTGCCCGTCGGTGTGTATGAAGCCGCCGGATCGCTCGCCCTCACGTATACCAATCGCGCCGCAACCGAGATGTTCGGCTATACCATGGAAGAGACTCTCTCCAGGGGCCTTAAAAGCATCGAATTGCTGTCACCTGAGAGCAGGGATTATGCGCTGGGGATAAGGGAAACAATGGATTCCTCCGATCCGCTGATGAACCTCGAATTCACCGGCATGAAAAAAGACGGGACTCGGTTCCCCATAATTATCAGCGCCCGCCGGGTAGATCCCGATGACCCCCGCAAAGGGACAAGGGGCGTCATCATCGACATCACTGACCGCAAGCGCGTTGAGGAAGCGCTGCAGAAAGCGAAGGAAGCCGCGGAAGAGGCGAGCCTGGCAAAATCCGAGTTCCTCGCCAACATGAGCCATGAGATCAGGACGCCGATGAACGCGGTGATCGGGTTCACCCACCTGCTTTCCCGCACGGGGCTTTCCACGGTGCAGAAGGACTACCTGGGCAAGATACAGAGCTCGGCGCGGATGCTTCTCGGCATCATCAACGACATACTCGATTTCTCGCGGATCGAGGCTGGCCGTCTTACGGTGGAGGAGGTCGACTTCAATCTCGAGGACATACTTGTCGCTATCGCCAACATGCTCACGCGCCAGGCGGAGGAAAAAGGGATCGAGCTCATCTACGATATCGACCGCCGCGTGCCGTACTTCCTGAAAGGCGATCCGCTGAGGCTTCAGCAGGTGCTGTTCAACCTCGTGCACAACGCGATAAAATTCACCCAACGGGGAACGGTCACCGTCAGGATCTCGATGAAGGAGGAGCGGACCGTTCATCAGGGGAGCCGGGCGAACATTCAATTTTCCGTGATCGATACCGGTATCGGCCTGACCGGGGAGCAGAAGGGCCGCGTTTTCGATTCGTTCACCCAGGCGGACAGTTCGATTACAAGGCGTTACGGCGGGACGGGGCTCGGCCTTGCGATATGCCGCAGCCTTGTAGGACTTATGGGCGGAGAGATCGGGGTCACAAGCGAATACGGCAAGGGGAGCGAATTTTTCTTTACCCTCTCCCCTGTCGTCGGTGAAGAGCGGGCGTCGGGAGTCGCGCCTGTCCCGGTCGACAGGATGAAGATGCTTGTGGTCGATGACAGCCCCGCCTCGCGCGAGATACTCAAAGGATATCTTGAGAACGCGGGCTTTACCGTCGTTACGGCGGGGTCGGGTGAGGAGGCGATTGCGGTCCTGCGGGACAACGCCGGCGGTACGCCGTTCCTCATGATCGTCGACTGGAAGATGCCGGATCTCGACGGGATCACGACGATTGAAAGAATCCGCGGCGAGCCGGGCATTCCGGAACCGCTGGCGATCATCATGGTCTCCGCGTACAATATCGACGATATCAAAAAGAAAAGCGCGGAGCTCGGCGTCAGGGGGTTCCTCCCGAAACCGGTGAGCCCCTCGGCGCTCATGGACGCGATCACGGGCGTGATCGGGCCGGAGAAAGGCCTTCGCCCGAAAGATTATATCGACATTACGCCCGGGGCGGTCCCGGAAAACCTTGCCGGGCGGCGCGTGCTCCTCGTGGAGGACAACCTGGTGAACAGGCAGCTCGCGGTCGAGATGCTTTTGAACGCCGACATGAAAGTCGTGACCGCCGCGCACGGAATTGAGGCGATTGAAAAGCTCAACCTTAACGGCTTTGATATTATCCTCATGGATGTCCAGATGCCGGTGATGGACGGGCTCGAAGCGACACGGCTGATACGGAAGGACGGGCGCCACGCCGGGATCCCGGTCATAGCCATGACCGCATACGCGATGAGCGGAGACAGGGAGCGCTGCCTTGAGGCGGGGATGAACGATCATATCCCCAAGCCGTTCGAGATGGATAAACTGTACGCGACACTCGCGAAATGGCTGCCCGCTGCCGGGGGGCGGAACGTTGAAAGAACGGTCGGCGCTCTCGCGGCGGAAGGTTCAGACGAGCAGTTCAACCTTCCCGAGTCGCTTCCCGGCATAGACATGCAGGCCGCGCTCAAGCGCGTCATGGGACAGAAGGCGTTTCTTGCCAGGCTCCTTCGCGAATTCTGTAAATATTATGCCGACACCCCGGCGAGGATCGATATGCTGCTGGCCGGAGGAAAGAAGGAAGAGATGCGCAGGCTGGCCCACGGCATGCGGGGCGCCGCCGGCACGGTGGGCGCCATGAACCTCGTAGCGAAGGCAAGCGAGCTTGAGCAGTATCTCGTGGAAAAGCAGGAGGGTGACATCGGCCCTCGCGTGCGCGAATTTGCGGCGGCGATCGTGGAGGTGCTCGGATGCCGCGATTTTGTGGGCGGGGAAGAACCCGCGGAAGGGGCGGCGGTCCGCGAGATGGACGACGACGAGCGCCGTGAGCTCCACGTCATGCTGATGAAACTCGAAGATATGCTCAGGGCCCAGAGTTTTACCGCACTTGATCTGTTTGATGAGATAAAGGCCCGTTTCGCCGGCGTCTCCGGGGTGGACCTTGCCGCGCTCGGGGAGTCGGTCGGATCGTTCAGATACGAAAGGGCGAGGGACGCGCTCCAGGCGCTGAAAGAAAATCTGTTCGGCGGGAGATTATGACCGGAAAAGGAAAAATTCTGATTGCCGATGACGAGCCCGCCAACCTGATGCTGCTCGGCGAGCTCCTCAAGCGCGAGTTCGAAGTCTTTGTGGCCGCGGATGGAACGAAAGCGGTAGAGGCGGCAAAAAGGACCGGGCCGGACCTGATCCTCCTCGATGTCATGATGCCGGGCCTCGACGGCTATTCGGCATGCAGGATGCTCAAGGCCGATCCTGAACTGGCGGATGTGCCGGTGATTTTCATCACCGCGAAGAGCGATTCAGACGACGTGGTGCTCGGCTTCGAGGTCGGCGGGCAGGATTATATTACCAAGCCGTTCAATCCGCAGGAACTGCACGCGCGCGTGAGGACGCACATAGACCTGCGGATCGCCCAGGCGCGGCTGCGCGAGGACGCGCTGCGCCTTGAGGAGATGAACCGGAAACTCGCGACGGCGCTGGAGCGGATGGAGATCATGGCGCGCGAGGACCCTCTCACGGGAATCGCGAACAGGCGCTACATACTCGACCGGATCGGGCAGGAGTACGCGCGAACGGCACGCTACGGGAAAAACCTTTCGATCGCGATAGCCGATATAGACGACTTCAAAGCGATAAACGACACCTTCGGCCATGAATGCGGCGACCTCGTGCTGCAGCGGATATCGGCGATATGCGCCTCGGCGATAAGGCCGGAAGACATGGTGGCGCGCTGGGGAGGCGAGGAGTTCCTTTTCCTCTTTCCGGAAACCGCCGGGGATGGGGCGCTCGTTATCGCCGAAAAGCTCCGCTCACTCATCGAGTCGGATAATTTCACCTATCATGCCACACGCGTTCCGTTCACGATCACGGCAGGCGTCGCGGGGATCGACCTGAAGTTGAGCATCGACGAGAACATACGGCGCGCGGATGACGCGCTCTACGAAGGGAAGCGGACTATCAAAAACAGCGTGCACGCGGCAAAATAGAGTTCACTTCCGCCCGAAGTCACGAATCGGAGCCGCACGAAGTATGGATTTCCCTGAACACATACGATTTCTTTCTGAAGATTTCGAGGATGTCGGGATCGAAGTGAAACGGCATTGTCCTGCCGTCCCCTTCTGAAATTATTGTAAACGCCTTTTCGTGACTGAACGCTTCTTTGTAGGGGCGCCTGCTGACCAGAGCGTCATACTGGTCGCAGATCGCGATGATCCTGCCTTCGATCGATATCTCTATTCCTTTGAGCCCGAACGGGTATCCGCTCCCGTCCCATTTTTCGTGATGATGCAGGGCGATAAGGTGTCCCACCTGGATGTTCTTTATCGAGGAGCCGCTCAGGATGTTCGCCCCGATGACGGTGTGCCGTTTCATGACCTCCCATTCTTCGCGTGACAGCCTGCCCGGTTTGATCAGCAGGTGGTCGGGGATGCCTATCTTGCCGATATCGTGCAGCGGCGCGGAAAACCTGATCAGCTCGCGGAACTCGCGGCCCATGCCGAGCTCGCCGGCGAGGAACTCGGCGTACAGCCCGATGCGCTTGATGTGATTTCCCGTTTCGGCGTCGTGGTGTTCGGCGGCGGCGGAGAGCCGCAGCACGAGCTCATCGCTCAGGTCCTTCACCATGCGAAGCGCGTCGCGCAGCTCGCGCGTCTGGATGGTGACGGCGTCCTCGAGCTGCTTCTGGTATTCCTTTTCCAGGTTGTGCATCCACCTGTATTTGAGCGCTTTCTCCAGTATCCGGTACAGATCGGCCTTCAAAAACGGCTTCATGAGGAAGTGGTCTATCCCCATGTTGATGATCTTTATCAGGCTGTCGGAATCGTTGTATCCGGAAATGAAGATGACGATCTGGACCGGGTTGATCTGCCGTATCAGCCGCGCCATTTCTATGCCGTTCATCACCGGCATGTTGATGTCGGCGATGACGATATCGTGATGGATTTCCCTGTAGCGCGCGAGTCCCGCTTCCCCGTTATCCGCCGTGTCAACGGATGCGAAATAGTCGGTGAGAAGCTCCCTGGTGGTTTCCCGGATCCCCTCGCTGTCTTCAACGACCAGGGCTTTCAGCGTGCCGGAATAACGGCGCAAATCGTGTCTCTCGTCGGATACAACGCTGTGGCTGTTCTGTGCCATCACGATACTCCCTCCGCAGGATGGATTTTCGCCATGTGAAAAATTTTACAGGGACCGGCAAGTGTAAATATACAATTTAACATATCCTCTTTGGGTGTTATATACATGTCAATTCATTTTAGCCCGGCGGCGTAAATTTATCGCGGGGTGAAGTTCATCGAAATGGCGGCGAGATTGAAAAATGCTTGTCATATCGACGCGGATACAATCCACTTCAATCCGTATATCACCCGCGCTCCCCGCCGTGCGGCCGGCGCGCCACCCGAAAGGAGGGTCCCATGAAAGAGAAGGTGTTTTTCCTCAAGACACGGTCCGGAGAAAGTGAAGGCGAATATGCGCGGAGGATCGGCAATTTTCTCGACCGCGGCGACATGTTCGGTTTTATTGAAAAGAAGGACATGGTCGCAGTAAAAACACACTTCGGCGAGACCAGCAAGTCCGGGTATGTCCGGCCCGAGCACCTGCGCGTGATAGGCGATCGCATAAAGGAAAAAGGCGGCAGGCCGTTTCTCACCGAGACGGCGACCCTGTACAAGGGCCGGCGAAATAACGCGGTGGACCACGTCATCCTGGCGCACGACCACGGCTTCGGATACGAGCACACCGGCATGCCCGTCATCATGGCCGACGGACTTATGGGCGATGAGGAGACCGAAGTCGATATCCCCGGCAGGCTGTACCGGACGGTGAAGATCGCCTCGCTCATCGCCAAGGTGCAGGCGCTGGTGGTGGTGTCGCACTTTACCGGGCACCTTGCGGCCGGGTTCGGCGCGGCGCTTAAGAACATGGGAATGGGCTGTTCGAGCAGGCGGGGAAAGATGGCGCAGCACTCGACCGCGCGGCCCCGCGTCAAGGTCGCGGAGTGCACGAAATGCGGCCAGTGCGTGAAGTGGTGCCCGGAAGAGGCGATCAGCATGTCGGAGGAATCGGCGGTGATCGACCCGGCGAAGTGCATCGGCTGCGGCCAGTGCCTGGCGGTCTGTCGCTTCGACGCGGTGGCCTACAACTGGGGCGTGACCTATATCGACCTTCAGCGCAAAGTGGTCGAGCACGCGTGGGGTGTGCACCGGCTTAATGAAGGGAAATCTCTCTATATCAACTATCTGACCAGGATATCGAAAGACTGCGACTGCATGACCACCTTTGAGCAGGTGGTGCCCGATATCGGCGTCGTCATTTCGCGCGATCCCGTGGCCCTCGATGCCGCTTCGCTCGATCTTGTCGAAAAGGCCGCGGGAACAAAATTCTCGAAGATCGCGTACGACATACCGTACCGCCACCAGATCGAGTACGCGCGTGAGATCGGGTTCGGCAACGCCGATTACGAACTCGTCGGGGAGGAGTGATCTCCTCCCGCTTACTTCTCTATCTCGTCATCGTTGTATTCGGGGTAGAACGTTTCGAACGTTCCCATGGCGAGTACGAGATAGGCGATCAGCAGTGCCCAGAACGAATACCGTGAGACGTACGGGATCGGGACAAACTCGCTGATCAGCGCCAGAAGCGCGATCACCGCGGATACTATCCACGTCGGTTTTTTCGGTTCGATAAGTTGCATGACTGACGGCCTCCTTTCGATGCCGGCGCTCCCGCGTCTCCGGGATTTTACCCGCCGGTTCCTGATTTAAAATAACAGCGCCGGTGCGCAAAAGTCCATATTTTATTCCGCCCCGCGCCGCCGGAGCCTCAGTTAGTCCGGGCCTATCGCCGATTTCGCGTATGCAGCCTGATACAGAAAAAAGCGGTTATCGGCATACTGAGAAACATACCAATACAGCCGATGGCGGATTTCACCAGTTCACTCAGCACGGGATTATAGTTGAACACGAGCCTGAGCGGCATGCCGGGTTCGAGGCGCATCGCGATGAGGAGCACCATCGGAAGCGCACTGCCGATATAGGCGAATAGAAGCGTGTTCAGCGTGGCGCCGAGCATATCGGCGCTGACATTGAACACCGACCTGAACGCCTGTCCCGCGCTAATGTCCGGGTGTACCCGGAACAGCTCTTCGGTGGCCGAAGCAATGGAAATGCAGACGTCCATTATGGCCCCGAGGGCGGCGATGACGATACCGGCCAGCGCCAGCCCGCGGATATTTATCACCACTCCTGACGCGTAAAACACCGTGAGCATTTCATTGGTCACTATTCCTGAAAGATGCATCATCCACCCGGAAAGCACCGCCAGTATGGCCGCCAGCAACATGCCAGACCCGGAGCCGAGGATTGCCGCAAGAGTTTTCTTCTGGAACCCGGTAATTACAGGAATCGTGATTACGATCGCGAACAGCGAAATGGCCATGGCGATGGGGAGTGGAGAGTATCCCCTGAGCGTGAACGGGATCATCACGAAAAAGATGAGGACGATCGTGATAAGGAGGGAAAGCATCGACAGCAGGCCCTTGAGCCTGCTCACCGCGACAATCGATGCGAGAAACAGCACGCACAGGACGATAATTCCGGTGGTGTTGTCCACATCGTATATCGAGACATACTCCACCGCGTCCGCTCCTTCCGTTCTTGATATTCCTATGAATACCGTATCGCCTTCACGGTAAAACAGCTCCCGGGGCATGTCGTCCTCGCCCCGGTAGATCGCCACGTGGGCCTCCCCCCGTCGAGGGCCGTCAGCGATCCGCAGATGAACCTTTACCTCGACGACATGCGATTCTGAATTCAGCGGGGCCCGATCGATTTTTACAACATGCGCCCGTATGAATTCACGCGGGTCGGAATAACTCTCACGCCGCTGGCCGTGCGCCGCCGTGGAAAAGAGCATGCATGCCAGGAGCGCCGCAAGCGGCAGTTTAACCTTCATTTTCATGACTTTCTCTCCGTATTTCATCTGTCATGGTCTGTCGCACACTGCGACGCCTTTTTGCCGCGCGGCAGCATCGAAACGGCAAGCGCGAGGAGCGCGTTGCAGAAGACGATGGTGTAGCCTGTCGGAAAGTCGAACCGGTGCGCCGCGATGATCGCCGCCAGGTTGACGAGCGTGCCGATGACCCACGCGATGACGAGCGTAAAGCGTTTTCCCGTGCGCATGGCGATAAGCGCCGGCGAGACGAGAAGAGAGAATACGATGAGCACGCCGGCGAGCTTCACCGAGCTCGTGACGGTAACGGCGAAGGTGACGAAAAAGAGCGCGTCCTTCCAGAATCCGCCAAGCCTGCGGTAGAGGAAAAAAAGCACGCATCCGAGCGCCAGATAAATGAGCGCCGTCTTCACGACCTCCTCCATCGGCGTGAAGAGGATGTCCGACGCCATGAGGCGCTGGAACTCCTCCATGCCGTGCGCGGACTTCGAGAGTATGATGTACACCGCCGAAATGCCGAACGCGTAGAGGAGGCCGATGAACGCTTCGAGGTGTTCGGCATGGCGCGCAGCCCATGCGATGAGCAGCCCCCCGCCGAGCGCCATGGCGAGCGAGACCGGATAGACGAAGCGCCCGTCAAGGAAAAAGAGGGAGACGGCGGCGCCGAGCGCCGCCATCTGTCCTATCGCGAGATCCGTGAAAATGATGCCACGGCCGATGATCTCAAGCCCGAAGAAGGCGTGTATCCCCACCAGTACCACCGAAAGACAGAACGCTGAAATGAGTATATCGGTCATTGCGCGAGCCTCCGTACGATTTCATCGAAAAGCGGAATGATTCCTTCCGTTGAGCCGACCGCTCCCACGTCGTGAGGGAGGACGATCATCCGTATGCCGTGCTTTCTTGAAAGATGTTCGCTCGCGTCAGCGGGATTGTAGACGTCCTGAAGAATGCACGATATCCGGCGGGACGAGATCACTTTCTCCAGATCGCCGATGTGTCGTGACGTCGGTGGTATTCCGGGAAGCGGCTCGACGGTCCCTGCAAGCTGGATCCCGTAGCGCCGCAGCAGGTAGTCATAATTTTTATGGTACTCGATCACGCTCACGCCCTTCTGGCGCGAGAGCCTTCCGTCCCACTCCCTCGTTTTCGCGCTCCATCGCGCGAGGAACCCGGAAAGGTTCCTTTCATAATTCGACGCGTTCAGTGTATCCATCTCGGAGAGCTTTCCGGATATGGCCCTGGCGATCGGCGGAATGTTGTGCGGATCGAGATAGAAGTGCGGATTGCCGTCAGGATGCACATCGCCCTGTTCCCTCGATACGCTTTTTGGCACATCGATAAGCTTCACCCTTCCTGATAGATCGAGAAATCCCGGGCGGCCCGGCATGATGAGGGGATTGTTCGCCTGACGCATGAGCGGCGGGAGCCATCCGATCTCGAGCTGCGCGCCATTGATGATGAGAAGGTCGGCCTGCCGCAGCCGCGAGATGAATGAGGGCTTGGGAATGATCGTGTGCGGATTGTAATCGCCGCGCGCGAGCGCGGTAACGCTGACATGCTCTCCGCCGATATGGTGTACGATGTCGGCGATATACGGATAGGTGGTCACCACCCTGACCTGGCTTGCGACCGACGCCGTCGCCGCGGACAGCATTATGAGCATAAGCAATAGTTTTTTCATCGTTGAAATTTCTCCTTCTGATTAAAATGAGTGGGCGCCATGCGCGCCGATCGTGATATTGGCCTGCAGAATGATTTCGTGGTTGGGGCTGGCCTGATACTCCCCGCTCTCCGCCAGGTATCTGCTCCGGTCGTAGTTGTACTGGAGCCGGAACCGCGAAAATTCCGTGGGATTGAATTCGGCCATGCAGCCGTACCGCGCCATGTTCGACGGCAGCGCCAGGCGCTCGCCGTTGCGCTCCTCGCGGTTCTGCGCGAGGAGGTCGTAGCGCACGCCGGCCCTCCAGCGCATGGCGAACCTGGTGACGAGCTGCGCGTAAAGGCCCGACTGGCGTCTGACGAGATCATACCCGGTGATTGTGCCGGCCGCGTATTTTTCGTAGAGCGTCCCGTCCATGGCGCGGTAGAGGTACTCCGCCTGCAGCGCCAGGTATCGCACCGAATCGAAAAGGTACTTGAGCGTCATATCGCCCGCGACAATAACCGTATCGCCGGTGACGGCGCTGCCCGCGACATCCTTCACGTCGATCCCGTGATTGAGGCGCGCGCGCCCGAACGCCGCCGATGTTCCCAGATAGACGGTGAGGTCCCCCAGGTCGAACGACGTTTTGATGCAGCCCGTGCCGAGGTTGGGCCCGGCCGCGTCATTTTCCAGCGGGTTCCCGTTCTGGTCCGCGAATCCTTCATGCCCGAAACTCGCGGCGTTTTTCCCTTCGAGGAGCTCCGCCCCGAACATCAGGTAGAAGTCGAGCGGGGCGACCCACGTCAGGCGCGCGCCGACTTCGTTCAGGCTGTCGGAGAAAAACGCCTCGCAGACGAGCGGCGCGCCGTAGAAATCCCAATAGTGTTCGTGCTGTTCGTTGATCCGGCCGATGCCGCTCAGAAATTTCCCGGCGCGCACCTGGAACCCGTACGGGAGCGAGGTGGTGGTGAAATACGCCTCTTCCACGGTGACGCCGGCCTGCGTAAACTGAATGACCGCGAAAAGCTCCAGGTACGGATCGACGACGGAATAGAGCGCGAGCTCGCCGTAGTTAAAGCGGAAGCCGCGCGGACTGCTGTCGGGCAGCCGATGGCCATGGGCCGTCTCATCCGACTGCGACGGCGCGAAGCCGGGCGTCTCTTGTTTTTCATACGTCTCGTTGCCGCGGTTCCGGTGCAGGTACGACGTGTCGAGCACGAACGATATATCGGGAACGAATTTTGACTGATTGAATGGTGAGCCCTGGGCGCCTTCCTTCGCGGCATCGCCCGCTTCCTCCTGCGCGAACAGCGGGAGACAGAGCAATGCGAAGAGAAGGCATGGAATACATAACCGATGCATAGCGCCTCCTGTTATTTTCGGTTTTGATGTAACCGGTCCATTCGGGCGTGCCGGATACGATCCGCGCAGGCGAGCGCGACCGTCCTGATCGCCGCGGCGACCGGTTCAGAGAATGTGATTTCGTGTGATGTTATGAGGCGAGCGGAGGCGCGTTGGGAAGGGCGTTATCGCAGACGATACGGAGGCATACGAGGACCGCGTGGAAGTCGCGGACCGTCTCGTCGAGCGCGAGTACCGGTTCGATGTCGGCAGTACCGGTTTCAGTGACGGCGCTGATGCCGGAATACTGATACCGGCAGACCGGGCACTCGCTCCTGATCCTGCCTTCGGCGTGGTGGTGAAATGAGGAAATACCGATGCCGAGAAGCAGCGCGATCAGGGAAAAAGCGGCGACATGTCTGATCTTGAATTTCATAGCGTGCCTTTTTTTACCTTTGATCACGATACATACCGGCGCTTCCGCCGGCGTGTCAACAGATTTAAAAAAATTTTTTTCCGCCGATACCTTTTCTCATATTCTTCTTGCCCCTTCCGTTCCGACGCGCTATCGTATCCGGCATATGGCCATGAATCTGAAATTTCCGCGCATGCCCTGGCTTGCCGTGTGGCGGCCGTCGATAGGCCGAACGATGACGCTCGCCTTCACGGTCTTCGGGCTCATTATCGGGTATATTACGATTATCTTTCTGGTCATGGTGATCACCGCGACCAGTATCGCCGCCGTACGCCAGATGGTGCTGGGAGGCGTTCACGGCTTTGCCGGGAGCGGGGAAGGGGACGCCCTTGTGCGCCTCGTCAACCAGCGCAGGGACGATATCGCCGGCCTCTTTACGATCAACGAGCGGCTTTCGGGGCAATACCACCACATCGGCACGCCGCGATTTTACTATCAGGGGCACGCGGATGCCGTGTGGAAAGAGATATTCATCGATCGCGGCAACTACATTCGCGAAAGGGCGGTGGATGCGGAACTGGCCCGGCGGCTGGATGCTTCGCTTCATCCCCGCCGCTCGCGGCTCGGTCGATTTCTCGCCGCCGGAAGGGACGAGGCCTGCCTCTCGGAAAGGCCGATCTATCACCTGGGGAAATCGTTCTTCTACGGAAAAGAGGACCGCCATTCTTTCGCCATCAATATCACCTGCGAAAAGGACCGGAACCGCTACCTGATCGTACTCGACGTCGACCGGGTGGGGCTGGTGTCGTTCGTGCGTAATAATATCGCGCTCTTCCTGGTCTTCGCCGGCTTCCTGCTCGTGGTGTCGCACGCGCTCGGCCACATGTTCGCCTGGCGGCTTGCCCGCCCGGTGAAGGCGCTGGCGGGCGAGGCCGCGCGCATCGCGTCGGGCGAGTATTCGCTTCGTTTTGATGAGAAGCGAAAGGATGAGATCGGCGTGCTCGGCCGCGCGCTCAACATCATGACGCAGCGCACCGAAGCGCACATCGGAGAGATCGAGCGGCGCATGAAGACGATCGAAACGATGAACAGGATCGACAAGGCGGTGCTCTCCTCGATCTCGCGCAAGGACCTTCTGGACCGCGTGATCGGCATTGTCTCGTCGATGATGGACTGCCACTCGATAGGGCTCGGGCTTCGCGACGACGAGAAGGGGGGATACGATGTGCTCTCCTATTTCGATACCGACGGCATGTCGTTCCTGCGCGAACGGCCGTTCCTTTCCGACGCGGATCTCGGCTCGACGGTGATCGAGCGCCAGCGGGAGGTCTTTCAGCTCCGGGGAAGCGACGTCATCCGCTGGGAGTTCCCTCAGGCGTTCGATTTCATGGGACACGGCCTCGGCTCCCTTATGAGCATCCCGCTTTTCGTTTCGGACTGCTTTCTCGGCTCGCTCGTTCTCACGCGCTCGGGCGACGAGGGATTTACCGCCGAAGAGGAGCGTACGGCCAAGATGCTCGCCGACCAGGTCGCCGTGGCGCTTCAGAGCGTGCGTTCGTTCGAGGAGCGCGAGGCGCTCTTCCTCGGGATACTGCTCGCGCTGACGCGCTCGATCGACGCGAAGTCCCGGTGGACCGCCGGCCACAGCGAGCGGGTCGCGTTTTACGCCGAGGCGATCGGCCTGCGGCTGGGCATGGCCGAGGAGGACCTGCGCACGCTTACCGTATCGGCCATCCTCCACGATATAGGAAAATTCGGCGTGCCGGAAAGCGTTCTCGACAAGCCCGGAAAGCTCACTGAGGAGGAATACGCGGTGGTGCGCCTGCATCCGGAGATCGGCGCGAACATCATCGACGGCATTCCCGCGTACGGGAGGATCGTTCCCGGCATCCTGTACCACCACGAGCGGTGGAACGGCTCCGGCTATCCGCGCGGCCTTGCCCGTGAGGACATTCCGCTCAACGGCAGGATAATCGCCGCGGCCGACGTCTACGACGCGATCATCGACGACCGGCCGTACCGGAAGGGCTGGGGGCGGAGTGAGGCGCTCGACTTTCTTTCGCGCGAAAAAGGGGTGATGTTCGATCCGGTCATCATCGACCTCTTCCTCGATGTTCTCGCCGACGAACGTTTTCTCCAGGATGTCCGTCAGCGCCGGAGGAGCCTGTAGCGTCGTCCTCCGGTGGTCATTTTAATTACTTGACACAATGCCCCTCCGGTGTTCTACTACCCGCGTCCTCAAAATACAGAGAGAGGCACGCCAATGATCACGAAACTCTACGATACAATTTCAATGGTTTTTACCGAGGACGGGTTCACCACGAGCAACTGCCTGCTCGTTGAGGACGGCCAGCGCCTCATGATCGATAGCGGCGCGGGGAGCATACTCGCCTCTGCGCACCCTGAAACGGTCGACACGCTCCTCATATCCCACCACCACCTGGACCATATCAGCGGTAACGACCTCTTTACCCGCGCGCGCATCTACGCGCACCCGATCGAAAAAGAAGGGATGAACACTCCCGAAAAGCTCACCGCGACCAACGGGTGGGACGAGCTCATGGAAGGCGATGTCACCGAGCATGCTTCTGAGCTCGGCAAGATCGCCGATGTCATGCCGCGCGTCTTCGAGCCGTGGAGGGTTGATGAGCTCCTGCGCGACGGGCAGACCATCGAATGCGGTAAAACGAAGATACAGGTGGTGCATACGCCCGGCCACACCGCGGGACACTGCTCCTTCTATTTTCCCGAGCTTGATTTCGCCTTTCTCGGCGACGTGTGCCTGACGAAGGTGGGGCCCTGGTATGGCGACGAGGATTCGGGGGTCGATGATTTCATCGCGACAATGGATAAGCTCATCGCGCTGAAGCTGAAGCGCGTCTCGACCGGCCACATACCCGTGATTGTCGAACACGACGTCGAGGCGGTGCTCACCGAGTACCGCGACCGCATCCTGAAGCGGGAGGCGCGTATCCTGAAGTCGCTGAAGGAGGCGCCGGGCAACATCCATGAGATCGCCGCGCGGAGGCTGATCTACCGCGAGCACCCGACAAGCTTCGTGCTCTTCTGGGAGAAGAGCATGTTGAAAAAGCATTTTGAAAGGCTTCTTTCAAAACGGCTGATCGAGAAGGCCGAAAACGGGACTTTCCGCGCGGTGTGAGCCGCACTATCCGCCATACTAACAAAGCGAGGTAATTAATATGGATACAACATTGAGGAACGCCATGCAGGGACCGGCGGATACCGGGATGAACCGTGAACATGCCGAGTTTCACAACTCCTATCGCGAGGAGAATATAAAGGACGACATACGGTTTCTCCAGACGGTGTATAAGGACCGCCTCGGCCTTTCTCCCGACATGGTTAACACCGAATTCATAAACGGCCTGAAGGTGCTCGGAAAGAAAATTTATTTTTTCATCCTCGGCCTCGAGCACGACCTGACGCCGCAGGATTACATCAAGTACAAGTTCGATTTTCTTCACAACAACGTTCCCGACGCGAACCCGCACCTCTTCTATCTCGCGTGGAACGGCCTCATCAAGAACGACAGCTTCAAGCGTCTGTTGCGCCAGAAATTCTCGATCGCGCGCTACAGCGAAATACTCGTGCCGAAAAATATTCCCGCGTTCGGCGAGCGGCAGTCGCGCTACCGGACAAAGTTCGTACTGGCGATCGAGGACATGGAGATCAATCCCGGCGGGGAGGTGCGCACCTCGGGAAGGATACTCGACGACGGGAGCGGGCTCCTGCTGCGCGAGGGGATCGTCTGGCTTCCCAACGGAAAGGGCATTCCGATCCTTCCCGATTCCTACGTTCCGCTCAATCAGACACAGGTGATCACGGTGCGCCACGGCAAGTCGGTGCACGAGTCGGGCGGGGACAACCCCGAATTCGTCGGCTCAGGATACTGGGACACATGGAAGGACAACAAACGGATCAGCGGCGCGATCGGCAACCAGCTGAAGCCGAAGGGGATCGACACGGCCCGCGAGCTTGGCAGAGACTTCAAGGTGATTGTCGACATCCTCAACGAAAAGGGATATCCCCTCTGGCCGATGTCGGGGGGCGAGCCGGTCCTGGTGTACGGAAGCGAGAGCGAGAACACCGAGGAGACCGCGCGCTGCTTCCTCGAAGAGGCGGGATATCGCAACATATGCTTCAAGGCGCTCTACGGCCTGAACTCGCAGAAATACGGCGCGCTCACCGGCATGTTCAAAAATGATATCTACGGGCAGATGCTTTCGGTGTACGCGGACAGTCTCAAGGGCACCGACGAGGAGAAGAAGAAGCAGGTCAAGGAGCCGTTCAAGGACCGGTTCTACCATTTTCCGGAAGGCGAGTCGCTGATCGAGGCGGACTGGCGGATAGCCCACTCGTTCGCCGATCTCATGAAAAGCAACCTCGGGAAGCGGATCGTGCTGTGCGACCACTCCGGCGCGCTGCGCGTGCTCGAGGCGGTGATCAGGACCTACGACTTCGCCGAATACGCCTCGATCAAGGAAGGGCAGGACTCGATCATGGCGATGATCTATCAGCCCGGCACCAACGTGCGCTACGACTATCTTCAGAAGAAAGGATTTATGGTGAGAAAGGACAAGGCGAAATAGCCGGACAGGGAAAGGTTTTACTTCCTCACAAACCTTGCGTACAGAAGCCTGTAGAGTCTTGTCTCGATCGTGTGGAACTCCATCGGGCCGCGGTCGTATTTATCGTACTCGCCGCCGTTCATCATCAGGATGATGCCCGATCTGCTTTCGGGATCAAAGTACATCATCCCCTGGAAGCCGTAGGCCCTGCCGCTGTGGCCGATGAGCTGTTTTCCTTTAACAAGGTTGCGGGTGATGTGGAAGCCGAGCGCGTTGCGCCGGTACAGGCCGTTGTGGCGCCTGCCGGCCCAGTGCTCACGCTGCATGAGCCGCACGGTGCGCCGCTGGAGTATCCTGGTGTCGGCGTATTTTCCGCCGTTCATCTGGGCGAACATGAATTTCGCAAGCTCCGCGGCCGAAGCCCTTACCCCTCCCTGCGGGGAATGCATGACCGCGTTGTAGCCGGGCTCGAATTTCGAAAAGTCCCTCGGCGCGGGACGCGACCCGTTGTAGTTGTCGATCGCGGGCTCGTAGCCGTTCTGCCGCTCCCCGGCCGCCGCCCCGTTCTCTTTCGTGTCGCCGTTTTTCTCCGCGGCGGACGGATCGGTGCGTGAATAGAGCACGGCGAATGAATCCACGTTTTTGAAATGGGCTACGTTGAAGCTCGCGTCCATTTTAAGCGGCTCGAAGATCTCCCCGCGGCAGTATTCGTCGAAGTGCGTCCCGGTGATCTTTTCCACGATCGTGGCCAGGAGCTCGAACCCGAGATTGGTGTAGTAAAAGTCCCTTCCCGGCACAGTGGCGCGCCAGAGGTTCGGTTTGTAGAAGGCGCCGTCGGGAAGCACCAGCTCGCGGATGGAAGGAGGCTGCGTGCCGTAGGATGCTTCCAGAAAATCGTCGTACCTGCCGCCGTCGCACAGGCTCGAGGTGTGGGTGAGAAGGTGGCGTACGGTGATCGGCCGTGCCGGATACGCGGGATTGCGCAGCTCGAAGCCGAGGTAGCTTCCGACGTCGTCGTCGAGATTGCACCTGCCGCTTTCAATGAGCCGCATAATTGCCGTGGCTACGAACGGCTTGGAGATGGATGCGATCCGGTAGACGGTCTTTTCGTTTGTCGGCGTGCGCTTTTCGAGATTTGCGTATCCGTAGCAGCCGCGCGCCACAATCCTGTTGCGCTTCACCGCAATAAAGGAGAGGCCGACCACCCTGAACTCCTGCATGGTCCTCAGTATCTTCCGGTCTGCCGCCCTGCTGCCGGAGGATTTCCCGACGGGGATATCATCCGCCGCCCAGGTGAGCCGGGCCTGGGGCGTTATCACCGCGCAGGAGACGAACAGAAGGCTGAGAAGGGCGAGTCGGTGGCGCATGTCGTATCTCTCCGTTTAGTCATGGCGGCAGGGCCGGCTTATCAATAATATCGAAAAGATAAACGTAAAACTGTAATTTCCGGCGAGGGGTATCGGAGCCTGTATCAGTAGACAGTCGCCAGCTTGCGAAAAAGAGCTGAAGGGTCGAGGACTGTCCGAGTTTTTCCCGCATTGTTCGAGTTCCGCAGGCTCTGAAGCTTTTTCGCAAGCTATACGCAGTAGTGATACTGTGCTGAAACAGGTTCTTACTGCCGTCGTTCCGCCGGTCTGATGTCAGGCCGCAGGATGCCGGCGAAACGGCGCCTCATATCCCCCTTTATGCTGTAACAAATGCCGCCCGAACGATCCTTATATGCGTAATGCGCGGTTTCTTTCAATAATAATCTGCCACTATTTCGAATTTAGTATATTATTGGCTTGACTTTTACGATATTTATATCAAAATATCCGGATTTTACTCCCAGTCGGGCGCACATACCCTGTTCTACTGCCATCCGATCCCCTGATTGCTGGTATGTTTTTAAAGGGGGATATTGATACGCGCCGCGCCGACGGGAGCAGTTCCTTTTTTCAGACGCGAACCCAAGGAGACAATTTTGGAATTAAAAAGACAACTCGGCCTTCCCACTGCGATCCTCGTGGTGGTGGCCAGCATGATCGGCACAGGCATTTTCATCACCACCGGCGAGCTCCTCGCCATGACTCACAACGCGTTTCTCATCATGGTCCTCTGGATCGTTGCGTTCGTCGTTGCCGTCACCGGCTCGCTCTGCTACGCGGAGCTGGCCACCATGTGGCCCGATGTGGGAGGGGAGTATATCTACCTCAAGAAGACCTTCGGCCTTTTGCCGTCGTTTCTGACCGGCTGGATATCCCTGGTCATCGGATTCACCGCCTGCGTGGCCATCACCTCGATCACCGTCGTCGAATACGTGCACCAGTTCGTCCAGAGCATACAGGGCGCGCAGTCGCCTCTCGCGGTGTTCCTTGCCGGCGCGTGGAACAAAAAATTCATTGCCTGCGGGATCATCCTTTTCTTCGGCGCGGTGCATATCATCGGCGTGCGCACCGGCAGCGTGGTCCAGAACATACTGACCGTCATCAAAATCGTCATCATTCTCGCCATGCTCGGGTTCGGCGTCTATATGGCCGACTGGGGACAGGCCGGGCGCCTTGCCGCCGTCTATGACACTCCCGTGGCGCGTGCGGGGAACGGCATTCCGGTCATGGGCGTGTCTCTTCTTATAATCATGTTTTCCTTCGCCGGCTGGAACGGCGCTTCCTACCTGGCGGGAGAGATAAAAAGGCCCGAACGGAACCTCCCCTGGGCGCTTCTGGTCGGCACGATTGTCACTTCGGTGCTCTATCTGCTGCTCAACGTTGTGTTCCTGATATCCGCGCCCGGTCCCGAGCTCATGGGTCAGCGCGCGATCGGGGCGGTCGCGATGCGCTCGCTCTTCGGTCCCGGCGTTTCGAACTTCTTTACGCTGGCGATCGCTCTCATCCTCCTCTCTTCCATTTCGGTCGAGATCATGATAGGCCCGCGCGTCTACTACGCCATGGCGAAAGACCGGATGCTCTTTCACGGCCTGGGCGTGGTGAGCGACCGGCTCGGCACGCCGGCCTTCGCGATCACCCTCCAGGTGGTGCTTTCGGTATTTTACGTGTTTGTGGGCAATTCGACGATCCTCATGGAGTATATGGGCTTCGCGCTCGGCATCTTTCCCGTGCTCACGGTGATCGGGCTTATCTACCTGCGCGTCAAGCATCCCGAGATCCCCCGTCCGTTCAAGGTGCCGCTCTTTCCGTTTATTCCGCTTGTATTCATCATCATTTCGCTTTTCATGCTTGTTGCCGGCTTCATGGCGTGGACGAATACGTCAAAGTTCGCGCTGCTCGTGGTGCTGGCCGGCGTTCCGGTGTTCTATATCTGGCGATGGGTCGTTGGCCGGCGCGAGTACTTGGCGCCTCTCCCGCAGGTCCAGTCGTGCGTCGAGGAAGCGGAGTGAGCCCCGCGGCGCGAGATTTTCAGCTTGACAAATGCCGGCGATTTAATGATGTAACCGATGGAAAGGCGCTTTGACAGGGCGCCTTCCTCTTTTTCTCGGCTTCATTTTTTTACATTCCCGAAACACGGGGCGCGGTTAATTCGCTTCCCCTCCCGGAGCAATGGCACATTTTTGTTGTTCGGGCTTTTTGATGCCACTATACTGTTAGTATATTTATAGAAGGTGATCGGATGTTTAATGACAGAGTGTACTGCGGCGAGCTTTCCAGCGCCGATATAGGAAAGAAGGTGATGTGCGCCGGCTGGGTGGATACCAAGCGTGACCTCGGCGGCGTGATCTTTATCGAACTTCGCGACGTGACAGGGCTGGTGCAGGCGGTCACGCATCCGGGCGCGGTCAGCGCCGATACGGCGGCGACGATCGACCGCGCGAGGAACGAATACTGCGTCATGGTGCGCGGGACCGTGATCAAGCGCTCGGCGGATACAGTCAATCCGACGCTCAAGACCGGCGATATCGAGATCGAAGTTGCGGAGTTTTCGATCCTCAATCCTTCGCCCGTGCCTCCGTTCCAGATCAATTCGCGCGACAACCTCGGCGAAGAAGTGCGCCTGAAATACCGCTTCCTCGATCTTCGCAGGGAGGAGATGCGTGATTCGATCATCATGCGCCACAGGGTGATGCAGGCGACCCGCAACTACCTGACCGACAAGCGTTTCATCGAAATAGAAACGCCGATGCTCAACAAATCGACACCCGAAGGCGCGCGGGACTTCCTGGTCCCGAGCCGCATCAACAAGGGTGCCTTCTTCGCGCTCCCGCAATCCCCGCAGATGTTCAAGCAGATACTGATGATTTCGGGGTTCGACCGCTACTTCCAGATCGTCAAATGCTTCCGCGACGAGGACCTGCGCAACGACCGGCAGCCCGAGTTCACCCAGATTGACCTCGAGCTTTCCTTCGTCACTCCCGATGTCATCATGGAGGTGATTGAAGGACTGCTGAAGTCAATAGTTGAAGTGATCACGGGAAAAACGATCAGCGTACCGTTCAAACGGCTTACCTATGATGAGGCGATGTCGCGGTTCGGCAAGGACGCGCCCGACATGCGCTTCGGCCTTGAGCTTCGTGACTGCAGCGCGGCGTTCAGGGATTCCGAGTTCCAGGTATTCGCTGCCGCTCTCGCCGCGAAGGGAGTTATAAAAGGCATCGCCGTCGCCGACGGCGGTAAGATCTCGCGCAAGATGGTGGATGACTACGCAGAGTTTGTGAAGATATACCGCGCCCGCGGCCTTCCGTCGGTACGCTACCGCGACGGATCGTTCGAGGGCGGCATCGCCAAATTCCTCTCCGAGAAAGAGAAAGAGGCGCTGGTGAAGATTTTCGATATCAAAGAGGACGTGATCCTTTTCTTCTCGTCCGACAGGCCGGGCATCGTAAACGATACGCTGGCCAACCTGCGCGTGAAGATCGCGCGCGACCTGAAGCTTTTCGACGAGAATGAGCTCAATTTCCTCTGGGTCACCGATTTCCCGCTGCTGGAATACTCCGAAGAGGACGGAAGGTACTACGCGAAACACCATATGTTCACCTCGCCGCGCCTCGACCAGATCGGGATGTTCGACACACTTACTCCCGATAATGTTGACGACCTCAAGGCGATGGCGTATGACGTGGTGCTCAACGGCGTGGAGATCGGCGGCGGATCGATCCGTATCCACGACGCGGAACTCCAGAGAAAGATTTTTTCCGTGCTCAACATGAGCGAGGAAGAGGCGAAGATCAAGTTCTCGTTTCTGCTCGAAGCGCTCAAATACGGCGCGCCGCCCCACGGTGGTATCGCGCTCGGCCTTGACCGGGTCATGATGCTTCTGCTCAGGCGTCAGTCGATTCGCGACGTTATCGCGTTCCCGAAGACGCAGAAAGGGCAGTGCCTGATGAGCGAAGCGCCCTCGCCGGTCGCGCCCGAGCAGCTGAAGGAGCTTTCGATAAAACTGGCTGAATAGCGTAATGGACGGTTCCAGGATCGAAATCGACGATATCTCGCTGTACAAGCGCATCTGCGGCTTCAAGGACAAAAACCTGAAGACGATAGAAGGGGTGCTCGACGTCCATATCATCCCGCGCGGGAACACCCTGATCATCGACGCGGAGGAGGAAAAGCGCGACAGCGCCATTCAACTCCTCCACTTCATGAGCGACTATCTCCACACCAGGGACGCGCGCTACGAATTCGACGAGTTCGATATCAAATATATGGCCCGCACCATCGCCTCGGGAAGGAAAGTGGACACAAGCGAGATCGAGAAGCTCAAGATCAGCATCGCCGAAACGGGCAGATCGGTCGTGCCGCGCACCTTCCACCAGGGTGAATATATATCCGCGATGCACCGCTTTCCGATCACCTTCGGCGTGGGACCGGCCGGGACGGGAAAGACCTACCTGGCCGTTGCGGTGGGACTCTCCTACCTGCTGACAGGCAAGGTCGAACGGATCATCCTCACCCGTCCGGCGGTCGAAGCGGGGGAGAGCCTCGGCTTTCTGCCGGGCGACCTCATTCAGAAGATCAATCCGTACCTGCGCCCGCTCTATGACGCGCTCTTCGATCTCCTGCCCTACGAGCGTATATCCGGCATGATCGAGAAGGGAAGCATCGAGATCGCGCCGCTCGCCTACATGAGGGGCAGGACGCTCAACCGCGCGTTCGTCATCCTCGATGAGGCGCAGAACACCACCCAGTCGCAGATGAAAATGTTCCTGACCAGGCTCGGCAACAACTCGAAGATCGTCATTTCCGGCGACGTGACGCAGATCGACCTTGACAAATCGAAGACGTCCGGTATGATCCACGCCATGAAAATACTGAAAGGGATCAAGGAGATCGCCTTCGTGCACTTCGAAAAAGAGGATATCTGCCGTCATCCGATCGTTGAAAAGATAGTTGCAGCCTATGACCACCATGATAAGATGGACAAATCTTCGTAGCGATCGATGAAACGATTAATTAAAATCAGCTACCTGCGGCTCGTACGGCTTATCCGGCAGCCGGTCGTAAAGCTCGCGTTCGGGCTTACGGTGATCGTCGTGCTCATCTCGACCGGTTTTCTGTCGATCAACCTCGTCGGCAAGACCTACCAGTACAGCATCGGCGATATCGCCACGGAAGACATCCGGGTCAGCCGCGATATCCAGTACAACATCACTTCCGAGACGGCGCGCAAGAAGGAGCAGGCGTCAATAATGACACCGCTGGTGTTCGACAGGGACCAGCTCGTGCTCATGGAGCGGCTGCGCATGATGGACCTGCTGTTCCGTTATATATCCGACACGATGAAGGAAAATCCCCCTCTCGGCACCGATGACCGCACGTTCCAGCTCTACGCGCTCAAGGCCAAGATTCCCGAATACCTCAACTACGGCGACAGGGTGCTGCTCGGCATTCTCAGGAGCGATAATCCCGAGAAGGTGCGCACGGCGGTAAGCAAGATACTGATTTTCGTGTATGACCGGGGCATCCTTGACAAGCCGTACGACAATCCGCTCAAGATCGAAAACCAGAACGTCACAATCCGCACGATCAACGATACCGGCGAATCCACCGAGGAAACGAGAACGCTCGCGGAGCTGGTAACGCTCGATGACGTCAAGCGCGACATCGGCGCAAGGGCGGCGGCCATCGCGCGCGACCTGCCTCAGGATGAACGCCGCGCCGTGCAGGACGTTGTGTGGGCCAACCTGCGCACGAACCTGTCCTTCAACGCCGACGAGACCAGGCGTCGCATCGACGAATCGGTGAAGTCGGTAAAGCCGGTCATGGGTACGCTGAAGCGCGGCCAGACGCTGGTGCGCGAGGGCGACACCATCACCACCGAAGCGGTCGAGAAGATCAACATCGTCAACACCCACACCGCAGCGCGCAATATCAACTACATACTCGGCATACTCCTGATCCAGCTCATGTTCCTGATGATCTTCGGCTACCTGATCCTTTTCAGCTACGAGAGCATCCTGCCAGACAGAAAATCGGCGATCATGATCTTCAGCCTGATCGTGATCTTCATCGTGTACACTTTCTTCGTCACCAGGGCGACCGGCGACGGGCACGGCAAGCTCATCATCGCGCTCCTGTTGCCGATATCGTTCATCACCATGATGATCGCGATCCTCAACAGCCTCTACATCGCGATGATCGTGGGGCTCTATGTGATCTTCTTTGCCTTCGCCATCAGCGGCGAATCGTCGACGACGCTCATCATCTCGTTCAGCTCGGCGTTCATGGGCGCGTTCATGGCGCGCGACGTCGACAAGCGCAGCGGCTTCCTGCGCACGGGGCTTGTCATAGGGCTCGTGAACGCGATCATCGTCATCGCGTTCTGGCTCATGGGAGAGTTCGTGTTCACCGACATGATATCCAACCTCCAACTCGCCATCGCCAACGGCCTCATCTGCTCCATCCTCGTCCTCGGCTTCTTCCCGCTCTACGAGGCGCTCTTCGGCGTGACCACGAACTTCAAGCTCCTGGAGCTTTCCGACCTGAACGCCCCGATCTTCAAGAAGATGCTCATCAAGGCGCCGGGCACCTACAACCACTCGCTCATGGTGGGCAACATGGCCGAGGCTGCATGTCAGGACATCGGGGCCAATCACCTTCTGGCGAGGGTGGGGGGATACTACCACGACATCGGCAAAATCCCCGACTCGGGAATGTATATCGAAAACAAGATCACCGACCCGCGCGCGAAAACGATGACGCCCACGGAGTACGCCAAGCTCATCATCTCGCACGTCCAGAAGGGGGCGGAGAAGGCCGTCCGCGACAACCTGCCGCAGTCGGTGATCACCTTCATACAGGAACACCACGGCCGCAGCACCATGACCTATTTTTACCACCAGGCGCTGGAGCGGGCCGAATCGCAGAAAGAGGCGGAAGAGATTAAGAAATCGGACTTCCAGTATCCCGGCCCGAGCCCCCATTCGAGGGAGGCCGCGATCGTGATGCTTGCCGACGCCGTCGAGGCCGCCTCGCGCTCCATCAACGAGCCGACCTACGAGAAGCTCGAGGGCCTGGTGAAAAAGATCACCTACAACAAGCTGAACGAGGGGGAGCTCGAGGATTCCAACCTCACCATGTCCGACCTGAACAGGGTGCAGAAGGCGTTTCTGCGCATCCTTTTCGGCATGTTCCACACCAGGATCGAGTATCCGTCCAAGCAGGACGTCGAAGACCTTGAGGACCGGCTGGGGCTCCATGAAGACGCGGATTGAGCTTTTCACCGAGGGCAATGTCGAATTTCCGTATCACGGCGTGACCGAGGAGTTCATCCTCTCGGTCGTCGAGCGCGCCGGCGCGCTCATGGGGCCGGGGAAGGTCTCGGTCACCGTCATCATCACCGACAACGCGGCCATCCAGACGATCAACCGCGATTTCAGAAAGAAGGACGCTCCCACCGACGTGATCTCGTTCGCCTACCGCGAAAACCCGTTTCCCGCCGTGGAGATGAAGTACGAGGAGCTCGGCGATCTTTACCTTTCGATCGAACAGGCGCGCAGGCAGGCAAAGGAGTACGGCGTGACGCTGGAGGACGAAATGAAGCGGTTACTCGTACACGGGCTTCTGCATCTCATCGGATACGATCATGAAGTCTCGGAGGAAGAGGAGCGCCGGATGCGCGAAAAGGAAGAGGAGATTCTCGGAAAATTATAAACGCCAGCCGGGAAGGCGCTTACGGTTGCCGATGCGGATACAATCCGCGGCCGCGACTGTAATCACGCCGGACTATTTGATCCTGTCGATCTCTTCGAGAAGTCCTTTTTTGAGCGAGTTTATCTTCTGCGCGAGGTCCTTCTTCTTCGCCTCGACAGTTTCCTTCGTCACCGCATCCTTCACGCTGAAATAGAATTTGATCTTCGGCTCCGTGCCCGAGGGGCGGACCGTGACCTTCGATCCGTCGTCGAGGAAGAACTGCAGGACGTCCGATTTCGGAAGGTCGATCGTGTCAGTACTCCCGATGCGCATGTCGCGCGAGGTGAGGTTTTTTATGTCGTCGATCCGCGCGATTGGCGTGCCGGAAAGCGCTGATGGCGGCGCGGCGCGGAGCGTATCCATAATCTTCGAGATCCGCTGCATTCCCTCAATTCCTTTCAGGGTGAGCGAGTGAAGGTCCTCCTGATAGAGGGAGTGGGTCACGTAAATTTCGTTTAAAAAATCAATGAGCGATGAGCCGCGCGATTTCAGCCAGTCGGCCATTTCGGCGAAGAAGTAGCACGAGCTCACCGCGTCCTTGTCGCGCACGAAATCGACCGGGAGATAGCCGTAGCTCTCCTCGCCGCCGAACACGAACGAGTGCCCGGCGTTTTCGTCGTAGCTTCGCATCTTCATGGCGATCCACTTGAAGCCGGTAAGCACGTTTTCGACATGGCAGCCGAAGGTGCGCGCGATCTCGTCCTGCAGGTCGGTGGTGACGATCGTTTTCACCACGGCGGCATTTTTTGGGAGGCGGCCGTTTTCGCGCAGCCGCGTGAGCAGGTAGTATTCGAGCATGGTGCCGATCTGGTTGCCGTTGATGAGGATGTACTCGCCGCTTTTGTTCCTGAAGCCGACGCCCATCCGGTCGGAGTCTGGATCGGTGGCGAGCACGATATCGGCGCCCGTTTCACGCGCGAGCGAAAGCGCCATCTCCATCGTTTCGCGCTCTTCCGGGTTGGGGGATTTCACCGTCGGGAACCTGCCGTCCGGCTTCATCTGCGCCTCTACCAGCGTGAGGCTGCGGAACCCGAAATGGCCGAGCACCTCGGGGACGATCCTGTACCCGGTGCCGTGCAGCGCCGAGTAGACGATTTTGAGGTCCGAGTCGTTCTTCGGCCGGAGGACTTTTTTTTCGAGCGCCGAGATGTAGGCCTTCCTGATCTCGGGCCCCACGATCCCGATGAGCCCGGAAGCCTTCCCTTCCTCAAAGGGGGATTTTCTGATTTTGGTGATCGAGTCGATCTTATTGACTTCGGCGATGATTTCCTTATCCTGCGGCGGCACCACCTGCGCGCCGTCGTCCCAGAAGACCTTGAAGCCGTTGTATTCGGGCGGATTGTGGCTTGCCGTAATAACCACGCCCGCCACGGCGCGCAGCTCGCGGATGGCGAAGGAACAGAGCGGTACCGGCGTGATATCGTCGAAGAGGAACACACGGATGCCGTTGGCGGCAAGGATAGAGGCGGTTTCCTTCGAGAACACGTCCGACATCATGCGCGAGTCGTAGGCGATCACGACGCCCTCGGCGGCGCGGCCCTTCGAAACGATATAGTTCGCCAGCCCCTGCGCCGCCATGCCGACGGTGTAGATGTTCATCCGGTTGGTGCCGGCGCCGATGACGCCCCGCAGCCCCCCGGTTCCGAACTCGAGCGTGGTGAAGAAGCGCTCGGTGAGCTCCTTCTCGTTAGCGTCGCTTACGAGCTTTCTGATCTCCTGAATGGTTTCTGGGTCGAAAGGAGAGGCGGTCCATTCATCTATCCGTTTCTGTATCGAGCTGTCCATCGCGCGCCGTCCTTTTATTTGTTGATCAGGTGCCGTATCTTGCGGTAGACGACTTCGGGATATTCGATGTCCTGGATCAGTATGTTCCTGCGCGAGTGGCTTATGATATCCCCTGTCGCCGCGGTCGAGAGCACGATCGTGCCGAGCCTGAACAGCCTTGAGAAGAGTCCCCGTATCATGTTGATCTCGATAATGCCGTCGTAGCTGATTGAAGTGTCCCCGACGATAAAGGCGCCCTCGGAGTATTCAAGCCTGTTCTTGTAGAAACGGTATTCGGTCTTCGCGTAGCGGTGCGTCATCCTGAAGAGTACGACCACCGGCGTGATGAAGAAGAAGAGACAGCCGAAAAGGATCGCGAAAAACCAGGGATACAGGTCAAGGTCGAGATATTTGATGATGAAGTATCCGGCGATGCCGAACACGGCGGCCCCCCAGACCGTGATGAGCATCTGGAGCGGGATCTGCTTGATGAGCGTGACCAGCGGAGAGAAGAAAGGCCTTACCGTCAGGACCGGCCTCGTTTCATCGGTCTGCTGTCCCGGTGAAAATTGCGGTGTTCCGCAGTTGTCGCAAAAATTCGCTTCGGGCCGGGTGTCATTTCCGCAGTTATGACAGTACATGGTATTCCTCCATTGTGGCTTTGTGCTCAATGTATAATAACGGACGCATCATATCATTCCGTGCCGGAGGACGCAACGATTTTTAGGTCTCCGGAGAATTTATGGGAGGCGCCATAGTATACTATCGTCCCGTATCCGTAAAAATATATGAAAAAACCTTTACAGTATGCGATGTTTTTTCCATTTAAATGCGATATTTAACTTGATTTTTAGCGTTCAATGGTTCACCACGGGGAAAGCGACGTAACAGGATATCAGCTTTTAAACGGGGATGGTGTTATGGGCCATGTCGGATACAAGGCCGCGCTGTGCGTGCTTCTCTTTTTTGCCGGATGTATCAGCTCCGGTTCGTTTACGGTTACCGAACATCCGGGAAGCAGGTTCGATCCGCAATTGACGGTGTATATCGTCAATAAAGGCGCGGATTGCCTGAATGTTAATGACGATCTGGCACATCGCATGCTCAAGGCCGGATTTAACGTGAGTTCGGATCTGCCCAGGGAGATCAGGCCTCGCCCGTCCGACGTTTATCTGGAAACGATCTGCAGGACGGCGTACATCTATCGGCTTGATTATGAATATAGTTGGAGAACCACGTTTCTTTTCAATGTAAAGGTGATAGACCGATTTGATGCCGAACTCATTGATATCACGAGTAAAGTTCCGATCATGGAACTCCGTTTCAGGGGATCGCGGTCGGTCGCCGGCACGCTCGATGAACTGGTGGAGCGGCTCTCCCCACTTCTTCAGAAAAAATGAAATATGACGGTATTTTCCGGATACAGCTATATGAGGAGCAGACAATGAAACGAACACTCTATTTTGCGGCGGCGATACTCTTTGCGGGACTCCTGTTCGGTTGCGGCTCATCTCAGGTAAGAGAGGACGAGAAGGCGAAAGCCGATGCGGAGGAAGCGCTGATCGACGAGCGCGAGCGGCTGCTTCAGGAGCGGCTGGCCAGCGAAAAAAAGATACAGGACGGACAGATCGAGCGCGCCAAGAAATACCAGGACGGCAACCCGCTCATCATTTACAATCACTTCATCAGAGAAAACAAGGAACGTAAGATCAAGGACGTTCAGGTATTCCTTTTCAATAACGGCAAGAAAACGATATTTGCCTACGAGATCGAATTCAAATGCTTCGACGATAAAGGCCGACCTGTCCTCGAAAAGAAGAACAGGTCAAATGTGTATGTGGGATATTCCAAAGGGTTCGAGATAGAAAGCGGCGAGGTGGACAAGCCGGCGTTCGATCTTGAGGGGATGGATAAAACCGAGGAGATACGGGGCCTTCGGGTCAACAGCGTCACCTTCAGCGATAAATCAAAATGGCGTCCCGGCCGGAGACGGTAGCGGTCCGGAGCGTCCGGCGGCGCGGATGGCGAAACAGATCAGCACTATTCCGATCGTGAGGTTCCAGAACGGGGCCCTCTCTCCGGTGAGCGATGATATCGTTGTCGAGGAAACCCTCGACATCCGGATAAACGGGCGGAGCCGTTTTCTCTGCATGCGCCTTCCAGGAAGCGATGCGGAACTTGCGGTGGGCCTCTGTTTCAGCGCCGGTGTGATTCAGTCGTTTTCCAATATCAGCCGCATTCAGGTGCCGGAAGAGCAGTCCGGTATAGTTGAGATTTTCCTTCACGGGGATGTTCCGGTGGCCGATGAACCGGTAAACGTGATTACCAGCTCTTCGGGTTCTCTCGGGAGCAGAAGCCAGCAGGATCTTCTGGCCCGGGGAGAGGCTTTTATTGAAGAGCGCCTTGTTATCCCCCCTCCCATGGTGCTCTCGCTTCAGCGCGATTTTCTCGGGCGGCAGAATATATTTGAAAAGACCGGCGGAACGCATGCCGCCGCGCTCTATGACGGGCGGGGCGGATGTCTCGCGTTCGCGGAGGATGTGGGCCGCCATAACGCGTTCGATAAGTGTATCGGCCGGGTGCTCATGGAGGATCGCAGAAGCGAGGCGAGGATCGCCACGCTCTCTTCGCGGCTGAGCTGCGAGATGGTGGCCAAGGCCGTCAGGTTCGGAGTGGAAATCGTGACAGGCGTATCCGCTCCCACGTCACGGGCTGTCGATCATGCGGCATCGCACAATCTCACCCTGGTCGGATTTGTCCGCGACAGCCGGTTCAATATCTACTCCGCTCCGGGGAGGATCAGGATGGGATGATTCTGATGGAAAAAAAGAAAACCGCTTGCGCGGTTTTCTTTTTTTCCGGTGATGGCAAGGCGCTTTATTTCTTGTTCGACTTGCGCCAGATCTTCTGCTCCTGGGCAGCTTTTATGAGATCGTCCCTGAAGTCGGGGTGGGCGATCGAGATAAGCTTTTCGGCTCTCATCCATTGCGGGCAGAGCTTCAGGTTGACGCAGCCGTACTCGGTGGCGATAAACTGGACCGACTGCCTCGGCACCGTCACCGCGGTTCCCGGTTTGAAGAACGGGACGATCCGCGATATCGTCTGCCCGTTTGAGAGCGTATAGGTGGAGGGGATACAGATGAAGCTCTTTCCGCCTTTTGACCAGAAGGAGCCAAGCACGAAGTCGAGCATGCCGCCGTTTCCTGATATCTGCTGGAATCCGTTGCATTCAGCGTTTACCTGCCCCGCAAGATCCACTTCGATCGCCTGGTTGATCGACACAAAATCGTTTATGGATTTGATCGTGTCGAAATGGTTTACATACCCTACGTTATACGAGGCGATCGACGGATTGTTGTGGATCCAGTCGTAGAGTTTCTTGCTGCCCAGCGCGAAGGTGTATACGGTTTTCCAGCGATCGACGTCCTTGAGCGAGTTGTTCATCCGGCCCGACAATTCCATTTCCATGAACGCGTCAACGAGCATCTCGGTGTGGCCGCCGAGGTTTTTCAGGTCGCTCCCGGCGATCATGTGGCCGAGGGTGTTCGGCATGCCGCCGATGCCGAGCTGAATACAGCACCCGTCATAGAGATATTTGAACACATGCTCGGCGATTTTCTTCTCCACCTCTGTTGCTTCGATGTTGGGGAGCTCGAACATCGGCTCATTATCGCCCTCAACGATGTAGTCGATCTGGGATACGTGGATGCATTCGCGTGAGCCGCCGAGCGCGACGGGCATGTTCTTGTTGACCTCGACGATAACTTTGTGCGCCTTGCACCAGCTGTACATGCAGGCGTTGCTGATGCCGAAATTAAAGAAGCCGTTTTCATCCATCGGCGCCACGCGCATGATATGCACGTCCTGAAGACGGATGCCGGTCTTGTGGGGGTCGTAATCGTGCAGCGGCCCGTGGAGGTGTTCGCACTGCCAGTCAGTTTCCCCGAAATGCAGCGTGTCATAGAATACGGTTTCCGGGTACTGCATCTTCATGAGCCTTGTGAGAAGCGAAAAATGAAAATCGCCATAGAGGAAAACTTCGCCGTTCGGATCCTGTGTCAGCACTTCCGGGACGGGGGGGATGGTGACGGCGCCGTAGATTTGCACATCCTTTAATTCGTGTTTTCTCCTGGCGAGCGCCGCGTCGCACGCAACCGGCTTGCCGTTAAAAAATGCGTAGGTTACCCAGTCTCCTGATTTGATGCATTTTACCGCTTCGTCCGCGGTACAGAGCTTGTCTTTGTACTGCTTCATAACGTCCTTTCGGGAGTTGTAGTCCATTTTGTATGCCATATTCTTCTCCTGCGTATATGTTTGTTATTTAATAACCAGCGCAGCAATGAGCAGCTTTTCTGCGTACTTGAGCACAGGTTTTAGAAACACGCTGATGCCGTCCCTTCCCCACTTGTTCTGCTCGACCTGAACGATGCCCCAGAAGGATGCCCAGACGAAGTCGGTGGTCTTGTAGATATCCACTTTTCTGAAAAATCCCTGCCTTATCGCCAGGGATATGATCATGTTGCCTTCGTCGAAACATTTCTTTCCCAGAATCCTGATTCTGTTCGCGGCTTCCCTGTTCATTTCGGTCATCACCCCGACCTGAAGGAAAATTATAAAAAGCTTGAAGAGGTCGGGGTCCTGTTCGAAAGAACCGTAGTAGAGGTTGAAGACGTCCCTGACGATGTTATTGCCCGAACGGTATTTCCCCTCCTCCAGCGTCCTGCGGATCGTTTCGAGTTTGGTGGCAAGCGAGAGAATAAGCGGTTCCGCGAGATCGACAAAGAGCTCATCCTTCGTTCTGAAATACTGGTAGATGGTCGGTTTCGATATGCCGGCCTCGGCCGCGATATCGTCCATGGTCGCGCCGGTGTAGCTTTTCGCGACCATGACCCTCCGGGCGGCCTGGAGGATCTCGTCGGTCCTCCTGAGTTTTCTCTTTTTAATCCTGTCTGTCAAAACAGTCTCACCTTGCATGATGATTGACCCATCGGGCGATGGAACGAACATTTGACTGTGGTACTCTCAAAGTCAATAATAATATTTAACTCATGGTTAAATAGTATTGTCTTTCACGCCATGCCTGAGGAGGAGGATCTGCCCTCACCGGCGCCCGTGCTTTAACGGATATGAACAAACGGTCATTCAGTCATCACGGCGCCGCCGTGTGCCATACGGGTGTTGAGCGGAATTGCGCGGCGGCGGATGGATCACGCTTTCATGTCCGCCGGTCATGCGGGGCGGGCCTGCCGTATATCCGGCCGGACAGGGCGTGTTACATATGCTTGACATTCTCTGGCGCATAGTGGATATATCTAAATAAGGAAAACCATGCATCGATCTTCCGGATAGCCGCGGGTTTTATGCCCTGTGAAGGGGGAAAACGGGAGCGCAATGCGTCGATTTTAAAATGGGGTGGCGATATGAATATTAATCGAACGGTCGTAGTGGCCTTCGCCATAATGATCGCGTGTATCTCGTGTGAATGGAGGTTGCCGGACGCCATGAAGGACACGAAAGGAAGGACAGCTTCGCCGAAAACGGTGGCCGAGTTTCTCGGAAGCGATGTGATCGAAATCATCAGCGGGCCCGACAGCATCGAAAGCTTCAGGGTCAATCTGCAGCGGACGAATCAGGGTGAAAGCCTGGCCGGGTTCCCGATCCTTGAGCGCGGCAAGGCGCTTTCGCGGGCCCAGATAGAACGGCTGAAAACGGTCCTCCTCGATGAGAAGACCTACCGTTTCGGGGTGGTGAAGAAATGCCTTTTCCTTCCGGAATACGGGTTTAAGATCAGGAAGGGGAACAGCGAAGTGATCCTTCTCCTCTGTTTCAGCTGCGAGGAGCTGAAAATAGTTATCGGCGGTGTCGAACGACTTGAAGACTTCGATAACGCCACTCCGCAGTTGCGGCGGCTGGTCGATGAGCTTTTTACCAAATAACGGGAGCGTACATGAATGAAAGATATCATTAAAATACTGGCTGCAGTGATAATTATCATCGTTTCGGCGGGTGGTATCCCCCATATCTCCGAAGGCGCCACGATTCACGCCGTCCTCGTGGGCGATGTGCATGACCCCGATATCGGGCCGGGCGACAGGAAAGACCTCGGGCTGATCAAAGACCTGCTCAACGACGTATCGAAGAATACCGGAATGAAACTTTCGATGAAGGTAATAGATGACCGGATTGACCGGACGAAAGTTATGAACGCCGTAAAAGGAGTCAATCCCGCTTCTGACGATATGGTCATCTTCTACTATACCGGCCACGGATACCGGATGAGGTCGATGAAGAACCAGTGGCCGGCAATGGCGCTGCAGGGGCCAGGCGACGAAACGGCAGGGCTGGATCAATACTGGGTTTTCAACGAGCTGCGGCGCAAGCGGCCGCGGCTGCTTCTGGTGATGGCCGACGCCTGTAATAATGTTGTTCCCGAGGGTGCGGTTGACACCAAGCTCTTCCTCCAGTCGGGCAGGGAAAAGGCTGATAATTACCGCAAGCTGTTTGCCGAAAGCAAAGGGGCGATCATCGCCTCGAGCAGCAGGCCCGGGCAGTACTCCTACAGCGGCGATACCGGCAGTCAGTTCACCGTGGCGTTCCTGAGGACCCTGCGGCAGGCCCTCAGCGGGGATCGCCCCACGTGGGATGCGGTCATGAAGAACGCCACGAGGCCTGTGATGGGCGGGCAGCAGAACCCGCAGTTCGCCATGTTTGAAAGCGAGACGCCCGGCCGCGATGAGAAAAAGGCCGATGCCCCCGCAGATCGCGCGGGCAGGACTGAGAAGCTTCCCGATACTCCCCGTGAAAACACCAGGCAGAATACGGTGTCGCCCTTCGGGAACATGCTTATCCAGATGGAAGCGAGCATGCTCCCGGAGTCATTTTCCCCGCAATGGGCCTCTTCGAAGCAGGCATGGGTATCGAATGTGCGCGCTGCCGGAACGGACATTACCCGGCTTCGAGAACTGCTCGTGACGCTTGAGGGGCAGATCAGTCGGAACGCGTTTGAGGGCCAGTGGGGCCAGCAGCGTAGTGCGTGGATTGAAAACGTGCGTAACGCTTCCTCCATCGAAGAGCTCGCCTCGCTCATGGTTGACTGCGAAAGCAATATTCAGTTCTCCGCTCAGGTCGAGTCATGGAGCGGCAGGCGGGACCAGTGGGTGCAAAGGGTTAATAACCTGCATTGAGAAAAGCGCTTCAAGGGTGATAGGCGGGTTTTCCGTTTCGCGGGGATACAGGCTTTCATCGGGATAGCCCGCGCCGCAGCCGGAACGATCATCGTAAGGGGGTAGAGCGATGGACCCGTTGCAGAAGCTTGATAAGGAACAGCTGCGCGACCTCATCTGCCGCTGCTGGATGACCCATGACGCGATGTGGGTCTATCACACCCTGCAGGCCGTGGGGATCGAGAAGATGAACTCCATCAACAAGGGCGCGTGCCGGTCGATGGCACAACTCGAGGCCCTGCGCCTGAGCAAAGCGCTCGGCTTCACCCCGGAGGACGCGCGGACGCGCAAGGGCTTCCAGGCAATGTTCGGCGAGATGTTTGCGTTGATAAAGGCGGGATTCATGGACGCCGTGACCGAATTCAGGGAGGACGGCTCTCTGTACATGGCATGGAACAGGTGCTTCGCCTACGAAGGCATGGTCAAGCTCGGTGTGATAAAGGACTACCGGTGCGGCATCTTTGACCGTGTGGAAGGCTGGTTCGACGCGTTCGGCGTCAAATACGAGGTGGACCCGAAGATCGACGGCTGCATGATGCATACCGACGGCCGCTGCAACAGGACCTATACGTTCACATTTCCGGCGTAGGGGCCGTGGTGTGCAGCCCGCGCTTACTTTATCGCGTAGACCACCATCGAGCTTGTCGGCGAGAAGTCGCCGAACGCGAACCTGCTGATCATATGATAGAGCGAGATCCGTATCCAGTGCCGGTAGTCGAAGAGCGATCTGAAATTTCCGCGCGATTTCAGAAGCTTCGGCAGAAGGCCGAACTCGACCGGCCGGTAGACGGTCACTTCTGAAAATCCCTCCCGCAGGAGAAGGTCCGTGAGAGTGCGCTTGCCGAAGTAGGAGAGGTGACCCGGCAGGAAATAGCCGTAATCCCCGCCGTAATGTCTCGCCTGAAGCCCTTCCATGTTCGCCGTCTGTATCACCAGCAGTCCGCCCTTGCGAAGCAGCGCGGCGCACTCGCGCACGGCGGATGCGGGGTCGGCCATATGCTCGAGCACTTCGATCATGGTGATCACCGATATTGATTCGCGCAGGAACGGGTGGTCGGCAAGCGTGCCGATGTGTATGCGCGATCCCATCTCGTCTCTGGCATGCGTTCCGGCGTAGGCCGAAGGCTCGATGCCGAGCGGATTGTAATAGCGCGAGGCCGCGCGCAGGAACCCTCCGAAGGAACAGCCGACGTCGAGGAAATTGCCTTCAGGCACGTAGCGCCTGATGACGCGAAGCCGCGCGTTCCAGACGTATCGGGCAAAATGCTCCGCTTCGCGCTCATCGAAGTAGGAATACTCGGCGTTTCCGCGGTAATAGGACTCGTTGTAAAATCCCTGTACGGTCGCATCATTGAAGCGCGGGTTCATGAAGATAAAGCCGCACGCGGCGCAACGGTCCACCCTGAACGGCGGCGTGAAGCGGTTGATGGTGTAAAGCGGCGTGACCGGTTCCGATCCGCAGAGCGGGCATCGCGCGAGCGGGGCGGCGTACATGGAGCGATCTTCAAAATAAGCGTTTATCTCTGTCACTCTGTGTTCTCCCTGATGATGTCAAGCGCCCGCGCCACGCGCGCTTCGGGCGACAGTCCTTCGACCGGTATATCCGAAAACAGTTCAAGCCTTGCGCCGAGGCCGGTAAGATTTGCCAGCTGAATCGCGAGTCCCGGCCGGGCGTTCATTTCAAGCACCATCGGCCCCTTGTCGGCGTCAAGGGCTATATCCACCCCCAGATAGCCGAGCCCGGTCATATCAAATCCTTTCACCGCCATGAGCAGCATTTCGTTCCAGAGCGGTATCGCGACTCCTGAAAGCGCTTCGCCGGTGTCCGGGTGCGTGTCGATGATTCGGTTGTGATGCACGCCGCTTGTGGTTACGCCGCTGAGCATGTCGATGCCGACGCCGATCGCTCCCTGGTGGAGGTTCGCCCTTCCGCCCGATTCGCGAGTGGGGAAGCGCACCATCGCCAGCACCGGGAAACCGCGAAAGACGATGATGCGCACGTCGGGGACGCCGTTGACCGAAAGCGGGGCGAAGGCCGGGTGGATGCCGATCATGTACTGGATTATCACCCTGTCGGGATAGCCGCTCAGCGAGTAGAGGCCGCTTAAAATCTGCGCCATGTGGTAGCGCAGGTCGCGCGCGGTATAGCGCTGTCCGTTGGACCGGATAAAGGTCCCGTTCTCGCGGCCGGTGATGACGATGATGCCGTTCCCTTTCGATCCGCACGCCGGCTTGATCACAAATGCGCCGAACGGCGCGAGC
Organism: uncultured Leptospiraceae bacterium; assembly: GCA_964627815.1. GTDB lineage: Bacteria > Spirochaetota > UBA4802 > UBA4802 > JAGODF01 > CAZPZJ01. The sequence continues at coordinate 333,820 of CAZVKE010000004.1, forward strand.
GTGTCTTCGAGATTTCGAAGGCTCCCGTACGACTCGAAGACCGCGTAGTTTGCCGGCATCGGGATATGGTGCGAGGAGGCGAGCGCGGCGGTGAGCGCCTTGTCGTCGACTTTCGGATAGTTCGCGCGGTCGTTGTAGCGCAGCATGTATTTGCCGATGCGCGCGTTCATGCCGAGTACGCCGAGCTCCCTGAACTTTTTCACGATCCGCATATCAGCGCCTCTTCAGAAGCTCCCTGAACCGGATGAATTCCGAGAGTCTGTAGCCGTTGTACGACCCGATCAGGATGAACACGGCGATGAAGGTGAAGAGGATCTCCGGGTAGGTGAAGATGATGACCTGGAGCATGCGTATTGAAAAGAGCGCGTAGCAGATGAGCGATATGACGAGCGTTCCGGCGAGCGCCCTTACCGTGTTCTCAATTCCCTCTTCGACGAGCATGATGTTGAAGCGCTCGATGAAGATCGTGGTGATGACGATCGGGAAAAGGGCCGGCGTGAAATTGTGGAAGAGGCGGCTCGACTGGTTGAGGACCGAGAACACGCAGAGGAAAATCACCACGAGCGTCAGGATGATGGAAAGGCGCGGCACCGCCAGCAGGTGCAGCTTTTCCAGGTAATAACGCTCGACCGCGCCAAGGAGCACCAGCACGCCGAAAAAGCCCACACCGAACAGGAACGACGTTTCCATGAAGAAGAGCGCGAGGAGCACCGGCATGAAAATGCCGAACGTCTTGAAGCCGATGATGTTCCTGAAAAACGTGAGCACCACGGCGCCGAGCGGGATGAGCAGGAGCGTTTTCAGGAGCATCTGGAGGCGCAGCGGCAGCATGTAGAGCGAGTATTCGAGGAGCCACGAGTTCGCCTGGTGCAGCTCGTTACGGTACTCGTGAATGGTGAACTCCGTCGATTCGACCTTGTTGGCGTGGACCGTAAGCTTCGCGTCCTTGTCGCCGACGATGTCGCTGACCGATTCGACGTCCCAGAACAGCGGCAGGTATTCCGCGGTGAGCCGCGCGAAATTGCCGTACGTGGCGCAGACAGGCTTCCATTTGCCGTCGAGGTACGCCTCGTTCCAGAAGAAAAATTTCCTCTTTCCCTTCGCTTCCTCCTCCTGCTGCGGACGAAGGATGATGCCGCCGACCATCCGCGCCGGTATCCCCTGCCTGCGGCAGAGCACGGTGAAGAGCTTTGACTTGCCCCACGAGCTTGCCTCGAGCGTCTCGAGCACCTGCCCGATCGGCGTGTGCCGCTTGTTGCCGTTGTACAGCACCTCCTCGTACACGAAGTAGTAGATGGCGCGCGCGAGCTTCGTCTTGTTTTTGGTGTCGGGGATAATATCCTTTTCAATGCGTGAAAGGTCTTCAAGTTCCTGGGAATTCAGGTCCGACGGGGCGAGATAGCGGGTGTACTTGCTGTTGTAGGCCGCGGTGAAATCGTCGCCGGGCTGCGGATACTCCTTCTCAACGGTTTCGAGGATCATCTTGAAGTAGGCCGTGCGGTCCCACGCCGCGCGGCCGCGCCAGTGCCCGATATATCCGTCGGGGTCCCTGCTGATGGTCAGCGCCATCCCCTTGCCGTCGAACTGCGTGTCGCGGATGAAGACCCTGTCGGAAGGGCGCGGTACCGGGAACCCGATGCGGCGCACGCGCGGGGAGGCCTTGATCTTCGTCGTGAATTCAACGGTCCAGAGATTTTTATCGACGCGCGGGATGAACGATATCCCCAGTATCACCGTCTTGTAGACGATGGGCGCCGCCGAGAGCGTGACGAGGAGAATGATGAGGATCCATACTTTCCGGTTCATCTCAATCCGCCAGCATGTGCGATCGTGAAACGTCCACAAGGAAATTCCCGCGAAGGAAATTCCTGCCGACCAGGAACTTGTACTTCAGCGCGCTGCGGTCGTTGAGGTTGATATAGACCTCCTGCGTCAGCTTTCCGAGCGTCACCTTTTCCCTGATCACATAACGGTTCGTCGATTCGCCGCTCGTGCTCCTGATCCTGATCTTGCGGAACACGCGGGATTTCAGGCGCATCTCTTTTCCGCTGTTGTCGAGCGTGGTAAATTCCACAAAGTTCTCGCCGCCGACCCGCACCTCCCGCTCGTTTATGGAGTGGAGCGAGCATTTCCGTGCGCCGGTATCGATGCGCGCTTCAAGCCTCAGGTTGTACGAAGGAAGCGTGATCCATTCGATCCTGCCGATGGTTTCCCTCCCGTTCCGGGAATACGAAGCGGAGGTACAAAAGACAAGCGCGGTAATGCACAGGAGTATTTGAATCAACGGTTTTCGCATGGTTCCTTTTCTCAAGCGGCTGATTGAATTCAGAAGAGTAGTAACGCTCGCGATTATTTGCAATCGATAAATTCGGCATGACCAAAAAATTTACTCTCCGGACATGCCGCTGCGGTGGAAGTGTGCTATGGAGATGAGGAAAGAGATTCCGCCATGCGGCTCGAACAATGTGGTGTTTGTTTTATGCTGAGGGACAAGGATTCGAACCTTGATTGGCGGGGCCAGAACCCGCTGTCCTGCCTTTAGACGATCCCTCAATGTAATCCTGCTTTCCATTCAGTGTGCGGAAAAACATTCAGGAGAGCATGGGTGTTTTGTGAAAAATATCTTCTTATTACTTCCTTTCGGGGGACAGGCTATTAGCAGATCGGCGATTGTCAATTATTATATTAATTAATACATAGTATTTATAATATAAAACAATCAAATAGAAAGAATAGACCCGGTTTAGGAAATGTTCCATTCCATGGAATATCGATAAAATGCTTACGATTTCTACCGCTAAACATGGAGAATTTAAGCCTGTATTCCAGCGTTTTTGGCGGGTGATGCCACAGGGAACATACGGTTTGAAATTCAAGGAGCATAAAAGAAAAGCCCGTCTAATAAAGGACGAATTTTCTATTTACCCCTTTCCACGTATTGCAGGCATTGATCCAATCGCAGAACGCACCCTGCAAAGTTACTTTCCCTGTCCCTGCACTTTTTAAATTCTTTCTGGCAAAATTGAGGTGTACGATTTGAACAGGAGAACGCCAGAAGCAGGAATAGCATTATTATCTTCTTCATGGTCTATTAATGACAGGTTGATTCAAATATGTCAACCATCTAAAAAGCCCATCTGTCGAAGTTGAACTTTCTCCTGTTATTGGATCATGCAGAGTGTCATTAATAGCCATGAAACCAAAGCCCTGTGTTGATCGGGATAAAATGCTTGCATTTTCCCTTTCGCGGGATATAAGAATCTTCAGCAAGGGGCCGTTTTAAGGCATGCCCTGTGTCGGGAGCATGCAGTTGCTGCGACAAAGCGGCCCCCAATATACAGTGGTGAGGTGATCAGATGAAGAAGCTCGCAATGATCGGCGTTATAGCGCTTTTCGCCGCTTCAATGTTCCTGTCCGATGGTATGGCCAACAGGCACAGGGCGGCACGGCAGGGCGATCCGTGCAGGACCAACTGCCGCACCGAAAACAGGAAGTGCATCAGGGAAGCGCAGAAGGTGAAGGGCCCGGAAAGAAAGACGAGGCTTACCGAGTGCAGAAAGTCGCTGGCGGAGTGCCAGAAGAACTGCGCGTCAGCGAAGAAAGACGCGGCAAAGGAAGCCGACAAGGAAGCGGCGAAGGATGCTCAGGAGCCGGCTCAGTAACAACAGTTACCGGCGTAAATAGGAATGCCCGCGCGATGATGCGGGCATTCCTATTTTTCGGCCCTGAAATACCAGTGCGATATGAGGCTTTCAGGTTTGCCGAGGGGGCTGCGCTCCATGATGCCGTATTCGTATCCGGCGAAGGGGGAGAGCGCGGCGCGCAGCTCATCCTCGTCGTAGCATGAAATCACCGAGCGTTCGATGTCCTTCAGGTCGGTGATCCACATGTTGTTGCCTATATGCGTGCCGCTTCGAAGCGAGGAGTCCCGGTGGGTCCGCAAGGTGCCGAATAACCTCCCGCCGGGCTTCAGTATCCGACGTATCTCCGAAAGCATGACCGGCAGGTCCTCCTTGCGGCTGTAATGGAGCGATCCCCATGCCACGGCTATATCGACGCTCTCATCTTTAAGGGGAAGCGCGGTTGCGCCTGCGCAGGCCAGGGGGAAGGGATAGAGCCTTCCGGTCACCTCGAGGGCTTTCACGCTGTAGTCGACGCCGATCACCGTGCCGATCCCCGATTCCGCCATGAGGCGGAGGTGGCGCCCGGTGCCGCACCCGATGTCCGCGCCGACAAGCGTTGCCGCGTCGCGTGACGAAAGGAACGGCGCGAGCATCCTGACCAGGTTCTCGTCCGGATAGACGAGCACCGACCGGTCCCGCGTATAGTGCGCGTCCCATTTTCCGGCGTTGTTCATTCGTGATGGTCGCTTTCGATCATGATATTGAGCCGCTCGACCGCCTCTTCGGCCGCCGAGATCGCCGCTGTCCGCGATCCGCCCCCGGCCACTACCACGCCGATCCTGTCATGGTTGGTCGCGGGAAAAGAAACAGGGGAGCCGACCTTCGGAAACACTTTCGAGTAAATAAACCCCTTTATCTCCGTGGTGCCTTCGTTTTCGTATGATACGAGCCTTCCCGCCCGCCCGGTGATATAGCGCACCACCACCGCCTTCCGGCCCGCTTTCGGATCGGGAGGGGTGAACCCGTTGTCGGCTACGGCCCGTATCGTCTCGCGGATGAAATTGTAGCCGGTGCGCTCGGGGATCAGCATATCCGGAATGCATTCGCCCCCGAATTCGGGAACGGCCTCTATGACATGCAGGCCGCCTTCCGCGTCGACGAGAAGCTCCATGATCAGGGGCGAGTTGGCGATCTCGAAAGCATCGGCGATCCGCTGCCCTATGACACTGATCTTGTCGGACAGGTTGAAGTATTTCGACGGAGAGATGTGCAGCATGTCGACGAAGTAGGGTGGAAGAGAAGTGACCTTATCGCTGATATCGACCAGATGGTACCGCCCGCGGTGTACGATGCCGGCGGCGATGATCTCATCACCCTTCAGGTAATCCTCGACAATGAGCTTTTCCGACCCGGCGGCGAGGCTTCCCAGATACTCTTTCAGGTCGGCGTCGCTTTCGAGGAGCAGGACGCCAGACTTCCCGTGGCCCTTGAGCGGTTTTATGACGAGCGGAAAGGAGCCGGCTTTTCCGGCCTTCATTGTCCTCACATCGATGATACGCGAGCGGGGAGAGGGAATTTCGCTCTTTCTGAACACCTCTTTCATCCTGCTCTTGTCGATGAAGTCGTCAATGCGCGCGAACGGGACAAGATCGAGCTTGAATTTCTCCGCAAGGTACGAGGCCGTCTTTACCGCGCCGCCGTATGATTTCGAGAGCACCGCTGCCACTGGCCCTTCGATAAGGCTTTCCGAGATTTTCACGAATATCTTCTCGTATTCGTATATCGATTCCTGGATTTTTATATGGCAGCGCGCCATGCCGGGCGCCCTGGAATCGGTGTCGATGCCTATCAGGCGGTAACCGAGGGAAAGGGCCTCTCGTATCAGGGAGACCTGGTTATGCCCCGCTCCGACCGATATGAGTACCGGGGCCGATGGATTGTCCTTTTTCAATAGCATTGCCGTTTTCAGCGCTGTTTTAAAATTTTGTATATACATATTACTCATCGGCATGTATACCGAATCAAATAAGGGCAATATCTTATCGCGAAAAAACCGCCCGTGTCCGCGGTGGCGTCCCGCCGGATATTTAATGGTTGAAATTCCTGATTATTCTGGATACTCTGTTATCTGTGAAGGCTTTTGGCGATCCTGATGCCGGGATAAATAATGGATAAGACCAGTATCATATACCGCACGCTGATACAGACGCTTCCGGATATCATTTATGAGATAGACGGCGAGGGCGTTTTTACCTACCTGAACGACGCGGTTGAAAAGATCGGCTATTCGCCCGATGAGCTCGTCGGAAAGCACTTCAGCGTTATCATACATCCTGATGACGTTAATTCGGTAACGCGGTCGAACGTGCTCCTGAGATTGAAAGGCAGTGTGGTCGGGGACGATAATTCGCCGAGGCTTTTCGACGAGAGGCGTACGGGCAAGCGGCTTACCAGGAAGCTCCGCGTCAGGCTCGTGCCGAAGTGGGGTATGGACGGCTGCCGTGGCGCGCTTGACGTCGAGGTGGTCTCGATCGGGCTGTATCATTACAACGGGAACGATATCCCGGTGTTCGCCGGAACGCTGGGACTGATCCGGGACATCACCGAGTCGCAGCGAACCCTCAAAGCGGTTATGCAGGTAGAACAGCACTACCGTCTCCTCCTGGAAAACTCATCCGATATCATAACGATTCTGGCGCATGACGGCACGGTGCTGTACAAGAGCACATCCATCCGGCGGATACTGGGATTTGATCCAATAGCGCTTATCGGCGAGAGCGAGTATGACTATATCCACCCCGACAACCGGGAGGAGTTCAAAAATATTCTCGTCAACGAATGCAACAGGAGCGAGGAGCCTGTCGATTGCCAGTTCAGGTACCGCAACAGCGAGGGAGTGTGGCGCAACCTTAGAAGCTCCGTGACCCGCATCGTCGATCTCAACGGCAAGACGCGCTGTTTCGTCCTCAACTCGCATGATGTCAGCGACCGGCATTCGGTTGAGAAATCCCTGAAGGAGATCGAAAAGAGGTTCCGCCTCTTCGAGGAGAACGTATCGGACGCGTTCTGGATCAGGGACATGGAAAAGCGCCTTATCTATATCAGCCCGGCGGTCGAGCGGATACGGGGAGTCACTCCGGAAGAAGCGAAGAACCAGCCGATCCGGAATATTCTGACGGAAGAATCCTTCCATCATTTGTTGAAGGTATTTGACGAGGAACTGCGCCTTGAGTCCAATGACGGGACCGACCAGCAGCGCCTCAGGTCTGAAGAGATCGAAATGATCCACAAGGACGGATCGCGGATATGGGTCGAGGTCCGGATGTCGTTCCTCCGCGACCAGTACGGCAAACCGATCGGGATCGTCGGGGTCGACCGGGACATCACCCAGCGGAAAATGATGGAGATATCGCTCCGTGAAAGCGAAGAGCGGTATCGCAATCTCGTCGAAAAAGCCACCGACATGATATTCGAAACGGACCCCCGCGGAACCATCACCTTCATGAACCCGGTGGCGGAGCGGCTGACCGGATATACCGTAACCGAGCTTCTCGGGAGGGACTACAAGGACCTCGTTCGCCCCGACTACCGCGAAAGCGTGAACCGCTTTTACGGCCTCCAGTTCGTGAAAAACATCCCCAACACCTATTATGAGTATCCGATTGTCCGGAAGGACGGCAGGGAGCTGTGGCTCGGGCAGAACACGCAGATCAAGGTTGTCGGTGAAAAGCGGTGCGGCTACCTGGGCGTGGCGCGCGACATCACCGACCTGAAAGAAGCGCGGGAAAAACTGATCTACATGTCCACGCATGACACCCTGACCGAGCTTCCCAACAGGGTGCTCTTCCAGGAAAAGCTTTCATATGTGCTGGCGAGCGCGAAGCGGCGCAACCAGTTTGCCGGAGTGATGTTTCTTGACCTCGACGGGTTTAAGGCGGTGAACGATTCGTACGGCCACGATGTCGGGGACATGCTCCTCAAAAGCGTGGCGCGAAGGCTCATTGACTGCGTGCGCGAGATAGATATCGTCTCGAGGCTCGGGGGGGACGAGTTCACCATCATCCTTGAAAGCGTGCAGAACCTGAATGAGATAGTCACGGTTGCCAGGCGGATCATTTCCTCGATCGCGCAGCCGTTCCGCCTCGGTGAGATTGAGGCCCGCCTCACCGCGAGCGTCGGCATCTCGGTCTATCCCACCGACGGGCACACGGGAGAGATGCTCCTCAAAAAGGCCGACGACGCGATGTACCGCGCCAAGGACCTCGGCAAGAACAGCTTCCACTTCTTCAGCGATCCGCTCTGACCGCCGGAAGCGGGCGCTACATCGCGTAGATAACGGCGAGGATCTTTGCCGGCGTTTCGTCGGCGCAGGAAACCCGGTGGGGCACCGTCGAATCGTAGTAGATGCTGTCGCCGGGCTCCAGCGTATCGGTGTAGCTTCCCAGCTGAATCTCTATCCGGCCTTCGAGCACGAACAGGAACTCCTCGCCCTCGTGGCTGAACGGCGATCCTTTGCGCGATTCAGGCTCGAGCGTGACAAGAAACGGCTCCATGTGGCGATTGATCTTCGCGGGCGCGAGCGATTCGTAGGAATACCCGTAGCGGATGCCTTCCTTTGAAGCCACGCGCGAGGTGGGAACTCGCTCGTCCTTGCGCACGATCGTGTACGGTGATTTTCCCGCCTGGTTGAAGAAGCGTCCGATCTCGGTGTCCATGGCGTGCGCGAGCTTGATGAGGCCTCCAAGCGGGGGCGAGATCAGGTGGTTTTCTATCTGCGAGATGAACGCGGTTGAAAAGCCGGTACGATCCGCCATCTCCTGCAGCGAAAGCCCCCGCTGCTCCCTGAGTTCCTTTATCTTTTCGCCGACTTTAATTTCGGAATTGCCCATGATGCCTCCACGGATTGTATATGGTTCTGAGAATCGCGGGCGCGGAACGCGCCGGCCGAATCCGGCCTGTCACTGTTGCCCTATTGTAGCGGCGCGGGCCGGTTTGTAAAGAGTAAATTTTGAGTCTGCGCCCCTCAGAGCTTCGCGTACTTCTTCTTCGCCAGGTATTCGACGATGATGCGGCCGGCCTTTTCGCTGTGCGTTTCCTTGTTGCTGGCGAGCTCGATGTAATCGGTCTTCGGCATGAGCGCGCGCAGCTTCTCCAGGTTTTCGGTGCCGTGGAGCGTGTCGGAGGTCGCGCCGAAAATCACGCACGGCGTTGTCACGCGCGCGAGCTTGTCCCAGATCGCGTAGTTCTTGATCGCCAGCGCGTTTGCCTTGAGCTTGTACGGGTCGGCGGTATCCAGCGTGTTCTCGTACTTCTTCATCTGCTCCTCCTCGCCTTTTTGAATGCGGAAGTTGCGCAGGTACCATTTGATGACCGGCTTGGCGGCGAAATAAAGTTTCGGCGACAGGGAGGGGATGATGTCACCCAGAAACTTCGGGAAGCGGAACTCGGCATTGGGGCCGATCAGGATGGCGCAGTCGGGATGGCGCGCGTCAAGCGCGCAGTACTCGATAATAGCGGACGCGCCAAGTGAGCTTCCCGCCAGGACGAACTTCTGTTTCTTCGGGATAAGGGCTTCCACCGCCTCCCCGATGTCCAGGGTGAGCCGCTCCATCGTGAAGCTCACGGTGCGGTCGGGGGGAAGGATCGACGAGTGCTTTTCCCGCGTTTCGATATAGATCGTGCGGAACTCGGGAGTGAGCTCCCGCAGCGCCCCCTTCCAGCCGGAGATGAGGGATATCCACCCGGCGACAAAGAGAATCACCGGCTTTCCCTGCGTTTTTTTCGCGGGAGTGAAGTCGATCACGTTCAGCGCCACCCCGTCCGATGTGGTGAAACGGTATTCTTTTACCGTTGTCGAAGGTACGGTATATTCCGAATAGTCCATAATGCCCGCTCGTGCCTGATAAAGGTTCGCGCCCTGCGACGTGGCCGTCAAAAGCGCACCGAAGCAGTAAAGCCGGGCAAACGGTAAAATGCAAGAAAAAAACTGTATTTGACATATCCCGCGATACAGTATAGATTTTATGGATGGTCCCGGCTGTATGGCGCCATGGCGCGGCATAAATGCTTGACAGTGCGGCGCGCTGCCTGTTCTGTGTGCGCACCGCTTTTTAGACTATGATGACAAGGAGCAATGAAATGGTTCAAAAGAAAATCGCGGTATTGCCCGGTGACGGAATAGGCCCCGAAGTAATGGCCGAAGCGATAAAGGTGCTCGATACGATCGCGAAGAAGTACGATATCTCCTTTGCTTACACGGAGGCGGATGTCGGAGGAGCCGGAATAGACCGGCAGGGAAAAGCGCTGCCGCAGTCCACGATCGACGTGTGCAAAAATTCCGACGCGGTGCTTTTCGGCTCGGTGGGAGGCCCCAAGTGGGAGAAGCTTCCGCCAGACGAGCAGCCCGAGCGCGGGGCGCTTCTGCCGCTTCGCAAGCTTTTCAACCTCTACGCGAACCTGCGCCCGGCGATCGTGTTCAAGGAGCTCAAGGACGCTTCCCCCCTGAAGCCGGAGATCATCGGTGACGGGTTCGATATCCTGATCATGCGCGAGCTGACCGGCGGCATCTACTTCGGGCAGCCGAAAGGCCGCGAGGGCGACAGGGCGTACGATACGCTGGTCTACACCAGGCCCGAGGTCGAGCGGATCGCGCGGGTCGCCTTCCGGGCGGCGATGAAGCGCAATAAAAAGGTCACCTCGATCGACAAGGCGAACGTGCTGACCACCATGATCATGTGGCGTGAGGTCGTCATCGAGATCGCAAAGGAGTTCCCCGAAGTGCAGCTCAACCACATGTACGTCGACAACGCGGCGATGCAGCTCGTGCGCAATCCCCGGCAGTTCGACGTGCTCCTTGCCGATAACATGTTCGGCGACATCCTCTCCGACGAAGCGTCGATGATCACAGGGTCGCTCGGCATGCTTCCCTCGGCGTCGCTTTCGGACGGCACCTTCGGCCTGTACGAGCCCGCGGGCGGTTCGGCGCCCGACATCGCGGGGAAGGGGATCGCCAACCCTATCGCGCAGATACTCTCGGCGGCGATGATGCTCAAGTACAGCTTCGGAATGGATGACGCCTACGCGCGCGTCTTCTCTGCGGTCGAGAAGGTCCTGGCCGAAGGGTATCGCACCGGCGACATCATGTCGCCCGGCAAGAAGCAGGTCGGCACAAAGGAAATGGGCGACCTGATCGCGGCCAGGCTGTAAACAGGAAAGTATATCCGGCAAAAACAGAAAGACCTCCGAAAACGGGGGTCTTTTTTTATCTCGCGCGGGATATGATTCCCTGACAGAAAATGTTAGCTGGAAACCGGTAACCGTGTTCCCGTGCGGCGGATTGTATCCGTCATCACAATATCAAATCTTTGAATCCCCTCATGGTTTTCTGTATCATGATAGCATCACTGCGCGCGCAGTGGAAATAATGTGCAGATCAGGAGGGTGCCATGAAAAATGGAGCGGCAGCTGTTCTTATCTTCGCGGCGCTTCTTATTTCAGCGCGGTCGGCGTTTTCGCATTGCGATACGATGGAGGGCCCTGTCGTAACCGACGCGAAGATGGCGTTTGAGAAAAACAATGTGAACTATGTGCTCAAATGGGTCATGCCCGATAACGAAAACGATGTCAGACAGGCGTTCGGGCTGGCCATGAAAGTCCGCCCGCTCGGCGCCGAAGCGAAAGAGCTCTCTGAGAAATATTTCTTTGATCTCATCGTCAGGGTGCACCGTGCCGGTGAAGGCGTTCCGTTCACGGGAGTGCGGCCGTACGGGGTTCCGGTCGATGAGAAAATAAAAGCGGCGGACAGATCGATAGCGACGGGCAGTCTCGCGCCGCTGGCAAGGCTTGTGCCGAAGGAGAAGATGCCCGAGCTTGAGACGCTCTTTGCGCGCGTGATGGCGCTGAAAAATTTTGATGTCAACGACGTGAGGGCGGGGAGAAGATACATTGAAGCGTACGTGCGTTTCTTCCATACCGCCGAAGGGGAGGCAGAGGGCCACGGGCACCATCACCACGGCGAGGGCCGCGCTCATATGATTCTTACAAGCTTCATTGTGCTGACGGTCATATTCTTTTTCACCACGATCTTGTTCGTGGCGCTCTGGCTCAAAAAGAAGAAATAATGGCAGCGCGCTCCCGCACAGACTCCAATGCCGGACGGGGAATGGCTTCTTATTACCGCGCTTTATGCCGTTACGGTCGGATACAATGCGACTTTTCCTGAGATTCCGCTCACGCGGCCGTGAAAGGCCATGAATGCGGGATTTAAATATTGTTCTGCCTTATTCTTTCTCCTCCAGAGGGAGACACTTTTTTTTCATCTACTTTCGGAAAGTATGCAAAGGTGTTCATGGCATGAACGTGCGGGTTTGAACCTTTCTTTTTCACCGGCGAAAAAGAAAGGTTCATCAAAGAAAAAGCCGCCGCTGCGCGGAGCTTTCGTTCGGCGTAACCCGGCCGCTCCTTGCCATCCTTGGCGTCGCGGCATTGGCACATCCTTTAGCACGCCGAACCGCTGACATCGTGTCAGCGATGCAGAAAGTAAAATTGCTTCAGGGTGAGATGAAGTTGTTGCCGTAAAAATGTCTTGAAGCTATTGTGTGGATGACGGACAGCGAAGGCGCGAAAACGTTTTCGCGCCTTCGCTGTTTTATCCTGTTCACAGAAAAGGGGGATGAGGTATGCGAAATGGTGCCATTACAAAAATTGTTCTTCTTCCCGCTGTCCTGTTGCTGTTAATAACCGGGCCGGGCTGTTCCCATCGCGTGAATCCTGTTGCGGACTACCTGAAAAACGCCGAGCTTCAGTATGAGGGGAAGGCGCAGGAGGAGACGATCGCCGCGGCGTTGAACGATATCCTTTCTTTGCCGGATGAACAGTTGAAGGCGAAGAAGTACAGCGATTATGCCGGCACGAAGGATCAGTGGGACCTGCCGACGCTCATCAGCCGCCATTTCGTTCCCGACCGTAAAGGTAAATCCCTCGGCGATAGTTTTTACTGCGATGTGTGTTCTGAAGAGGCGCGGCGCGAGATCAGGAAGATTCTGGAGCGGATGAAGTCTTCCCGGTAACATCACAATAGGATTATAATCGCCGCGAAGGCGCGAAAGCTTTCGCGCCTTCGCGTTCATTCCGTTCATGCCGAACATTGATTCTGGCGGATTTGTCACCATCTGAACCATTTTCATGGCATCATATCATTGTTGATGACAATTGTAGGGGTGGGTTTCAAACCCGCCCCTACGGAAACATATCGTGCAACCACGGAAACACATCACACCCACACGATTGAACAATTCCGAAAATCGACGTCAGATACCATACCCACGATACTACGCCGCTGTATACACGGCCCTGACATGCGCCGGGCGGGGATGTCAGGGCGAATATTTATCTTTACATTCAGTGAATTAAAAACCAGGAGGATCAACTCTTATTCTCGCCAAAAACGTTGTAGCATGCCACTCATCAGCCCTCAATCTTTTTTTATCTCTACTTGGCCATGGATCTCGGACAATAGCCTTGATTACCTGTCCATCGCCATCAGGCACCCTGTCATATACTAAAGCAGTTAAAACCATTGCATGTCCTTGAGTCTCAATAAGTAAGGGAATATTATTAGATAGATCTTGCGATGCAGCGATCGGATCAACAGGTAATGAGTCGGCAAATGACCGGAATGGTTTCCCGGTATCATCTACCCAGTCCCGATTCAATGCATGTAATATTTGTATTGGTTCCGCTGGCATATTGGCAACGCTGCCCCATGTTTCCTGCATAATTCGGGTTTGAGATACACTATATCCATAGTAACGAAAAATCATTTGGACACATGCCGCCCAACACCATTGGGTTAGATTCTGATATTCAGAAGTAGAATAACGCAACAGAGTGGAATTTATACCGGCTTTGCACCTTTGAACTCCCGAAGGATTTGGCGGGGTCCATCTTATTCTTGAATCTAATCGTTGCGGATTCGCGAAGAATGCCATAGAAATAATAAAAAGAAGTGGGAGGATCTTTTTTTTCATTACATTATTCTGCGTTATTATAAGCTTTTTCAAGCTCGCTTATATTCAGTTTACCCATACCAAGCATAGCAGCGCCAACCCGATCAGCTTTAGCAATGTCTGGATCACGCATCATGATGTCCAGGCTTTCCGGGACAATCTGCCACGACAAGCCATATTTATCTTTAAGCCATCCGCAAGCAACTTGTTCGCCGCCTTTGGATAGCGCTGCCCAAAGATAATCAATCTCTTCCTGAGTTTTGCAGTTTACCTGTATTGAGATGGCCTCACTAAAAGTAAACATCGGACCGCCATTTAGCGCAGTAAAGTTTTGGCCATTCAGTTCAAAGTCTATTGTTGACAGATCTCCGGGTTTCTTTCCGGCTGCTTTTGCCACTGACTCTGTGAGATACGAAGTGTTTATTATTTTTGCATTTTCAAACAGCGATACATACAAATCTACCGCTTCTTTTGCCTGGTCGTTAAACCAAAGAAAAGTTACTATTTTTTGCATTCGAACCTCCTTAGTCAGATTGATAATTATTACTGATAGAATCCATTATGTCAAGACAAACGATGCGCGGTTTCCTATATACTTATATGCAACTATAATACTGAAAAGATCCTCAATCATCCAGCCAATAGTTCCAATCTGTTTTTTGTTGAATTTCTTCGTTATCGGCTTCAATTCTAAAACCTTATATATTCTCCATAAAGCATCAGATTCCTCTTCTTCCTTTAACGCCCAGCGTACCTGACTTGGTCTGGTCAATTATTGGTAGTGCCGAGTGTTTTCTTTCAAGGACTTTTTTCTGAGGAAGAGTAGAGAAGTGAATGTGGCTTTAAGCCCGAGGGTAGCCGCAGGCCGCGCGAAGCGGGCACACGTTGTTATATGCCGTAGCCATGTTATATGGATGCCATCGAAGCCAGGACGGCGGGGGTGATTTGTCTTGAGAGTATAATTATTGAATTTAATATGAATTATTAAACTTTAAAAATATTAAACCGAATACTCCGGATAACAACGAGCCAAGAAGAACTGCTATTATTGAGTATTGGATAATTAAAACATCAGTAAAAGCAAGATTTGTTATAAATATTGACATGGTGAAACCGATTCCTCCCAGCATTCCTGCCCCAAAAATGTGTTTCCAGTTTGTAGCTTTTGGATATTGGCATACTTTTAATGAAATTGCCAATAATGAGAAAACTAAAATCCCGAAAGGTTTGCCAAACATTAACCCAAATATGATTCCCAGGGAATTCGAAGATGATAAACTTGAGAGGTTGTCATAATTTATAAGTATTCCAGTATTTGAAATTGCAAACAGGGGAAGAATTATATATGCAACGGGTTTATGTAAAAAATGTTGTAGCCTAAGAGAAGGGCTGTTATCATCTTTTGTAAATGGAATAGCAAATGCTAATAGCACCCCTGTGATCGTAGCATGTATGCCTGATTTTAGCATGCAATACCACATTATTATACCAAAAATTAAATACAGAGTGATGCGATGAAATTTAAGTCTATTAAGAATTATGAGAAATATAAAAATTCCCATTGCGGTTGTTAGATGATTGATAGAAATATTTTTTGAATAAAATATTGCAATAACAACGATAGCACCTAAATCATCTATTATGGCAAGAGCTGTTAAAAATATTTTCAAGGAAACCGGTATTTTTTTACCAACCAAGGAAAGGACACCAAGAGAAAAGGCTATGTCGGTTGCCATTGGAATTCCAATACCTGATTGTGTAGGAGTTCCGTTATTAAGTAAGTAATGAATTGTTGCTGGCACAACCATGCCGCCAATAGCGGCTATAATGGGTAATGAAGCATTCTTAAAAGATGAAAGCTCTCCGATATAGAGTTCCCTTTCAATTTCAAGACCTACGAGAAGAAAGAATATAGTCATTAAACCATCATTTATCCAATGCTGAATAGAATAGGAAAGCTGAATTCCAAGAAAGGATAAATCAACGGTTTGATGCCAGAAATGTATATATCGTTCGCTGAAAAAACTATTTGCTGCGATTATGGATATAATTGTACATATTATTAAAATAAGCCCGCTTGTTTTTTCGCTTTCAAAAAATTCTGCAAATAAATTATAAAATTTTAAGTTTTTCATAAAACATTCAGGATTATTTTTTTAATTTGATACTTCAACTATGCAAAATAAACCATGACCGCATCCGAGGCCATTTCCAAGTGATAATTCGTTATTGCGCAATACGCAAGCAACCTGAGGACCCAAAACACTAGCAATAAAATCTACAACTGGAAACCTTGATGCATTTTCATATAACCATTCCAGCATTTTTAAGTCGTCAGAAATTGAAATATCAGCCGAGGAAATAATACTGCTTATAAGATTCTTATCCGTATTAATTAAAGCATCAAGAAACTCTATTATTATATTCCAAGTATCTTTATATTTATTAATTTTCTCTGACACTTTATCAGGTAAATAACGTATATAATTATCAGTAAATTGAAGATTGATTTTTAAATTCTTAATTTCTCCTCTGAAGTCTCTATCAAAAAAACGGTTTACCTGGTAACGATATTGACTTTTGCTATTATTAAAAATTCCTGTATCCATGTGTCTTCCGACAAAAATTGACCGGTCAAATGATTGAATTTTAATTTTTTTGTTAGTTTTTGATGCGATAATATTAATAAGATTTTCAAATTCATCAAAAGACCAATAAGTACAATTAAAATTTTCGACCTTATTAGTGTTCCATGCTTTTCGCGGCAATAAATATGCCATATTGTATGGAAGCATTTCATGACATGTTTTATTCCAATGAATAGGCCATTCCGGTGAGTATCTACCAAATAAATCATAAATAATTAGACCATAATTTTCGATGTGACTGAATATTTCTTCTGATAAGAATAATAACTCCTCATAAGAAAGATGAGATAAGGATGAGTATGAAGAAAAATATAAATCAAATGGAGGATTGTTTTTTAGCTGGAATCCTTTCGATAAGTCTGATTGAATAAAATCGATATTACTATGTTTTTTATAATTTATTTTTCCTTGTTCAATCATTGATGGTGATATATCAAGGCCACAAAAGTATTCAATATCATTGATTGTTAATAAAAAGTCTTTATCGCAAATATTATTTGAATTATCCATTGGAATATGTGTTAATAATTCAATTCCTTCACCACTGCCGGAACCAAGATCAACAATTCGAATTTTACCCTTTCTGCTGATAATTTTTTCAATATGAGAACGAATTAACAGCTTGATAGAGATATCCTCCCAATATTTTCTTACGTTATCTTTTTTTCCGGATAATCCGCTTTTGTCTCTACCATAAAATCCTAAACCAACTGCGGTTTCGTAAAATTCTGTTTTCATAGAATTAATAACCTCATCATTTCAATCAATTCATTCCGCCCCACACGGACGCTGGATGGCCTGTTGAGTTGGGCAGGCTGTGGCATATAATCTATTATTGTGCAAAGAATAGTTACTCCTATTATTACTAAAACCCTTGTTAAAAAAAACGGCTGGTCAATATTTATCAATGCCTGCTATTTTTCTTCAAGGACTTTTTCCGGAGAGAGCGAATCAAACGCATTACCATTAAACCATTACCCAATCCCGAAAAATCGGATATGCCCTCAATCCCGCGCCATAAAAAAATCAGGTTTCCCCCAAATATTTTGTCAGCCACCCCTCCCAAACCTCACTTAATAATAATCAACCTCGCTCCAGATGGTACGTTGCTGGTATGACGCTGGTGTGTTGCCGGCTTGGCGATGGTCTACAACAGGGCAGGGATAATGGAAAAGGAACTGAGAATACTGAAAGCCATAACCGTGGGCATTCAGGGCCGCGTATACGACCGCGTGTACTATATCGTGGACGGGAAACAGCGGTCCCGGGCCTATACGCGGCCGGACGATCCGAAAACAGGATCACAGCGCGCCTGCCGGGGCCGCATGGCGGCGCTGGTGAAGCGCTGGCATGCGTTACCTGTCGATCAGAAAGAGTACTGGAACGCTGTGGCGAAGCAGAGCGGACGGAAACGCGCCACCGGGTTCAACATGTTCATCCGGGACGGGTTGCTGAAGGCGCGTTTCGAGGCGGTCAGGGAACCGGCGGGAGAAGGCGGAAGAGAAACACGGCGGTTTGTGAGGATTGTCCGGCCGCGTGGCGCAATCGGGATTCCGGTGAGAAGTAAGACGGCGATGATCATGTTCACCGCCTTGACTTTGAATCAAAACTCACCTCCGCCTTGCATGAACCCGGCTGGACCCCCTCTCGGTCTCCCCCTTCGCAAGGGGAAGATGGCTGGAAGCCAGAAGGGGTTGCCCTGGTGAGATGTAAAACATTGGTGAGAGTTTGCTCTGTTAAAACCTCTCCAGCCTTTCATGCGGCAGCGCGCATTTCCTCTCCAGCCGCTCGCGGTACCAGCGCAGGTAGTTCAGGTCGTTGGCCGGCACCATGATGCAGTTCGGGTGGTCGTAGTAATCCCTGTAATGATTAAGGAAATGGCCGAACTCGTGCGCGGTGTAGAGCGCGATCACCCTGAGCAGCGCCTCCTTCGGTATTGTCTCGCCGCGCTCCTTTGCAAAGAACTGGTCGCGCGCGAGGAACGGGTAGGTGAAGATCACGCCGGCCGCACCGTAGCGGTTGACGCGGTTCTCGGTCACCATGCCGGTGGTGATCCCGTAGCGCAGCACTACATAGATGGGGATATCGACCTCCGCGTCCGCCATGACGGTGTTCGGAAAAATGAAATGCGCGTTCTTTACATTGCGCAGCGCCATCTCCCAGAACGGATAGGTGAGCGTCGCCTCGTATCCGGCGCCGGAGAGCGCAGAACCGTCCTTCGTGCGGATGGCATGGATCGCTCTCAGGTTGCGCTCGTAGCGTTCGAAGAGGGCGGATGCCAGTTTCTCGCGGTCAGCCCCTGCGCGGTAGCCGGGCACGTAGGCGATAAGCGTCTTCTCGTCGGTCTTTAGGACAAGATCGCGGATATAGGCTTCGAGCCTTTTCATATCCCCCCTGCTGTCCGGATCGAGCAGGCTCTCCTTCAGCTCTTTCATCTCCTTCGTCTGCGCCGTGAAGGCCATCTCCTTCTGAAAAGAGGCAAGGTCGCGCGCAGGGGCAACCGTGAACGTGACCCGGTAGCCGAGGTAGTCGCGGATATAGCCTGTTAGATGGACTAGCATCGCGCGGAATTCGCTGTCTGAAAGCGCCGGCAGGCGCGGGTCGTTGACCTGCTGCACGGTGATCGCGTAGTCGCGGTCGGCGGGCATGTCGCGCAGCGTGCCCGTGTGGGCGCAGGCGGCGAGCGTGAGCATGAGCGTTATAAGCCCGGCTGCCGCCTTCACTATACTGTTCCGTTTTGGATTTGATACTACGCGCGCCACGCGTATGCTCTCCTCACCTCGTTGCATATCTCACAACCTCTATTCCTGCGGATGTGTGGCAGTCATGGTCTGCCCGGGGTCGAACAGGCTGACGATGTCGTACGGTTTCATATTGCCGGTGATGAGCACGGCCGTATCGTCCCGCTCAAACCTGAAATCGTTGTGGTATATAAAGCAGTTCCTGTTTCGCACGACAAAAAGGACCATCACGCCGGCCGGCAGGGTGAATTCGCCGGGATTCGATCTGAGCATATCAGGATTCGTGACCGCTGTACGGAATGTCGCGTATTTCCCGGCGTCCGCTCTGATCAGTGAAAGGAACGTGCGCATCAGCCTCGATCCCGCGCTTTCGCCTGTTTCATGCCTGCCGAACGCGGGACTGATGCCGTCAGTCTGAATTATTTCGGACAGCTCGACGGTCGCCTTTTCTGTCAACACGGTGTACAGGTTGCTGATTCCGTAGTTCTCCTTCACGAATTTGCAGAAAAGAATATTTATCTCGTTATTGCGCGAAGCGGCCAGGACCGAAGTGAAATGCTCCAGGTCAACACCCTCGTACACCGAGGGGTCAAGAGCGTTGCCGGCTGCGTAAGGGAATCCTTCCTTTGCGGCAAGTTCGCACTGCCGCGCGTCCGAGTCGATGAAAAAGACATCGTTCTGGTTCTGCTGCCACTCGCGCGCGAGCGCAAGGGTAATCCGGTTGATTCCGAGGATGATAAGGTTCCTGTCGCCTCCCGTGGTGATGCCCAGCATTTCCGCGAGCCTTCGCGCGCTCAGCCCCTGGATGAGGACTGTCGTTGAGATCAGCAGGAACACCAGGAGCTCGACGACGCGCGCGTTCTCCACGCCCGCGCCCGCAAGCTTCATCCCTGCGATCGAGGCCACCGCGAGCGCGACTATTCCGCGCGGCCCGATCCACCCTATGAAAAGCCGCTCCCTGATGGAAAAATCGGCGCCGTGAGTACTGAGCAATACGACGGGAAAGCGGACCGCGATCAGCACCGCCACGACGACAAGGCCAGCCGCGAAGTGCTCGGAGAGATAGCGCAGGTTGAAGTTTGCGGACAGAAGGATGAACAGGATGCCGATCGTGGTCCTTGAGACCTGCTCCTTGAACCCGAGTATTTTTTTCTTAACGCGGTACTCCACCCGGCTCAGGAATACACCGTAGGTGACGACTGCCATCAATCCCGATTCCCTGAAAAGCGTCTCGGCGATGTAGTACAGCATGAGGATGAGGCCAATTATCAGGATATTGCGGGGGGACGATGAAAGGGATTTCAGTTTGAAGGCGGACCGGGTGAGGACGCCGAAGACGGCGCCGCACGCAATTCCGCACGCGATCGAGCCGGCAAAGCTCATGACCGGGTTGCCGATAAACCGCTGCGAGATTACGTATTCCAGCACAATGATCGCGAGCACCGCGCCCACGGCGTCAATGAGCACGGCCTCGCCGTTGAGCATCGTGTCGACGCTCCTGCGAAGCGGAATGTGTCTGGTGATCGGCTTTATCACCGTCGGTCCTGTGACGATCGTCAGGGACGCGAATACGAGCGAGATTTCCGCGGACAGTCCGGCGATATAACGCTCGGAGAGCCATCCCGCAGCGAATGTGAAGACCGTTGTTAAGGCGATCTGGCGGATGAGAGGGAGCTTTATCCTCCGCACCTGGTTGAAATTCAGCGAGAGCCCGCCCTCGAACAGGATGAGGCTGACGAAGACGGTTATCAGCACATTCAGCCCTTCGCCGAGCGAGCCGGGATCGATCAGGTGCAGCGAATAAGGGCCGAGAAGTATCCCTGCGGTGAAATACAGAAGTATTGCGGGAATCTTCATAAGGTCCGCGGCGACCATGCAGATGGTTCCCGTTATTATGCTGAACATTACCGTATTGAGAAGTAAATCAGTATGCATTGTCGTTTATACCGCAGTATTATGGATGCACGACAACCAGGGTAACAGTATACAAAACGATGGTATTAAAAGCGAGCTTTTTCAATATTTTAATGGACAAAAATATATTAGCAGATGAGACTCTAATCCATCTCTACCGCTTCAGGTGATATGTATGAGAAGGATCGTACTTGCGTGCATGCTTATCTGTATCGCGTCGTGCGCCACGCTGCCCGCCAACAGGTGTGCCGAGCTCAACCAGCAGCTTTTATCGGAGAACGTGCTTTACAAGCGGGGGCTCGGCCTGGCGCGCCGAGAGAACGCCGTGCTGCGCGAAGAAAACATCGGCTACCGGCGCGATCTCCAGCAGAGCCAGGCGCAGGCCGAAAAGCTCCAGTCTGATATCGATTCGATGAAAAAGAAGTATGACGCCGACGTGGCGCTCTGGACCGGCAAGTACAACAACCTGATGGAGAAGAACAGGATCCTTTCGCAGGAAAGCTCCGAGAAAATACGCGAGCTTTCTGACCTGAACAAGTCGATAGAGGCAAAACTTTCGCAGGAGATCGCCCGCCTGAACGAGCGGACGCGCGTGATGGAACAGGATTTCGGCAGGGAGAAGGAAGCGTTCAAAAACCAGGCGGCCCAGCGTGAGTTCGCGCTCTCCCGCGATCTCGAGGGACAGAAGAAGATTGTCGAGGCGCGCGACACCGAGATCCAGACGCTGAAGGGGCGCATCAACGATATCAACGTGCAGTTCGTCGAGGCGAACACGAAGATCGACGAGCTTACGAAAGAGACGAAACTGCGCGAGGCGCGGATAAAAGAGCTTGAGGACCGGCTTGCCGCGGTGACCAGGCCGGCGCCGGAAGCCGTGCCGCCTCAGGAGAAGAAAGACGCAAAGGATACAAAGGACGCGAAGGACAGCAAAGAGGCGGTGGTGCAGCGGGATGATAAGAAAGACGGCAAAAAGTAGCATCCTTATCGTGCTCCTGCTGGCCGCGCTTTTTCCGGCCGGGCGGGCGTATACTGCCGAGACGATTTCCTTACTGGTGACCGGAAATCTCGAGGGGAAGGGCCTGCCCCGCGATGAGGGCGGGGAGAAGAACGACCCGATCCTCAACCTGGGTCAGTCGATTCTCGCCGAGCGGAGAAAAAACAGGGCCGATCTCTACATTGATCTCGGCAACGCCTTCTATCCTGGCGCCCTCTCCAAATACAGCTACGGCGCGGTCATGATGGATTTCTTCGAACACTTCAACTGCGCCGCGAGCCTTGTTTCATCCAAAGACCTCCGCATCGGCGTCGACAACCTCCTCTTCCTCCAAAGCTCAAGGAACACAAAACTCCTTTCGTCAAACATCGCGCGGGAGAAGGGCCCGGTCTACAATCCGTCGTTTGACCTTCAATACCGCGGCAAAAAGATTTCGTTTATCGGGGTCTCCTCGAAAAAGATACAGTTCGACGTCGCGGAGAGAAACGTCAATAAGACAAGGCTCGCCGACAGCATTGAATCGATCAGGGGAGAGGTCGAAAGCGCCAGAAAGCGCGGCGCCGATTATATCGTGCTGGTAAGCGGTCTCAAGGCGGACGAGAACGTCGATGTGCTGAAGAATTTCGGCGACATCAGCATGGTCATCGCGGGCGGGGATAACCAGGGCAACGTTGCCGGCATGACCTCTGCGCGGCTTGATCTTGTCGACGGCAGGCCGATCATTTTTACCCCGAAGAAGGGGGGATATTATCTGCTGAAGCTCAGGCTCGGCAAAGGCATCAGGATGCGCAGCACGGTGTACCGGGACGTTGCCTACTATCCGACGGCCGACAGGAAGTACGGAGAGTTCGCCAAAAGGCTCGGCATCTGGAGGGAAAAATTCCGTGAGGAGGCGAACCGGAAGCTCATAGACACGGGGACCTATGAATGCAGGATAAATGACGAGCGCATCGCGTCGGTGCTGCGTGACCGGTTTGACGCCGAGATTGCCATCCTCTGGAAAGGGAGCGTCAACGAGACGGTGCTCAAAGGCGAAGTCAAAAACTACGACATGTACAGGATCGCCAGCGACGAATTCCCGATATTCACCTATACCATCAAGGGGTCGGAACTGCAGCAGATGCCGTTCGCAGGGAGAGAGGCCATTACCAACGGGCTTGTCAACGGGAAGGTGCAGGGATACCAGGTGGACCCGAACAGGAACTACCGGATCGCATCGACACAGTCGGTCTATGACGTGGTGGCCGAGACGCTGAACAGGCCGATCCGCTACGACAATTCATGGCTCAGCATCACGGATATCATTACCGATGATCTGCAAAACGACAGGCTCCTCTTTCAGGATAATTATGATTATCTCGATAACCGCCTGAGGGCGACCTTTGATTTCCAGCTTTCAAACTATATCGACTACCTCACGGTCTCCATGGACAAGGACACCGAAACTCCTACAGGGCAGCCGACCTCGACCTACCGGCAGTGGGGGATGGAAAACACGATCGTCGCCACGATCTACAACAGGTACCACCAGCTCATTCTGACCCCCTACATGAATTACTCCGAGCTGCGCCAGGAAAACAAGGATTACGAAACCGGCACGGTAACGACGCAGAAATTTTTTATAAGCAATCTTCTGCGGGGCACCCTCGAATACAATCTTACCCTGAGCCCGATGATAGGCCCGTACCACAAATCGCAGATAGAAACGGTGGTGAAGAAAGACGAAGACGGATTGAGGCCGACCATTATCCGCGAAACCGTAGGGGCGCGGTTCAAGGTCGCGTCGGACGACAACCGGGTATCGTTTGAAGGGAAGCTCGGTACCGGTTTCGAAAAAAAAGTGCATGATCCCACCGACAGCCCGGTCTACGGTCTTGAGACGATTCTCAATTTCAACTGGGAGTTCGTTAAAAAGCTTACCTATTCGTTCAAACTCGATTCATTCGTATCCAAAGCCAGCCAGGCGTCCAGCGGGGAAAAAGGCAATATCAGGGCCGAAATAACCAACGGTCTCTCGTTCAGACTGAACAGTTTCCTCAGCATCTCGTCGAAATACAAAATTTTCTATTACCGGATCCAGGGAGAGAGCGACGATTACCTCTTCAAGCAGATTTACACTTCAGCCGACCTGAAGACCGATTTCAAGCTGTACTGACGCGATGCCGCCCGGCGTCAGGTAAAAATAATTGACACCGCCCCCTTCGAATGTATATTAATCGGCATGATTGACGTGGGGAAACAGAACCTCCTTATCCGCTTCGGCATGCTCGTTATTATTGCGATTGCCGCCGGTAGCGCGCTTTCCCAGACTCCCATCGATAACCTGGACAGGATCGCGCAGGACCACTACAACAGGCGCGATTTCACCAAGGCGCTCGAAACCTGGATGCAGGCCCTCGATCAGGACCCTGAGAACGAAAGAATTCAGAAAAAAATAGAACTGGTGTACGAGGAGAAATACAAGCGTGATGTCGCGTACCATAACGCGTGGATCAATTACCGCGAGGCGAGGAACAAGATCAAGATCGATTTTCAGGCGGCGGATCTGGATGGCGCCATAAGGGACTTCCGCAGCGGGAAGTCGAAGGCAGAGGAGGCGCTCAAAAATTATTTCATCGCCTACCGGATCGACCCGAACGATGAGGAGATCAAGGAGTTGCGGCAGGTAATGAAGGAGCTCGACAAGGACCTGCGGCTGGCCGAAGAGAAGATACTCCTCGACCTGGAGCGCCAGCGCAAGTACCGTGAGTTCATACGGTGCGGGCGCGAACGGATGCGCTCGGAGGACTTCGAGGGGTCGATCGAGTGCTGGGACGGGGTGCTCGCGATCGTGGCCGAGGACAAGGAGGCCATCGAGGGGAAGAGGAGGGCGCAGTTCGCCCTTACCAACCGCCTGAAATTCGAGAAGATCAATCAGCTCATGAAAGAAGGCGGCCAGCTCTTTGCGGAAAAGAAGTACTTCGATGCCCGCGCGATCTACCGGCAGGTGCTCGGCCTCGACCCGAAGAACAGCGAGGCCAAGGACCTTATCGGAGAGATCGACGAGAAGCTCGCCGAGGCCCAGTACCTTGAGCAGAAACGCCAGCAGGCTGAAGGCTTTTATCTGTCCGGCGTGAAGAACCTGAACGAGAATAAATTCGATCTTGCCGAGGACGACTTCAGGGGGGTTATCGACCTGATGAAAAGCGATTACCGGGACACAAAACTGAAGCTGGCGAGCATCCCGGGGCTGCGAAAGCTGTATGAAGAGAAGCTGCGGCGGGAGCGTATACGTATGATCGAGAACGAGCTCGATAAGGGCTCGATCGCTTTTGCTGAAGGGAAATATAACAGCGCGATATCCTCTTTCGAGGAGGTGCTCCGCCTCGATCCGGAAAACCGGCTGGCACAGACGCAGCTTTCCATATCCAAGGACGCCCAGAAGATGGAAGGCGAGGAAACGGTCGACGAGAATTCCCCCTATTTCGACATCGTCAATGTGATGATCGCTTCGGGAAGGCAGCTCTACGACAGGGGGGATTACAGGGCATCGCGCCAGAAATGGGAAGAGATCCTCAGGCTCTTCCCGCGGAACAAAATCGCATCGGCCTATATGCTGCGCGTGACACGCGAGAACAAGGAGGAGTTCATTCAGTTCTCGACGAAGATTGTCAATGACGGCAAAGACTATATGAAGATTAAACGGTACAGGCAGGCGAAGGAAAAATTCGAGCTTGTCAAATCGATCAATCCCGATTATCCGAATATTGAACAGCTCATCACCCAGGCGCGTGAGCCGGTAGGGAGGGGCATAGTCGATCTGGGAGTAACTCCGGAAGATCTCGAAAGAAGGTATAATCTCGGGCTTAATTATTACCGAAAAGGAGACAGGGAGAATCTCGAAAAGGCGCTGGGCGAATTCAAGTGGGTGCTCGCGAAGGACCCCGGCAATACGCGCGCCGAGATCAACCTGAACAAGATAGAATCGATCCTGCGCATCAGCAGCGGCCAGGTCGCCGAGAAAAAGATGCAGCTGACCGAGGAGCAGAACAGGCTGGTCAGGCAGTATTATTACAAGGGGATCAATTACTACACCAATAATGATTTCGCAAAAGCCATCCAGGAATGGAGGAAGGTGCTTGCGATCGACAAGTATAACGAGCGGGCGCGTAATAATATCAAAAAATGCCTTGTGCTCCTGAGGAAGTAACACATGAAAGAAGATAAAAAGAAAAGAGGCGCAAAGAATTCTGAAGACAGGAAGGATGCAAATCCCGCGCCGGCGAAACCTTCCGGTGAGACAAACGGCTCTGTGCCGGCAAACGGCGCTCCGGCCGGACCGAAGGTGACGTTCAGCATACGTTTTAAATTTGCCTTTGCGATCATCGCCCTTGTGGCCGTCATCATTGTCACGATGGCGCTCTACTTCCGCACGGATATGACCAAGCTTTTAAAGGCGGAGATCATCAACTTCGCCCAGAGGGAAACGGAACACCTCGCCACAATAGCGGAGGATTCGGCCAAATCCGGCGACGATCTGTCGCTCATCACGTCAGTTGAGAACCTCAATAAAATCCCGTCGATCGAATATGCGTATGTCCTTGATACCGGCAATATAGTGCAGATGGCGATAGATCCGAAGAAACGCGGCGCGGACATGAGCAAGGATGAGGCGACGATACTTGCCAGCAAAAACGCCGACGCGAAAAAAATCGTAAGAAAGGAATATCCCGATCCGAAGGACGCCGGGGGAGTAGTGTATGATTTTTCGAGGCCGATATACAATCCGCTCAGCCGGGAACGCGCCGGCACGGTACGCCTCGGCTTCTCCGACCGCGCCATGAGAGAGCGTATATGGGGCCTGACGAAAAATATTCTCTATATCGCCCTCATATTCATCGGCGTATCGATTCTCGGCTCGTTCATCCTTTCCGGAGTTATCATCAAGCCGATCCGGCGGCTCTCTCAAGGCGCGGCCATCATAGGAACGGGCAACCTGGACCATCAGATCGACCTGCATACCTCCGATGAGCTGGGGCGCCTCGCCTATGAATTCAACGTCATGTCGTCGCAGCTCAAGAAAGGGAAGGAGCTTGAGATTGAGAAGCGGCTGATGGATGAGCAGGTCGATATCGCCAAGGAGATACAGGAAGGCCTCAACCCGATGGGATTTTACAACAGGAACGGTGTGGAGATCAAGGGATTCACGCGCGCCGCGAAGGGGGTCGGCGGCGACTACTTCGACTATATCGACATCAACGAAAACCTGGTGGGCGCGCTTATCAGCGACGTGTCCGGAAAAGGCATTCCGGCGTCACTGGTGATGGTCATGATCAGGACGGTGTTCCTCACCCTGACGAAAAAGAAGAAGGACGTGCAGTGCGCCATGGTGGTGCGGGCGATCAACGACAGCCTGAGCGCCGATTTCGCGATCGACAAATTCGCCACGCTCTTTTTCATGATCTTCGACCGCTCCACGGGCGAGGTTTCGTTTTCCAACGCCGGACACGGCCCGCTCAAGGTCTACCGGTCGTCAATGAAGGCGTTTACCGTCAGCAAGCTTGACGGCGTGCCGATCGGGATCATGGAAGACGTCGAATACAAACAGGCAAAGGTGAAGCTTTCCGTGGGGGATATCGTGATACTGAATACGGACGGTATTACCGAGATGCGGAATGAAAATAAAGAGGAATACGGCAACAAGAGGCTTCAGACGCTGTTAAAGGAAAACCATGACAAAAACGCGAAGGAGCTTGTTGATCTTGTTGTAGCCGACGTTGACGCATTCAGGGGAAGCGCCAGCCCTCACGACGACATGACGCTCCTGATCCTGAAAAGGACGGGCTGAGATCAGATCAGCTCGTCCTCGGTATCATATATCTGGAAGAATTTATCCAGCGTGGCGAGTTTCAGGATGTTGAGCACATCCTCGTGGATATTGAGAAGGCTGAATTTCCCGTTATGAGCCTTCATCTTCTTCTGCCCCGCGACCAGCGCGCCGATCCCGGATGAGTCCATATAGTTCACGTTTTTCATGTCGACAACAACGCTTTTATAGTTGCCGTCGGTAACCGAAAACAGCACTTTTTTCAGTTCGCTCACATTGTAAAGATCGATTTCACCGCTTACCGCGATTACTTTGTGCTCACCGAGGTCCCTTACCTCAATATCCATCTATTCCTCCACCACATTCAGCGACAGGTCGTATGCTATCGCCCTATTGACAGTATATAAAACAAAACAGCCGATTTTGTATGATTATAAATAATTGCGTCTGAAAACGCGAAGCGACACTATCCCTTATCCGCTTCTATGGATAAGGGAGTTACCCTTTTATGTCAAGTTATTTTATAAAAAAATCCGGGTGTGCTGATACTCACTTCACAAACAATTGGTCGATAAAATCGGAGAGGTCGTGGAAATTCTTGACCTCGCGCATTTCCTTGCAGAAGGGCTGATACATCCCCGCTATGCTGTCGCTCCAGTCCCAGAGATGGCGTTTATCCGGATTGAGCCAGAAGAGGTTGCGCGACCGCTCCTTCATCTGGATAAAGGCCTCGATGCCGGGGTCCTGGTTGTTGTTGCGCGCGTCGCCGAGCACGAGCACGGTCGTTTTGCTCGTGAGCGCGTCGCCGTGTTCCTTCACGAACTGGTTGAATGACCTTCCGTAGTTGCTTCCCCACCCGTAGGTGAAGTCCCTGTCGTTGAAGATCGAGTTGAGCGCCCGCTCGGGGTTCATATCCATAAAGAGCGGGGTAATATCCACCATGTTGCTGATAAAGGCGAACGTGCGCACCTTGGCAAAAAGGCTCTGCAGCGTGTAGGTGAGCAGGAGCATGAAGCGCGAGTACTGGCTTACCGAGCCGGAGATGTCGCACAGTACCACGAGCTGCGGCCGGTCGATGCGGCGGTCCTTGTGGAAGATCGTGAACGGCATGCCGCCGTATTGAAGGTTTTTGCGCAGGGTGCGCTTGATGTCGATGCCCCCGTGCTTGACCCGTTTCTTGCGCAGCGAAATTCTGCTCTTGAGTTTCTGCCCCAGGCGCTTTATGAGATCGCGCATCTCCTTTACTTCGTTCTGGGTGAGCTGGTAGATCGGCTTGTTGAGCAGGTACTGTTCCCTCTTCCTGATCGTTTTGCCGGTGCTTTTCTCGAAAACGCGGCGCCTGATCCGCTGTTCGATAACATCGGCGAGAAATTCCGCGTCCTCGTCGGCCTCGCCCGCGGCGGACATGTCGTTGTTCACGTTGCCGTACTGCGCGAAACGCGATCTGGTGTTGAAGATGAGCATGCCGATCGCCCCGCCGGATGAGGAGAGCTGCGGGTCGTCGAGGAGAAGCTTGACGATGTCGCGCGAGGTGAGCCGCTCATTGCCTTCGAGGGCCGAGTCGATAATCTGGTCGATCCGGTTTTCGAAATCGGCGAGGTCCTGTGAGGTCATGCCGTATTTCTTCTTCATTGAGTCCTGGTTCATCGTGTCGGCGATGAAGCTGTTCGGATCGAATCCCTTTTCGGTGATCTTCTTCTCGAAAAATTCCTGGAAGCATTTATCGAAGATCGGAAGGTCGGTGTAGTCTTTGACGAGCGTGGAAGCAAGGCTCTGGCGGAAGAGCGTCCTGTCGGAGAAATCGACGTGCCGCATCGCCTCGAACATGTCGAGCACCTCGATCGTCGAAATATCGATCCCCCCGTCCTGCAGTACGGAGATAAAATTGAAGAATTTCTGTTTTACCCGGTGTTCGTCGTCGCGTTCGTAGATCATGACGTTCTCCGCGATCTGGCGCGGTCATTTATACGCGGCATCAGTGCACGAAAAGCTCGTGCGCGTGCTTTTTGGCGAGCTCGATGTCCTTCTCGTATTTAAGCAGGAAGTTCAGCGTGTCGATGGCGACGTCCTTCTGCAGTACCTCGCAGCCGAGGAGCGCGAACGCCTTCGCCCAGTCGAGCGTCTCGCTGATGCTCGGGTCTTTCTTGAGCGGGAGCTTGCGCAGCTTGTGCACCGTTTCGACGACTTCCTTGATCAGGTAGCTTCCGCACTCGGGAACCTTGATCGACACGATCTTCTCCTCGAGCTCCTTCGTCGGGTAGTCGATATAGAGGTGCAGGCAGCGCCGCTTGATGGCGTCCGACATCTCGCGCGCGTTGTTCGAGGTGAGGAGCACGAACGGCTTGACCTGCGATTTTATGGTGCCGATCTCCGGGATGGTGACCTGGAAGTCGGAGAGCACCTCGAGGAGGAACGCTTCGAACTCGGAGTCGGATTTGTCGATCTCGTCGATGAGGAGAAGGGTCGGCTTACCTTCCGTGATCGCCTGGAGGATCGGCCGCGCGATCAGGAAGCGTTCCGAGAAGAACACATCCTCCTCCTGTGAGAGGCGCTCGACCGCCGCTTTGAGCGTGGCCTCATGCTCCAGGATCGCCGAGAGCTTGTCTTTGAGTATTTGCGTGTAGAGGAGCTGTTTCGCGTATTCCCACTCGTAGAGCGCTTTTGCCTCGTCGAGGCCTTCGTAGCACTGGAGGCGTATGAGCTTCATGTCAAGGGCGCTCGCGATGCATTTCCCAAGATCGGTCTTGCCCACGCCCGCCGGGCCTTCGATGAGAACGGGCTTTTCCATTTTCATGGCAAGGTAAATGGTCGTGGCTATTTCGGGCGAGCAGATGTATTTCTCTTTCTCGAGCGCTGCAATTGTACTCTTGACATCGGCAAACATGGCGGTACACCATCACATTGGTTTTTTTCCAGTGTCGTCCTCATTACGGTAAATGCAAGTAAATAATCCGACAACCTGCATAAATTTTATCACTCATTTTGGCCTTTGACAAACAATTTTCGGGGTTGCTATGGTTCTGGGGGTAGGGGGGATACGGGAAGCGGAATTCGGGGGATATATCCTGCCTCACGGCTTCAGGGAGTTGAAAAGCGAAAGATCATCGCGCCGCGCGGCAAGAGGGGAAGGAGCGCCCTCAAGCGCGCCCTGTATCCGGCCGGATAGAGCCATGACTTCCCGCATGCCGGCTCCGCCTTCGGCGATCGTCTCGCCGTTCAGCGCCTGCGCGATCTGCCGCGCCGCGGCGTCGTTCTGGAGCGCGAGGAGCCGGTCAAGCTCACCGACGGTATCGTTCATATCGAGCGCGTGCGCAAGGTAGACCAGAAGCCCGATAAACGCCTGCATGATAAGGCTTCGCTCGATGATGCCCCACCGTTTAATCTCCCTGCGCAGCGTTCCCGGTTCGAGCGGGATAAGGTACGAGGCGGGCAGGGTGATGCCGTCGAGCGTGAGAGACGCGTGGCCCGTGGTGCGAAGCGATTCCATCGCAAGCGTCCGCAGCGCCTCCGGCGGCAGGTTACGCACCGGCACACCGACGAGCTTCGTGATCTTCTCATCTCCGGCCATGCGCGCGGTGATGAAGATGAAATCCGCGTCGGTGCCGCCGGTGATGTATTTCTTGAAGCCGCGCATGGCGATGCGCTCTCCACGCGGCTCGATGACCGCGGGCCTTGCGCTGTCCTCCGAATGGGCAAGCGCGCCGATGAGAGAAGGCTCTCTGATGATTGATCTGACAGGGGATGTATCCGGCACGAGATCGCGCACCGCAAAGGCCACTGAACGGATGAGCGCTGATTCCACGATCCAGAGCATCGCAAGGCCCAGATCGCCGGCGTCACGGGCGAGCAGCAGTGAAGGCATCCCGTCAATCGGATAGCCTGCAAGGCCGGGCTGAAAGAGGGCGGAAAACTCGATCCACGTTTTTCTGAACGACGCGCGGTCTCTGGCGCGGTCGGGGTAGTCCGCTTCGAGCCGTTTGATGAGCCCGGCGCCGGAGTGCATCGATATCCTACTTTTTGCCCTGCTTCGCGCGAAGGAGCGACTCAACCTTGATCGGCAGGCCGAATATATTCAGGAAGCCGGTCGCGTCCTTCTGGTCGTAGAGCTCGCTTGCGTCGAAGGTGGCGATGTCGGGCTCGTAGAGCGTTATCGGCGATTTGCGTCCCACCACCACGCAGTTGCCCTTGTAAAGCTTGATCCTGACGGTGCCGGTGACGTTCTTCTGCGTCTCGTTGATGAACGCGTCCAGCGACTCACGCTTGCGGGTGAACCAGAGGCCGTTGTAGACGAGCGCGGCGTAGTCGTTGGCGAGCCGGTCTTTCAGGTGCTGCGTGTCGCGGTCGAGCGTGATCGATTCAAGGTCGCGGTGCGCGATGTGGAGGATCGTGCCCGCCGGCGTCTCGTAAACGCCGCGCGATTTGATGCCGACGAGGCGGTTCTCGACGATATCGATGCGGCCGACGCCGTTCTCGCCGGCGATCCTGTTGAGCTTCGTCATGAGGTCAACGGGGCCGAGCTTCGTTCCGTCGATCGAAACGGGGATACCGGCTTCGAAACCGATCTCGACGTAGGTGGGCTTATCGGGCGCCTTTTCGGGCGATTTCGTCAGCAGGAACATGCTCTCGTCGGGTTCGCGGTACGGGTCTTCGAGTATGCCGCCCTCATAGGATATATGAAGGATATTGCGATCCATGCTGTACGGCTTGTCCTTGGTGATGGGGAGGGGGATATCATGCTTCTGTGCGTAATCAAAAAGGAGCGAGCGGGAGTTGAGGTCCCAGATCCTCCACGGCGCGACGATCTTCAGATGAGGCGCGAGCCCCTTGAACGCCATTTCAAAACGCACCTGGTCGTTGCCCTTGCCGGTGGCGCCGTGACAGACCGCGTCAGCGCCCTCGCGCAGCGCGACTTCGACCTGTTTCTTCGCGATGACCGGCCGCGCGAGCGAGGTGCCCAGCAGGTAGCGGTCCTCGTAGATCGCGTTTGCCTTGATTGCCGGGAAGATGTAGTCGCGCACGAACTCCTCGCGCACGTCTTCGATGTAGCATTTGCTCGCGCCGGTTTTCAGCGCTTTTGCCTCAAGGCCGTCAAGTTCCTCCTCCTGGCCTACGTTCGCGCAGAGGCATACCACCTCGCAGTGATACGTTTCGACGAGCCACTTGAGGATGATCGATGTGTCAAGTCCGCCGGAATACGCGAGTACAACTTTCTTTATATCCATGATAACATCCCTCTTTTCTTTTTAGTCATGAGCGCGCACATGAGCGCCTTCTGGAAATGCATCCTGTTTTCGGCCTGGTCGAACACGATCGACTGCGGCCCGTCCATCGCCTCGTCGGTGATCTCGAGCCCCCGGTGCGCCGGAAGGCAGTGCATCACCCTGCACGAGGGATCGCACTTTTTCAGGAGTTGCGCGTCGATACGGTACTTCGCGAACGCCTTCATCCGCTTCTTCTCATCGCTCTCCTTCCCCATGCTCACCCACACGTCGGTGTAAAGGAAGTGCGCGCCTTTCACCGCCTTGTCGATATCCGATGTGATCTCGATAGTCACGCCGGATGCTGCGGCGAGCTCCTTCGCGCGCGCAATCGAATCCTTCTCCGGCATGAAGTCCTTCGGGCAGGCCACCGAGATGTTCATCCCCAGAAGCCCCGCACCGAGAAGGAGCGAGTTGGCCACGTTGTTGCCGTCGCCGATGTAGGCGAGCTTCACGTTCGAAAAATCCTTCCGAAGCTCGTAGATGGTGAAGTAGTCAGCGAGAGCCTGGCACGGGTGATGGCTGTCCGAAAGCCCGTTGATGACCGGCACGCACGCTTTTTGCGAGAGCTCGATCACGGTCTCGTGCGCGAAGGTGCGGATCATGATCCCGTCGACATAGCGTGACAGCACCTGCGCAGTATCGCCGATCGTTTCGCCGCGTCCGATCTGGATATCGTTCCTGCTCAGGAAAAGCGCGTGCCCGCCAAGCTGAAGGATGCCCGCCTCGAAGGAGACGCGCGTCCTCGTGGAGCTCTTCTCGAAAATCATGGCGAGCGTCTGTCCTTTCAGGTGCCTGTGCCGTCTTCCCGCCCTGGTCTGCTTTTTCATCCGCGCGGTGAACTCGAAAAGCGCCATGATCTCGTCGCGTGAGAGGTCGGTTACCGAGAGAAAATCTTTGGTCTGTACAAATGGAGTTTTCACGATTATTTACCCTCCTCCAGCAAGAGTTTCTCAAGGATGACAAGTCCTTCCTTAATGACCGACAGGGGCGCGTTGAGCGGCGGCATGATCCGGATCACTTTGTCGGATGTGCAGTTGATGATGAGTCCCTGCGCGAGCGCCTTTTTGACGATCTCGAGCCCCGGCTTGGAAAGCTCGATGCCGATGTGTAGTCCCAGTCCCCGCACGTCAGTTATTAAATCGGTTCTGGTCCGCATTTTGTTTACATAATTGATAATGTATTCACCGTTTTTTCTCACCGTGGCGAGGAGCTTGCCTGACTTGAACTCCTTCAGCACCGCGACCGCCGCCGCGCTGGCGAGATGGTTGCCGCCGAAGGTGGTGCCGTGGCTTCCCTTTTCAAGATGGGGGGCGATATGGTCCCTGGTGTGGAGCGCGCCCATCGGTATCCCTCCCGCGATTCCCTTCGCGAAGGTGATGATATCCGGCTCGATGCCGTACTGCTGGTAAGCGCAGAAGGTCCCGGTCCGGCCGACGCCTGTCTGGACCTCGTCGATGATGAGAAGGATATTCTTCTTTTTGCAGATGTCGGCTATTTTCCTGACCAGGCCTTTATCCGCGATAACGATGCCGCCTTCGCCCTGGACGAGCTCTGTCATGACCGCGCAGATCTTCGGGTTGGATGAAAGCTCGTCAAGCACCCTGCCGGCCTCGTTGAACGGAAACGCCTTGAACCCCGGGACGAGCGGATCGAACCCTTTCTGGATTTTCGCCTGTGCCGTCGCCGACATCGCGCCGAATGTTCTGCCGTGGAAGCATTCAGTGAAGGTGACGATCTCGTAGCGATCGGGGGATATCGCCTTCCCGTATCTGCGCGCGAGCTTTATCGCCGCTTCGGAGGCCTCGGTGCCGCTGTTGACGAAAAGGGTTTTGCCGGCGAAGGTCAGCTCCGAGATAAGTTTCGCGGCCTCTATCTGTTCCCGGTTATAGTAGTGGTTCGAGGAATGCATGAGCCGGTCCACCTGTTCGTGGATCGCTTTTGTGAGCTTCGGATGATTGTATCCGAGCGCTGAAACGGCTATCCCCGAAAAAAGGTCGATGTAGCGCTTCCCGTCCTGATCGAAGAGATACGATCCATCGCCCCTTATAAAGCATGCCGGAAGCCTGTCTCCGTAGTTCTGAAACAGGTATTTTTTGTCGTCCTGCATGATTTTTGTAAGCTTTGCTGAGGCCATGGTGTTCCCTCCTGAAAAAAATGAAAATCGGGACCACTCCCGATTTGATATCAACGATCGGCAGACGAACCGCGGATGTCAACAAAATATTCTATTTCAAGGAAGCAAACGGTGTTTTTTGTGATACGGGGCGATACGTGCGGCTCACAAACGGAAGCCGACGCCGAAGAAATACACGCTCATGTCGAGAGGCGTGCCGGTGTAGTAGACGCGCTTGAACGATATTCCGCCGCTGAAAACCAGCGGATTGAAGAAGTAGCTCGCGTAAAGCGAAACATTGAGATACGGGTCGGTGGAACGCTCCTCAGCGAGAGGGTCCTGAAACGGATCTTTTCCCTGATTGATCGGATCAGGGATGCTTATCTTCGACCACGCAACTCCGCCGCCTGCTGCAATCGATATCCGGAAATCGGGAAGTACTGGTATGTTGTAGACATAGTTCAGCGTAACGCCGTAGACGCGAAGATACTGGTTGTAGTTGTCAGGCCGCGCGGTGATGTGGTCGTAATCGATCGATATCCCCGATTGCCCGATAAACGGTACGTTGCTCAATGACGTGATGTTTTCGAAATCGTATCGCAGATACAGCGATGACGGCGTGGCGTCATTATAGATATCGCCCCAGTCGCCGAGGAATTTCGCCCTGCCGTAGTTGAATCCGAAAGTGACCCCCTTCATGGCGTTGTACACCGGTATGAAGGGGGAAGCGGTAAGCATCTCCCGCTTTTCCTCGTAGAATACGTCGAGCTGCCGGTTAATTTTGTCGGTGATCTTATCGAGGATGACGAACAGGAGCGCGCCGAGCTCTTCGCTGGTCTCGGTGATGCGGACGATGCGCTGTTCCTGCACGTTGAAGACCTGGCTTTTGATGTGGATGCGCTTGTTGTCGACCCGGTAGGTTCCGGACACAACGTAGGCGGCCGAAAATTCCTTCCCCCGCTGTGAAAGGTAGGCGATCTGGCTGCGTCCTTTCTCGGTCGACTCTTCTGACGGTTCTATGAAATCAAGGGTCGCGGGAAATTTCTGGACCTCGAACTTGCGCTGCCTGCGCAGCTCGATCGATATCGAATCAGGTATGATATAGGTGTAGTAGCTGTAGTCGGTCGACGCGCTCGTGTCCCTGAAGTTGTAGATCAGGACTTTTTCGGTCGGCAGGTCTTTCGGTTGCTCCGCCTGCCCCATCAGGGCCGCCGGATACAGGAATGCCGCGAGAAGAAACGCGGGGATAAGGATTCGGGATATCATTATACGGTCCGCCGTCCGATCAACAGTAATCGCTTAATCTGCATCGCTCTAAAGTAAGCATTTTTATACTTATCGTCAAGAATGTTTTTATGCTCAAGAATATTACCCGGCAGTATCAGGTAGAGTACTCGGCGTTTATGCGAACATAGTCGTACGAAATATCGGATGTCAGGAAGGTGGCGCTTGCCGCCCCTTTTCCGAGATCGACCGTGATGGTGAACGAGCGCCGTTCAAGGATCTCCTTCAGGCGCGCCGCGGCGCCGGGCACGGGGGCTCCGTTCTGGTAAAGCGGCTCATCCTCAATCCGGATGGTGATGGATTCCTCGTCCACCTCGGCGCCTGAGTAGCCCGCCGCGCAGGCGATGCGTCCCCAGTTCGGGTCTTTCCCGAAAAGCGCGGTTTTGACAAGGAGCGACTCCGAGATCGCGCGTGCGGCCTTTCTGGCGTCATCGTCGTTTTTTGCGCCGGTAACGGTGATGCGCGCGAGTTTGGTCGCTCCTTCCGCGTCGGTGACGATGAGCTCCCCGAGACCGTAGAGGACATGGTAGAGCGCCTCCTCGAACGCCGCCAGGTCGGCCTTTTCCGTGAGAGGCGGCTTCGAGGCCGGCGAGAGCAGGATCGCGGTGTCGTTGGTCGACATGTCGCCGTCAATCGTGATGGAGTTGAGTGTCTTCTCGATACAGCCTCTGAATATTGCGTCAAGGTCGCTTCTGGCAATCGGTGCGTCGGTCACGAGAAAGGCGAGAAGCGTGGCCATGTTCGGCGCTATCATCCCCGCGCCCTTGGCGGTGCCGGCAACGGCAAACTCGCCCCGCGAGGTGGCAAACGACGCGGCGCGCGCCTTGGGGAATGTGTCGGTGGTCATGATCGCCCGGGGGATAACGGTCGCTGTGTCGTGCGAAAGGGAACCGACGAGCGCGGGTATCGCCTGCGTCATCCTGTCCACCGGAAGCTGCACGCCGATGATACCTGTCGAGGCCATGAGAATGGAATCTTCTTTCACGCCGAGTTCCTTCGCGGCGGCCGCGGTGAGCGTGCGGGCGTTCCTGTATCCTTCGGCGCCGGTTGCGGCGTTGGCGTTGGTGGCGTTGATAAGAATCCCGTGAACGGTGCCCGCTATCCGTTCGCGGCAGAGTCTTACCGGAGCGGCGCATATTTTGTTGGTGGTGAACACTCCCGCGGCATGGCACGGTTCTTTCGAGGCGATAAGGGAAAAATCAAGCCTGTCGGGATATCGTATCCCCGCTTTGATCGCCGAATAGCTGTATCCCTTTACGTGCTCAAGTCCGCCCTCTAACGGCTTCATTTCATTTCCTCCATCTGGTGTTCTCTCCGCCCGCCGGCCACGGTGGAGATACACTATCGGTACCGATCGTGAAATATTGCAAGCGTTTTGTGGATCGGAGGCTTCCCGCCGTCATCCGACCTTCGACGCGGGGGCTTTCCGTGAATACGTTCCCTGCAGAAGCTCGATCAGAAGCCCGATCATGATGAAAAGAAAGGTGCCGAAGATGATGATGCCCTGCACGAGCGGAATATCGCGCTTCTGCAGCGCGATGATCATCAGGCGCCCGATGCCCGGCCAGGAAAAGATCGTCTCTGTCACGACCGCTCCTCCGATGTAGGCGCCGAAGTCGAGCAGGATGATGGTGAGCACCGGCACCATGATGTTTTTGAGCGCGAATTCGAGTACGACACGACGCTCGGAGAATCCGAGCGCGCGCGCTGCCTTGATGTAGTTGGTGCCCATCACCTCTATCAGCTCATTCCGCACCACGCGGATGATGAGCGCGATGGAGCGCGACGCGAGGGCGGTTGCGGGCAGTATCACGAAGGCGGGGTTCCATCCCTGCCTGCCTGAAGGCGGCAGGAGGTTCAGCCAGTACGAGAATACGAGCGCGAGAAGAAAGCAGGTCACAAACACCGGCGTCGATATACAGACCGAAGATCCGAGGAGAATCGCCCTGTCTGCAGCCGTGTCCCTGGCGACTCCTGAGATGATGCCAAGGCCGACACCGGCGATCCCCGCCATTGCCATGGAAACGAGCGCGAGGCCGAGTGTGGCGGGAAAGCGGTCGGCGATGAGGGTGCGCACCGGCGCGCCCGTGTAGATCGATTTCCCCATGTCGAGGCGTGCGAGCCTGGAAAGATACACAAGATAGCGCGGGAAAAACGGTTCGTTCAGCGAGAGTTCGCTTCGTATCGCGTCGATATCGCGCTGGCTCGCGTAATCCCCCGCGATCATGACGGCCGGGTCGCCAGGAATGAGATAAATGAGCGTATGCACCAGCAGCACCGCGCCGAGCATGATGCCGAGCAGTATCCCCGCTCTTTTTACAACCGATGCCGTCATCTGAAAATCCCTGTCTCCTCCGGTGTGTGCGCGCGACGCGCGGATATCGATCGCATTGTGCACCCGTGACGGCCGGCGTCAACCAGAATCATTTTGCCGCGTTTTTTAATTATTAAAAAACCCCGTCAGGCCGACAATAGATATATGAATCTGAATCACCGCCGCTTTTGTTGCCGGCGGGCGGATATAATTACTGCGAAAAAGAGGTCGGATCATGAAATGCGCAAAGTGCGGTGCCGAGATAAACAACCTGAATCACTATTTTGTCCCTTACAAGGACAGCAGGGGAGGCATCCGGTTGTGCATCAGATGCGCGAAAGAAGAGAAGATCATCACCCTTATATAGATAAACGTCATCGGGGCATTTGACGGAAAATGCCGAAATCATTGTATCGATTTTACTGAGGAATAAAAAACCCCGCGGAATGCCGCGGGGTTTTTTCGTTATTTTCGTGATTAGTCGTACGTTTCCGTGCCGAGATAGGTGACCAGCGGCGTATCCATGAGCCAGCGAAGCGTGTTCTTCAGCTTCATCGACTGCACGAACAGGTCGTGTACCGGTTCCTTGTCGAAGTCGGTCATCGGGCTCTTCCAGTAGAAAGAGAGCCATTCCTGAATGCCGTACATCCCCGCGCGCTGCGCGAGATCGAAGAAGAGCACGAGGTCGAGTACGATCGGGGCGGCCAGGATCGAGTCGCGGCAGAGGAAGTTGACCTTGATCTGCATCGGATATCCGAGCCAGCCGAAGATGTCGATGTTGTCCCATCCTTCCTTGTTGTCGCCGCGCGGCGGATAGTAGTTGATCCGCACCACGTGACAGTAGTCCTCGTAAAGCTCGGGATACAGTTCAGGCTGGAAGACCTGGTCGAGCACCGAAAGCTTGCTCACTTCCTTCGTCTTGAACGATTCCGGGTCGTCGAGCACTTCGCCGTCGCGGTTGCCGAGAATATTGGTGGAGTACCACCCCTCGACGCCGATCATACGGGCCTTGAGTCCGGGAGCGATGATGGTCTTCATCAGCGTCTGACCGGTCTTGAAGTCTTTGCCGCCGACGGGAACCTTGTTCTTTTCGGCAAGCTCGCGAAGAGCCGGCGTGTCAAGACAGTGGTTCGGAGCTCCGTTGGCAAACGGTATTCCAAGGGAAAGTGCCGCGTAAGCGTATATCATGCTCGGTGCGATAGATTTGTGGCTTTCCTTGAGCGCCTTTTCGAAGTTGGCGAGGCTGTCGTGTACGCCGGCCACGGTTTCCTGATAGATTTCCGTGCTCGCGCACCAGATCATCACCATCCGATCAAGCTTCTTTTCTTCCTTGAACTTGAGGATGTCGTCTTTTAACATCTGTGCGAGGTCCCAGTATGATGGCGCTTTTTTCACCCAGCTTCCGTCAAGCTTCTTGACGTATTCCTTGAAAAAGACCGCTTTCCACGGCTTTACCTGGGAAAGTTCATCTTTGATCTGGTCGAGGTCGGTGTGTTTGAGTACGCCCGCTTTTGCCGCCGCTTCATAGGCGTTGTCTTCGAACGGGTCCCATCCGGCAAATTCCAGGTTTTTGAGGTCTGCGAGGGGTACGAAATCATTTATCTTTATATATTTGGCGTCGTCGCCCTTTCCAACACGGATTTTACCCATCTGGGTCAGCGAGCCTACCGGGGTGTTGAGCCCTTTGCGAACGAGCATCACGCCGGCGATGAAAGTTGTGCTTACCGCGCCGATCCCGGGAATGAGTATACCGAGTTTGCCTTCCGGTTTCTTAATTTCTGTGTTCTTTAATGTCACAACGTTCTCCTTGAAATCATTAAAAGATTTGGTACTTCAGCGTACCCGCGGACGGGTACATTTTTTTTATTTGGAATCCACAGGTTCGATCAATCAATAAACGCTCAATCCTTCAGGGTGATTAACTGCGCCGGAACAGGTACTGGCATCCGGCCGCAATAAAAATCGCAGACCTCTCTCCCGATACGGGGGAACCGGTCTGCGTCACCATTGTTACATACGCCTCGCATAGCGCCTTTTATCCGGGAATGCGGTGCCCTGAGGCATCCTCACGCCTGATTGAAAGAGACACACTATTATTTGTATCTGTACAGTCAAGAAAATAATCAAGAAAAATTTTTAACTTTTACTTGAATATTTTCATTCAGTATCCCCCTATAAAAAGCCGTTTAAGTAAGTAGCTACATGGATTATTATTGCGTTACGAGGACGTAAAATGCCCGTTTCCAAGGCGGAAAAGGCCGCTTACAACGATTATATCACCGAATTCAAGCGCGATATCGACGTCTGTGCCGCGAATATCAAGCAGGCTGAGCTTAAAATCAGGGAGATGCCGCGCATTGCCGAGTATAAAAAGCTCGAGATGGTGTTCGAGTACCTGAAGATCATCATGCTCTATGTCAGCATGAACGACGCTTCGGTGGAGATGCTCCAGATGCGCAATGAATCGTTTCTGAACGAAGGAAGAAAGACCTTCTATAAAGTCATGCAATTGCTGGAGGATATAGTCGGCGCCGATATCGAGCGGTCTTTGAACGAGAACAAGGAGTATCTCGCGAAAATCGATCGTGTTACACCGCTCCAGCTGCTGCGGCTTGTCCAGCGGGTCAATAATGCGCTGACCACCCTCATCGACAGAATGGGAGCGGGATCGAAATGGAAATGGTCTTTTGTGGATGTGTACGGAAGAATCGCGGTAATAATAAGAAATATTATTAATTTCAACGATACTCAGAAATTCCGCGACCCCCGCACCGAGTTCTATGCCGAAAGGCTCGAACTGGTCCAGTTGTGCAAGGATACCCTGAAGGACGCGGCGCAGCAGTACCGGACTAAATATGAGCAATCGACCAAGGCCACGGGGGACCTCCTTAAATCCATTGAACTGCTGACGGCGCTTCGCCGCATACATGTTCTTTTTGGCGAATCGGATGATGCCTCGAAGATCAAAATGACCATTGACGCGCTCAGGCAGCGAATTGAAGACGATGAGAAGCAGAAGGAAAAAGAAAAAAGCAAGAAACAGAAAAAATAAAAGTTTTTTAAAAAAATATATATAAAATCGCTGTTTTGACTTGACGACCGGGCCTCGATGTTGTATTTTATTAGCACTCACGGTTGAGGAGTGCTAATAATCAACAGGAGGCTTATGAAACTCGCAGAACACATAGATCGCCCGCTTGATGAACGAGAAGCGGCAGTGTTGCGCGCTATCGTCTACGAGTATATCACAAAGGGAAGACCTGTCGGCTCACGCTCTTTTGTACAAAAGTACTCCTTTTCGCTCTCCCCGGCAACAATGCGCAATATTATGTTCGATCTCGAGGCGATGGGCTTTCTTATGCAGCCCCACACTTCCGCCGGCCGCATCCCCACAGACAGGGGGTATCGCTATTATGTCGACTCCCTGCTCGATTCCTACGAATTTGTCATGAATGAAAAGCTTAAGGTGCGGGAGGAGCTGCTCCGCAAGGAGCTTCAGCTCGACAAGATGTTCTCATCCATATCGAGGATGCTCTCCCTCGTTTCGAAATATGCAGGCATCGTCCTGACGCCGAAGCCTGACTTCACTGTGGTAAAATATATCGATCTGGTGCCGCTGGATAACAATGAGATCCTCTTCATTATGATCACGCGCACCGGAGTGGTCCTGACCAAGCGGGTTTCGGTATCGGCGAGCCTGCTTCAGGATGAGCTGTATCAGCATTCACGGTATCTCACGAGCGAGCTCTGCGGATATTCCCTGCTTGAGATCAAGAGGGAGGTTTTTGAGCGCCTTCGCGAGGAGGCCGCCAACAACCATCACAAGGAGATGGCGATCGATATCGCGCAGCTCGCGCTCACGGAGAGCGAAGAGGCCGACCTTTTCATAGACGGCATTGAGAACCTGCTGCATATCCCCGAAATGATCGAAAAAGACAGGCTGAAAAGCCTCCTTCACCTTATCGAGGAGAAGAAACTGTTGCGTGAAATCATGGAGAGGGCGCTTTCGCGGGAAGGGATCAATACCCTGATCGGAGAGGAGATCAGCGGGGAGAGGGTTTCGGGCTGCAGCATCGTGACGTCGTCATACAAGATTGATAATAAAACGGTCGGCGTGCTCGGCATTATCGGGCCGACGCGCATGGACTATGAAAAAATAGTGCCGCTTGTAGACTACACGGGAAAAGTGGTAAGCGAGTTTCTGACCAAGATGTCAAAGTAGCGGGGCGGAAAGAAATCTACAACGAATTAACGGGAGGAAGAAGTGACCAGGACAAGGGATAACAATAATAAGAACGCACCCGAAGAGGCGGCCGGCGGCAACGGGCCGCTGGCTGAAGAGGATGCGGCAAAAAAGGCGGCTGAGACCGGGGCCCCGGATACATCGCAGCAGGCCGGCTCCGGGGCGGAGAGCGAAGCGGCAGACGGGAAGCAGGCTGAGATTGAGAAGAGGGACCGTGAAATTGCCGAGCTCAAAGACCTGCTGAAACGCAGACAGGCCGATTTTGAGAATTACAAAAAACGTATCGTCAAATCGCAGGATGAAT
Source organism: uncultured Leptospiraceae bacterium (assembly GCA_964627815.1). GTDB lineage: Bacteria > Spirochaetota > UBA4802 > UBA4802 > JAGODF01 > CAZPZJ01. The sequence continues at coordinate 377,072 of CAZVKE010000004.1, forward strand.
ACCGGAAATTCGCGATCAGGGATTTCGCGCTCGATGTCATCAACATCAATGACGATCTTCTGCGGGCGATAGAGGCGTCGGCTACGGTAAAGAACGGGGAATCCATCGAACAGTGCCATAATTCGTTCGTGCAGGGAGTTCTGATGATTTCGAAGCTGTTTGAGGACGTGTTGAAAAAATATAACATCGTTTCGATCGACTCGATCAACCAGGCGTTCGATCCGAGCTGTAATGAAGCGGTTGAGATAGAATTGAGCGACAGCGTCGCGACAGATACTATTACGAAGGTTTATCAGAAAGGATTCAAGCTCGACGACCTGGTGATCCGAAGTGCGAAGGTCAAGGTGGCAAGGCCGTCGGGGCAGGCGGCGCCGCAGGAAAACGGCGGCGCTTCCGAAAGCGAGGCCAAGTCGGTGCCGAATTGACGGCGCCGGCAGCCGACAGGGCGTGATACTGTTCGCACAGGAGATTTGAAAATTTCATAAATTATGATAAAGCAAGGAGTAAGTTATGAGCGGTAAAATAATAGGAATAGACCTCGGGACCACCAACTCATGCGTTTCCGTGATGATGGGAGGCGAGCCGGTGGTGATCCAGAATTCAGAAGGCCAGCGCACCACCCCTTCCATTGTCGCCTATACCGATAAGGGTGAGCGCCTGGTGGGGCAGGTCGCGAAAAACCAGATCATCACGAACCCGGAAAATACGATCCGTTCGATCAAGCGCTTCATGGGAAGGTCCTCCTCCGAGGTTCAGGAAGAGATCAAGATGGTGCCTTACAACGTTCTGGATGACGGAAAGGGCGGCGTGAAAGTCAAGACCGGCGCCGGCGAGTTCAGCCCGCAGGAAGTTTCCGCGCGTATTTTGCAGAAGATGAAGCAGACCGCGGAGGATTTCCTCGGTGAGAAAGTGACCCGCGCGGTCATCACGGTGCCTGCGTATTTCAACGATTCGCAGCGGCAGGCGACCAAGGACGCGGGAAGGATCGCGGGCCTTGAAGTCGAGCGGATCATCAACGAGCCGACGGCCGCGGCGCTGGCCTACGGCCTCGACAAGAAGGGGAAGAATGAAAAGATTGCCGTCTATGACCTTGGCGGCGGTACGTTTGATATATCCATCCTTGAGCTTGGCGAGGGCGTTTTTGAGGTGAAATCCACCAACGGCAACACGCACCTCGGCGGCGATGATTTTGACCAGAGGATCATGCTATGGCTCATCCAGGAGTTCAAGAAGCAGACCGGCATTGACGTATCCAACGACAAGATGGCGCTCCAGCGCCTCAAGGAGCATGCCGAGAAAGCGAAGATTGAGCTTTCCAACAAGATGCAGACAGAGATCAATATCCCGTTCCTCACCGCCGACCAGAACGGCCCGAAGCACCTTATCAACACCCTGACGCGCGCCAAGTTCGAGCAGCTCGTCGAGGACCTGATCGAAGGGACAAAGGACCCCTGTATCCGCGCGCTTGACGACGCGGGCCTCACGCCCGGCGACATCGACGAGGTGATCCTCGTGGGCGGCTCGACGAGAATTCCCGCGGTCCAGGAGCTTGTGCGCAGGATTTTCGCGAAAGAGCCCCACAAGGGGGTCAATCCTGATGAGGTCGTCGCGGTGGGCGCTTCCATACAGGGCGGCGTGCTTGCCGGCGATGTGCACGATGTGCTTCTTCTCGACGTTACTCCGCTTTCACTCGGTATCGAGACGCTGGGCGGAGTGATGACGAGGCTCATCGAGCGCAACACGACAATCCCGACAAAGAAGAGCCAGATATTCTCGACGGCCACGGATAACCAGCCCGCGGTTTCGATCCACGTGCTGCAGGGTGAGCGGGAGCTGGCGAGCCAGAACCGGACGCTCGGCCGTTTCGACCTGGTGGGAATCCCCCCCGCGCCGCGCGGCGTGCCGCAGATCGAGGTAAGCTTCGATATCGACGCGAACGGCATCGTCCACGTGTCGGCGAAAGACCTCGGAACCGGCAAGGAGCAGAAGATACGCATTGAGTCGTCAAGCGGACTTTCGGATGACGAGATCAGCAAGATGGTCAAAGAGGCGGAAGCCCATGCGGCCGAGGACAAGAAGCTGCGCGAGGTCATTGAGCTGCGCAACGAGTGCGATACGCTGATATACTCGATCGAGAAGATGATCCGCGAGAACGAGGCGAAACTCGAAGCGTCTGAAAGGCAGAACATCGAGACTGAAATTGCCAATCTTAAAAAGGCGATGGAATCGGAAGACGCCGGCGTGATCCGGGAAGCGAAGACGAAGCTCGAACAGGCGTCCCACAAATTCGCCGAGCGGATCTATCAGGAATCCGCCGCGCAGCAGGGCGGCCAGGAAGGCCCCGATTCGGGCGGGCAGGCCGGCGGGGCATCGTCACAGGGCGGCCAGCAGGAAAAAGTGTACGATGCAGACTACGAGGTAGTTGACGACGACAACAAGAAGAAGTGAAATAGGTCCAGGGCAGTGAGAGCGCCTTTCGTGGCGGGGCGATCCGGTTGTTAGAGCGAAGAGAGGATGAATTGGCTACAAAAAGGGATTACTACGAGGTCTTAGGGGTCAACAAGGACGCTTCGGATGATGATATAAAACAGGCGTATCGCAAGCTGGCGATGAAGTATCACCCCGATAAGAACAGGGGAAATGCCGAGGCCGAGGAGAAGTTCAAGGAAGCGACCGAGGCGTACGAGATTCTGAGGGACCCGAAAAAACGCGCGTCGTACGACAAGTTCGGGCATGAGGGCGTCGCCGGGTTCGAGGGATTCGGCCGCGGGGCCTATTCGGATTTTTCTGACATCTTCGGCGATTTCGATCTGGGTGATATTTTCGAGGGTTTCTTCGGCTCGGGGTTCAGGCAGGGCAACCGGGGCAAGAAGCCGCGCCGCGGTGCGGATATACAGTACGACCTCACCATCACGCTTGAAGACGCCGCCACGGGCAAAGAAGTGCAGATCGAGGTTCCCCGGCACGAAACGTGCGCCGTCTGCGGCGGCACCGGCTCGGCAGCCGGCACAAAGCCTTCAGTCTGCCCAGTCTGCAACGGCATGGGGCAGATCCGGCAGACACAGGGCTTCTTCTCGATTTCACAGACCTGTTACAAGTGCCGGGGGGCGGGCAAGATCATCACCAGCCCTTGCCGTGAGTGTTCCGGCGCCGGCCTGGTGCAGAAGCACAGAAAGATAACGGTCAAAATCCCTGCCGGCGTCGAGTCCGGTTCGCGGCTGAAGATTTCCGGCGAAGGAGAACAGGGGCCAAACGGCGGCATACGCGGCGACCTGTACGTCTTTATCCATATCAAAAAGCACGCCATGTTCGAGCGCCACGGCAACGACATTCTGAATGTCGTCAGCATCTCATTTCCGCTCGCCTGCCTTGGCGGCGAGATCGAGGTGCCCACGATCCTCGGCAAGACGGCCAAGATGAAGATCCCGCCCGGAACCGAGAACGGCCACATCTTCCGGATGAAAGGCAACGGCATCCCGTATCTCGGATCGTACGGAAGGGGCGACCAGCTCGTGAAGGTCAACATTGTGGTCCCCAAAAAGCTCAGTCCGCGCCAGAAGGAGCTTCTGCAGGAATTCGCGAAGATCGACAGCGAAGAGGTGGGATCGAACAAGCGGCAGTTTTATTGATATCCCGATGTTGCGGCCGCGCGGGCGTGAGGCGGATACGCCTCTCCGCGCGGAAGAAATGCTTTGACAGCGCGAAGGCGCGAAAACGTTTTCGCGCCTTCGCGGCCTATTCTATGGATGTGGTGTAACCTCGCGCCGCGGGAAGCGACCAATTATAGTATCGGGAGTAACATGGAACGGAACGTCGAAATACGCCTCTCGCTTGTCGTCTGGATATCGCTTTTCCTTCATATCGTCTTTTTTACCGGCTTTCTTCTCAGGCAGACCGATCCGCGCAGCCAGTTTTTCTCCCGCCAGCCGCGGCAATTCGCCGGGCAGGGGGGGCTTCCGGCGCGCGACATCATTGTCAACGTCAATCAGGACGACAAACAGGTGGTGACGAACACCACGCTCCTCTCCGACCGTGATTCGTCGGCGCAGGGGTATGTATCCAAAAAGCTCGGCGACAGGTGGCTCAACAATTCCCTCGAGTTCAAGCTGAAGCGCGGCTCGTCGGGCGACGGGCGCACGCTCTCCTCATCTAACGCCGACAACTCCCGCTATCTCCTTTCCAAAGGGGGAGAGATCACGGTTTCGATACTGAAAAGCCCGGCGGGTGAGACCGACATCTCCGGCAAGGGCGGCAACGCCGATTTTTCCGCGATCCCCGACAGGAACAACATCAGCCGCGAGAACGCGATCTACTACTCGAACACCAACCGGTTTTCCTTCAACACGAAGAAATTCAAAAATTTCGAGTATTTCAGGCGGATGAAGGACAAGATCGCCTCGAACTGGTTTCCTCCCATGGTCGCCAACTCGGTTTTCGGCGGCTACGCCCCGGGCGCGGTCAGGATCATGGCGATCCCGAGCCAGGAGGTGAAGCTCTACTTCGTGATGAACCGGAAGGGCGACGTGCTGAACGTCAGGATCATTGAATCGCTCGGCAACGTGTCGCTCGATTCGTCCTGCCTCGACGCGATCCGCCTGTCGAAAAACTTCGGCAAGGTCCCCGAGGACATCACCGGGGAGATGATCGTGATACCGTTCATTTTCGGATATTATGTCCAGTAATTACCAGCACCGGCGGATTTATATCCCCCCGGCCGTCCCCGCGCGATTTAAGACTTAAGAAATTGATTCGTACAATCGACAATAGCAATAGGATAAAGCCCCTCCGCAACGGTACGGAGGCGGCGTGGTTTCTGTTTCCCGCGGCGGCCGCGTGTGCCGCGCGGCGACAGGAGATGAATTCCGTGGTTATGGAGCCGCATGATCAAGATCCTTCTCACATCAGACCTTCACCTCGGCATCAGGGACAGGAACATCCCTATCACCGATGTCGTGAGGATCAACACCTTCCGCAGGATCGCGGCGCTTGCCTGCGAACATGACCTGCTCTTCATCGCCGGAGACCTTGTCCATCACGCGGGGGTGAGCGACGAGATCATCGAATTCATCACGGCGGAGTTCGGAAGGATCGCGGCGCACGGCACCTGGGTCGTCTATACGCCGGGCGATGCCGAGCTCGGTGATGACGGCAGTATCCCCCCCTATCTCCAGCTTCTCGAGGTGGCCAGGCTTTTCACTCCGTCAAACTTTTCCGATCCACTCCTGTTTGAGAAGGACGGCGAGCGCGTGTACGTGTACGGGCTTCCCGGCGACCTGAAGACCGATATCGGCCGGATCGAACGCGCTGACGCTGAAGGCTTCCATATCGGAGTGTTCCACGCCTGCGTCAATCTCACCGACGAGGAGCGGGAAAGCGGCGTGATCATCCTGAAAAAAAAGGACCTGAAGGCGCTCAACCTCGACTTCTACGCGCTGGGGCATGACCACAACTACAAGATCTACAAGAACCAGGGGATAGTGATCGGCGCGTATCCGGGTTCTCCCGAGGCGTCCGGATACGGTGAAACCGGCGAACGCTTTGTGCTTTCGCTTGTCGTGGAAGAGGGAAAGGTACAGCAGATCAAACGGCTCACGGTGAACACGAAGACCCTGAACGAGATCACGATTGACGCGACGGGCCTTGGCGGACAGCAGGATATATTCGAGCGTGTCGAGGAATGCAAATCTCCCGGCTCTGTTGTGCGCCTGATAATAAGCGGCGAGAGAAATTTTAAATGGAACGCCGTCGAGCTGGACGAGTACCGCGCGATCTTTGACGCGCTGGTCGTCTGCGACGAATCGACGCCGACGCTCAAGGTCATCGCGGCCGAGTTCGGCGCCGCCGGGGGAATGAAGGGCGAGTTCTTCTCGCTCCTTGCCGAGAAGCTTGAAGGCGAAGGAATCCCCGGCAGTGTGGACGGCGGGGCGCTTGAAAAAATCCTGTTGCTGCTTGCGTCGGACGGTGACCGCGCGCAGGAGGGGCCGCGGTGCTGATACAACAGTGCATTACCTCAAAACCGGGGCTTTTCGAGAACAGGACGCTAGAGTTCGGGGACGGCATTACGGTCATCCATGGCCGCAACAATTCGGGAAAATCGCTTCTCGCGAGGGCCATGATCGATGTGCTCACCCTGGGGCCGTTCGACCAGCGCCTGCTTCCCGCGAAGGTCTGGGAGAACCTCCATGTCGACCTTGTGAGCGTGAACGGCAGCGGCCGGTTCAGATACATCAACAACGGCGACAAAAATATTACGATCAGGGCGCAGGATGACAGGCCGGAAGAGGATATATATTTCAGAAGCCTGGCCGAGCACCGGCTCGAAGACAGCCTGACCGGCCTTTCCGCACGTCCCGGCGGAAGCGCGCTGGCTGATTTTTACCGCAGGATCTCTCCCGGCCTTTTCTGCACCGCGTCAATCGTGCCTTCTCCGGTCGATGTGCCGAAGAACACGCTGTTCAGGATATCCGACCTGCGCGGCCTTTTTACCGATGACGGTTCCGGTTTTTATGAAACCTGCACGGCCGTCATCCGTGATTTCGGGGCGGAGGGAAGCGGCGCCGCGGATGATGGTGTTGACGGTGAGATCGCCAGGGGCCGTGCGCTTTTGAAGGAACTCGAGAAGAATATCCGGATCAATGAAATACAGCATTCCAAGTATGATAAGCTTTTTGTCGAGAAGCAGTCTGTCGAGGGCGAGATTGAACGGCTGAAGATCGAATCCGTTGAGCTGAAGCGCAAGAAAGACGTGCTCCAGAAGATACTGGAAAATCTCGACGGAAGGGACCTGCTCGATGAGCGGATCGCGGCGCTGAACGACTCGATCCGCGCCGAGGAGGCGAAGGATGGGGAAATACGGCAGATGCGTGAGCGGATGCAGGCGCTGTTTCCGCAGTTCGAGAATTTTTCCGAAAGGCAGAAGCAGAACCTGAAGCGCATCCAGGAAGTATACCGCGAGCTCCGGGACGTGCGCGAACAGATTGATAACTACAACTCATCGGTCGAGCAGAAGAAACGGAACATCCGCAACGTCGTGCTTGCCCTCACCATCGCGTCAGCCTTCGCCGCGATTTTGTCGTGGAGCAATTTTATCATCACCATCGGTCCGGCGCACAGGTTCCGCCTCCTGATCTCGCTCGCCGGAATGATCGCTGCCGGGGCGCTGACGTTTTTCGGCTACGGCATTGCCGCCGCGCGTTCATCGGCATGTATCAGGCTCAATGAGCAGAAATCATCGATCGAAAAAACGCTTCAGGACCTTCTGCGCGAAAACCATGTTGACGAGAACGATTACCGCATCGAGGCGCTGTACGAGTTCCTGCTGCAATATTTCGTCGAATACAGCGAATACACCGATCTCCAGATGGAGATCATGCGCCTTGAGTCGCAGCTTTTCGGGCCTGAGCGGATAGAGGAATTGAAACAGGAGCTCGCCGAAGTGAAGTCCGACAGGAAGCGGCTGAACCGCGAGCTCGACGCCAATGTTTACTCGCTCAATGTCGGGGATTCGATCGTGCTCGACGGGGAAGGGGTGAGGGCGTACCTGGCGAAGATACACGGCGATATCGAATTGCTCAACCGCACGCTTGACGCCAGGAAGTCGAACCTCGCCCAGCTTGAGACCGAGATACAGAGGACGCGCTTCGACGGGCAGGAGCGGGAGAGGATGATCGCAGACCGCGACCGCGCCGCGGCCGCGCTGGACGGCATGGAAAAGCGCAAGGCCGCCGCCCGCTACGTGGCGGGGCTCCTGGAGGAGACGGTCGCGCGCCGGGAGGAGCGCCAGCGTGAGAAGCTCATCAAATCCGCCCTCGGCCGGTTTCACGCCCTGACCGAAAACCAGTATATCACCGAGATTGACGAGGCGCAGTTCCGCGGCCTCATCGCAGGGTCCGGCGAATATGACCTGAACCCCGGCCTCATGCATCTTATTTTACTGTCGATAAAGCTCGCGCTCACAGATTTTTTAATTGACCGGAAAATACCTATCCCCCTTATAATCGATGATCCTTTCCTGTTTATGGACGATGTCAGGGCCGGCAGGTTCAAATCACAGCTTGACGACATCGCACGGACACGACAGGTGCTCATCTTCACCCACACCACCACCTTCAGGGACTGGGGAACTTTCATAGAATTATAGGTATGGATAAGGACGGACAATTAATCTTCAACGACGATCCCTTCCTTATAGGCTGCAACATGGCGTACCAGTTCATAGAAGAGGGGAAATTCTCCGAGGCGCTTGAAAAGGCCGATGAACTGATGGGGAAAAATCCGGACTACCCCGGCCTCGCCGAGGCGTACCGCACCGCCAAATTCTGGAAAAACAGGAAGAGGGATATCGAGGCGCTCGAGAAGGGAAAGTCGCGCGCGGATTTCCTGATGAAGCAGTGGGAGGAGTACAGGCGGTACTCCGTGGACAGGAAGATGGAGCACTCGACCGCCTTCACCTCCGCCATGAAACATATCTTTTTTCTGGCCGCCGAACATTACCGGATCGCCTTCGTGGAGGAGCAGAGCACCGTCGACAACTTCGAGCTCCTGCTCAATCTCGGCTTCTGCTTCGTGACGCTCGGGGAGTACGGCCCCGCCGCGGAGACGCTCGAGTACGCCCGAAGCTCATTTCGGGCAAGCGCGCGGCTCCTTTCGCTTCTCGGCGAGGCGTATTTCCACCTCGGGGAAATCCCGAAGTCGCTTTTCTGTTTCAAGGAGGCCTTCTTCATCGACCCTTCCGAGATCGACCTGGATATCATCAGGGCCGGGCCAATCGTCGAGCTTGCAAACGCCACCAGGGAGCGCCGGCCCGACGCCGACGTACGGGAGTGGATGCCGATCTACGGGTATCTCGCTGACGTCTTCTACGTCAGAAGGCAGCTCAATTCGCAACAGGTCGAGTCGATCAAGCGCGAGATCTACACGCTCGAAATGAACCTCCAGAAGAAGGGAAGCGCGCAGGTCGAGGGCACCAACGTCATCCCCCGGCTCATCAACAAGTATCTCTGGATGCTCGACTATTTCGAGCACCAGGCGTACGATTTCAACGCGATCTCGGAGATCCGCGCCCACCTGGTCAAGATCGACCGTGACCTCTTCGAGGGATACTTCAAGAATAAGTCGCGCCCCTGAAAAATTTTCATTTACAAATATCCGCCGCCACCTAATGCTCCTGACCATGATCCGAATGCTGCGACATACCGCTTTTCTGCTCCTGCTCTGCGCGGCCTGTATCCTCGCCGCGGCGCCCCTTGCGGCGAAAGAGTACCGGGGCGACGATCTGATGCTGCTTGGAAGCTCCGCCTCGGCGATCGGGCGGGGGGCCGCCGCGGTTGCCGGCGCCGGTGTTGACCTTTTTGACATGAACCCGGCTTCCGTCGCCGATTACCGGAGGATTGCCGTAAGCGCGCAGTTCGGATCGCTCGACTCCTCATTCAGCGAGCCGCGTTTCTCCGCCGCGCTTCCCACCGATTACGGAGTGATCGGCGCGTCAGCGTCATTCCTGGCGATACCGGCCGGTGAAGGCAACGTCGAATCGGGATATACAGGCTCGTTCGGCGGCGCCAGGCGGTTCGGGAATAACCTTTCGCTCGGCTTCGCGTTCAGCGCGGCTTCAGTCTCCGCGCCGGAAGCGTCGGCGTATTTTTACGGCGCTTTATTCGGGGGGATATACACGGTCCCCGTCATGTTTGAGGTCGGGCGCGGGTTCGGATTCTACGCGCCCTCGATCGGATTTTCCGTTACGGGCGGAACCGTTGCCGGCGATGACCCGGAGCGGCTGCGCTACGGACGTTCCGCGCTCGGATTTTCGCTTCCGTTCTACCGCAGCCCGATGCTCGCGGCATCCCTTCACCATGAAACCGCCTGTATCCACGATTTCGCCGATGTCACGACAAGGAGCGGCATCGAGCTCGCGGTGGCCGATACTTTTCTTGTCCGGGCAGGGGCTATCGCGCCGGCCTACTCGGGCGGCGCCATGGCCACCGGCGGTATCGGCGTGCGGCTGACCGCCTTCGATGTCGCCGCCGAGCTCAACTACGCCGCGGTCTATTCAAGCGAAACCTCATTTGCCCACTACGCGGGACTCACGCTTGCCTGCGTCGCTCCCGATACGAGAGCGCCTTCGGTATCCATCACCCCGAACGTGACGGCATTTTCTCCCGACGGGGACGGCATTTTTGACGCGGTGGTGTTCGGCCTCGATGTGAGCGACGAGGACAGGATCAGTGGATGGAGATTCCAGATACTGAGCGCCGACAGGATCCTCTCTGAAACATATTATACGAAACGCATGGTGCGCCGCTTCTCGCCGCTGCGCGCGGTAGCCTCGGTCTGGGAAAACCGCCAGGCGCGCATAGTGCCGGATCGCCTTCTCTGGGACGGCCGCGACGGCGCGGGAATGGAGGCGGGCAATGACAGGTACCGCTATTCGTTCATCGCGTGGGACGAACACGACAACATCTCCTCGTCGCGCGAAGGGTTCATCACGATCGACAACGTTCCGGCGCTGGCCGAGGTTTCCATGCCGAAGCGCGATCCGAAGATCGCCGTGCCCGGCGAGATCGCCATCCGCCAGAAAGTGCGGCCGGCGCGGTTTGACCGGTGGCAGGGCGGTTTCATGAATGAGAAAGGATCGTTTGTGCGCGAATTCCATTGGGAAGCGGATGCCGTTCCCGCCGGTTTCTCGTGGGACGGGCTGAAGGAGAACGGCGATCCCGCGCCCGACGGCAATTACACCTACTGCCTGAGCGGTTTCGACAGCGAAGGCAACGTCATCGAGCGGCGCGTTACCAACATCGTGATCGACAGGGGCGCGAACCCGCTTGCCGTATCGTGCGGCACCGAATTCTTCTCCTACGGTTCCGGCCACACGATACGCTTCTCGGTCAGGGCGCCGCGCATGAGCGACGTTAAGGAGTGGAAGATCGTCATCCGCGAAGGCGGCGATGCGGTCCACGAGATACCGTTTACCGTGCTTCCCTCGGCGGTCGAGTGGGACGGATATAACCGGCACTCAGAGCGGCTGCGCGACGGGCGCTATTCGTGCGCGCTGCGCGCCGAGCATGCCGACGGCCGGATAAGCGAATCGATCAAAAGCTACTTTATCATCGACAGCACGCCGCCCGAAATCCGGCTGGGCCACAGCCCCGGGCTCTTTTCCCCCGACGGTGACGGCACGGATGACCTGCTCACCTTCAGGCCGCGCGTGAGCGATCTCACGCCGCTCACCGAATGGAAGATGGAGATGATCGCTCCCGGAGGGGCGGTGTTCAGGACCTGGAAGGGGACCGGCGCGCCGCCGCGCGAATTCATCTGGAACGGCAGGGGGGATGGCGGAAAATTCGTGGAATCGCTGCAGCGCTATCGCGTCAGGATGAGCGCCAGGGACTCGGCGGGCAATCGGGCGGAGACCTGGGTCGACGAGGTGCCGGTGGATATACTGGTGCTGCCCGCCTGCAGGGGGTTCCGGATACGGCTCGACGCGCGCTTCGCTGAAAACAGCGACCGGCCCGAACCGGGCTTTGCCAGCGACTTGAAGCGGCTCTCGCGGGTCCTCAACTGGTACCGCGATTACACGGTGCGCATAGAGGCGCACACCGACGACCGCGGCGATGATCACCAGAACCTGGTCTTGTCCGAAAGCCGCGCGAAGTTCGTCGCCGAATTCCTTGAATCGCGGGATTCCGCGTCCCGCCATATTTCATTCACCGGTATGGGTGAAACAGCGCCGTTCCTTCCGGCCGCCGACCCGCTGAGCGCGGTCAGGAACAATCGCATCGAGGTGTATCTCAACCCCGGCGAACCGTCGCTGTGAGGGCGATACCGGTATGGCGATGAGTCCGGCGGAAAAAACCAGTTACGGCCGCATCGCGATGATTGACGCGCTGCGCGGGCTTGCCGTGGCGCTCATGGTACAGCAGCACCTCGGTGTCTGGCTCTGGAAAGAGCCGATGATGCCGGTCTGGTCGCATTTTATCCGCCACCCGTTCATGGTGGGATGTAATCTTACCGGGCTGCTTGCCGCGCCGCTTTTCGTGACGCTTGCCGGTTTCGGCGCGGAGCTTACGGGGGAAAAATTTCCGCGTTCGGGGAGGATGCTGGCGCGGCGGGGGATCGCGATTATCCTTGCCGGGTATCTTCTCAATCTTGCAACTCCGCACTGGTTCACGCCCTTCTCATGGTTCGTACTGCACCTGATAGGATTTTCGCTTCTGCTCGCGCCGCTGCTTTTACGGCTTCCCGCGCCGGCGCTCCTGCTCCTCTATCCGTTCGTGTTCGCACTGACGGCGTTAGTGCAAAACCTTCTCGGGACGCCGCTTCTTCTGCTCGATGCGAGGATGGGAAGCGCCTCTCTGCCGGGAGGGATCGCCAGGCTCGCGCTTGCCGAAGGGAATTTTCCCGTGCTGCCATGGCTTGCGCTTTTCATATCGGGCATGCTCGCGGCGCGCGTGCGAAAAACCGGCAGGATATATCAGATCGCCGTAGCCGGGCTTCTTCTCATCGCAGCGGGAATCGCGCTCGGCCTGCTCTACCGCCACGGTTACGCGTTCGCCACGAGAGGGGCCTTCTTCAGGTTGTTTGTCGCCGTGCCGTATTTCTATCCGGCGTTTCCGCCGATCATGCTCACCCTGAACGGAACGGCGCTCCTGCTGCTGTCCGGGTTTCTTTCAATGAAAGGGCGCGGGGCCGGGGCCTTCAGCTTGCTGGCGCCTCTCGGAAGGGCCTCGCTCACGGTGCTTGTTGTCCACATCGTTATTTTCAACGAGGTGACGCGGCTCCTTCATCTTCACCGGGCATTTCCCGGAGCCGCGGCCATGGGGATTATCGCGGCGACGCTGATCATTTTTGCGGTGCTGTGCGGCGTATGGCGGCGATACGATTACCGTTACGGGCTCGAGTGGCTGGTGAGAAGAGGGGAGTGAAGGATACATCCTCTCCAAGGATTCACTCCCTGTCGCGCTCCAGTTTATCCACCATCGCGACAAAACGCTCGTAGAATTTCTTGAATTCGTCCCTGTCGCGCAGCGCCCTGAATTCGGGTTTCTTCCCCTCGATGATTTCCTCCATGTAGCGCGAGATGACATAGATCGGCCCCGATATCCTGTGCGTCATCCGTATGATGAAGACATAGAGCACGACGCACTGAAGGATAAAAAGCGCGATGATCAGGGTGATAAGGTGTGAGCTCTGGCGTGCAAAGCCTTCCAGCGTGGCGACATACGCCCTGAGCGCGTCCATGTTCTTCGCGTGGTCGTCGGCCGTTCCCCTGAGCCTGAGCGCGGCGTCCGGACTGTCCGCGCGTTTTCCCGCATCGAGGACTGAGCTGACAAGGCCGCTTTCTGTATCGAGCGCGCGTCCGAGCAGCGCCGTTGTGGTGCGGATATCGCGGCTGTTTTTCGAGGCGTTGACGACGACCACCGCCATGACCGCGACCAGCGCGATGAGCGAGATGCCGATAACGGAAAACGCGACCTTCAACTGGAACTTTTTGTCGATGAGCTTCTTTCTGCGCGCGAACATGGCGGTCCTCCTTTGTGGAGTCATCTGTTTCTGCAGGCCATTCAACTGAATACCTTAAAACGGGCGGTGTCAACTTATATTTCGGGTGGAGGTACCGTCAGCCGGCTTCCGGTAAAACGAATCAGGAACTCTGCTATTTCCTTGACTTTTGCAAATTAGTGTTACACATTTGACCAATTACAGAGTATTCTGTATATTACAATAACAGCATGATTAGAGTCGCTTTCCAGCCGGAGGGACTGCAATGAAAAAAGGGAAAATGATTTCGCTACTTGTCGCCGGAGCGCTGCTGCTCGGGATTGCGCAGATGCCGGGATGTTCGCACGACGATACGGCGATAGTGACGATTAATCTGGAGCAGATAAATTCTACCGCACGATTAAATAGAAGCACTAATCTGTTCTCCAAACTGTATGGCCTGTTCGTTTCGAATGCGTATGCATACTCACCAGGTCCATCGGTAGCATGGGCCTCCGGGCGAGACACCCTGAGCATTATTGTTACCGGTGATGATATCGGAACTATCTCTATGAGCGTACCGCCGACTCAAACCAGTTTCAAAGTAGAAGTGCCGGCAGGGATGCAAAGGAAAATAACGGTGCTTACCGCGAATTCTACTGATGCGAATTATAAAGGAATTAACTGGGGAGGGCATGCAGTTGTCGATTTGAGCCCGGGCGATGAAACGAATATTACCATTACGATGTTGCCGATGACTAAAATCAATGTAATAGATAAGCCTTATCCGGCGACACTGGCTCCCAATTGGAACATGGTATCGGGTATATCGGTTGTAAAAGGTTATAAGCTGTATAGATCAACAGCAGCTGAGGGGCCTTATTCTCTGGTCGCTACTATTGCAACGACAACTACTTATTATTATGAGAATTCATCTTTAACATCAGGCGTGAGATATTATTACAAGGTGAGTGTTTATACCACGAATGCGGAAGGGGAACTAAGCGAATATAATTCTGCTGTTACGAACTAGTGCTTCCTCCATGCTCATCCTCTTCTCCGACCTTGACGGTACGATCCTGGACGATCATACTTACAGCTTCGATCGGTCCCTTCCCGGGATCGCTCTTCTGCGTTCATGGAACGTGCCGGTCGTGCTCGCCTCCAGCAAAACATTCGATGAGATGATTATCTTTCACCGCGAGCTTAAACTCAAAGCTCCTTTTATCTTTGAAAACGGCGGTGGGATCGCCTGGCCCGACGGGAACGGATCGTTCTCCGCCGAAATCATCGGCAGGGGAGTGGAGGAGCTCCGCGCCGCGCTGCAGCTCATCGAATCCGCGCTCGGAGCGAAGATCACCTCGATCATGGAGATGCCGCTCGAAGAGCTGATGCGGCGTACGGAGCTTCCGGCGGATCAGGCGGAGCTCGCGCGCCTTCGACGATCGTCAGTGCCCTTCGCGGTCCGCGGAGAGGATAGTATCCCCCCTGAAAAACTGGAAGAGGCCAACCGTCTTCTCGCGCCACGCAGCTGCGGCGTTATCAGGGGGAAACGTTTTTTTCATCTCACCGCGCTCGGCGTCGACAAGGGCGCGGCGGTGCGGCGGATCACTGAATATTATCGCGGGGCGAACCCGGGCACGCCTGTGGTGACATGGGGAGTGGGTGACAGCTATAACGATCTGCCGCTTTTCAGCGCGGTGGATGCGGCGGTATTTGTCGGGAGCGATCCGGCTGCCGTGGCCGGCATCCCCGGCCTCTTGCGCACACGCGCGTCAGGGCCGGAAGGGTTTACAGAGGCGGTGAAGATGATCGCTGAGCGGGAGGGCTATTCCACTTTCTGAACGTTCTGTTCCACGTATTTTTCAAACTCTTCGCGGCTCATCCGGTCTTTGTAGAGGGGCCAGAGGCTTTCCTTGAGCTCCTCCATTGTTTCGAATTTCGCCCCGTCGATCTTGTAATGTGCCATGGTAATATCCTGTACACCGTAGTTTTTCGACGCTGTTATCTTACAGGAGCGGGATGCCGTTTTCGCGGCAGGCTGCTTTCATTTCATCCGGCCAGATACTTGCGTGCACTTCGCCGACGTGCGCTTTCCTCAGAAAGAACATGCACAGGCGCGACTGGCCGAGTCCTCCGCCGATCGTCAGCGGCAGTGTCCCGTCAATGAGCCGTTTGTGGAAATAGAGCTCCTTCTTGAAGTTTTCGCCCCTGATCTCGAGCTGGTTGACAAGCGATTCGCTGTCGACGCGGATCCCCATCGATGAGAGCTCGAAGGCACAGTTGAGGACCGGATGCCAGACGAAAATGTCGCCGTTGAGCCCGCGCCGCCCGCCGGATGTCTCGGTCGACCAGTCGTCGTAGTCTGCGGCGCGCCCGTCGTGCGGCTTTCCGTTTGAGAGCGCGGCGCCGATGCCGATGACGAACACGGCCTTCTTCTCGGCGGTGATGGCGCTCTCGCGCTCCTTCGGCGAGAGGCCGGGATAGCGCTCCTCGAGCTCCTCCGTATGAATGAAGAAGATATCGTCCGGCAGCGCGGGGGAGGGCAGTTCGGGATAGCGTTCGCAGACCGCGCGCTCGGTCGCGGTGATGACGCCGTAGATGGCGCGCACGATGCCTTTCAGGAAATCGACGTTCCTTTCGGCGGCGAGCACGATCCGCTCCCAGTCCCACTGGTCGACGTAGATAGAATGCAGGTTGTCGAGCACCTCGTCGGGGCGGATTGCGTTCATGTCGGTGTAGAGCCCTTCGCCGTGCGCGAACCCGTAATCGGCAAGCGCCATCCGTTTCCATTTCGCGAGCGACTGGACGATCTCGGCGCGCTGTCCGGTGTCCTTGATCTCGAAGCTTACCGGGCGCTCGATCCCGTTCAGGTGGTCGTTGATGCCGGTGCCGCTCGCCACGAACAGGGGCGAAGAAACGCGCGTCAGGTTGAGCGCGCGCGCGAGCGATATCTGAAAATACTCCTTTATGAAGCGGATCGCTTCCTCGGTCCTGCGAAGTCCCAGGTAGGGCCGGTAGCCCGCTGGTATCGCGAGAGATCCGTTCTGCACATTGATGTCGAGAGTAGTCTGCTGTTCCATTATTTTTCACCGGTCGGAATAAGCTGGGGGCGTCTGTGCCCGATTTCAGTATAAAACCAACACTACAATACTAGCGCATCTAATTCAAACAGATTATAGGGATTGAAAAAAATTTTGCTGTTTCGATCGGGTAAGGATAGATTTATATTGAAATAAATCCGCCGTTTTCATCATACTGGCGGCTCCGGCTGCGAGGAAGGGATTGTTTATGAAAAAGAAAGAAAAGGCCAGCAGCATCAAGGTCGCCTTCAATGTGTTCCTTATCTGTCTCGTGTTCATCGTCATTATCGTCTACACGTCATTCAGCGGCATCTCGTCGCTCATGTCGGCCAACGAGTCGTTCAACTCCTTTTACGCGAACCAGTTCCTGTCTGTGAAAAACCTCAATAAGATAGCGAAGGACCTTCTGCAGATCAGGATCAACATGCTGCAGGAACTGTCCGCGGCGCGCGGCGGCGATATAGCCGGTGTGCGGGAGCGGCAGGAGTCGTCGAAGCGGCTCTTTGAAGACTACCACAGGGCGTGGAATGAGTTCCAGGCGGTGAACCTTACCTCCGACGGAAAGGCGATCGCGGCCGAATGGCTCAGAAAAAACAAAAATCCGGTCCTCGCGCGGGAACGGTTCCACCAGGCGACACTCGCCGGCGACATCGGAAAAGGCCGCGAGCTTCTCGACCAGTGGATGGCGGGATACAAGGAGCTGCGCGACTCGACCTATCAGCTCATAAGCCTTCAGGAAAAGGTCGGCAACGATATCCGCGACAGGATGTCGCACGACGCGCGCAACAGCATCTTCGGGTCATACATTTTGCTGTCGGTTTCGCTGCTCATCGGCTTTGTCATCACAATCCTTCTCGCGCGCTTCTTCATCAGCTCTACCACCGACGATATCAAGTTTTAAAGCGGGGGGATAGAAGGTCCCGGTTTCGCCGCTATTTCACTCCCTGGTGCCTCCCCGCGGCGCGGGCCTGTCCCGCCATCTGTTCGGCTGCCGCGTCGGCCTCATCTTTCGCCCTGATGAGGATATCGAGGTGCGGCAGTGCCCTCCTGCTCAGGCCGCCGAGCTTCTTCCACTCATCCATGCCGCGCGGCGCACGCTTCGATATCTCGATTACCGACGCGTTGCTGAGCACCGAGCTTGGCGCCAGGTCAACTTTCCGCGCGATCTCGTCGCGCGCGTAGAAGAAATGTTTCAGGTAGACCTTTTCGACCCGCGTCAGCCTCTTCGCGTCCTTGAGGTTCAGGTACGGCCTGTCAGGCGGCGAGTAGCGTACCAGTTCGAAACCGGCGTTGACGCGCGCGAGCTCGTCAGCGAGGCCGCGCCGCTCTATCTCGGGAAGGAGTTTCCTCTTCAATTCGATGAGGTAGAGGACGTCGTCGGCGGCATAGTTCAAAAGCGATTTTTTGAGCGGCCGGATGTTCCAGTTCGATTTCTGCTTCGTTTTGCTCTTGTCAAGCGTGACGCCGAGCTCTTCGGCGATGATGGTGCCGAGCGAGAGCCTCTCGTGCCCTACAAGGCGCGCCGCGGCCTGTACGTCAAAGATATGTTTCAGGTGGAAGCCGAAGAGATGATCGAGCAGGATAAGGTCGTTTCCCGGGCTGAACACCACCTTCTCGATATCCCCCTCGAAAAACGCGCGCATGCACGAGATGTTTTTGATCTTCACCGTATCGATGAGAAGGCACTCCCTGCCGTCAAAAAGCTGGACCAGGCAGAGATGCATGCCGTAGCGGTGAAGGTTGTATTCACCCTCGAGATCAAGGGCGACCTCACCGGCGCCGCTCGCGAGGAGCGCACCCATACGCTTCTCAAGCTCTGATTCGCTTTCAACAAGTACAACCGGATAGCTCACTGGGACCTCGCCTGTATCAGATGATTTCGACCGTGGTCATGTTCGAAGCAGGCCCCGGCTGTACGGAATGCGGCTCGATGCGTTGACCGCGCACGGCGGTCATCAGACCCCTCACGACCCGCCGTATCCGACGGTGACTTTGTCGCCGTCGACTATGACCGGGACCTGGCGCCTCCCGCCCGAGATTTTCAGCATCTCCTCGAGCCTTGAGTGGTCCGCCTTGACGTCAACATACTGCGCGCGCTCTCCATATGCCGACCTGGCATCGCTGGTGTAGGGTCAGCCGCTTTTTCCGTAGATGAGAATTTTATCCGCCATATCAGCCTCCCGATTCTTTGTGTTTTGTGCGGTACTGATAATATACGCCGCGGCAACCCGGCAGGTCAATTTATTTGCGCGCTTCAGGCGCCGCCGAGAAGCGACCGCACCGCGGCGGGGAGCTCGGCGATAAGCCCGGAAAAGTCAAAATCCGCGGCCGTTTCATCGCCGTGTTTGCCGATCTCCCGGCTCATGGCGAGCGACGAGCGGTCGATACTGTCTCCGTCGCAGGTGAGAAAGGTTTTCATTCCTGTACGGCCCGCGATCATATCGTTGACCCTGTCATTTCCGACCATAAGGCATTCGTGCGGCCCGATCCCGGTTTTTTCGCAGATCTCCAGATAATAGCCGAGCTTCGGCTTGCAGAACGACATGTTGCCGATGTGGGTGATGAAATCGAAGGCTGTCCGGTCAATTCCCGCCCATCCGGCCCGCATCCGCTGGACCTCTTCCGGCCAGATCGGGTTGGACGCGAGCACGAGTTTCAGGCCCAGCGCTTCAAGTTCGCGGAAAACGGCGGTAATTCCTTCCGGCGCCTTCACGAGCTCACGGAATGCGTCAAATTCGGTATCATAAAAGGCCATGAAGCGGCCCCAGAACTCCTCGCGGCGGTCCTCGTAGTCCTTCGTGAAATGGTCAAGGAAGAGTTCGTGGTTGGGCCGGCTCCCGTCGTTCTGCATCAGCTTCTGCGTGGCGCCGATGAGCCGCTGCGGAAATCCCTCGGGCGGGATGATATCGGCGAACCGCTTTGTGACCTCCGGGATGTAGCGTGAGAAAAACGCATACTCGTCATAGAGAATAAGGGTATTATCGATATCAAAAAGCACGGCTTTGAGCATGATGAGGATCCTTGTACGCCTTGATGGGGCCGGAATAATCTTAAAATAAGCGGAGAGAGGTTTTTGTGCAAGCCTTTTTCATTTCGTTCCGCAACCGACCGGCCGTTCTTTTATCGATTGACAAATATGCGTTCGGACATACTGTATGATATATTCAGGACTTTTTCTTCGCCATTGCAGAGATATGTCAAAAACATACCATTTACACACAGATAGGGCGGAGAGGAATTATCGTTGTTCATTATCATAAACGGAGGTGCCGTATGAACGAAGCGAGCAAAAAGTGGTATATCGAGCAGCTGACGTTTCCGGAACTGCTCAACCGCAATGTTGTCAGGTTCAGCAGGAGGACCGCGCAGATCTGGCGTACGGGGCCGTCAAGCACCGCATCGATAACCTATGAGGAGCTCGGCTATATCGTAAAGCAGCTTTCATCCGGACTTATAGAAATGGGAATACAGAAGGGAGACCGCGTCGCGGTGATGGGGCACACGTCCCAGCAGTGGATGTGGGCGGATTATTCAATCCTCTGCGCGGCAGGCATAACTGTGTGCATCTATCCGACCCAGTCCGAAAACGAAATGGCGTTCATCCTGAACAACTCGGGTTCCAGAATGATCTTCGTGCAGGATGAGGAGATACTCGGCAAGGCGCTCCAGGTCCGCAAGGAAGTGCCGGCTCTGGAAAAGATCATCGTGATGAAGGACGATTTCAAGCACGCCGACCCGATGGTGATGAGCCTGAACGATGTCCGGGCGCTCGGCGTGAAGCTGCTGGCGCGCGACAAATTCATCTACGAGAAACGCTGGCGTTCCGTCGAGATCACCGACAAGATGACGATCGTCTACACCTCCGGGACGACCGGGATGCCGAAAGGCGCGGTCCACACGCATTTCAGCATCAACGCCGCGATAATCCGCGACGTGCGGCTCCTCGAGGAGTTTCACGATGACGACGTGGTGATGTCGTTCCTGCCGCTGGCGCACACCTACGAGCGCGAGTGCGGCCACGGCTCCGCGATGCTGGCGGCGGCGCCGATCGCCTATTCCTCGCCGAAAACGCTGATCGAGGACTTCCAGCTTTTCAAGCCGACGCTCTTCATGTCAGTGCCGCGCATCTACGAGCGCATCTACATGGCCATGCGCGAGCAGGCCGCGAAGTCGCCCATCAAGAAGAAAATCTTCGACCGTGCGCTGGCGACCGGCCTCAGGGTGATCGAGAAACGGCAGGACAAGAACGGATTTATCGACATGTCGGAAGGGATCGACCTGACCCAGGGAATAGGGTTCTGGCTGCGCTTCAAGTTCAGGCTCTACGACAAGATCCTGTTCAGCAAGGTGCGCCACCTTCTCGGCGGGCGCTACCGTTTCGCCTTCTCGGCGGCGGGAAGCCTTCCGGCCGACCTGTGCAAGGTCTTCGCGGCGATGGGCATCCGCATCATCGAGGGATACGGGGCGACCGAAACCTGTAACACGATCAACCTGAACACGTGTAAGAAAATCCTTCCCGGCTCCGTGGGGCCCACCTCCGTCGGCGTGGAAAGCCGAATCGCCGAGGACGGCGAGTGGCAGGTTCGGGGCAACAACATAATCACCGAATACTGGAACAACCCCGAGGCCACGAAAGAGGCGTTCACGGAGGACGGATACTACAAGACCGGCGACATCGTTGAGATGCTTGCCGACGGCTATATCAAGATAGTCGACCGCAAGAAGGGCCTCATGGTGCTCGATACGGGCAAGAACGTGCCGGCAAACAAGATCGAGAGCAAGTTCTCCATCAGCCGCTGGGTCGAGCTCGTCTTCCCGATCGGCTCGGAGCGCAAGTTCGTGACGGCGCTCGTGGTGCCGCGCTTTGAGACGCTCATCGATTATTTCAACACCAACAATATTCCGTACGACAAATCAAAAATCATTACGGTACAGGATCCCGCGCCGGCGGTCGTCGAGGTAGGCGAGGATTTTATCGCCAGCGAGGCGCTGCGCAAGCTGGTCGACGAGGACATTCAGAAGGTGAACGCCGAGCTCGAGGAGTACGAGCAGATCAAGAAGTACACGATCCTCCGGAGGAAGTTCACCATGGCCGACGACGAAATGACGCCGACCCTGAAGGTTAAGCGGAAAGTCGTCCTCGACAAGTACAAGGACCTTATAGACAAAATGTATCAGTAACGACGGAAAGGGGGCTTGAAAGGCCCCCTTCGTTTTTCTACCACCCGTTGTAGCGCACGCGCGAAAAATCGAACTCAGTCTTCGGCGGCTTAGTCTCGGCCGGGTGTCCCACCGGCAGGAGCGCGAACGGGACGATATTTTTTGGCAGCCGCAGAAGCTGCCGCAGCCCCTCGACCCTGTCCTCTCGCGGATAGACGCCAAGCCACACCGAGCCAAGGCCCTTCGCGGCGATGGCGACCAGGATGTTCTCTGTCGCGGCCGCGCAGTCCTGTACCCAGAACCCGGCGTGTTTTTCAAGTGTCAGATCGCCGCACACGAGGATTGCGGCCGGCGCCTCCCTGAGCATCTGTGAGTAGGGGTGCACGCGCGGGATCTCGTCGAGCAGGCCTCGCACGTTGATGACGATGAAATGCCACGGCTGCTCGTTTCCCGCCGACGGTGCGCACATTCCCGCCCTGATCAGCTCTTTGATCTCATCGTCGCTTACTTCCTTCGGTGTGTACTTGCGAATACTCCTTCGTTTGAAGAGTGCTTCCATATCCGTGCTCCTCCGTGAATGTTATTTTCAAGCGGGCGATAGTGCCGGACCGCGCGCCATCGCCGTGCATACCCCCTAACCGTTGGGCCACTCAACTACAATTCCCTCCCTGCGCATCCCCACGCGTGTGCCGATCCTTCCGCAGCCGGAACATGAGGGGTGCGCTTTCGGGTCTTCCCCGCCGGCGTCATCCTTGTTTTCCGTATCGGCAGGGGGCGGAGTATCAGATTGTTTCTGTAATATAAAGAACCTGCGTTCAGTTTTTTCCATCGTTCAACTCCTTCTGTTTCAATCGCGTGATAGTACCGCTCTCGGCGCGATACTATCCCTCATCAATAATATAACCAAATGGACCGCCGCTGTCCATAAATGGTGCGGAAGATCCGTATCCGACCGTCATAAATAAAACCACGATGCCCGGAACGGCATCAATTAACGGTAATTTGATTGACTCATGAATGTGTATTTGTTTTTTTATTAATACAACGGTCATGGGCGATACGACCGGAGCGAAGCGGTTCGGCGGGTGATCATGAAAAAGCGACTCGACAGTTATCTCTTCGACCTTCCCGTGCAGGAGCTCAGGCGCGGCTACCTGAGCGATATCTATTTCTGGCGCGAGAAGATCGTACTCGAACAGCACGACTTGCGTCCCGAAGTGACCATGCAGGTCTTCCAGAAACGCGACGCGGTGCTGTGCGGGGTGGACGAGGCGGTCGCCGTGCTGAAACTCGCGAGCGGCCGCTATACCGATTATCCGAAAGCGTACAAGCTGTTTGACCGCCTCATCGAGCTCAAGCGTAAGGGCCGTTCGGTCTTCCAGCATGAAAAGGACGCCTATCTTGAGATCGTAAAAGAAAAGATCGAAATATCCAGGGAGCTTGACGACCTCTGGGAGGACGGCTTTGCCGGGCTGAAGATAGAGGCGCTTTTTGACGGAGACAGGATCGTTCCGTGGGAAAGCGTCATGCATATTACGGGGGATGCGAGCCTTTTCGCCCACCTCGAGACCATCTACCTCGGCATACTCGCGCGCCGCACGAAAATCGCGACCAATGTGCGCCGCGTCGTTGAGGCCGCGGGCGGCACCACGGTGCTCTATTTCCCGGCGCGCTTCGACCACTGGGCGGTGCAGGGCGGTGACGGTTACGCGGCTTATATCGGCGGAGCGGGCGGGGTGTCGACCGACGCGCAGGCGGAATGGTGGGGGGCGAAAGGATCCGGCACCGTGCCCCACGCGCTCATCGCCGCCGTCGGAGGCGATACGGTCCGCGCGGTCAGCCTGTTCGGCGAGAGCTATCCCGAAACGAACCTCGTTGCGCTCGTCGATTTTGACAACGACTGTGTCGGGACAGCGCTGCAATGCTGCCGTGTGCTCGGTGACAGGATCTGGGGCGTGCGGCTCGACACATCGGAAAATATGGTCGACCGTTCGATCGTTCCTTTCATGGGCGAGTTCAAGCCGACGGGAGTGGTTCCCGAGCTTGTGTCGATGACAAGAAAGGCCCTTGACCGCGAGGGATTCAATAAAGTGAAGATCATCGTTTCGGGCGGTTTCAATCCGGAAAGGATAGCAGATTTCGTCAGGCGTGGTGTGCCGGTTGACGCCTACGGCGTGGGGAGCTGTCTGATGCAGGGGCAGTTCGATTTCACCGCGGATGTCGTCCTCCTCGATGGAAGGCCCTGCTCCAAAAAGGGAAGATCCCACAATCCCAATCCACGCCTTGAAAAGGTGTTTTGTTAGAGAGGTGTGAGGCCATGAAAAAAGCGTTACTTTGTGTCGATATTCAGAACGATTTCTGCCCGGGGGGGGCTCTCGCGGTCAGCGAAGGCGATCAGGTCGTCGCGCCCACGAATCTGTTGATCGAATCGTTCAGCAGGCGCGGCCTTCCGATATATTTCACAAGGGACTGGCATCCTGCCAACCACTGTTCCTTCATTGCCAACGGCGGGACCTGGCCTCCTCACTGCGTGGCAGGCACCCGCGGAGCGGAGTTCCATCCCGATCTGGTCATTCCGCCCGGAGCGGCAGTAATATCCAAAGCCACGACCCCCGGAGTTGATGCCTATTCCGGCTTTCAGTCGACCGATCTTGCCGGGCGTCTCAGGGACCAGGGTGTTGACTCGGTAGTGATCACGGGGCTTGCCACCGATTATTGTGTGAAGAACACCGCTCTTGACGCGATCAGAGAAGGCTTCCGCGTGGAAGTGGTCCGCGAAGCGGTCCGGGCGGTCAATGTATCCCCCGGTGACGGTGATCTCGTCATCCGGGAGATGGAAAACGAAGGCGTGAAAATGATTAACGTCTCGGAAGCGCTGCTGTAACGTCTGTCACGGCTCGAGGCTCCGGCCGATGTAGGCGGAATAATCCTTCACCTGCGGTTTGTAGGTTTCGCTGAACAGCGGCGATGATATGATGAAATCCGCGGTGGATCTGTTGTTCGCGACAGGGATGTTGTAAAGCACCGCTATACGCAGAAGCGCTTTTACGTCAACATCGTGCGGCTGCGGCTGCATCGGGTCCCAGAGAAAGATCAGGATATCGATCTTGCCTTCCGCGATCATTGAACCGAGCTGCTGGTCTCCTCCGAGCGGTCCCGACTTCAGAATGGTGATATCGGGCGACGCTGTCTGTTCGCGCTGGAGTTTGTGTGTCAGCGCCTCTTCGACGAGCCTTCCCGTTGTGCCGGTACAGATGAGTTTGTGCTGTACGAGGATTTTCGAGTTCCATTCCACCCACTCTATCAGGTCTTTCTTTCTGTTGTCATGGGCTACAAGCCCGATCCGCTTTACTTTTTGCATGTTGTGGCCTCTTTTGCTTAAACATTCATCAGGATTCAGGGAGCGACTGATAATACCCGGTATGACGATAGTATATCCCTTTCGACATCATTAATATTGATTTTTTCCTGTTAATTTAATATGTTCAATATGTAAAAAAATTGTTACGCTGGCCCGTTAGGGTGGAGGATGACGGATAATCATTGGTAAAGCATACAGGCTGCCGAAACTTTAAATAAAATATTAATGAAACATTAATTATAATCAACAGGAATTTTTAAAGAGTCTATACGCTAACTGTCATGAAGGAGGGATGAGTATGGCAACGCTTGCGATCTTCTTCGGCGGGATCAATCTGCTTTTCGGTCTTCTCGAACTCTGTACGATAGGATATGCGGCGACAGGATTTTTCTTCGGAACATGGGGATTGCTCTTTGCCTCGGCAAGTCTACCTGTGGAATTTTCTGATTTTAAGGAGCTTTCTCCGAGGGTCAAACTGGGTATTGCGCTGACGTTTGCCGGCATGCTGGTTTCGATCATTACCGGCTTCTTTATTCACTGATCACGGCCTTCTGTAAGCCTGATTTTCCCGCCGATCCACCGGGAGAATCAGGCTCCCGGCTTTATCCGACAAGATAGGTGCCGGTTCCTATTGCGATAAGGTCGTCCTTTTCGTTCTGAAATTCCATTCTCGTCACTGCGACCTTATTGCCGATGCGCATCAGGTGGGCCGTGCTTTTGAAATGCTCCCCGAAACCGGGGCGCAGGTAATCAACCCTCATATTGACCGTACTCATTTTCGCAAAGCTTGTCAGCATCTGGGCGAGGGTGCAGTCGCGCATGTTCCTGAGCGCGTTTGCCTGGATTATGATGCCGCCGGTCAGGTCGATCACCGCCGATATCACCCCGCCGTGAAGGATGTTCTGCTCGAAATTGCCGACAAGGTCGGGCTTCTTGTCGATACCGATCACCACTTTTTCCATAGTGAGGGAGTCAATATGCACGCCGAGCATTCTGTTGAAGGGCATCCTTTGCTCATATACTTCCTGAAGCATTTCAAGGAATTTCGCGCTGATGAGGGGATCAGAAACATCTATCCGTGTTGACAGGAGCTTTTCGAGAGGGGTATCGGAACCATACACCTCATGAAGTTTGATTATAAATTTTTCCATGAACAGCGTCCTTCCTGATATTTTTTGACCATTATACATTCCCCTCGAAGGCGTCACAAGTCAATTATAATCCGACTATCCGATTCCTGTAAACGGTTGCCGGCATGAGAGAGCATCAAAGGTAGTACTTTATATTAAAATAAACATGAACATTGATGAACATTGTTTATTTACGTAGGATGTATCCCCCTGAAGCCTGAAAAAGATGTTTTTATTAATATTATGTCGCATTAAATGGTCAAAAATACCCGATTTTAGACAAAAAACTTATATTTCTCATCTTTTATCAGAAAAATTGTTGACAAAAGAGCCTATGATTGACGGCTTATGGGCTTAAAAATTTGTCCCCGTTGTGAAATTTATTTTGTAAAATTTTCCAATGGGGGGCAGATTTGTCCTTATATAAAAAAAGATTTTTTGATGTCGGGAAGCATGTCGATGCTTCCTCAATTTTTTTATCTTATTTGTTTAATTCGGGGTAATAAAACTATGGAAACTTTCTTTATAGTTTTCTACCTTCTCATTCTCACTGTGCTTTCCGTATACGGGATAAACAGGTATTACACGATATACCTGTTCAGAAAGCACAAGGAGGAAAAGGTTACACCTCCCGGCGAGTTCAGCGAACTTCCGAAGGTGACCATACAGCTTCCCATTTTTAATGAGAAGTATGTGGTTGAGCGATTGATTGATAAGGTTGTAAAGGTCAGATATCCGGGGAACCTCCTTGAGATTCAGGTGCTTGACGATTCCACGGACGAGACGACCGAGATTGCACGCGCGAAATGTGAAGAAAAGCAGCGCGAAGGATACAATGTCAAATATATCCACCGGACAAATCGTGCCGGGTTCAAGGCGGGGGCTCTCGAGAACGGCCTTAACATGACCGACAGTGAGTTTATCGCCGTATTTGATGCGGACTTCCTGCCGCCCGAGGATTTCCTCGAGCGTACCATACAGTATTTTACCGATGACAATGTGGGAATGGTTCAGGCGCGGTGGGACCATGTCAACCGCCGGTATTCACTCCTCACGGAGTGCCAGAGCATTCTTCTCGACGGCCACTTCATGATCGAGCATACCGCACGCAACCGGTCAGGAAGGTTTTTCAACTTCAACGGTACCGCTGGCATATGGCGCAAGTCCACGATTATCGACGCGGGCGGCTGGCAGCATGATACCCTGACGGAAGACCTTGACCTCAGTTATCGCGCGCAGCTCAAGGGATGGCGCTTTATCTACCTCCCCGACCTGACCGTTCCGGCAGAGCTGCCCATCGAAATGTCGGCATTCAAGGCTCAGCAGTTCAGGTGGGCAAAGGGTTCGATTCAGACATTCATGAAGATGGCGAGCCGCATCATCAGGGCCGACATCCCCAGAAAGGTCAAAGTGGAGGCGTTTTTCCATATCGGGGCGAACTTTGCGTATCTGCTCATGGTATTCCTGACAATCCTCATGCCAATTACCCTGATCATTCGGTATAATCACGGTTACCATAAGATGGCGCTCCTTGATCTGCCCATCTTTATCTTCGCCACGATTTCGGTGTTTGTATTCTACTTCTACACCGAATATATGGTGATAAAGGAAACGCTGAGCGTCAAAAACCGTTCAAAAGCGAAGCCGCTCGTGTATCTCCCGTTTGTGGTTTCGGTCGGGATAGGTCTGAGCATCAACAATTCAAAGGCGGTGCTCGAGGCGCTGTTCAAAAAACAGAGCCCCTTTAACCGCACTCCGAAATATAACGTTGCCGATGGTGAAGTCCGCAACTTCGCCGATCACGTCAGGAAGGTCCTGAGCAACGTTTATCGTTCACGGAAAATAGACTGGGTGAGCATTGTAGAGTTCTTCCTCGCGGTGTATATGACTTATGCCGTGTATTACGTCTACACAAAGAACCTCTATCTTTCACTTCCGCTTATCATGCTCTTCCAGTTCGGCTTTACCTATACGTCACTGCTTACCATACTTCAGACGCCGATAGCAATCCTGTCGCGAAGGAGAATGTAGCGGCATAATGGTGTGCTATCCGGCAGGGCGGCAGAGAATATGCCGGAAAATGAGAAAGGCCCCGTATAAAACGGGGCCTTTTTGCGTTTGATCCGTCCGTGGATCGTGGAGGAACTGTCGAATGATAAAAGGTTTTCACTATTTCATTTTTCAAAGACCATGTAGGCTGCCGGGCGGCCGCCCATCCAGTTCTCGAATATGCCGTTTTCATTAAATCCGGCTTTCGTAAATACCCTTCGGGAGGCATCGCTGATGGCATGAGCGCTGTAGCGCGCATAATCTGTTGCCGCTATAAGGTGACGGAGCATCGTGGTCGCGTGGCCGTGATTGCGGCATCGGGTGCTTACGGCAATATCGTTGATGTAGAGCGTATCGTGATACGGGTAATGGGGATCGAATGACAGATAATCGAGGGAATGGAGGGGGCCTGAATAGATGAAGCCTTCGATGACGCCGTCAATGCGCAGCGTGAGAAATTCCGCGTTCTGTTCGCGAAGACCTTCAAGATAGTCTTCCTCGGAGTAGCGGAGCTCCTCATCAAAACATTCTTCCTCGATTCGCAATACGTCGTGTTTAATTCGATCCCAGTCCGTTTCTGCAGTAATAGTGACCTGTGGACTCAAGGTGATCATGATTAATAGATGTCCTGTGAGGGGAGTGGAAAACCGTATTTTTCGATGGATTTATTCATGGGTGATTGTGTATCAAACATTTACTAGACGGATAATGGTTCTATATGATTTTGTCAAGACATAACGGCGATAAAAATTCCGTTTTTCGAAAAAAATTATGTCCCTTTCCTGGCAACGAACACGCCGTACCGTACCATTCCCGTCGCGAATCCGCTCCTCATGAGTACAAGCTGCCGTGAAAAGGCAAAAGCCGCGGGGCCGAAGCGAAAGAGCAACGACATCGGGGAAATGGTCCCCACCTTTCTCATCCCCAGTTCCCAGCTGCGTTCAACATGTCCTGTCCAGTCTTCAGCGGTATCGAGAGAGAAACCGGCATCGGCGATGGCCTTCCTGTAGTACTCGATCGACGGCATATAGGGCAGGTCAAAGACGGCGCAGAGCTTGCGGTAGGCGCGTGCCTGTCTTCCTTCATATTCGTCGGCCGAAGCGCACCATGTGGCGAGCATGAGCCGCCCGCCCTTTGTCAGGACCTGGTACGCCTTCGAGAGGAACCGCGGCTTGTCGTAAAACTGTTCGCAGCTTTCCAGCGACCAGACCAGGTCGAAGCTTCCATTCTCGAATTCTGTGAGCTCGTGGGCGTCTCCGATGCGGAAATCGACCGCGACTCTCGCTTTCTGCGCCTCGAAGCGGGCAATTGCCGCCTGCGCGGAGCTCAGCGTAATACCGGAGACCCTTGCCCCGAGGCGGGATGCCAGGTAGATACTGCTGCCGCCCATTCCGCATCCGGCGTCGAGTACGCGCATGCCTCTTTCTATCTTCGCGCGTTCGACGAGTTTTTCTATCAGCCGCTCCTGGGCCTCTAGCGGAGAAAGGCCCTCACGGTCATAGTAGCCGTGGTGGATATGCGGCCCCCAGACTTCTTTCCATGCGGGCGATATCCTGTCCCAGAAGCGGGCGATCTTTCCGGTGATCGCCTTCCCGTTCCCTGTGACCGGTACGGAAGTTCTGATACTATCATTCATTGATCGCCTCCACCTCAAGCCGCATCATCCTTACGCTGACGGCGCCGTCTGGGCCGGGCGGGAAGCGTTCAATATATCTATCCGCGATTTCAAAGATAAACGCGCTTCGTAATTCTTCCGGAATCCGCTCGGTGTAGGGGAGCCATGTCGTTCGTATCCACGAAGCAAGCCCGTCGCGTCCCTGCTGAGTCATTGTTTTCTCAAAGTGCCCGATCCTGCGTTCCATGAGGCCAGCCTGCGAGAGCCAGAGCCGGTATTCATCCGTGTCGTAAAATCCGTAAGGGAAGGTGAAGCCTTCAAAAAATTCCCCCCACCTGCGTTCGGCAAGCATCCCGTCGCATACGGCGAACACGTCGGCGGCGTTTCCCTTTCCCGCCATCTGAATGAGCATCCTTCCGCCGGGCCTGAGCGCTCTTTTTATGCCGGCAAGGACCCTGCCGTGGTCGATCACCCAGTGCAGGGCGGCGTTTGAGAAAACGATATCGAACTCGCTGTCGAAGCGCAGGTCAAGCGCGTCCATCACGATGAAGCGGATAGAGGGATGCAGTTCGTGCGGGAAACGATCCATGCAGTGGGCGATCATCTCTTCTGAGCTGTCGATGCCGGTGACGGAGCCGTCGGGAAGCACGGCCGCGATTTCCGCGGTGACTTTTCCGTCGCCGCAGCCGATATCGAGGAGCCGCTCGTGGCCGTACAGCTCAAGTTTGGCGATAAGCCCCTGTGCCCACTGCTGCTGGGCCGAGGAATGTTTCATGTAATCGTCAGGGTTCCACCGGTGCACGGATATATCCCTCATTAGAAATTTTGTTTCGCATATAACCGCTGCGTGCTTTTCATGGAGTATAAACGTGACGTTTACTCTTTGCAACGTTTTTTTGCGGATTCGATTTTCGCGTGTCGAAACGGTGAAACAAATTTTTAAAAATAAAAATTTTTGAAAAAAAGTGTAAAAAAACTTTACAAAACATTCGAAATAAAAAATAGAAGTGAATATGAATGGTGCGTTTACCAATCAATAATTTAGGAGAACAACAATGCCGAAAGCTGCGACGCCCAAGAAGGAAACCAAGAAGACTGCCGCAAAGACTGACAAAACCAAAAAGGCCGCCGAGAAGAAACCGGCAAAGAAGAAGTAGTATTGAGGTATTATTCGTAACACAAGGCGGGTTAAACCCCGCCTTTTCTGTTTTTAAGGCACGCGGGAGCGTGTTTTTTTTATTACCGCTTATTCGAAACGTTTCCTGAATATGGCGTCAGCGCCGATCGGCCTGTCGAAGCGGATGGCGCATTCGCTTCCCGGACGCGCCATCGGCGTGATCGTTTCGCCGTCGCGTATCTCCACAACGTTAAGCTCTCCGTCGCGAATTTCATTATTGACGATCGGATAGATCGCTTCGAGCCTTTCGCCGGTCCGTATAGGATTGTGCGCTTTGACTACCGCTTCGGTTTCATCCCTTCCCGCACCAGTTGCGTAGCCGGCGAAGAGCGCCTTTTTTATGTAGGGCACGCCGGTGAATTCCATTCTGTCGAATTCGTTGAAAAGGTCGTCGGTGTACGGGCGATGGTTGATGAGGTCGAGCTCGCGCATCCAGAACGGAAGGAAGCGCGCGAAGGATTCGGGATCGGAAGCGTTCTCGACGGCATGTCTGTACACGCGTGTGGTGTTTGCGGCGTAGTAGAGCGATTTCATCCGCCCCTCGATCTTGAAGGCGTTGACGCCGGCCTTCACGTATTCGGGCACGCGCGCGATCAGGCAGAGGTCTTTCGAGGAGAGGATTTCGGTGCCGCGCGCGTGTTCGATGATGTCCATATGGTTTCCCTCGCGCTTCTCCTCGACGAGGGAATAGCGCCATCTGCACGGATGGGAGCAGCTGCCCTGGTTCGCGTCGCGTCCCGAGAGAAAGCGGCTCAGGAGGCAGCGGCCGGAGTAGGAGATGCAGAGCGCGCCGTGCACGAACACTTCGATCTCAGCGTCGGTATGGTCGCGGATCATCCTGATCTCGTCGAGCGTCGTCTCGCGCGCGAGCACGATGCGGCGGATGCCCACCTCCCGCCAGAACCTGATCGACAGGTGGTTGAGCGTCGACATCTGTGTAGAGAGGTGGAGCTCCGAGTCCGTTCCCGCTTCGCGGAGCAGCATGAGCATGCCCGGATCGGAAAGCATGATCGCGTCAAATCCGAAGCGGAGCACCTCGCCGATGTAGCGGCGCGTTTCGTCGATGTCGCGCTCGTGCAGAAAGGAGTTCAGGAGAAAAACCGTCTTCACGCCGTTCGCGCGGCAGAACGAAACGGCGCGCCCGATATCGCCGTCATCGAAGTTGTCGCTCTGCGCCCGCAGATTATACCGTTCGCCGCCGAAATAGACCGCGTCGGCGCCGTACTTCACGGCGAAGGTGAGCTTTTCGAGGTTTCCCCCGGGTGATACGATTTCGGCGCTACAGCCTCTGGTTGTCGACAAATCCGTTCTCCTTTTTGCCGCGCTGGTAGTGCAGCACCGCGCGGTTGTGCTCCGCGAGCGTGCGCGAGAAGTAGTGCGAGCCGTCGTTGCGCGCGACGAAGTAGATGAAGTCGCTCTCGCGCGGGTTGAGCGCGGCGATGATCGATTCCCTTCCCGGCGAGCAGATCGGCGTCGGCGGCAGCCCGTAGCTCACGTAGGTGTTGTACGGCGATGCCGACTGCAGGTCACGCAGGTAGATCGGCCCGGTGAAGCGCTTCACGGCGTAGCGTACGGTCGGGTCGCAGTCGAGTTTCATCCCTTTTTTCAGGCGGTTGTGGAAGACCGCGGATACGTATCCCCGCTCGGACGCCACCTTCGCCTCCTTCTCGATCATCGAGGCAAGCGTGAGCAGTTTATGCGCGTCAAGGCCGAGCCTGTTCATGTTGGACAGATCCACCCTGCCGAGCACATAGTGGAGGCGGTCATACATCGTTTTGATCACCGCGCGCGGGTTCGATTCCTCGGGGAACACGTAAGTGTCCGGGAAAAGGTAGCCCTCGGCGGAAGGGGCGTCGATGCCGATCGATTTGAGGAACTCGCGGTGCTCCGAAAAATAGATGAACTCCTTCTGCTTCGACACCTCGCTCTTTTCAAGCCTCTCGGCGATCTGGTAGATGTTGAATCCCTCGGGGATCGTCACTCTTCTTTTGAGTATATCACCATTTACGAATTTTTTCAGGATTGCCTGCGACGTGGCGCCGCGCTCGACGCGGTATTTGCCGGTCTGAATCTGCGCCTTGCCGGTCGCACCGGCGAGCAGGAGGAAAAATTTCTCGCTCTCGATCAGGTTCTGCTCCTTGAGCCGGC
Organism: uncultured Leptospiraceae bacterium; assembly: GCA_964627815.1. Taxonomy (GTDB): domain Bacteria; phylum Spirochaetota; class UBA4802; order UBA4802; family JAGODF01; genus CAZPZJ01. The sequence continues at coordinate 410,268 of CAZVKE010000004.1, forward strand.
GGGCGACTCCCCTGAGCGATTCGCCTTCGCGGATATAGAGCACCTCGTCCCGCATCATAGCGGGCGCGGAATTGAAGTAGAAAAACGCCGAACAGGGGATGGCCGCGAGTAATATGATGGCCGATACTATTTTGATGAGTTTCATTGGTCAATACCGTCCGATCGCCGGGATACGCGCAAGGCCCCGCCGTTCCTGTGGTTCGTCGCCGCGCGCTCCGGGAAATCTTCTATCCGTATAGCTTTTTTTCCGTGCTCATGACTGAACACGCTACAGGCCGCATCCTATTCTGGCGGGATGGCCTGTCAAGCGTGTTGTCATGCGGGAAAATGATGTCGATTTTTTCGGGGACGGATGCCGGCCGTTTTGCGCGCCCGCGGGTCCGTATCTGTCTTATAAGAAAAAGGGCGCCGGTGTTTCCCGCGTCACGTTGACGAGTGGATGATCTTCCCCGATTGCGTGAAGTCGTAGTTGCCCAGCGGCGCGACGCGGGCGCGGAAATCGGCGGAGTTGAGGCGGTCGATGAAGGCCTGTATCCCCCTGTGGAAAAACGCGCCCTGTGTGAGCACCATGTCGAAACTCTCGCGCACGATCGGGCTGAATGGCAGGCCGAGGAGCTTTGAAACCGCCACGGTGGCGACCCCCGCGTCTGCTTCGCCCGAAAGCACGGCAAGACCGATTTCGAAATGCGTGTACACCTCACGGTCGTAGCCGGCGATCGATGAAGGATCGATCCCCTGCTTCTGGCAGTGGAATTCGGTCATGATCCGGGTGCCTGATCCCTTCTGGCGGTTGATGAAGCGCATGCCTTGTGCGGTGAGGTCGCTGAAATTTTTCACGGGAGATGGCAGTTTCGGCGAATAAATGAATCCGAGCTCGCGGTAGAACAGATGTACCACCGCGATCTTCAGGTCGTGCAGGTGCGTGGTGAGATAGGGGATGTTGTATTCGCCGGTCTCCGGATCGAGCAGGTGGCACCACGACACGTCGACGCTCCCCTCTTTGAGAAGGTCGAGTCCCATGGTGCTGCCCGTGCTGCAGCTGAAGAGAAGAAAATCGTCCTGCCTGACGCTGTTTACCAGGATATCGAGCACGGGGTCGTTGCTGCCCGCCGCGTAGAGCGCCTTTACGCCGTCGCGCTTCTTCCCCGGGCTTTCGGAGGTTTCGGCGCGGGCGTTTTCGGTTATCCAGCGGTCGATGATCGGCCTGGGGAATATCCATTTGCCGGTCACCCTTGTGCAGGGGATGCGTTTCGCTTTTATAAGCGCGTACACCTGCTTTTCATGGATTCCGAGGTATTCAGCGACTTCCTTCGTATTCATCATTTCGTTCGACATCGATAACTCCCGTTATGTGAAAAATCTCCTGCCTGTCATGGGTTCAGCGCATGCGGATAAAAGGCACCGCCGCATGATTGGTGGCGGATAGAGTATACGAACGTTCTATAATTTATCAATAAGAAATTGAGGCGCTGGATCCCCGCCGGACATAATAAGCGCTATTAAATCGCCTGTTGTCTTCACTTTTCAGGAAATGTAAAGCTTCGCTTTCCATTTCACTCGCTCGGCCGACAATAAATATCTTGACGTATCGCCATGCGCTGCGGTCATTGAAGGAACGATCAACGGTACGACCAGAGGCATGATGGATTTCAGCATACTGCATGAGGACGGATACACCGCCGCGCGCACCGGCGAGATGGCGCTGGCTCACGGCACCGTGCGCACCCCGCTTTTCATGCCGGTCGCGACGCGCGCGGCGGTCAGGGCGCTGGCCCTCCGCGACATTGAGGAGATCGGCTTCGAGATGATCCTTTCCAACACCTATCACCTCTACCTGCGTCCCGGCACGGATATACTTTCGCAGGCGGGCGGGCTCCACCGGTTCATAAATTACGAAAAGCCGATCCTCACCGATTCGGGCGGATTCCAGGTCTTTTCGCTCTCCGATTTCTGCAAGGTGAGGGAAGACGGCGTGGAGTTCCGCTCGCATATCGACGGCTCGAAGCATTTCTTCACGCCGGAGCGCGTGATCGACATACAGCGTGTGATCGGCTCCGATATCATGATGGTGCTCGACCAGTGCACCGATTATCCGGCCGAAGAGGGCGCGGTACGCGCGGCGGTCGAGCGGACGGTGGAGTGGGCCGGCGCGTCAAAAAAATATTATGAGGGGCGGGGCCTTGCCGAAACGCAGGCGCTTTTTGCAATCGTGCAGGGCGGGGTATACGGAAACCTCCGCCGAGACTGCGCCGCGCGCCTTGTGGAGATGGAGTTTCCTGGTTACGCGATCGGCGGCCTTTCGGTCGGCGAGCCGAAAGAGCTCTACCGCGAAATGACGTCGCTCACGGTGCCGCTCCTTCCGCGCGATAAGCCGCGCTACATGATGGGCGTGGGAAGCCCGCTCGAAATCCTCCACGCCATCTCATGCGGGGTGGATATGTTCGACTGCGTGATGCCCACAAGGATCGCGCGCAACGGCACGCTCTATACCTCAAAGGGACGGGTGAACATCAAGGCGGCCTATCATGAGCGCGATTTTTCGCCGCTGGACGAGGAGTGCCCCTGTTACGTGTGCAGGAACTTCTCGCGCGCCTACCTGCGCCATCTCTTCAAGGCGGGCGAGATCGCGGCCCTTATCTACAATACGTACCATAACCTCGTATTCATGAAGCGGTTCATGGATGAAATCAGGATGAGCATCGAGGCGGGAAACTTCCGGCAAATCATGGACCGGTGGGAGCGGATTTACTCGCTGAACGGAGAATGATCGGTATCCCCCTTTACGCCTGAAAACGGATCTCACAAATTCTTATTGACTGAGAGCGCGTACCGGGGGTGAAATAGGTCTGTTCGATGCAGATCCTTTGCGTGAAAAGACGGTGCAATGGCGTATGGAATAACAGCAAGCGGGTCTCTGCTCCTGGTCAACACGGTGCTTACCGGAGCCATAGTCCTGTATACCTGGAAACACCGCTCGATGCATGGCGCGTTCTACCTGGCGATGTTCATGGTGTCAGCTATGCTCTGGTCTTTCACCGGCGCAATGGAAGACATGTCACTCGATTTTCAGATGAAAGTCATATGGTCGAAGCTGTCGTATGTGGGGATAGCCTCCGCCGCACCGCTCTGGTTCCTCTTCGCGCTGTATTATCGGTACGAGTATAAAGTGAAAAAGCGCTTCCTCGTCCTGATCTGGATCGTGCCTGCATTTATCCTGGCCGCTGCCTTCACGAATGAATACCATCGGCTCCTGTGGCCGACTGTCGTCTGGGGGCCCCCTTCAATCGGGCACAGGCTCATCTACGCCCACGGTCCGCTTAAACTGGTGCTGGCGGCCTATTCGTATATCCTTCTCTTCTGCGGCACGGTGATGCTTATCACGGCGGTTAAATCGTACCATGCAATGTTCAGGGGGCAGTTCATCGCGGTACTTGCCGCGGCCCTCGCGCCGTGGATGGGCAACGTCACCTATCTCACGGGGATCACCCCTCCCTGGATCGATACAACGCCGCTTTTTTTCACGGTGACCGGCGCGCTCCTTTCCTGGGGGCTGACCCGGTTTCATCTCCTCGATATCGCCCCCATCGCGTACGACACCCTTTTCATGAACATGACCGATGGTGTGCTGGTGCTCGACGACGGTAACAGGATCGTCAACATGAATCCCGCGGCGAAAACGATCCTGAACGCGGAGCACATCGGTATCGGCAGTCATGTTATGGCTATTCCCATGGTTACGACTGATTTAGTTGAAAGGATCAGAGAGCCTTCTGGCGGCAGAATGGAGCTGAGCTTTCAGAACGGTCAGCAGACGCGATGGATCGATGTGCGGATATCGAAGGTTTTGAACCGCCTGGGGCAGATCAAGGGGCGGCTCTTTGTGTTCAGGGACATCTCCGACCGGAAGCGGCTCGAGGACGAGCTCCTGCGCCAGGCGACGACCGATACGCTCACCGGCGTGTTCAACAGGCGGATGGGGATCGCGATGCTCGAGAAGCAGCTCAGGCTCATGCAGCGGCTCGGCGCGCCGCTCAGCATATGCTTTGCCGATATCGATAATCTGAAGAAGGTCAATGACCGGCACGGCCACGAGGAAGGAGACCGGCTGATAATCACCGTCGCCGGCGCGATCCGGGATTCGCTCCGGGAGCTTGATTCGCTTGTGCGGCTCGGGGGGGATGAGTTCCTGCTGATACTGCCTCAATGCACCGCATCACAGGCCTCGATCGTGCTGTCACGCATCGATGTCCGCCTCGCCGATATCAACGACACGCACGAAAGGCCGTACGCTGTGTCAATTTCCTGCGGGACTGCGGAATATCACCCTGCTTCAGGGGAGTCAGCCGACGCGCTCATCGCGCGCGCCGACGAGGCGATGTACGCCGACAAGAGACGGCGCAAGGGAATAGAGTGCTGAACAGGGCGCTCCTGACCACGTTACCATGTGAACGCGAGTATTTCGTCCACCAGGCCATCGATCGTGTATTCCTTCGCGACAATCGCGGGCTCGTATCCTTTTCCGCGTACGGCGTCGGCGGTCACGGGGCCGATGCAGGCGAGCCGTGCGCCGGTCGATCCGACGATGGAAAAGAAGTTGTTCGCCGTCGATGAGCTGGTGAAGGTCACCATGTCAGCGGCGCGCACCGCGTCGAGGAGATCGGTGTTGATGTCGTCGGGAACCACAGTGTCGTAGATGTGGATGCGCTCGACCTCGGCGCCCATCGCGCGCAGCTCATCGGCGAGCTTCGGCCGCGCCTCGGCCGCGCACGGCAGGAGTATCCGTTTTCCCGTAAGACCGGATCCCTTCATGGCCTCGAGAATTCCCTCTGCTACGAATTCTTCCGGAACGAGATCGGGGATAATGCTGTACCGTCCGAGCTCTTTTGCCGTCGCCGGGCCTATCGCCGCGATCCGCGATTTCGCGAGCGCGCGGGCGTCCCTGCCGGAGGCTTTGAGCCTGCCGAAGAAAATTCCCACCGCGTTTTGCGAGGTGAAGATGATCCAGTCGAACGAACCGATCTTCGCGATGGCTTCATCGATCGCGCGTGTGTCTTCCTTCGGATGGATGCGGATGGTGGGAAACTCGATCACGTCGGCGCCCTGTTCGGCGAGGCGGCGCGTCAGCACCGACGCCTGTTCGCGCGTGCGCGTCACCACGATTTTTTTGCCAAAGAGGGGCAGGGTGTCGAACCAGCGAAGCTTGCCTCGAAGCCCGACCACGCCTCCGATGATGATGATCGCCGGCGCTTTCACGCCGGCCTTTTCCGCCTCGCCGGCGATCGTAGCGAGCGTCCCCGCCGCCGTCTTCTGGCGCGGCGTAGTGCCCCACGAGATGGTCGCCGCCGGGGTGTCGGCCGGAAAGCCCTTCTCTTCGATCATCGCCTTTGCGATCGCACCGAGGTTTTTCATCCCCATGAGGAAGACGAAGGTGCGGTGCGCATTGTAGTCGGGGAGCGTTACCTCGAGCTCGTCGGAGCCGTCCGCGCGGCGATGGCCGGTGATGACCTCGAATGAGTCGGAGAAATCGCGGTGCGTGACCGGTATCCCGGCGTAGGCGGGCGCCGAATAGAATGATGATATCCCCGGTATGATGCGGAACGGGATGCCGGCCTCACGAAGCTCTTCGGCCTCCTCGCCGCCCCTTCCGAATATGAACGGGTCGCCTCCCTTCAGTCGCACCACGCGTTTCCCCTGTCCGGCCCTTTCGACGATCAGGCGGTTGATATCCCCCTGCGGAAGCGTATGGTCGCTTCCCTGTTTGCCCACGTATATCTTTTCGCAGGAGAGCCTTTCGACAAACGCGGGATTCGCGAGGTAGTCGTAGATGACGCAGTCGGCCTCTTCGATGGCGCGCAGCGCGCCGACGGATATGAGGTCGGGGTCGCCGGGACCGGCGCCGATGAGGTAGACCATTCCCTGTTTCATAAGAGCTTTTCCGCCCCCTGTTCCTTCAATAATCTGGCAAGCTCAGAGCCTGTCGCGTCGGGGTCAGAGCCCGATACCGCCTGTCTGAGAAGCTCCTTCCCGTCAACCGAGGCGATTGCGCCCGAGAGCCTGATCTCGCCGCCGCTCACGTAGGCGAACGCGCCGAGCGGCACATGGCAGCCGCCGCCGAAATGTTTCAGGAAGGCGCGCTCGGCAAGCACCGCGCGCGCCGTGTCGGCATGGTTGAGCGACGCGCACGCCGCCTGGAGCTCATTGTCGTCGCTTCGCACCTGGATCGCGAGCGCTCCCTGCGCGGGCGCCGGCAGGAAAAAGCTGAACGGCAGCGGGTGGGCGATGAGTTCCGGCGGGTTGATGCCGAGGCGGCGCAGCCCCGCGCTTGCGATGATGATCGCGTCGAACGCCTTTTCCTGGAGTTTGCGCACCCGCGTGGGGACGTTGCCCCGGAGCGGTTCGAGCGTGAGCCCCGGGCGTTCGTGCCGCAGTTGCGCGGCACGTCGCAGCGAGCTCGTGCCGACCTTCGCGCCGTCGAAGAGCGGAAGGTAATTTCCCTGGTTGTAGCACTCTTTTCTTATCAGCAGGATGTCAGAAGGGTTTTCCCGCGCGGGGATCGCCGTTACGGTAAGTCCGCTTACCTCTTCGGTGGGCAGGTCTTTCAACGAATGGACGGCGAGGTCGATCTTTTTTTCAAGGAGCGCTTCCTCGATCTCCTTGGTGAAGAAGCCTTTACCTTCCATCTTGTCGAAGCTGACGTTCTGAATCCGGTCGCCCTGGGTTTTTATGATGATGATCTCGGTCCTGTCCGCGCCGAGGAGTCCGGCCACGTGGCGCGCCTGCCAGAGGGCGAGATCGCTTCCCCGCGTTCCGATCCGTATCCGGGAGTTCATGGTCACTGTATCACACCGCCGGTTTTTGATTGATGCTTCAGGGTGCCGATTGTGGGGGCGGTACGCATTTTTGTCAAGGGCAAAGGGGGATTTCTATCTGCGCCGCTTTCTGTAGGCCGCTTCGATGATTGTCCGCGCCTTCGTATGGAGCTTCGAAGGCGAAAGCGCGATGGCCCTGTCGATGTACTCGAGCGCGGCGGCGAAGCTTCCCATCCGGTAGGCGTACCTGGCCGCGAGGAAGGGGAGGCGGTCGAATGCGGGATCGGCCTTCATCGCCTTCCTGATCGCGTTGAGCGAATCGTCATAATTCTTGAGCCGCGCGTGGGCCTGTGCCAGCGTGATGTAGGCGTAGACGAAGTGCGGGTTCAGCTCGATCGCGCGTCGCAGGTGGGCGATCGCTTTTTCCGTATCCCCCGCGTGGAGCCATTCGACCGCCATGTCGTAACAGTCTTCGGCTTCGATGTCGTCGTACGGTTTCATCGTCCCGCGCCTGTTCCCCGAAGTTTACTGTTCACGGCGGTTTCTATCCCCCCTGTTCGTCGTTCGTGTTCGCGTGGGGATGAAAGCGCTCGTAGGTCCTTTTCAGGCGTTCTTTCGTCGTATGCGTGTAGACCTGGGTGGTGGATATATTCTTGTGGCCGAGCATCTCCTGCACCGCGCGTATGTCCGCGCCGCGATTCAGAAGCTCGGTGGCGAAGCTGTGGCGAAGGGCATGGGGGGATACAGGCTGCTGCATGCCGGTCTCGCGGGCGCGCCTGTCCACGACGTAGAAGATGCCGCGCACGGTGATGCGCTTCCCGGCGTTGTTGACGAAGAGCGGCCCGGTGAGCGCGCCGAACTTCGCCTCGCGCGCGGATAGATAGGCTCTGACCCTCTGGACCGCTTCGCCGTTCAGAAAGACGACCCGCTCCCGCGAGCCTTTTCCGGTTACGCGAAGCGTCCCCGCGCCTGCGTCCAGGTCGCCGATATCCGCCGCGGCAAGCTCCGATACCCGCGCTCCCGACGAATAGAAAAGCTCCAGCAGCGCCCGGTCGCGGTGATCGATAAAATCCTTCACTTCGAATGAGAGGAGCTGTTCGACCTGATTGAAGTAGAGAAACTTCGGCAGGTTCCTGTCGCGCTTCGGGAAGAGAAGCTTCTTTGCCGGGTTCGCGGCGATGATGTCGCGGTTGTAGCAGTATTTGAAGAACGATTTCATGCAGGCGATCTTTCGCGAGATGGAGGATTTTTCAAGGCCGCGGTCGTAGCTGAATTCGATGAAGGCGCGAAGATCGTCGGTGGCGATGGTGTCGATCGGAATGTCGTCCTGACCGGCGAAGCGCAGTTCGTATCCGTCAACGGTGTCTTCGCCGAAATCGCCGGTGAGGAAGCGGTAGAGCTGTATCAGGTCGCGATTGTATGATTCGATGGTTTTCGCCGAGAAATTCTTTTCAGCCAGAAGGTAATCCATGAAAAGGTCAATTTCAGCGATCATCGCACCGCGTCCTATTCATCGAGGAGTTCCACCTGATAATCACATTTTTCATTCAGGCAGAGCAGCAGCTCGCCCTTGCCCTTGACGCGCTTGGAAAAGAGCACGCCGCCGCACTTCGGGCACTCTTTGCCGGTGGGCACGTCGCGCGTGATGAAGGTGCAGGTCGGATAATTGGTGCAGGCATAAAACGGCCGCCCCTTTTTGGAAGAGCGCTTCACGATCTCCCCGCCGCAGTTCTCCACCGGGCAGCGCCCGAGCGGGAGCGGCCGCGCGTTGCGGCACTCGGGAAATCCGGTGCACGCCAGAAAGAAGCCGAACTTGCCGAGCTTTTTGACCATCATGCGGCCGCACTTTTCGCAGACGATATCGGTCTGTTCATCAAGGACGTTCTTCATCTCCTGGATGTTTTCCGCGGCGTCGTCGACCGTGTGCTTGAACGGCTCGTAGAATTCCTTGAGCATCCCCACCCAGTCCGATTTCGACTCCTCGATCTTATCAAGCTGCTCTTCCATATTGGCGGTAAAGTCGATCGAGATGAGCGAGCCGAACGAGGACACCATAATGTCGTTGACCAGCCGCCCGAGAATCGTCGGCACGAGCTGGCGGCCGGAGCGGGTGACGTAGTAGCGCTTGATGAGCGTGTTGATCGTCGGCGCGTAGGTCGACGGCCGGCCGATCCCCGACTCCTCGAGAAACTTCACCAGCGACGCGTCGTTGTAGCGTGGCGGCGGCGTGGTGAAATGCTGTTCGGGAAGGAGCTCTTTCATCTGCACCTCGTCGCCTTCCTTCAGGTCGGGGAGCGTTTCCTTCTTCGTCTTGTCGTCCTTGTCGACGACCGTGAATCCGTCGAAGAGCACGATGCTTCCGTTCGCCCTGAACTCGCACTCTCCCGCCTCGAGCGAAACCGAGGTCGCCAGCGCCACTTCGGGGTTCATCTGCGAGGCCACGAAACGCTTCCATATCAGCGAGTAGAGGCGGTACTGGTCGCGCGTCAGGTCTTTTTTGATATCGTCGGGGTGCCGCAGCACATCGCTCGGGCGTATCGCCTCGTGCGCGTCCTGCGCTCCCTTCTTGTTGCTGTATTCGTTCGGTGATGCGGGGAGATAAGCCTCCGCGAAATTCGAGGCGATGTAGCCGCGCACGGCATTGATCGCCACCGGGCTTATCCGCGTCGAGTCGGTACGCATGTAGGTTATGAGTCCCACGGGGCCTTCGCCGGTGAGCTCTATCCCCTCGTAAAGCTGCTGCGCGATCATCATCGTCTTCGACGAGGTGAAGCCGAGCCGGTTCGCCGCGTCCTGCTGGAGCTTGCTCGTGATGTAGGGCGCGGGGGGCTTTCGCCTGCGTTCCTTCTTGGTGATCGCCTTCACGATGAATTTTTTTCCTTCCAGATAGGCGAGGAGCTCGTCAACGCGTGCGCGATTGGGGATACGCTCCTTTTCGCCCTTCCATCCGTAGTAGGAAGCCTGGAATTCCTTGTTCTTAAGCTGAAGCGTCGCGTCGAGCGACCAGTACTCCTCGGGGATAAAGTTCTCGATCTCCTTTTCGCGCTCGCAGATTACGTTGAGCGCCACCGACTGCACGCGGCCGGCGGAGAGGCCCTTCTTCACCTTCTTCCAGAGGATCGGGCTGATGTAGTAGCCGACGATCCGGTCGAGGATGCGGCGCGCCTGCTGCGCGTTGACCAGGTCGGTATCGATATCACGCGGATGGTTGACCGCCTCCTTGATCGCGGCCTCGGTGATCTCGTTGAATTCGATGCGCTTGATGTTCGGGTTTTTCGGTGAAAGCGCGTTCGAGAGGTGCCATGAGATCGCCTCGCCCTCGCGGTCGGGGTCAGTGGCGAGCAGCACCTGCGATACGGACGCGGCCTTCTTCTTCAGGTCGTTCAGTATTTTCGCCCTGCCGCGGATGGTGATGTATTCGGGCTTGAAGTTGTTATCCACATCGACGGCGAGCCGTGACTTCGGAAGGTCGATGATGTGCCCCATCGACGAGGATATGATATATTTCTTACCCAGGTATTTGTTGATCGTCTTCGCCTTGGCGGGCGATTCGACGATGACCAGGGTTTTTTCGTCTTTTTCAGCCATGCACGGACCTGCCTTGTTTCCTGATAAAATTAACCGCCATTTCAGGAACGTTCCCTACTGTTTGTCAAACAATTCTTTAATTTTCCTGTCCGGGTCCCATCTCCAGACCAGAACCAGCATAGCGCATAAAAGGACCGAAATCACCGTAAAGATGATGGTCCGCTCCGAGCTGTAGTAAATATGCGCGTCGTAGGGCCGCTCGAAGGTGATTACGCCGGCGATCGCTGAGGAGCCTTTCGCGTGGTGGCAGAACCGGCACCTGTCCTCGATCGGGACGGGGATCGCGCTGTAGTAACGCCTTCCTCTCGTTTCGGACCATGCCTGCGGGTTGAGCGAGCTTGCTATTGCCGACGCACGGCGGTCGGTCGAAGGCGATTTATCCCCCGGAGCGGGAATTTCATTGCCCTTGGCGTCGTAGACAGTGATCTTTATCCCGTGCGCCGCGGCCATATCATTCAGGAAAACCCATGCGTAGGCGGGCCGTGTGTACATTTTTATCGTGATGAATGAATCTTTTATCACCCGGAACTGGCGGTCAAGCTCCGAGAAGTATCCGGAGCGGTAGGCGCCGTAGATGTCGCCGGCGTAAGGGGGGATAGAGAATATCTGGGATATGGAAATGGCGAGCAAAGCGCATGTGATGACAATGAGGATGATCTTGAGCTTCATGGACGGATTCTATCCCCCTTTCGGTATGTAAAATATCGGTTCTCGATATATTATCGTACATTCCGCAGGATGAATTGAGCGCTCCACCGGGCCGGGGAGCGCATTTCCGGGGTCGGGACGGGATACATCAACGCCGTTGCTTTCTCAATTGCTCGTATTTTTATTTTGGATATTTGATGAAAATGGTTGAATATATTACACTATCACGATATGCTCAATGTCAAGCTCTGCGAGGATGTCAGTCCTTTCCTGAGTCGGACCTTTCGAATTAACCATTGAGGAGCAGCCACCATGTATTCTTACAGCCCGGATATCGTGGCCCGGACAAGAATTCCCGGCCATTCGTTTGTGAACTGGAGTTTTACCGCGAAATTTGTGCCACCGGCCATTTTTCTGGCCCCCCAGGGAATTCTGGTTCCGATGATCCTGTACAAAGGCAACTGGAGCGGGGCGGTCACGATCATATTCATTCTCTCGTTTCTTATCCCCGCGACTACCGCGATACTCGGACGGTGGCTCATTCCGCTGCGCTACGCGCACGCTCCCCTGGCCTACGCCACAATCATCGCGCTTATGGTCGCCGGCAGGATCACCTCCCTCATCGATTTCGTGATACTCGGCGGGTTTATCGCATGGAGCATTATCTACTGGACCATAATGGGCGCGGGCCTTGCCGATCCGCTGAAACGGATGCTCGAACTGCTCGATCGGGTCCGGGAGGAGCGCGATCTCACTTCAAGGGTCGTACTGAATTTCGATCGAAGCGATGAGCTGGGGCGGGTCGCAGAAGGGATAAACAGCATGCTCGAACGGCTGGGCGATATCGCGAGAAAAGTGCAGATAACCGCCTCGGACCTGGCGTCATCCTCTGAAGAAATGTCCGCGACGGCTGAAATGTTCGCATCCAACGCGCAGAACCAGTCCGCGACGGCGGAGGAGATCACCGCCACGGTGGAGGAGATCGCCGCCGGCATGGAAAGCGTGACAACGATCGCGAAATCACAGTTCGAAAGCATCAATTCGCTCATGGGAAAAATCGGCGAGCTCTCGGTCATAATCAATGAACTGTCACGCACGATGGAGGAGTCCCTGGCCCGGGCGGCTTCCGTATCCGCAGACGCGAAGACCGGAGAGGATTCGCTGCGCGATATGAACACGGTCATGAACAGGATACTGGAAAGCTCCGGCGCCATGACCAACATTGTGGGCATGATCAACGATATATCCGACAAGATAAACCTGCTGTCCCTGAACGCGGCCATCGAGGCGGCCCGCGCGGGAGACGCGGGAAGGGGATTCGCGGTCGTCGCCGACGAAATATCGAAGCTTGCCGACCAGACCGCTTCCAGCATCAAGGACATCGATTCGCTGATCAAACTCAATAACGGCGAGATAGAGGGGGGGATATCGAAGGTCGGATCATCCATCGACATCACCCGCCGCATCATTGAAGGGGTCGGCTCCATTGCGAGCACCATCGAGGGAATGTCGGGCAACATGCGAAGGCAGTCTTCGACCAGCGAGCTGGTGAATGTGGAGGCAGAGAGCGTCAAAAAGCTTTCAGACCAGATCAAGAACGCGATGGATGAGCAGAAAGTAGCGATCAACGAGATATCGAAATCCGTGACAAGCATGAACGAAGCCACGCAGTCGAACGCGTCCGGCTCGGAAGAGATGGCGGGAAACGCCGGAAACATCGCGCACATCGCCGAACAGCTCAAGCAGGAGATGGGCCTGTTCAGGGTCTAGCCGCCGGAAGGCCCTGTCGCCGGAACCAGGCTCAGAGCCTGTCGAACTTCCTGTCCTCCATGTGCATGTACCCGAGGATTGCCTTGCTCGCGATGAACCGCAGCGGCTCGGGCGGCCAGGGGATGGTGCTCCTGTTGACGAAGAAAACCTCCGTGAGGGGCGTTTTCTTCTCCTGTATGAGATCGGCGATGGTGCGCCCGTTAAGGTGCGTCATCGACACGCCGTGGCCCACGCAGCCGAGGCTGTAGACGATATCTTTGCCGCCCAGGCAGCCGAGCGCGGGCGCCATGTCGACCGGTACGGATACCGGCCCTCCCCAGCGGTGGGTGAAGCCGATCTCCCGCAGCGCGGGGAAAAGATTTCGTACGTCGTCCTCAAGGCCGCGGAACGTCGCATCGTTGCGGTCGTGGTCCATATCGCTCCCGTACGAAAGCGACACGTCCCTTCCGCCCATGAGGATCCTGTTATCCGCCGTGAGGCGATAGTAATGCACAAGGTTGCGTGCGTCTTCAATTCCCTGCCGGTTCTGCCAGCCGATCTCCTTGAAATGCTTTTTCTTCAGCGGCTCGGTCAGCACGATATGCGTCCACACCGGCACCTGTTTGCGCTTCAGCGCCGGTATCAGGTGTGAATAGGCGTTGGTGGCGAGCACCAGCTTCTTTGCCGAAACCGTGCCTCCCGGCGTGGTGAGCAGTATCCGCCCCCGCTCCCGCCTCATCTCCGTGACGGGTGTTTCCTCGTACACCTCGACCTTGAGGCCGCCGATCACCTTTTTCCAGCCCCACGCGAGCTTTGCCGGGTTCAGTATCCCGCACCGCGGCTCCCGCCACGCGCCGAGGTAGAGGTCGCTGTTCACCTCTTTGCGCACGGCGTCGCGCTCGATCCAGTCGATGCCGCCGATCCCGAGTTTGTGCACGAGCTCGATTTCGTGCTGAATGCGCGCCCTGTATTTTTCCGAGGTTGCCACGCGCAGGAATCCGGGGTGCTCGTAGTCGCAGTCGATCCGGTTCTTCTTTACGAGGTCGCGCAGCAGGTCGACCGCCTGTTCCATGTACAGGTGCGCCTCCTTCGCCTTTTCCTTTCCGAAGCGCAGGGCGGTGATGGAAAGGGTCAGCCCGAAGAGGGTCATCGAGAACCCGCCGTTCCTGCCGCTCGCGCCGTAGCCGATCACCTGGCTTTCAAGCAGGGCGACGCTCGCGCCGGGGTTGTCCTGTTTCAGGAAATACGCGGCGGAAAGCCCGGTAAATCCCCCGCCGATGATCGCGATATCGACGTCCCGGTGCCCCTGGAGCGGACGGTTGGGCGTGTACTCGCGTGTTGTCATCCAGTAGCTTTTTTCGCGGAAATCCTCAAATGTCATGGCGCACCTCGCTTTACGGGTTTCGTGCGGCAGGATGGATCAGGGTGATGCCGGAATGATGAGGCGGGTTTTATGATATGTCAATACTAATTAATAAAAAAATATTATTGATAATCCAATAATGACCCAATCAGAAAAGTGCAGAGCGTCTGTCAATGACGGATACAACCCTTCCTTTCATCAAACGATCGGAAGCTCCACGACACGCAGCCGCAGGGTAAACGCCTCCCGGAACCTGGACTCCACCTCGTCGCAGTTGCCCAGCGGCTCCAGGACGACCGCGGTGACGCGCCGGCCGCAGGTATGCGCGAAATAGGCGCGGTGATGCCCGTCGTGCACCACGAAGCGGAGCAGGCGCTCATTGAAGAAATGCCAGACGACGATCGGAGGAAGCTCCTCGCCGATCATCGCGAAGTAGGGATACGCGGCCTCCACCATCTGAAGCTTTTCCGCCTCGAGGCAGTTCTGGCTTGCCCAGAGCGAGCCAGTCTCGATGCGTTCCGGGGGCTTGGCGATGACCATCCGCGGATCAAGAAAGAGCTGCATGCAGGCGACCGCCTTCAGGTCGTCGGGCGATCCGCCGTTCTTCCAGTGGGTACGGCGCATGAAGGCATGGTAACCGCGCAGCCTGTCGGCCTCGTCAGGTGATCTGAACAGGCGGGTAATCTCGCCGGGGGGAAGAACGGTTTCCATGGTATCGGCGCCTTTTCCTGTATATCATGATACACAGGATCGAGGCGAAATGCAACCGCTTGCATGATTTGCGCGGATTGTATCCGGCTCCGGATGAACCCTTTGCCGGGAGAAAAGAATGATCGGAAAAATCAGAGAGGAACGCCTTCGCTGAAGGGGAATCCCGCTTTCGTCATTTTAACGGGCGAGATGGTGCCCGTCAGCGTTTTGATTGAATTATCTTCGCCGAGGGAGAGCTTGAGATAGTTGCTGCTCACGGCGGTGTGCCCCGGCTTCTTTCTGTTTTTTTCAATGACGCACGAAAGGGGGCGGCCCTCGAATTGCCGCCGGTACGCAAGGCCGGTTTCGACCGCGGTTTCGCGCAGGCGCTGTGAGCGCTCGTGCAGATCCTCATGCCCCGCCTGCTGGCGCATCGCCGAGGCGGGCGTTCCTGTGCGCGGTGAGTAGGTGAACTGGTGCACGTAGGAATATCCGAACCTTTTCACCGCGGTCACGCTATCCATAAAATCTGATTCGGTCTCTCCGGGAAATCCGATGATCAGATCGGTGCCGATCGCGAGCAGCGGATGGCGATCGCGAATCCTTTCGATTATCCTCTCGTAATCGGCGACGGCGTAAGGCCGGTTCATGAGGCGCAGTATCCGGTCTGACCCGGACTGGATGGGAAGGTGAAGATGATCGCAGACCTTTTCTTCAGAAAAGAGGTCGAGCAAATGATCAGTGACATGGTGCGGTTCGATGGATGTGATCCGCACCCTGAATTTTCCCTCCAGCCCTGTAATACGCTGAACGAGTCCCCCGAGCGTCATGCCTTCCCAATTGTAGTATCCGATGGTGATCCCGGTAAGCACGAGCTCCGGGCAGCCCGCCTCGACCAGGGTCCGTGCGTGTGTGATGATTTCATCGAGCGGCCGCGAGCGTGCGCGACCGCGAACCGAGGGGATGATGCAGTAGGAGCAGCTGTTGTCGCAGCCGTCCTGGATTTTAAGGAAACCCCGCGTGTGCCGGTAGGGAAGCGGAGTGATCGAGAGTGCCTTTTGCGGGATGACCTGGATGCCGGACCGCTCCTCGCCGAGCGACAGGACCGCTCCGGCAAGGGAGTTTTTTTCTTCGTTACTGAACACCGCCATCACTTCCGGCATGGCCAGGAGCTCATCGCGCCCGGCGTCCGCCATGCACCCGGTCACGATAACGCGGCCCGTCTTCGACCGGCGGGCGCCCTGCCTGATCAGGTTCCTGCATTTCTTATCGCTGCGGTCGGTAACGGTGCAGGTGTTGACGATCACGAGGTCCGCCGTTTCCCCGGCGGCCGCCTGCTTCAGTCCCATTTCGGAGAGCTGTGCGGCGATGAGCGATGAGTCGTACTGGTTGAGTTTGCAGCCGAGCGTCGTGATTGAAAAAGTCTTACTCATTCCCGGCGGAGCTTCTCTTTAAATCCCTGAAGATGGAGGCCGTGCGCTCAACGGCGCTGTAGTTGGTGGAGGCTGCCATGATGAGCAGCATGAGGCCGAATACGCAGTGGCTGTCAAGGGAGAATCGCGCGAGCACCAGGCTGAAGAACGGCTGAAGCACTGACGCCCCGGCCAGCAGCACGACACGCTCGGCCCTCTGCATGAACCCGGCGTTGGTGGTGAACCCGACGGCCTCGCCCCGCGCCTTGCTGTAGCTTACGATCTGTGAGCCGACGAGGGAGAGAATCGTCAGCGCCACAAACCAGATGTTGGCCTGAACGCCAGCCACGAGTATATCCGTCTTTGCGGCGAAATAGATGGCGATGCCGAAGAATATCGCCCCCTCGCTGAAACGGTCGGAGCATGAATCGAGGAAGGAGCCCGCTTTCGATTCTTTGCCGGTCAGCCTGGCGAGTTTGCCGTCGAGGATGTCCAGTGTCGCGCTGACGATCAGTATCCAGCCCGCGGTCGCGAAATATCCGATAAAAAAGAAATATGCCGAAAAGAAACTCAGGAAAAGTGAAAAGAGCGTTATCATATTGGGCGTAACGCCGAGCGCCCGGAACAGCGTGATGAACGGTTCGTTGAGCCAGTAGTAATATTCCCGTACGAATACTCCAAGATAGGTGGTATGCATTCGTTTCAGGACCTCTTCGGATTTTCCCCGCTTTCTGTAAATAAACGCGAAAGGGATTATCGGGATGATAATCATGCTGTTAAGAATGATGAGAGGCAACAGGGAGAAGAGAATGTCAGTTCCGTTCATTATTTTATAACCGTGTTCGATGAATAGAGTCCCACATGGCTGTGACGCTTCGCCGTACGGATTTCCGGCGAGATCGAGTAGAGAGCACAGATCCGGGAAAAAAGATATAATCAGTACATAGAGACATTATTTATACCAGAAAAGAAGGGCGGTTAAAAGTCAATATTAATATTGCCGGAACGGCGCTACCCCATGTTTTTCTTCCCCGGTATTCAGGTTGCTGTACAAACTCCTGTTTTTTATGATCCTACATTATCTAAAAAAACTTGACGTATAACGAATTGATATTTAAATATATTTGTTAATATACACACGCTGAAAAAAGCGATAACTGTTTTTTTAAGGGATAGCGGGGACCATATTGGTCTTGACTATAATCGACCTGCTGTCCAACGTGGATACAACCTTACACATGGAGCGGGAAATTACGGGATGAGCGCACTCGGCGCGTCAAAAGTGGGATGTATCGGCACGGGGAACATGGGCGGGGCCATCGTTTCTGGGCTTGCGCGCGTCATGGATCCGGCGAATGTGATCTGCTTTGACGAGGATTCCCGCAAGGCCCAGGAGCTTCGCGTAAGGACCGGCGTCACGGCCGCGGACAGCGCGGCTGATGTGTGCGACAGGAGCGATATCGTTATTCTCGCGGTGAAGCCCGATGTCTCGGGAAAGCTCGTCGAAACGGTGAAAAAGCAGCTCGATGGAAAGCTGATCATCTCAATAGCGGCGGGGATATCGATCGACTCCATCCAGGCGCATTTTTCCGCCCCGCAGCGTATCGTGCGCGTAATGCCGAACACCCCGGCCCTTATCGGCGAGGGGATGTCGGTCCTCTCTACGGGCGGCGGCGTTGACGAGAAAAGCCTCGCGGTCGCGGAGCAGATATTCGCGATCCTGGGCAGGACCGCCGTGCTTCCCGAAAAGATGATGGATGCGGTGACCGCCCTCTCCGGATGCGGTCCGGCCTATATATATACGATGCTTCAGGCGATGGCGGACGGAGGAGTGAAGATGGGTATCCCCCGCGACAAAGCGCTCCTTCTGGCCGCGCAGACGATGCTCGGTTCGGTGAAGATGGTCCTTGCCGGCGGCGAGGACCCGATCACGCTTCGCGGCCGGGTGACCTCTCCGGGCGGAAGCACGATCGACGCGGTGCACGTCCTCGAGCGGGCGGGCTTCTCGGGAATCGTCATGGATGCCGTTGAAACCGCGGCATTGAAATCAGCCAGACTGGGAGGGATCGGTAAATGAACAGATACCAGTTCGAACAGCTGACGCACGCGGTGAAAGGACTCCTGATCGCGTTTGTCCTCGTCCTCATTATCGGAAACATCATCAATGGTATCATAAAAGATACCGTGCGCGTGAGCAAGGAGAGCTATACCCTGCGCGACGGTTTCCCCCAGTTCACCTCGGAAGAGGCGTACCTGAAACTCGTGAAATCGTATCCCCACGATTTCGGCGTGCGGGTCGAAGTATATAAAATGAAAAAGGGGGAATCGTTCTGGGATGTCGCGCGCCAGCGCCGTATCTCGATCGACACGGTGATCGCGGCGAACCCGTTCCTGAAATCGCTTGAGTCAAGCGAAGGCATGGAAGTCGTTCTCCCTGCCCGTGACGGCGTACTGCTTCCCATCGACAATTTCACCGACGTGCGCCGCATGAGGCGCATGCTTTCCGACTGCACGAAAGTCACCGGCCAGTACATGCACGGCATGTTCGACCTGTTCGCGAAGGACGATATGCGCTTTGCCTTCTTCAACGGGGCAAGGCCGGCGATCGTCAACCGCAATCTCGAGCGCCTCTACGAGGTTCGCAGGAACTACCAGGCCCCGGTGCTGGGATATTTCTCGTCGATGTTCGGAATGAGGGACGAGAGCGGGAACTCGGACCTGTCGTTCCACAACGGCATCGACATCTCCGCGCCGCTCGGGACTCCCATACGCCCGGTCCGCGAAGGTATCGTATCGCAGACGGGCTGGCAGGACGGGTACGGACGGACAGTGTTCATCCAGCACTGCGATGGGTACGTGAGCATGTACGGGCACCTGCAGAATATTTACGTGGAGAAAGGGCAGCGTGTCGAGAAGCAGAAGATCATCGGAACGATCGGTTCAACAGGAAGATCGACAGGGCCGCACCTGCATTTCGTCATGACGCGGCACGGCCAGTATATCAACCCTCTGCTTTTTATCTGGTAGGATAATCGCGGGATGTGTTCTCCCGGCGCGATCGCGCGGGTGATCGTGTTCAGCGGAAATTCGAATCTTTAAGCAGCATCTTCTCGGCCTTCATCAGGTCTTCCACCGTATCCACCTCATACCAGCCGATGTTTGAAAGATCGCAGATGCCGGGCGCGTTGCGCTCATCCTCCGCGAGCACCTGGAGGATGTTCTCGACCACGGCCTTTTCCCCGAAGCGAAGCAGGGTCTCCTGGATCGCGTTGCGGTAGATGCTTTCGACCGCCTCGTCGACGTAGGTCATGCCGATGTAGCCGCAGTCGTATTTCTTCAGGGTCTTGCTTATGAATTCGATCCGCCTGCTTTCGCCCTTGAGCTTCACCTTCATGTCGTCATCGCCGAGCGCCCTGTCGAAATCGCACATCGCGCGGATGCCGCTGAACTCCTTTTTCATCTTTTCGAACATGACATAAGGATAAATGTGGTCCACGTTGGTGATGAGGAACGACTCTCCCGAAAATCTGCTGAGCGCCGTGATCAGCGTGAAGATGTTGCCCTTGAGGTATTCTTTATTTTCAAGCACCTCGACGTTCGGATGCTTTTTTTTATCGACATGCGTTTTGATGTCCTCGTAGTGGAAGCCGCCGACCACCATCACCTTGCTGAACGAGGGAAGGTCCAGAAACTCGAGGAGGTAATCGATGAGCGGTTTGCCGTTGACGGGGACCATCCCCTTGGTGCGCGTCTTGGTGAGTTCGCCGAGCCTGCTGCCCGTACCTGCCGCGAGTACTATTGCTCTCATAGGTCAAGAAGTTCCTTTATGTTGGTGATGGTGATGAGGTTTTTGTCGATGGCGTGAAAATCCTCGGCCTTGAAGGTGCCGCAGATGCCCACGAAGCGCATTTTATTGGTGATCGCCTTCTCGGCGTCCTTGAGGGAATCGCCGACGAAGGTGATCTCGTCGCTTTTCAGGTTGAACGTATTCATGACGTAATTGAAGTGGTCCTTTCCCTTCTCAAAGCCCTCGCGGAACCCGAGCACCACGTCGAAGACGAGCCCTTCGCGCTGGACGAACTGGTCGATCAGGTGCTGAAAGTTGTTCGAACACACGCCGACGATGTAGCCGCGCGATCGAAGCGTGTTGATCGTGTAGACCACGTCGTCGTGGAAGCTCTTGCTGAAAAAACCGTAAATCTTGGTTTCCTCGAAAATGCGCGCCTTGTCCTCGTTGGAGGGGTCTCCGGGAAACATGATCTCGAGCTGCTGAAAGAACGGCACGCCGGAGGTCTTGAGATAACTGGCCCGCGCTTCCTCGAAGCTCACTTCGGGGTGAAAGTCATGGATCACCCTGCCGGCGATATCGGCGAATCCGCCCATACTGTCGATCAGGGTTCCGTCAAAATCGAAAAGATATGCTTTAACGCTCACGCGGGTATCCCGGGTATTTTGATGAGAGTCGTATTCGGGAGACTATTTCATTCCTGAGATAGTATTTGTCAAGAGTAACGCGGTGTGTCAATAATAAAAAAGGGGCCGGCCCGGGAGCGGCGATTTTACGGCTTTACAGCGGCGGCGGGGTGGGATACAACCGGTCAGCCCGCCGGGAGGTGCTTTGCATGGACGAACAGGAGATTACCCGCGTCGAGCTCACCGACGAGATCGACCTGCACCATTTCAGCCCGAAGGACGCGAAAGCGCTCCTCGGGGAATTCCTTGAACAGGCGCGGGAAAAGGGCCTGCGGCGCGTGCGGATCATCCACGGGAGGGGCCGTTCGGTGCTCAAGTCGATTACCGTCGGTGTGCTCGAAGCAAGCCCGTTTGTGACCGCCTTCAGGGATGACGGCGCCAACTGGGGCGCGACCGTCGCCGATATAGATCCTGAAACCGGTCCTGACGGCCGGCAGGGATGAAATATGCTTGACCGGGCCTTTTCTCCGGGCCATCCGTTAAGCGATCGATCAAACCGCATATGAAAAGATTTCAGACATGGTGCATCCTCATCTGTGCGCTGTCCTGCGTGACGGGTGTGTACGGAGATCCGGCCGCTCCCGTGGCCAGGATAGAGGCCGGCATGCACCTTTCGCCGATCCGCTCGATTGCTTCAGATGCTGCCGGTACGTTGCTTGCGACCTGCTCAGACGACGGGACAATCAGGCTCTGGAGCGCCGAAGACGGAAAGGCCCTCTCCGTGCTGCGGCCGCCATCCGGGACGGGCAGGGAGGGGGCACTCTATGCGGTCGCGGTTTCCCCGAAGGGAGACATGATCGCCTGCGGCGGCAGCTCAGGCGGGAGCGAACCGAGACCGGGCGCGGTGTACCTTTTCAACAAAACGACCGGCGCGATGACACGGCGGGTCGGGGGACTGCCCGGCGCGGTCAACCGCGTGCTCTTCTCGCCCGACGGGACGCACCTTGCCGTCGCAATGGGGGGGAAGGGGGGGATACAAGTTTTCCGGACCGCTGACTGGTCGGTGAAAATGCAGGACACTGAATACGGCGGCGACACTTTCGGCGCTGATTTCGACGCGCGCGGGAGGCTGGTCACCGCCTCCTGTGACGGCCACCTGCGCCTGTATGACGCGGCGTTCGGCCTCATCTCCAAAAAAAAGCTTATCGGCGGGAACAGTCCTTTTTCGACGGCGATCAGCCGCGACGGGTCGAAGATCGCGGTGGGATATCACAACGGCAGCCTCGTCGAAGTCTATTCAGGAGAAGACCTCGCCTTTCTCTTCATCCCCGAAGTGTTCAGCATCGATAACGGCGACCTCGCCTCCGTTGCGTGGTCGCGCTGCGGGACCTTCCTCTACGCGGGCGGGACCTTTACCGACACGAAAACCGGTTCCCGCCTGATGCGGCGCTGGAGTGAGGGCGGAAGGGGAAAAAGCGCCGATATAAAGCTGTCGAAGGACACCATCATGCAGCTTGTGCCGCTCCAGGGCGGGCGGACGGCCTTCTGCTCCTGCGATCCGTCGTTCGGTGTTGCTGATGAGCGCAACGAGGTCCGCTTCAGCAGGGGGCCGGTTTCCTTCGATTTCAGGGACGGGCAGGAAGCTTTCCGCGTTTCCCACCTTGGCGATTCGGTGCGCTTCAGCGGCGGTCCGGCGGACGGCGCGGCGTTTCGCTTCTCCATCGTCGGGCGCTCTCTTGCCGCGGAGCAGTCGAACCCGAAAGTCCCGGCTCTGCAGTCGGCCGCTCCCGGAGCGCGGATGGTATCCGGCTGGAAAAACGGAAGGGAGCCGCGTTTTGACGGAAAGCCCGTTGCCATCCAGGCCGGCGAATTCTCCCGCAGCGCCTCGGCGCTTTCCGACGGCACGGGGGCCCTCGTCGGGACCGACTGGCACCTCTACCGGTGCGACGGAGAGGGGAAAGTCCGCTGGTCGGTACAGGCGCCGGGGACAGCGTGGGCGGCGGGATCGAGCGGAAACGGGAAATGCGCGCTCGCCTGCTTCGGCGACGGGACGATCCGCTGGCACCGGATGAGCGACGGCGCGGAGCTCCTCTCGCTTTTCGCGCACCGTGACGGGCGGTGGGTGATCTGGACGCCGGAGGGATATTTCGATTCATCGCCGGGAGGCGAGTCGCTGCTCGGCTGGCAGCGAGACAGGGGGCCTGATTCGGCGGCCGCATTTTATCCGTTCGCGCCGATATCGGAGCGCTTCAGGCGGCCTGACGTCATCGGAGAGATACTTCGCACGCTCGACGTGAAGCGGGCGGTCACCGACGCGAACTGGGCGTCGGGCAGGGGCCGGGAGCGGCTCGTAATTTCGGATTTGCTGCCGACGAACTGAAAATTCTGTGGTATATTACATTCATTCAGCGCAGAATGGCCTGGCCGGACTGCCGTGAAACAATCTGCGGATGCAACAGGGGACTTGTATGGAATGCTCATGCGGGGGCGTACTGGTAGAGGGAAAGAGCTGCTACAGCGCGAGCGGCGATAACTTCTATTTCATTCTTGAAAACCTTCCCGCGTTCCAGTGCATGCGGTGCGGAAAGGTGCTCTTCAGCGAGGAAGTCGCGGATAAAATACAGAGGCTCGTAAACCGCATGGAAAAGGAATCCCGCGAGATCGCGACGGGGTCGCCGTCGGTACACAGCTACGATTATTGAAGGTTCGCAAAGGGCCTCCGGAGAGGGAGTCTCGCGCAATCAGGCAGTAAAAATTTTCTCACCATGCGATACGCTCACCGTCCCTGAAAAATCCGCCATTCGGCCCGCCTTCCGGAAGAGTGGCCGCCCAGATGATGCCTCGTATACCCTCCTCGATGCTCCGGTCGGCGTCAGGACCGCCCATATCGGTCCTCACCCAGCCGGGGCACACCGAATTTATCAGGATATCGGTGCCTTCAGTTTCCGCGGCGTAGAGCTTCGTGACGACATTCAGCGCGGTCTTCGACATCGAATAGGCGATATATCCCCGCTCCATCTCGCTGAACGCCCCCATGCCGCTGGAGACATTGACGATCCGGCCGTGGCCTTTTTCCAGCATGAGAGGGATCAGGCCCTGTATCATCAGGATGGGGCCGTAGGTATTTGTCTCCATGGTCTTTTTTATGAGGCCGAGGCTCGTGTTGATCGCCGATCCGGTCCTGTTCTTGTCATCAAGGTAGATGCCGGCGTTGTTCACCAGTATATCGCACCTGCCGAATGTTTTTTTGACGTACAACACGAATCTATCGATGCTTTTCGGGTCGGATACATCGAGCTCCGCGCCGATAAGGCGCAGTCCCCGGCCCTTCAGCTTTTCCAGGTCGGCGGCCGCGCGCTGCGGCTGGCGCATGGCCATGATCACGGTATGGCCCATCCCCGCCAGCGCTTCGCCGGTTGCGCGCCCGAGTCCGCGCGAGGCGCCGGTAACGACTGCTATCGTGCCTGAGCGCATCGGTATCCCCCCTAATTCATCTTGATGATGATGTCGACCCGCCGGTTTTTCTGCCTGCCTGATTCGGTGTTGTTGTCGGCGATCGGGCGGTCGGAGCCGTGCCCGCGGTAGGAGAGCTTGTCGTTGCCGGTGCGCTCCTGCAGGTAGCGGGCGACTTCGTGGGCCCTGTTCTCGGAAAGCGTCTTGTTGTAGTCGCGCGGCCCGACGATATCGGTGTGGCCCTCGACCTGGATCTCGCGGTCGGGATAGCGGCTCTTCAGAATGGCTCCGACGGTATCGAGGTTTTTCACCGCGTCTTCCCTCAGCCGATAGCTGTCGAAGTCGAAAAACACCTCGCCGAGGCGCAGCACGAGCCCGCGCTTGTCGCTCTCGACGCTGATGCCGCTTCCCTCGGGTATCTGCTTTTCGAGGTCCTTCTTCGCCTTGTCCTGCTCGTCCTTTTTCACGGGAGCGAAGGTGCTGTAGGCGGTATCCATGAGCATTCGAAACTCGGTCGTTCCCATCGCGCCGAACGAGTCTCTGAAAATAAAGACGATCCGGTAGTTGTCCTTCTCGCGTTCGGGCCGTTTGCCTGCGACGTCCCAGAGGATCACGCCCCTGTTCTGTCCGACGATTTTGCGCGGCATGTTGGCGGGAAGCCCCGGTCCGGCGACGTCCTTGTTGATCTGGTAGCGGTACTCGATGACGGCGATTTCCTTCCCGTCTTTCTGTGTGATTTCACGGAGCTGGTATTCGGAGTTGAAGCCGATTTTAAGCGGTATCGCAAAGCTGTTGATGATGAGCTCGCAGGGCGCGGTCCAGGTATCACCCTTTTTCAGGTCTTTGGCGGGGAAGGTGGGCAGGTGGCGGAGGTTGGGCATGTAGAGCTTCTCGTCGACCTCGAAGCGGCCGGTCGTTTGTATCAGAAAGTCGGACGGATACTCCTCCTGTTTTTCGAACATCTCCTTTCCCGGATTTTTCTGGTAGACGGTGAAAAGGCCCTTCACGCGGCTGAAGTTCTCCCCCGTCTCCTCGCAGGTCAGGTTTATGATGTTGCGCTCGTCGTAGATCTTCTGCGTGGCGTTGTTGATCAGGAATTCGACGCGGGCGGTGCGCACCATCTCAAGGCGCTCGCTTTTCGGGATGATCCACTGGAGCGTGGCCGGCCTCGCCTCGGAATGGACAAGCGCGAGCGCGCCGGCGAAGAGCAGTATCGGTATCCACCTTCTCATAATGACCCCCTGTGAGGCTGGTCCGGCCTCTCTGTTAGTATCGTCATCTTCAGGGGAGAAATCAAAAAGAAAATTAACGATCGCTGATCTTTAATGCTGTTACCATGGTCATCTATTTACTGATTGACATTGATAAATTAGTAAATCAGCATCACATGAAAAAAGGATATCGTATGCAAAGATTGATACGTTTAATGGTAATTGCGTTATGCTCTGCCGCGTTACCGCTGTTCTCAAACAGTTTCGACGCTTCCCAGTATGCTCCCGCTGAAATGAAGGACCTCGCGCGGGAAATAAAAAAAATTCGTGATGATCATGACCATCCTGTCTCAGGATTAACCCTCTTTACTATGAAACGCCGCGTACCACTGACACTGCCTTCGCTCCCGATTTTGATTACGGATCCGCGAGAGAAAAAGCTAATTGAGACTTTTTTTTTCATGAAGGGGAATCCCGCCATGGCCGGAATATACAATTATCATTACAGCACTGTTGTTGATGGCGTGGAGTTTATCATTCCGATACAGGATGTTCTGGTAGACGACATGCCGAAATATTACAAGGTTGGCGAGACGGCGGAGGTCCTGGGGGTGATGGGCTTATATGAAAGTTTTAATAAAAAAGCCTATTTCTTTATCACCGCTTTTGAAGAGAAGTCGACAAAGGAGATACGAAAAAAAATAGAGGGATACGGTAAAGCTATCGAATCAAATCCGCAGGACCGGAAGGCATACTTTGATCGCGGGATCGCCTGGATCCGGATTCAAAACTGGCGCGAGGCGATCCGGGATTTTACGAAAGTCATTGAGCTTGATCCATCCTGCGCGGATGCATACGATGAACGGGGAGCCGTCGCCGCTACTATTAACGACTGGCATCGGGCGCGCGAGGATGCTGACAGGGCGATCGCTCTTGATCCCCGGATGACACGACCGTATTATATCCGCGGGAACTCAAAGTATATGCTCAAGGATTCCAAGGGTGCGCTGCAGGATTTCAAAACGGTTATTGAACTGGATTCCCGCTTCAGGGCTGTATATTACAGCCGGGGGATAGTGCTTTTCAATCTTGGTGATCGGGATGGGGCGTGTGTGGATTTCAAGAAAGCAGTGGATATGGGATTCAGTAAGGCTGGACGGCTTTTGATGGAATATTGCAGGTAGCGGCGGATAGCTGTTTCTATGAAAAAAGAATAACAGAATGGGCAATTTTTTCTTGAAAAAATACCGACGGTAGGTATCTTTTTTTCAGGAGATGCACAATGACAAAGAAAGAAGCAAAAGAAAAGCGGATAAGCGACATCCTTGATGCCGCGGTCGCCGAGTTCGTCGAGAAGGGGTACGAGAACACCTCGATGGATTCGATCGCCGCGCGGGCGGGGCTTACGAAGGGGGGATTGTACTACCACTTTGCCGGCAAGGACGATGTGCTTATCAGGGCGAACGAGCGCTTCATGGAGCCGGTGCTCGCCATGATGGACGAGGCGGCGAAGAAAGCGCTCGCGTCGGAGGCGCTGGGCGGATATATCACGCGCTACCTCGCGTACTGGTCTGGCCACGTGCAGGAGCTCTCGTTCATCTTTCTCAGCATGGCCAAGGCGCTCTCGGACCCGGCGCTCGGAGGGATGTATCGCGGCTACACATCGCCGATGATCTCATTTCTCGAATCGCTCTATCGCAGGGGAATAGACTCGGGCGAATTCAAGTCGGTTGATCCGGCAGCGGCCGCGGTTGCGCTCATGGCGGCGCTCGATGGCATCATCGGCTATCTTGTCATGGATACGGACCTGCCGCTTAAGGAAACAACGGCACGTTTTGTTGATATTTTTGTAGATCGATACAGGGAGGACTCTCATGAAAGGAAAACCCGGTAAAACCGTGAGGACCGGCTTCGGCAACGAGGCCGCGGTACCCGTAATCAACGAAAAGCTCTGCACCGCATGCGGGCTCTGCGTAAAGGCCTGCAAGTCGTTCACAATCATCGAGGTCGACGGCAGGCCGCGCGTGGCGGATGACAACGGAATCGGCTGCATCGGCTGCGGCCAGTGCATGGCGGTCTGCCCGAAAGGGGCGGTATCCGTGAGCGGGAGAAAACTCTCGCCGGAAGACGCGTTTATCCTGCCGCCGAAGGGGAAGCGCGCCACGCCTGAAGCGCTCGAAAACCTTCTCGTGTCACGGCGAAGCGTGCGCGAGTTTTCGAAAAAAGCGCTCGATGAAAAAACGATCGCGCGCGTGCTCGCGATGGCCTCAAGCGCGCCGATGGGCATTCCCCCTTCCGACGTGGGCGTGGTCGCGGTCAGCGGCGCGGAGCGCGTGCAGGACCTCGCGGGTGACATCATCACGGCCTTCGGGAAGTGGCAGAGGTTTTTCAATCCGATTACGCTTGCGGTCATGAAGCCTTTTATGAAAAAGTCGGATATAGAGATGTTCCGCGATTTTATCCTCCCCGTCACGAAAATGATGATCGAGGCAAGGGATGAAAAGACCGACCTGCTGTTCTACCATGCGCCGTGCGTGCTCCTCTTTCACCAGTCGCCCTACGCCGATCCGGTCGACGGACATATCGCCTGCACCTACGCGATGATCGCCGCAGAATCGCTCGAACTGGGAAGCTGCATGATCGGCACCGTCTCCTACGCGCTCGACCGCGAAAAGAAGCTGAAGGAGAAGTGGGGAATCCCGGTAGAAAACAAGGTCTGCATCGCGATGATCCTTGGCCACCCGGCGTTCAGATACACGCGCGGCGTCAGGCGCTCGTTCGCCTCGGTGGTGTTTAAGTAGCAGCGCCCGTTTACGCGCCTTCGCGGGTTTTATCCGCCCATCGCTATCCCTCTTCTTCCGCGGATGAAAAGATATTGACCGCCTCCCCGGCCTGTGTTACCTTTCAGGGATGACGTGCCGGTCCGCCGCGCGGTGTGCGCTGCGAATCAAAAGAAGGAGGAGGGACTGATGAAAAAGCTGATTATTCTTCTTGTCATACTGGTGGCGATAGCCGGAGTGATACTACTCATCCCCGGAACGTATAACCTCGAACAGACGATCGAGATCAACGCGCCGCAGGCAAAAGTCTTTGCCACTGCCCGTAACCTGCCGTCATGGCACCTTATCGGCATGATGGGAATGTTGCAGAGCGTGAAGAAGATGCCTAAAGTCGACATGGGATCAATAATGAAGAACATGCCGAAAGAGGCGCAGGATAAGATGAACGCCATTCCCGGAGGGGCCGCCGGCCTTGAGACGATGATGTCCGGCCTCGGCAAGATGCAGAACCTTCTGACCGCCATGAAGATCAGCGTGAAAAGCAGCTCGCCTCCCGGCACGATCCTCATGAAAATCGAAGGCGGCCCGATAGACGGTGCGGAGCCGCAGCTCGCGGTCGAGAAAGCCGACGCGGCGAAATCGAAGGTCGTCTACCGTGAAACCTACCAGTTCAAGGGCTTCCTCTCCGGCTTCAAGGCGTTCGCGGCCAAACGTGTGTCGTCACGAGTCAGCGCCATGAGCCTTGAAAACCTGAAGAAAGCCTGCGAGCGATAAGGCCGTCGATTCAGAGCCGATGACCGTTCAGATGAAGGACCCTGTTCTCGCGGAATACCTCGGGCGGTTCGGGACGCTCGCTCCCGATCCGCTCTGCCCGGAGATCCTCGCCTACAACACGCTCGATTACGGCGGCCTCTGCCGGTATTTGCGCGAGCGCGACGAGCGCGCGCCGGTGCCGTTCTGGGCCGTCGTCTGGCCGGGCGGGAGGGGCCTGGCGCGCTACATCCTCGACAACAGGCGCGAGTTTAAAAAGAAGCGCGTTCTTGATGTCGGCATGGGAAGCGGCATTACCTCTATTGCCGCGGCGATGGCCGGCGCGCAGGTGAGCGGCTTCGATATCGATCCGCTCGCGGTGGCGCTCGCCGAAAAGACCGCGCAGGCGAACGGCGTGCGCTGCCGCTGGTCGACGGACGATCCGCTTCCGATGAGCGATGAGGAGCTTGCAGGCTACGACCTGGTCCTTGCGGGCGATATGTTCTACGACGAAAACTTCTCCTCCGCGTTCATACGATTCCTCGCCCGCGCGTCGGCGCGCGGCGTCGGCAACATCGCGGCCGACGGGGGACGCACGTTTCGTCCGCGCACGGGCAGGCGGCTCCTCCGCGCGATGCGCGTGCCGGTGTTCCGCGAGATCGACGGGATTACCGCACGGGACGTCTCTGTTTTTACTCTTACAGGGGGGTGATACGGATGGGCAGGATGCGTGCAATCTCTTTCCTATTCCTCGTGGCGCTCCTCCTTCTCAGCGGCCGGATACAGGCGGCCGACGGACCGGGCGGCGCCGCGCCGCGGGAGGACGCGGCGGGCAGGCTATCCGCGAGGCTCTATCCGGACCACGCGTCGTTTTCGACGAGCAGGAAGGCGCGCGTCTTCGCAGAGATCATCAATATCGGCGCCGCGCCGGTCGAGATCAACCTCTGGAACCTGGGGCAGTCGATGCTCGCACTCGATATCAGGAACGGGCGCGGAGAGCGGATGCTCACGATCGGCCCCTCCACGCCGCAAACCCCCGAGGTGATGAAGCGCTACCGCAAAACGCTCGACCCGGGAAAGCGTATCGAAATCGAATACAACCTGAACATCTTCTCGCCGGAGCTCGCGGCCGGGACCTACTCGGTGAAGATGGTTTCAATCCCCTCAAATACCGTGCGCGTCAGCATCAGGCCGTGGATGTTCTGGAAATAAGCGGTATTAAACCGCTTGTTGTCTTCGCTCTCCCGGAAATGTAAAGCTTCGCTTTCCACTTCACTCGTTCGCTCAACAATAAAAAACCCCCCGCGTAGCGCGAGGGGATTTCATAGAAGCGCAAATCTGTATCCAACCTATTCCATCTTCTTTTCGATCTTCGCCCACGAGTCCTTGAGCGTGACCGTCCTGTTGAATACGGGGCGATCCGGCGTCGAGTCCTGCGAGTCGACGCAGAAGTAGCCGGTGCGCTCGAACTGGTAGCGGCTGCCGGGCTTCGCGTCCGCGAGGCTTCGCTCGACGTAGCACGGGTAGCGCACGGTGAGCGAGTTCGGGTTCAGGAACGTCCTGTAGTCGCCCTCGGCCTCGTCCATATCCGCCAGCGTAAAGAGATGCTCGTAGAGGCGCACCTCCGCTTTCACGACATGGTCTTCCGACACCCAGTGGATCGTGCCCTTGACCTTGCGCCCGTCCTGCGACCAGCCGCCGCGCGTCGCCGGGTCGTACTCGCAGCGCAGCTCGACGATGTTGCCCGCCGCGTCCTTCACGACCTCGCGGCAGGTGATGTAGTAGGCGAACTTGAGGCGCACTTCTTTGCCGGGCGCGAGCCTGAAGAACTTGGGCGGCGCGTCCTCGCGGAAGTCGTCGCGGTCGATGTAGATGACGCGGGAGAACGCGAGCGCGCGCTTGCCCGCCGACGGGTCCTCGGGATTGTTCTCGGCATCGAGCTCCTCGACCTGTCCCTCGGGGTAGTTGGTGATGACGACGCGGACCGGGTCGAGGACCGCCATCACGCGCGGCGCCCGCCTGTTCAGGTCCTCGCGCAGGCAGTGTTCGAGCAGCGCCACGTCCACCATGCTGTCGGCCTTTGCCACGCCGATACGGTCGCAGAAGTCGCGGATCGCCTCGGGCGTGTAGCCGCGCCGCCGCAGGCCGCAGATGGTGGGCATGCGCGGATCGTCCCAGCCGCTGACGTGGCCCTCCTGCACGAGCTGGAGGAGCTTGCGCTTGCTCATCACCGTGTAGTTCAGGTTGAGGCGCGCGAACTCGATCTGCTGCGGGTGGCACGGCACGGGCAGCTGGTCGAGCACCCAGTCGTAGAGCGGCCGGTG